>ONIZ01000004.1 GCA_900317975.1 uncultured Bacillota bacterium
GTAGAAGTAGAAATATAAATTAAAATAATGTTATACTATTGGTGGTGATTATATGCATACAATATGTTTAGTAGAAGATGAATTAGATTTATCTAAATTAATAAAAATGTATCTAGAAAAAGCAAACTACAACGTAGTAACCTTCGATAAAGGTGAAGATGCAATAAACTATATAGGCAATAAGGTAGATATTTGGATTCTAGATATAATGTTAAAAGATGATGTAAATGGATATGACATAATAAAAGAAATTAGAAAGCAAGATGAATTAGTACCTGTTATATTCACATCAGCTAGAGATCAAGACCTTGATAAAATATTAGGCTTAGAACTTGGAAGTGATGATTATATAACTAAGCCATATTCACCTAAGGAATTAGTATTAAGAGTAAATAATATTATAAAAAGAGTATATGGATCAAATGAACAAAATATTATTAAATATGATAATTACGTAATTAACCTAGACAAAAGAAAAGTAACACAAGAAGATAAAGATATAAAATTAACAACTCTAGAATTTGATCTTTTAGTATATTTACTTAATAACAAAGGAAAACAATTATCAAGAGAAGAAATATTAGAAAAAGTATGGCAAGAAAATTACTTTGGTTCAGATAGAGTAGTAGATGATCTAATAAGAAGATTAAGAAAAAAGATGCACATCAATGTACAATCAATATATGGATATGGATATAGACTAGATGAATAATTCATTTAAATTAAGTAAACAACTTATGTGGTTAATAACCTTATCATTTGTAATAGTTATAATCTCTTTAGGAGTAGCCCTTCCAAGAGTAATAACTCCTGTAGCTGAAGCTAATTTATATAACTATTTAAGTGAACCATTAAAATTTATAAATAATAATGTAGATCAAACACTAATCAATACAGAAATTGCATATATTTCTATATCACAAAAAGAAATATCATCATCAGACAATCTAAATGATATTATCAATTATAAAAATTTAGATAAATTAATTAAAAATATGCCTGAAGAAAAAGGAAATTTTACATATAATAATCAAAAATACTATTATTATAAAATAATAAATAGAGAAAATACTAGAATAGCAATTACAAATGACAGTTATATTAAAAATATGAAAGCTAAAACTCTTACAGCTATTTTCCCAATAGCATTAATAACATATGCACTAGTCGCAATGCTTCTATCTATATGGTCATCAATAGTAGTTAATAAAATAGAAAAATTAAAGAAAAAAATAGATAACATAGATAATCCTGAATTCAATCATAATATACATTTCGAAGTAGATGATGAAATTGAAAGTTTAGCTCTTGCTTTAGAGGACATGAGATTATATTTAAAAAATCAAGAAGAATATCGTAATCAGATGTATCAAAATATATCTCATGATTTTAAAACTCCATTGACAGTAATTAAATCATATACAGAAGCAGTAGAAGATGGAGTAGAAGATGAAAAAGAAGCAATTAAAGTAATAAAAGAACAAACAAATAAATTAGATAATAAAGTAAAATCATTACTATATCTAAATAAATTAGATTATCTAAAAGATAATAAAGATATAAAACTAGAAAAAATAAATATAAATGAAATTATTAATGAAGAAGTAAATAAATTTAAATTTACTAATAAAGACATTAATTTTAAAACAGAAATAGACAAAAAATCAAAAATATATGGAACTACAGACAACTGGGAAACTATATTAGATAATTTATTAAGTAATTCTATTAGATATGCAAAAAAAGAAATTAAAATAACACTAAAGAATAATAGAATAACAGTATATAATGATGGAGAAAATATAGATAATGATCTATTAGAAGGAATATTTATTCCTTTTAGAAAAGGTGTAAAAGGACAATTTGGATTAGGATTATCAATAGTTAAGAAAACTCTAAATATTATGAATTATGATATTTATATTAAAAACGAAAAAAAAGGAGTATCTTTCATAATATTTCATAAAAAATAACTAGTAACTCTAGTTATTTTTTTTTATTAATGTTAGAATAATAATAGGTGAGATTATGAAGAATAGAAACGGATTTACATTAATTGAATTATTAGTTGCTATTACTATAAGTGGAATTATTATGATTATGACTTTACCTGCTATTCATAATTTACAAAGAGAAAATCAAGAGAAAAAATTTGATGATTATGAAAGAGCAGTTTTAGAAGCAGCTAAAGCATATGAAGATCAATATGAAGAAGATCTTTTTGGAAGAAGTGATACAGGCTGTGCTTCAATTAACTATGTAGACTTAGTAAATAAAAAACTACTAACGACAACTAAAATTGCTGGATACGAATGTAACAATGATAAAAATGGAATAATCATTAGAAAAGTAAAAGGAACTTCATACTATGAAGTATATCTAACATGTAATAAAACATTAAGAGTAATCATTGTAACACAGGAGAAGACAATGACCCACCAATTCTATCAATAAAATGTGATGGAGATAATTATGACCATGCTACAATCGGTGATGATGGAAATAGATATTATACAACGGCGCTATTGCCAGAACTAACAGTTCAAGCATCTGATAGCATTACAGGATTAGAAAAAAATCAATATGTAACATATGAATGGAAAACATATAATGACAAAGTAAATAATACTCCAAATAAAATAGAAAAAAATAAAACAACATTTAATACAAAAGATGGAGCAAGCTCAACTGCTGAGAAAAAAGTAAGAATAGTTGAAGAATTCAAAAAAGAAGGAAGTACAGCAGGAAACAAATTAAGTTTAGAAGAAGATTCTGCAACTGAAAATTGCCAATATTTCTATGATAATGCAATACCAGATATAGAAATTAATGTAATAGGAGAATCAACAGGAAACAATTATAATCCAACAGCAAATGATTGGATAAAAGAACCAGTAACAATTATAGTTACAGCAAATGACAAAACAAACAATAATATATATGCTGGAATCAATAAAGATTCTCTAACAGTAAATGGTTCACATATAAATTTTTCTAAAGAAGAGAATGAAAACTGCACATATGAATTAACAAATCAAACGAATAGAGAAATTAATGAAAATTACAAAATATGTGATAAACTAGGAAACTGTAATAGTGCAAATCTAACAATAAAAATAGATACACAAGCACCTACATGTTCAATTAAAGGTGATGGCCAATGGCGAGTAGAAGGTGCTAGAGTTACAATGACCTGTGATGATCCTAAGGCAAATGGTATATCAAGTGGTGTACAAAGTTGTAATGGCAGTTCAGGTACAACATTTACTAGTAACATAAAAAACAACGTTACATGGACAGTAGTTGACAATGCCGGAAACACAAATACATGCTCATATAATGTACAAAACAAAAGACAATATTATCAAGTAAGATGTAACGAAGGAAAAAGATGTGAAGCGGCAGGTTGTGAAGAAGCAAATACATGCACACATAAAAGATGTGGATATTCAGAATCATCTGAAGTATATTGCTATAATACTAACAGTACAGGTGGTGGATATGGTGTAAACACTTGTCAAGAATGCGACTCAAATTACACAGGTACTTCTGAATCATTTTGTTATTTTGATGGCGATGGGGATGTAATAAAAGTATATCGAGATTATTACACTTGTAAAAGAGAAGACCCATGTGGATGTAAAAGATGGAATAAAAATATAGAAAAATGTGGTTGTCAAAAATGGAACTCTACTGGTACTTGGAAAGATGATTCATGTAATTCAAATAGTTGTAAGGTAACAAATACCAGATTAGTATATAAATAATGAATAGTAGTAAAAACACCACATGTTATGAATATGATGCAACATAAAATAATTATAGAAATTAAAAATAACTAGTAAATCTAGTTATTTTTTTGTATAATTATACTAGGTGATGCTATGAAAAAAGATACAGTAATATCATACATTATTATAACAATAGGAGCTTTAATAGCAGCATTTGCTATAGATACATTATTAATTCCTAATACAATTTTAGATGGTGGAGTTACTGGAATATCAATGGTTATAAGTAAATTATCTGGTATTTCTTTAAGTATATTAGTATTAATTATAAATATTCCATTTGTATTAATAGGATATAAACATCTAGGAAAATACTTTTTAGCAAGAACAATCTACGGAATGATATTTTTCTCACTATTCATTAAATTATTAGAAATAATAGAGCCTATCACTAATGAGATGCTTCTAGCAACAGTTTTTGGAGGAGCACTTCTAGGAATTGGAGTAGGACTAGTCATAAGATTTGGTGGATGTGTTGATGGTACCGAATCAGTTGCATTAGTATTAACAAAGAAATTAAACTTATCAGTAGGACAAATAATATTAATATTTAATTTAATAGTATATACAGTCGCAGCATTTCTATTTGGTATAGATAGAGCACTTTATTCAATATTAACTTACTTTATTACATTTAAAATGATTGATTTAGTATCAACTGGACTAGAACAAACCAAATCTGCAATAATAATAACTGATAAAGGAAAAGAACTAGCTAGAGAAATATATAACAAATTAGGAAGAACAACAACTATGATGGAAGGAAAAGGACTATTATCTGGAGATAAAGAAATATTATATTGTGTTCTAACTAGAATAGAAATATATGAATTAAAAAAGATAGTTTCTGAAATGGATGAATCAGCATTTATATCTATAGGAGAAGTAACTGATATAATAGGAAATCATATAAAGTCATATTCTAAAAAATTAAAGACTATAGTAGATGAAGAAATAATATAAAATAAATTTATATTGAAAATTGATTTAACATCTAGTAAAATGAAAATAAGAATAGAAGGAGTAATTTATGAAAATAAGAAGTAATATAAAAAAGAACTTTTTCAAATGTGGTAATGAATCATTAGGAGTAATGATAAATAAGAATTATATTTTAAAAACACATAAAAATCCTAATTATAATTATAGTGAACATGTATTATTAATAACTATAATAATTCTATTGTTTGCGGGAATCTTTTCATTATTAGGAAGAAAGCCATTATTAATAATTGCTTTAGCATTAACTATAATAGCATTCTTTTATCTGATATTTAATGTTATTTTTGTAATTAAAATGTACTGCATAAGAAAAAATACTAAATTTAAAAATGAAATTGAAATAGATGGTGGAGGAATCCATGATAAGTCTTATTTTGGAATTGAAATGACTTTTGATTGGAGTAAAATCAAAGCAATTGTAGTTAGAAAACATACAGTAGTAGTAATAACTTCAACTCCAATATATTTCTTCTTTGATATAACAAAAAAAGATGATTTAGTAGATGCTATAACTAAATATAAAAAAACTATTCCAGTAATAGAATAAGAAGTAGAAATACTTCTTATTATTGTTTACAAAAAAAAAAACATAAGATATAATTTAAACAAATAGGAGGATTTTTTATGGCAAAAAATATTTATAGTGATTATGTTAATATGGTAGAATCTGGTGATCAATCATTAGTAGATAGTACTTCATTAATAGAAATGACACCAGAAGAAGTTATGTTAGAAAACGATAAAAGACCATACAATTACAGTACACAATATGAACAATTGCAATCATTAAGAATAAAAGCAGACCAAGCACTTGGCGTATCAGAAGCAGAAACATTAGTTAAAATTGCTGAGTTAGAAAAAAATGGATGGAAGTATCATGATGAAATTTTAAGTGAAATACAACAGTTAATGACAATGGACAAGAGTACAACAGGAGAATTAATACCAAATAATAATTATTCAGAATTAGAGCAACAATTAACTCCTGAAGTAGCTAACCAAATTGTTGAAAAAGTAAATAATATGGAAAGAAACCACGGAGGAAAGCTAAGCAAAGCAAGTCTAGATCAATCTAGCGCTAAAAGTTTCTGATAATTAAAACATCATAGACTATTAGCAAAATTATATTGCTAATGGTCTTTTTTATCCTTTAATTTTAGTACTAATTATGATATATTATTAATGACGTTGCCCCATGGCCAAGCGGTAAGGCAGTTGGCTCTGACCCAACGATGCGTTAGTTCGAATCTAACTGGGGCAGCCATAATAAAGAAATAAAAATATAGAGGTGTATTTATGACAAAGGAAGAAAGAATAGAATTAGCTAATCTATTATTTCCTAATATAAAACATGACCGAGATTATTATGAAAAGAAGTATCCAAAAAGAGATTTGCCGAAAGATGCAATGGTTACTCGTTATGGACCTTCTCCAACAGGAAGTGTACATTTAGGAAACTTATTAAGCGCATTTGCTGATATGGTATATGCTAAACAAAGTAATGGAGTATTCTATCTACGTATAGAAGATACTGACCAAAAACGTATGGTTGAAGGTGGTATTGAAAATATTACTGGAGTTTTAAAGGATTTTGAAATCACTCCTACAGAAGGATACGGATACGGGGGAGAATATGGTCCATATATACAAAGTGAAAGAAATGAAATTTATCAAACATATATAAAAGATATGATTATAAATGATTATGCTTATCCTTGTTTTATGACAGAAGAAGAAATTCAAGCAATAAGAGAAGAACAAGAACTAAATAAAACAAAAATAGGTATATATGGAATATATGCAGCAGATAGAGACTTATCTTTAGAAGAAATAAAAAAACATCTAGATAATAATGACGAATATGTAATAAGATTAAAAAGTCCAGGAAATCCTAAAAATATAGTAGAAATAACTGATTGTATTAAAGGAAAAATGAAATTTCCAGAACATGATACAGATTCAATAATTCTTAAAAAAGATGGATCACCTGTATATCATTTTGCTCATGCAATAGATGATCACTTAATGCATACAACTCATGTTATTAGAGGAGATGAATGGGTAAGTAGTGTACCTCTTCATATACAATTATTTCAGTTATTAGGTTTTGAACCAGTTAATTATTGTCATATAGCTCCAATAACTATTAAAGATAAAGAAACAGGAAATATTAGAAAAATATCTAAAAGAAAAGATCCATTCTTCGGAGTAAAATACTATGAAGAAAATGGTATTCCAATAGATGCTCTACATCTTTATCTAGCAACAATTACAAATACTAATTTTGAAGAGTGGTACTTAAATAATCCAGAAAAATCAATTGATGATTTTGAATTCTCATTTGAAAAACAAGCAGTAGGTGGAACATCATTTGATGAAAATAAATTAGTTAATTTATGTAAAACATACTTCTCACGTAAAAACGGTAAAGAAGTATATGCAGAAACTCTAGAATGGGCTAAAAAACATGATGAAGAATATGCTCAACTAATGGAAGATAATAAAGCTGATTTAGAAAAATTCTTTAATATCGAAAAAGAAGGACCAAGACCTAGAAAAGATATTGCTAAATATAGTGATGTAAAAGAAGAGTTCTCATATGCATTAGATGAATTATTTGAAAAAGAAAACTATTCTAAATTAGATTCAGATAAAGAGTATGATGTAGAATTAATAGAAAAATATGTAGAAAATCTAAATTTAGATCAAACTAATGAAGAATGGTTTGAAGGAATAAAGAAATTTGCTATAGAAAATGGTTATGCATCAAATAATAAAGAATATAAAGAAAATCCAGATAAGTTCAAAGGAAATGTAGGAGACGTTTGCGAAATATTAAGAGTTATTATCACAGGAAGAAGAAATTCTCCAGATTTATATTCAATCATGCAAATACTAGGAAAAGAAAGAATTAATAAGAGAATTGAATTATTCAAAAAATTTAAGAATATAAAATAGAAAGGTCTCTATGAAACATAAAAAATTATTAATTATACTAGTTGTAATTATCGCAACAACATTGGCATACCTACTAATCAGTGGATATACAAAAATTAATAAATATAAACTAAATGTAGATAATGATTATTCTAATTTAGTAGCAGTAATAGATGAAAAAGAAATAATAATAAATAAAATAATAGAAGAATTAAAAGTAGTAGATCAAAATAATAATTATATTAATGAATTAAAAAAAGATATTACTAGTTTAGGAGAGTCCTATAAAGTAGATAATAAAAATAAATATAATAAAGAATTAGATAAAAATATATCTAATCTAGGAAAAGATATTACTGATAATGAAACAATAACTAGTTTAATAAAAGACTATAAAAAGAAGAATACTAAATTAGATAAAAAAATAATTAATTATAATAATTCAGTAACTAAATATAATAATTATATTTCTAAATTTCCAAATAATATAGTTTCATTTATATTTAGATTTAAAAAAGAAAATACTTATAATTAGAAAATATTAAGTATTTTCTTTTTTTTAATTAATAATTTGTTATAATAAAAAGAGTTGGTGATATTATGAAACGTAGTGAAGTAGATAAATCAAAACTTAGTCCAGTAATGTTGCAATACATGGAAATTAAAGAAAAATATGATGACTGTATCATATTCTTTAGACTTGGAGATTTTTACGAGATGTTTTTCGATGACGCTATAGAAATATCTAGAGTATTAGAACTAACTCTAACCGGAAAACAAGCTGGTTTAGAAGAAAGAGTTCCTATGTGTGGAATACCTCATCATGCATATGCTGCATACGTTAATGATTTAGTAGATAAAGGATATAAAGTCGCAATAGTAGAGCAACTAGAAGATCCTAAAGAAACAAAAGGAATGGTTAAAAGAGATGTAGTCCAAATTATTACTAAAGGTACTAGATTAGATGAAAATATGGATGCTAAAAGTAATAATTATATGGGAAGTATCTATGAAAACTCTAATTCATTTGTACTCAGTTACGTAGATATCTCAACCGGAGAAATAAATACCACTATAATAGAAAAAGATAATGAAAAAATAGAACAAAAAATATCAAAATTAAATATAAAAGAATTAATAGTAAATGAAGAAACAGATAGAATACTAATAGATAATCTAAGAAGAAAATATAATATCTTAGTAACTATAATAGATGAATTATTAGAAGATGAAAACTATGCATATATTTATAATAATTTAGATGATGAAAGATTAATATTATCTATAAAACAATTATTATTCTATGTAGTAGAAACTAAAAAAGGTGATATGCATCATCTAAAAGAAGCAAAATTAATTAAATCAACTGACTACTTAGAATTTGATGTTAATACTAAAAACAATCTAGAATTAGTAGAAACACTAAGAGAAAGAACTAGACAATATAGTTTATTTTGGTTATTAGATAAATGTAAAACTGCTATGGGATCTAGATATTTAAAAGCAAATATAGAAGAACCTTTAAGAAATAAGAAAGAATTAAATAGAAGATATGATTTTGTATCAAAATTGTCTACACAATTTATTCTAAGAGACGATCTAATAAAAGCTTTAGAAAGTGTATATGACTTAGAAAGATTATGTGGAAGAATAAACTATGGTAATTTAAATGTAAAAGATATAATTCAATTAAAAAAATCATTAGGAGTACTTCCTGAAATAAAAAGAATATTAGAAGAATTAAAATATGATAAAACAATAAAAACATTTGAAGAGTTATATGAATTATTAGAAAAATCTATTAAAGAAGATGCACCTTTAACACTACATGAAGGTAATCTAATTAAAAAAGGATATAATAAAGACTTAGATGAATTAAAAGATATATCAACCGGATCAAAAGATTTCATAATAAATATGGAACAAGTTGAAAGAGAAAGAACTGGAATAAAGAACTTAAAAGTAGGATATAACAAAGTCTTTGGATATTACATAGAAGTATCAAAAGGCTCAATAAAAGAAGTAAAAGAAGAGTTTGGATATGAAAGAAAACAAACTCTAGCTAATGCAGAAAGATATATAACTCCAGAACTTAAAGAAAAAGAAAATATAATATTAGGCGCAGAAGAAAAAATAGTTAATTTAGAATATAAATTATTTATGGATATAAGAGAAGTAGTAAAAAGATATATTAGAGATTTACAAGAAACAGCAAACATTATTAGCGAAATAGATATGTTAGAAGCATTCTCAATAGTATCAGATAAATATAAATTTGTTAGACCAAATATAATTGATGAAAATAATGTAGAATTAATAGAATGTCGTCATCCAGTAATAGAACAAGTATTAAAAGATAGATATGTATCAAATAATATAATAATGGATGAAAATACAAATATCTTACTAATTACAGGACCAAACATGGCAGGAAAATCAACATATATGAGACAATTTGCTATAACAGTAATAATGGCTCAAATAGGTTGTTTCGTGCCATGTAAGAGTGCAACTCTTCCATTATTCGATAAAATTTTTACAAGAATTGGCGCAAGCGATAACTTAGTAGGAGGCGAATCTACTTTCATGGTAGAAATGAAAGAAGCAAATAAAGCACTAAGAGAAGCAACTCCAAATAGTTTAATATTATTTGATGAAATAGGTAGAGGAACTGCAACATATGACGGAATGGCTCTAGCTCAAGCAATATTAGAATACATTCATGACAAGATTAAAGCTAAAACCATGTTTTCAACTCACTATCATGAATTAACTTCACTAGATAGAGACTTACATCATCTTGAAAATGTTCACGTTTCAGCAATTGAAGAAAACGGAGTATTAACATTCTTACATAAAGTTAAAAAAGGCCCAATTGATAAAAGTTATGGTATACATGTTGCTAATCTAGCTCATCTTCCTAATTCATTAATAGAAAGAGCAGATGAAATACTAAACGTATACGAAAATAAGAACAATAAAAAAGAAATATATACTCAAACTTCACTATTTGAATTAACAGAAGAAGAAATACCAAAAGAATCAATACTAGAACAAAAACTAAAAGAGATAAATCCAGTAGAGATGACCCCAATGGAAGCAATAAATTATTTATACGAACTAAAAAAGGAAATGAACGATTTAAAATAACATTAAAATATGATAAAATTAGATAGGTGAAAAAAATGACTAGAAATGAAAAAAGAGAAATAATTATAAAAATTATATATGAAACTATCATGCTTGAAAAAGCAAATACTAATTATAATTTAGATGATTTAATTAATGAACAAACAGAAGAAAAAGATGAATTCATTTATGATACTTTAAAAGGAATTCTAGAAAATAAAGATAATATAGTTAAAGTTTCTAATAAATATCTAAAAGATAAATGGGAATTTTCAAGATTAGCAGTTCCAGATCAAGCAATTATTATATTAGGAGTATATGAATTATTATATACAGATACTCCTAATAAAGTTGCAATAGACGAAGCAATAGAATTAGCTAAAAAATATTCAAATGATGATATTCCAAAAGTTATAAATGGTATTTTAGATAGTGTTTTACATAATGAGGAAAAAATAAATGAATGATAAATATATTAGTGTTAATCAATTAACTAGATATATTAAATACAAAATAGATAATGATATTAATCTAAATGAAGTATTCTTGCGAGGAGAAATATCTAATTTTAAAGCACATTCACGAGGACATTTCTATTTTACTTTAAAAGATGAAAAGAGTAGAATATCTGCTATTATGTTCTCTTCATCTACAAAAAATATTAAATTTGTACCACAAGATGGTATGAAAGTATTAGTTACTGGTAAAATCTCAGTTTTTGAAACTACAGGAAATTACCAAATATATGTAAATGAAATGTTAGAAGATGGAGTGGGTAATTTATACATTGCTTATGAACAATTAAAAAAGAAACTAGATGAAGAAGGTTTATTTAAGACTGATCACAAAAAGCCTATTCCAAAAATTCCAAATAGAGTAGGAGTAGTAACAGCTCCAACAGGCGCAGCAATTAAAGATATAATATCTACTATAAAAAGAAGATGGCCACTATGTGAAATATTATTGTTTCCAGCACTAGTACAAGGTGAATTAGCCCATGAGACTATAGTAGAACAAATAAAAAATGCCGATAATTACAATTTAGATACATTAATTGTTGGAAGAGGTGGAGGATCAATAGAAGACTTATGGCCATTCAATGAAGAAGATGTGGCCCGAGCAATCTATAATTGTAATACACCAATCATCTCAGCAGTAGGACATGAAGTAGACTTTACTATAGCAGATTTTGTAGCAGACTTACGTGCACCAACTCCAACAGGCGCAGCAGAAATGGCTGTACCACAAAAAAATGAAGTAATTTCATTAATAAATCAAATAAATATAAGATTAAATAAAGCTCTAATAAATAAAATAAATATAAATAAGAAACACCTAGAAGAAATAAAAAAGCATTATATATTTACAAACCCAATTTCTATATATCAAGCAAAAGAAATGAATTATGATTCAATATTAGAAAGATTAAAATATTCATTAACTAATTTAATACATGTAAAAGAAAAAAATTATCAAAGAGTAACATCATCAATAATATTACAAAATCCAGAAATACTATTTGATAAAAAGAAAAATAAATATATAAATATATTATCTAAATTAGAGACTCTATCTCCTCTAAAAACATTACAAAGAGGATATTCAATAACAAAAAAAGATAATAAAGTAATTACAAGTATAAAGAATATAAAAAAAGGGGATAATATCAAAATTGAATTTAATGATGGAAATATTAATGCTAAAGTAATATAAAATTAGAAAAAATAATATATGAAAATCCAAATGATTCAATCAGTAATTGAAGAGGTCTAGCATATAATGGACAAAATTCAGAAAAAGAAAAATGTTTAAAAAGCATAAAAACAAAAGAAGAAAAAACTATAAAAGCAGAAGATTATATGAAAACTAATAAAAGTACTCATACAATTATTTCATACATATTATTACTAACTACAATAATAACAATAATATATGGAATAATAAAAAAAATAAATAAGTTATATTATTCTAGGAATTATTACGATACTAATAAATATATTTTTATTAGTATAAAATAAAAAATAGGAGGTTAAAATGGCAAAGGAAAAAGAATCTACATTTGAAGAAGATTTAACAAATTTAGAAGAAATTGTAAAAAAGCTAGAAACGGGAGAAGTTCCTCTAGATGATGCAATTAAAGAATTTACTAAAGCAATGGAATTATCTAAAAAATGTGATACAAAATTAAAATCAGCTGAAGAAGCTATTACTAAATTAGTAAATAAGGAAGGCAATCTAGAAAACTTTGAAGTAGAAGAATAAACGTCATAAGACGTTTTTTTTAATATAAAAAGAAGAGTAATTACTCTTCTATAGTTTCAAGCACTTTATAAACTTCATCTTCATTATCTAAAGGAATTAAATAATTATCATCGCTAGGATCTACTTTTCTAAGTAAAACATCATCTTCATCTTCTAAATTAACTAATAACAAATAGTTAATATTATCAATAGTAAAATCATTCGCAATAGTATATTTCTTATTATCTATATCATAATAATTAACGTTCATCTATTTTCCTCCTTTAGATCTAGTAGGACCATACATATTATGATCACTCATCATCTGATCTAATTCAGATTTACTTTTTGATTGCTCAGCATTATATTCTTCTGATCTCTTTTCAAAAGCATGTTCAATACTAAATCTATTTTCCATAGTTTCACGGAATTTATCAATAGCTTTTTTATAATCATCGTCATTAAACATATCAGATCCTTCTTCATAATAACCATTCTTATATAAGTAATTTCTGAAACTTCTTGATTGATCGTTACCATCTTCATCTTTAATTATTAAACAATAATCATGATTAGGATCAGTTAATGAACAATCTAATAATTCACTAGTATATGCAGGACCAATTTCACAATAAGCATAGTATACATTTTTATCGAAATCACCATCACCAAAGTTTAATAATCCTTTATAAATTTGACCATAATCATACCAATAGTATTTACCAGGTTCTGTTTCACTTCTATAAACATTATTTATTAAATATTGATTTCTAAACTCTCTAGCATTTTGAGTAATTTCATTACTAACTTGATAGTTTTCAACTGCATTAGGAATACCTTCATGAATAACATCATTAGCAACATATCCACCAGTAAAACCAATAACACCAGTAGCAAGAGCAATAATCATCCATCGTTTCAATTTTAAATTAGCTTCTTGAATTAGTTTATTATATCTTTCTCTAGGTACATATTGACTTTTTTGTACTCTATGACTTCTACTACCATGAGTAGACTTACGAATAAACTCATCATAATCTCTAGTACTATAATTATCTTTCATATACAATCTCCATATCTTAATATAAATATATAATTATATACAAAAAAAGTCAAAGCATATGTAAAACAATTTTACATAGAAAAAAATAAAATAATATGCTAAAATTAATTAAGAATAGAGGGATGAATATGTATATAGATTTAGTTGTATTAATATTATTAATTATAGGAATAGTAATGTATTCAAGGCACTTTTCATCATTTGTATTTATAGTAGCTATTATAGATATATTATTAAGAATACTATATTTTATTAGAACTCATGTAGGATTACCTGATTTCAATAAGTTTGTAAGTAGATATTTTCCAGAATCAATGTTTGGATTGATAGATAAGTATACTAGAGGAGATATTAATATAATTCTTAAATGGATATTTGTCGTATTAATGATATTCTTCTTATACTACATAATAAGAATATGGTTAAAGAAAAAGAAATTTTAAAAAAATACTTATATTTCTAAATAAGTATTTTTTATTTTTTCTAAATTATATTTATTAAATTTATCTATATCACCATTAGAAATAATTAAATTATATTGAACCGTTTCTCCAAATTTTTTCTCAATAACTTTACATTTAGTAGAATTAACTAAATTATCTATAGTAGATATTTCATCATATTTAAAACTAATATCACACTCATATCCTTCTAATAATAAACTTTTTCTACTATCGTCAATCAAATTAGAAGCACATTTAGAATAAGCTCTAACAAGTCCTCCAGCACCTAATTTAACACCTCCAAAATATCTAACTACAATGATTGCTGTATTAAATAGATTTTCTTTATCAATAACATTAAATATAGGCATACCACTAGTACCACCAGGTTCACCATCGTCGCTAGATTTAAATTCATTAATAAATCTATAAGCATAAACATAATGAGTTGCCTTAGGATATTTATCTTTAATAAAATTCATCATATTATTAAAATCTAAAATATTATTAACTTTAAAAATAGTACCTATAAATTTAGATTTATTTACTTCTAAAATATATTCATATATATCATTAATTATATACATAATATCACCAATTAAATTATACTAAAAAAAACAATAAAAATATAGTATAATACTAGTAGGTGATAATATGGAGAAAAAAGTAGAAAAAGAGAATTTAGATAATAAAAATCTAAATAAAGTAATTAAAAGATCAAAAGATGTATTAAATGTTTTATATTTAATAGGAATAATAGTCTTATTAATACTATTAAGTAGATTATTCATTGAATACAAAATATTTAAAATACTAGGGGAAATATTATCAGTAATTTCACCATTATTTATAGGTTTTGTAATAGCTTGGTTAATAGATCCTTTTATAAAGAAAATTACTAAAATATCAAAAGACAAAATACCTAGATTTGCATCAACTATAATTGCATATTTAATTGTAATAGGAATTATAGTAGGAATGATAGTTATTATTTCACCTCAATTAGCTAGTCAAATTAAAGATTTTGCTGGAAAAGTTCCATATATATTAAATGATATAAAAGAATGGATTAATAGTTTATTTAAAACACTAAGTGTAAATGGACTAAATACAAAAGAAGTTTCAACTGAATTAACTAAAAAAGTTATTAAAATAACTCAATCATCTACTAGTGAAATAGCTAATTTCATGTTACAAGCAGGAACTGGAACAATAAATGTACTAGCTAAAATCATTTTAGGTATCATGGTAGCATTCTACTTATCATTAACATTTGATAAGCTAAATGACAAAATAGAAAAAAAATTACCTGAATCATGGAGAGATAATTATAAAGAATTAATTAAAAGAATAAACACTTCATTAAGAGATTATGTAGGTGGAGTATTAATTATAATGGTTCTAGTATTTATAACACAATTAATTGGATTCTCAATAATAGGTTTAGAAGCTCCAATAATATTTGCAATATTCTGTGCATTAACAGATATAATTCCATATTTTGGACCTTATATAGGAGCAATTCCTGCAGTAATAGTAGGATTTGCCGAATCACCTTTAGTAGGAGTTATGACAATATTAGTAATATTTATATGTCAACAATTAGAAAACAATATCTACCAACCAATTATTATGGGTAAAACAATGAAATTACATCCAATTACAATAATGTTAGGATTATTACTATTTGGACATTTCTTAGGCATATTAGGTATGATAATCGCAACTCCAGTAATCGCAACAATTAAAGTAATATATGATTTCATACAAGAACAAAAAGAAGAGAATAAAGACTCTGATGATGTAGATGATAAAACAAAAGAAAACTTTATAGAAAAGATTACAAATATAGTAGATGGAAATATTGAAACAGATTAATAAAAATGCTTGTTAAATAGACTTAAATTTGATAAAATAAATGAGAAATGAAATATTAGATAATGATTAAAGATTAGTATTAATATGATGTTTTATAGAAAGACTTTGTTGATGGAAATAAGTTAAACTAGTATTAAGAAGCTCCTTTATGAATCTAATCGGTAAAACCGTTATAAGAAATTAAGACCAAGAGTAGGATGGTAAAGTGTCTAATCACTCCTATAATTGGTCTTTTATTTGTTTAAGGAGGGGTAAAATGAAAATATATGTAATTACAGGACACGCAAAGTCTGGAAAAACTACTTTTGGAAATATTCTAAGAGATAAGCTAAAAGAATATGGATATAAACCATGTGTTATGCAAATAACTTCGCCATTATATCATTATGCAGAAGATTATTTTGAATGGGATTCTAGACAGGATGAAAAGCCTAGAGAATTCTTACAAAAATTTGGAATAGAAATAATAAAAGAAAAATTGCATAAAGATAAATTCTTAATAAATAGGTTAGAAGAAGATATAGAAATTCTTTCTAATTTCTTCAACTGCTTTATAATTACAGATGCAAGATTCAAAAAAGAATTAACTGAATTAAAAGAAAAATATAAAGATGTAGTAACAATAAAACTAGAAAGAACAAATTATGATGATGAATTAAGTGAAGAAGAAAGATCTCATGTTACAGAAATCGAAGTAGATAAGATTAATAATGTTAAATATCTAGTTCAAAATAATAGTTTTAAAGATTTAAAAGAGTATGCTGAAATGATTATTTCTAAGGAGGAAGATGATATTATATGATAGTCGCAATAGATGGACCTGCAGGAGCAGGAAAAGGAACAATAACTTCATTAGTTGCTGAAGAATTAAATTTGGTAACTATTGATACAGGAGCAACTTATCGTTGTGTAGCACTACAATGTTTAAATGAAAATGTAACACTAGATGAACCTGAAAAAATAATTGAAATAGCTAAAAAAGTAAAAATAGATATGGATGAAAACAAAAATGTATTCTTAAACGGAAAAGATGTTACTAAAGAAATTAGATCAACTGAAGTAACTAGTATAGTATCACCCGTATCTTCAATTCCTGAAGTAAGAGATGAAATGGTAAAACTACAAAGAGAACTTGCTAAAGGAAAGAATGTAATAATGGAAGGAAGAGATATTACTACAGTAGTATTTCCAGAAGCAGATTTTAAATTCTATTTAGATGCAGAAGTGGAAGAACGAGCCAGAAGAAGAGTAAAACAAAATGAAGAACAAGGTATCGAATCAAATTATGATGAAATATTAGAAAGTATTAAAAAACGTGATTATAATGACATGCATAAAGAAAAAGGTGCCTTAATAAGAACAGAAGATCAAATATATATAGACTCAACAAATATGTCTATAGAAGAAGTAAAGGAAACAATAATAAAGCACATAAAAGGAGAATAAACATGAAAAAATTAACACATAATGATATAAGAAACTTATGGTTTAAATATTTTGAAGAAAATGGTCATAAAGTATATGAATCAGCTCCATTAGTACCAATTAACGATGATTCAATACTATGGATAAATGCCGGAGTAACTCCATTAAAGAAATATTTTGATGGAACAGAAATTCCTGATTCAAGAAGAATAGTAAATATCCAAAAATGTATAAGAACTAATGATATTGAAAATGTAGGAATTACTAAACGTCATCAAACTTTCTTTGAAATGATGGGAAACTTCTCAGTAGGAGATTACTTTAAGAAAGAAGCAATTCATTTTGCATATGAATTATTAACATCACCTGAATATTTTGATATTGATAAAGAATTACTATATGTAACAGTATATTCAGATGATGAAGAAGCTAAAAAATATTGGATAAATGAAGGATTAGCTGAAGATCATATAGTTCCTTTAGAAGGAAACTTTTGGGAAATAGGAGAAGGTCCTTGTGGACCAGATTCTGAAATATTCTTTGATAGAGGAGAAGAATATGAAACAGAACAAAATGATGCTCTTAAAAGATTTAAAAATGATGAAGAACAAGAACGTTACGTAGAAATATGGAATAATGTATTCTCTCAATTCAATTCAGAAGAAGGAAAAGAAAGAAGTGAATACAAAGAATTACCATCTAAAAATATAGATACAGGAGCTGGATTAGAAAGATGGTGTTGTATATTCCAAGGAGTAGATTCCAACTTTGAAACAGACTTATTTAAACCAATTATTGATCATATAGAAGAAATATCAAAAGTTAAATATACAGGTCAAAAAGAATTTAAAATAATAGCTGACCATATTAGAGCAATCACTTTTGCAATATCAGATGGCGCAACATTTGATAACGTAGGAAGAGGATATGTATTAAGAAGATTACTAAGAAGAAGTGTACGTTTTGGTAAAAATCTAGGAATAGAAGGACCATTTATGTACAAATTAGTAGATTCAGTTATAAAAGTTATGCAAGAAGCTTATCCAGATATAGTAGAAAAAGTATTAGAAGTTAAAAAAGAAATAATTGATGAAGAAGAATTATTCTTAAAGACACTTTCACAAGGAGAAAAAAGACTACAACAATTAATAGATAATTGTAAAGATAACTATATTTCAGGAGAAGAAACATTTAAATTATATGATACATATGGATTCCCATATGAATTAACTGAAGAATATTTACAAGAAGCAGGAATTAAAACATCTAAAGAAGAATTTGATAAATATATGAATATTCAAAAAGAAATGGCTAAAGCATCTACTAAGAATATTTCAGCTATGGCATCACAACATAAAGTATTATTAGACTTCAAAAAAGAATCTACTTTTGTATATAACTTATATAGATTAAAAACTAAAGTTATAGGATTAATAAAAGATGAAAAAGAAGTAGATGAATTATCAAAAGAAGGTCTAGTAGTTTTAGAAAGAACATGTTTCTATGCAGAACAAGGTGGACAAGTAGCAGATACAGGAATGTTAATAGGAGATAACTTTAAAGCAAGAGTATTAAATGTAATTAAAGGACCTAACGGTCAAAATATTCATAAAATTAAAATACTTGATGGAACAATCAAATTAGATGATAAATGTGAAGTAGTAATTGATAAAGAAAAGAGAAAAGATACAGAAGTAAATCACTCAATGGTTCATATATTACAATATGCACTTCAACAAGTAGTATCAAATACTATTAAACAAGCAGGATCATATGTAGATGATAAAAGATTAAGATTTGATTTTACTTATAATGGTAAAATGACAGATGAAAAAATCTTAGAAACTGAAGAATTTGCTAATGAATATATTAGTAAAAACTTAATAGTTTCAACAGAGATTCTACCAATAGAAAAAGCTAAACAACTAGGCGCAATGGCTCTATTCGGAGAAAAATATGGAGATCTAGTTAGAGTAGTAAAAATAGGTAAATCAATAGAATTCTGTGGAGGTACTCATACATCTAATACTAAAAATATTAAGGCTTTTGCAATAACTAATGTAGAATCAAAAGGATCAAATGTATATAGAATAGAAGGAACAACAAATGATAATATTGAACCAACTCTATTTAATATATTAAAACCTTTTAATGATGAAATAGTAAAATTAGAATTAAAATCTAAAGAAATTCTATCTCAAGCTAGAAAAGAAGGATTAAAACTAGATTTTAAACTAAATATAGATAAAGTTAAACCAACATCATATAAAGATATAATATTTATTAAAAATGAATTAAAATATGTACAAGAAGAAATTAAAAAACTAGAAAAAGAGTATTATTCATTAAAAGAAAAAGATGTATTAGAAAACTTAGATATCTATAAAGAACATGAAAAAGAGATAAATGGAATCAATACTATTATTATGAAAACAAATAATAAAGATAAAAAGATTCTAAAAAGTATAGCTGATTCATTAGTAAATAATAAATCTAATATATTTGTATTCTTTGCTAATGTAAAAGATGACTCAGTTAACTTAATCGCAAGAAGTGAATCAAATATCTCTGCAGGAGATGTAATTAAATATGTTTCAACTCTAGCAGGAGGAAATGGAGGAGGAAAACCAACCTTCGCAGAAGGTGGTATAAAAGATAGTTCTAAAACAGATGATATTCTAGAGGAAGTAGAGAATTATATAAATGGCAAATAATTATTTCATAGAAAATGAAGATAACTTCTTAATAGAAGAAAAAATAAAAGAAATAATAAAAAAAGAAAAGTTTAATGATGTAACACCTACTACTTATGATTTAGAACTAACTTCTCTTGAAAATGCATTAGAAGATCTAGATACATATTCATTTCTAACTAATAAAAAAGTAATTATTATTAGAGGACTAGATAAAATAGTAAAAAAGAATCTAGATTATGATATAGATTCATCACTTGATCACTTATATAAATATTTAAAAAATCCTGTAGATGATAATCTATTAATAATTAGAGTAAACAAATCAGATAGTAAGCAAAATATGTATAAGAAACTAAAAAGTCTATGTACTGTAGAAGAAATTAAAACAGATATAAAAAAATTAGTACAAGATAAATTAAAAGATTATAAATTAGAAAAAAGATTTATAGATTATTTAATAGAATACTGTAATAATGATATAACTAAAATATCAAATGAAGTAGAGAAATTAAAAAATTATCGACTAGAAGAAAAAGAACTTACTATAAAAGATATAGATGATTTGGTAATTAAAGAATATGGAGATTCTAAAAATCTATTCTTTAGTTTTCTAGAAAATGTAGGAAAAAAAGATATTGAAAATTCTTTAAAATCATATAGAGAATTAAAAAACTATGACATGAATGATTTAGGATTATTAACATCAATATCTAATCAAGTAAGATTAATGTATACAGTTAAAGTCTATGAAGAAAAGAAATATTCTAATGATGAAATTGCTAAAAGACTAAATGCTAAACCATATAGAATAATGAAAATTAGAGAATTAACTAGACTTTATACATTAGAAGAAATAAGAGGATTAATGATTAAATTAGAAGAAATTGATCTAAAAACTAAATCTACTGATGAATCTACTAATTCATTAATAGAAAACTTTATAATTAATTTAAAAAAAGATTAAGAGTTATTCTTAATCTTTTCTATTTTGTCATATATTTCTTTAATATTCTTTTCATATCCAAAACTAGATGGATGATAATACTTCTTATTCTTAATTTTATCTGGAAGATATTGTTGTATTACATAATTTCCAGGATAATCAAACGGATATTTATAATCAGTAGAATTAGTTTTAATATGATCTGGTAGTTTTCCTACATCACCCGACTCGATATCATGAATAGCTTCATTTATTGCATCATATGTAGTACAACTCTTAGGTGATAGAGCCATTTCAACTACAATTTCACCAAATGGGATAACTGCCTCAGGTAAACCAACTCTAATAGCTGCATTAATTGCTGCATCTAAATGAACTCCAATACTAGGGTTCGCAAGACCTATATCTTCATAAGCAATAACACTAAGTCTTCTACCAATAGTTTCTAAGTCTCCCTCAACTAATAATCTTGCTAAATAGTGTAGGGAAGCATCTACATCACTTCCACGAATACTTTTTTGTAATCCACTCATAACATCATAATGACCATCACCATTTTTATCACTAAAGAAAACCGGCTTATTTGATATATTTTTAACCATATCTTTAGTAATCTTTTTATTAGGATAAGTATAATATACTACTTCTAATAAGTTATATGCACTTCTTAAATCATTTCCAGATAATGTAGCAATAGCCTCAATTCCATCTTTATCAATCTTTATTCCATCTAAATATTTACTTTTACAAGCCTTTTTAATACCTGTGATAATATCATCATGTTCTAAAGGTTTTAGTTCAAATATCTGACATCTACTTCTTATAGCAGGATTAATAGAGTGATAAGGATTCTCAGTAGTAAGACCAATTAAAATAATATTGCCAGACTCAATTTGAGGAAGTAAAATATCTTGTTTATCTTTATTTAATCTATGAATTTCATCCATAACAAGAATAATTCCATCATACATTTTACCTTCTTCAATAACAACTTCTATATCTTTCTTATTATTAATAGTCGCATTAAGTATTCTATAATGTTCATCTAAATCATTAATAATACCCATCGCAATAGATGTTTTACCAATACCAGGAGGTCCATATAAAATAAATGAAAAAATATGTTTATTCTTTACAAGATTAGTTAAAACCTTGTCTTCTCCAATCAAATGTCTTTGTCCTATAACATCATTTAAAGAAGTAGGTTGTAACTTAATTGCTAAAGGTTTATCCATATATATCACCACATTTAATATATCATATTTGATAAATCTTTAAAATATTATATAATATATAAAGAGAGTGATTATATGAATATAGATGACGCAATTGAAGATTTCATTGGATATTGTATGTTTGAAAAAGGATTATCTGAAAAAACAAAAGAATCATATAAAAATGATCTAAAAATATATAAAGAATTCCTTAATAATAGAAATATATCTAATGTTAGTAATATAACTGATAAAGAAATAAAAGACTTTCTAAAAGAAAAAAGTGATGAAAAAACATCTACTATAGCACATAATTTAACAGTTATTAAAAATTTTCATAAATATTTATTTAGTTCAAATATAACTAAAAAAGATGTATCTGAATTTATAGATAGACCTAAAATGAGAAAATCAATTCCAAAGATACTGTCAATAGAAGATGTAGATAACCTATTAGATATAAAACTAGAAACCGCTCTAGATTATCGTAATAAAGCTATGTTAGAAATACTATATGCTACAGGTTTAAGAATATCAGAATTAATAAATTTAGAACTAAATGATATAGATACTTTAGAAGGCACTATAATAGTATTTGGTAAAGGTTCTAAAGAAAGAATAGTTCCATTAGGAGACTATGCCATAAAATATTTAAAACTATATTTAGAAAGAAGAAATGAATTAGTTAAAGATCCTACAATTACTAAATTATTTCTAAATAATCACGGAAAACCAATCTCAAGACAAGGCTTTTTCAAGATATTAAAAAAAATATTAAAAGAAAAAGGATTAAATGAAGATGCTTCTCCTCATACACTAAGACATTCGTTCGCAACACATTTAATAAATAGGGGAGCAGACTTAAGAAGTGTTCAAGAAATGTTAGGTCACTCTGACATATCAACAACAAAGATATATACCGAAGTAAGTGATGAAGTAGTAAGAGAAGAATATAATGAATTTCATCCAAGAAGTAAGGAGGATTTATGAAATATAAAAGAATATTCCTATTGATTTTAGATTCACTAGGAGTAGGGGAATCAAAAGATGCTTATAAATATGAAAGTATAGGCTCATCTACTCTAGGTCATATTAATGAAAAGTACCCATTATTTATACCAAATCTACAAAGAATAGGATTTCTAAATACATTAAATATGACAGATGATGATAAAGTAGAAGCTTATTATACAATAGCACATCCAACAAATGTTGGAGTAGACTCACTATCAGGCCATTATGAAATAGTAGGAGCAACCTTAGATGAACCATATCAAAGATTTCCTACAGGCTTTGATGAAGAATTATTACAAAATATATCAAACATAACAGGAAGAAGAATAATAGGAAATATTTGCTGTACAAATGATGATATAATCAATGATTTAGGAGATACAGAAAGAAACTACGGATCGTTAATAGTATATACTTCAGGAGATTCAAACCTACAAGTCGCAGCTCATGAAGATGCTATACCTATAAAGACATTATATGATTATTGTGAAAGAATCAAAGAATTAACAATCAAAGATAATATAAGAATTTCAAGAATTATTGCAAGACCATTTACAGGAGAAAATAAATATACATTTATCACATCAGCTAGAAAAGAATTTGTAAATAATCCTAAAAAAGAAACAGTATTAAATTTATTAGAAAAAGAAAAACTAAATATTATTGGAATAGGGAAGGTAAATGATATATTCAAAAACAATGGTATAACTAAGTCAATTAAAGCAATAAACAACTCTGAAGCTATCAATAAACTAGTAGATATAATGAATAAAGATTTTACTGGATTATGTATAACAAATCTATCTGATTTTGATGAAATATATGGCCATAATAGGGATATAGAAGGTTATGCTAAAGCGATAGAGGAGTTAGATGTAAATATACCTATAATCCTTAATAAATTAAATATAGATGATATGTTAATAATAACAGCAGACCATGGATGTGATCCAACATTTGCAGGAAATGGTCATACCAGAGAAAATGTTCCAGTAATCATTTATTCAAGAAATTTTAAGGAACCAAAAAGACTAAAAGAACTATCAACAATGGCAGATATAGGAAATACTATAGCAGATAATTTTAAAATAACAGAATTAAAAAATGGTACCTCTTTCTTAAATGAATTGAAGTAGGTAAGACCCTATCATAATATTATATTAATAAGTAGATTATACGCGTATATATCATTATTATATATAAATAAGGTATATATATCCTTATATTATATAATATAAAGATTACGCGCGTATATAACCTTATTATATATATTAATAAGGATAATAAATAAATTTTTAAATTTAAAAATGAATTTGTATTTGCATACATAAATTTAAAAATTAAAATAGCATGTTATACAAACTAAATAACACTTAAATTACTTCATCGAAAAAGAAGAAAGAGAATTATAATAAAACAAATAAAAAGATATAGAAGTTAACATAATATCAATTATAGGAAGTTAATCCGAGTTAAGATGAACCTGATATCCAGGTTCTTTTATACTACTCTACTCTTCTATATATAAATAAAATAATTATATTTATATCTATAAGAATAGTAACCATCCTCTATTAATAGAAGATAATAACAAGTATATAAATAAACATACTATAAATAGACTATACCCTACACTACTAGGTAGGATATCTATTTAATCAAGTGTTTAATAAACATTAGAATTTAGGCTATTTTTGATACTAAAAAAGAAAGGTAATTATACCTTTCTAGATTGAATTTCTGCTATCTTTTCTAATACTTCATTAGCATTATCATCATTTATTTCAGTAAAACCTAATTCTTTTAAAGCTTGCACCTTAGCAACATTTAATTCTTGAGTACGAGATAACTTCTCTTCATTCTTCTTTTCAATATCTTGAACAAACTTATTATGAGAAGATTCTAATTTAGATTTAGAAGCTCCACCACCATTATATAAAGTCATTGCACTAAATAAAATACTTTCAAATATAAATTGTTTGTCTTCATTAAAAGCAAATTCCATAGGATCAGTAAATCCTAATGATTTAGAGAAATAAGCTAAAATATATCTTAATTCATCATTATTCTCCATACTATTTAAGAAATTATAAAGATAAACATAAGTATTATAAGAAGTCTTAGTCTTATCATTAGAAAGTCTTTCTTTCATTAGATTGACTATATCAGAAATAATTTCTTGTTCTTTCTTATTAAAAGATTTTAAATCGCTAGAATAATCTCTATTAGAAAGATTCTTAACACCTTCATTTAATCTATTTTCAACTTCAATAATATATTTGCCAGAAATATCTTTATCCTTTAATTCACTAATATCTTCAACATCTAATAAACTTAATAATTTAGCACTTTTCTCTTTAGGCCATTTATTTAAATCTCCTAATGCTAAATAATTATATAACATTTGTCTAGATACACCTAAATATTTAGATAATCTAACTTTACTTATCCCTAATTCAGAAAGCACATCGTTTAATTCCTTCATATTACTACCCTCCTATAATCATTATAAATAATGAATGTAAAATAATCAAGTGTAAATTGACATAAATAACAAAAATATATATAATGATAATTAGAGGTGACTATGTATGAATAAAACTGCTATGAGAATAGTTTGTACAGTAGCTGCACTTGCAATGCTTGTAGGATTCTTTTGGATTATTGTTTATATGATTTAAAAAAAAAGACTATTAATTAGTCTTTTTTTTATTTATATATCCCTCAATTTCAGGAATTATTTCCTTACAATCTCCATCAGGAATATCATACTTATTAACTATATCATTAATTCTATTAAAATCTTTAGCAAGATATAGCATAAGAATACCTGCTATTCGATTAGCACTATATTGATTTAACTTATGAAGATCTTCATTACTTATATTATATTTTCTTTCTATATCTAATATAGGTCCATATTTATATAAATAATTAGTTAAAGCTCTACTAATATAATATACTTTTTTATTATAATCTTTTAATCTAACTTTAGTCCAAACCTTCATAAAATCAACCTCTATAGTTGGTTATTATAACAAACAAAAAGAACTAATTCAAGTAAGGATTATTAGTTCTTTCATATTCTAAAGTTGTTGTATCATAATGACCAGTATATAAAGTGATATCATCATCAAAATTAAGTATCTTTTCTATTGATTTTTTCATATCATCCATACTACCTGTAGGAAGATCACATCTACCAATACTTTCTTTAAATATAAAATCTCCTACAAACATACATTTATCTTCAATAAAATGAAATGTAATAGAGTCACTTGAGTGACCAGGAGTCTTATAAACTCTAAAATTAAAATCTCCTATACTATAATCTTTATTATCCTCAACATTACTATTTTTAAAAATTTTAATACCTTTTTTAGTAAGAAAATTTCTTAAAGCACCTATATGATCAAAATGAGAATGAGTAATTAATACTCCTAATAGTTTAGCATCCCCTATTTCTTTCTTTATTTTAGGAAAATCATCTCCAGGATCAACAACTAAACAAGTATTATTATTTTTAATAATATAACAATTTTCATCTAACAAACCAGTAACAACTCTTATAATTTCCATATTATCCCTTATACTCTCTACTTTCATATATATAATTAAAATTCTCATCTAATCTAAATGTATAAACATAATTACCATCTTTTAAAGCTTCAGGATTATCCTGCCCATTATTAGTAAAATATCTAACATCTTCTTCTAAATAAATCTTATCACCAGTACTAGTAGCTTTTGTTAATTTTTTATCAGCAGAAACAGTTAACATCGTTTCTCTAGTACATTTACCTTTTACATATTCACCACGACTTGCGATATATTCATATCCACCTAAACAAGTTCCTCCAATAGTAATATTTTGATGATCAATTCCATTTCTAACTCCAAACATAATATTAAGCATATTTGTTAAGGAAGAATCTTTAAAAGCATCAGGCTTAAAACTATCATCTTCAAAGCAAGCAAAATTAACCATACTATTATCAAACAAATTACAATTAGATTCATAAAATGAATTATGGCTTAAATTTCTATAAGCTAAATATCTTTTTAAATTATTATCAAAATTAGGATTACCAAAATCTTCAGTAGCAGTAGTTCTAACCATTGTATATAATTGAGTAACTAAAGGAGAATCAAGTTCTAATTCAATAGTATCCCCACTATTAATAGGACTATAATGGTTCTCATAATAATCACGTCTAGAAGCATCAGTTTTATACCAATAAAAACAAGCACCAGCAAGTAATAAAATTACAATTAATAATAAAGGAGTCGCTTTATTACTAACCTTTTGATATACAATACTAGGTTCTTTCTTTTCATTAGGATCATCAAACTTAACTTTTGCTATATCTTTTTTAATTTGATTATTCATACTAACCAACTCCTACTATATAAATTTTAATATATAATAAATAAATTTACAAGAAAAAGACTACGAAAATTATATCAAGTATGTTAATATAAATATGGTGATAATAATGAATAATAAAATTAAAATTATATTGATAATCGTAGTTATTTCACTCATAATAGGACTAATAATAGTACTTATACCAAATAAATATATAATGGTTATAGAGCCACAATATATGCCAAATAAAGTATCAAATAAAGTTAAATTATCAAACAATAATTATCTAATAACAAAATTTGATAAAGATGGAGATGAAATAACATATAAAAAAGGAAAATTAAAAGAAGAAATAACAGAAGACTTATTAAATAGATTAGAAGAAGAAAACAACTTATCAGTAGCATCAGATAATAGAAATTATGCATATAAAGTAACATATAAAAAGAATAAAGTTTATTTTCTATATGAAGATTCAAAATTTATAAAAGAAATAGAAAAAATAATAGATAGTGATAAAATTTGGTATATAAATGATAATACAATAGAAACTGAATAATAATTAAAAAATAAAAAAAATAAAACAAGGTTTAAAAAACCTTGTATTTTTTATTTGGTAACCTGTATGGGTTTCGAACCCATGAATACTACCTTGAGAGGGTAGCGTGTTAAACCACTTCACCAACAGGTCATATAACAAAATAATTATAACAAATAGCTAAATAATGTGCAAGAAAAAAGAACTAATTATATAGTTCTTTTAATCACCTACTCCATTTCTATTTAAGAATATTTTCAAAACCTTCAATTAAATGAGAATTATCAGCACATCCCATAAATATAACAACATTTCCAATCTCTTTACTCAAATTAGAAATAGTATCTTCTTCAATCATTTCTCCACCAGGAATTTCATCAAGTATCATATTAGACCCTACTCCAGGATAATCTTCAGCCTTTTCTCTATTAGCAAGTATCTCAGTCATATAAACCTTATCAGCTACTTCTAAAGCATCAATAAACTCTTTAGTAAAGTCTTTAGTCCTAGAATAAGTATTAGGCCTAAATACAGCAACAATCTTTCTATCAGGATACTTTTGACGAACAGCCTCTAAAGTAGCTTTAATTTCAGTTGGATGATGAGCATAATCATCAATAACTACAGTATCACCAATATTAGTAGTTTCAAATCGTCTTTTAGCATTCTTAAAAGTATTAAGAGCTTTTTTAATAATATCTAAGTCAATTCCAATATAATGACAAATTCCAATAGCAGCAGCACTATTCATAACCATATGTTTTCCAAACAAAGGTACTTGAAATTTCCCTAAATCTTCTCCTTTAAAAACAATTCTAAATCTAGATCCTTCACTATCAAGTATTGAGTCTTTAATAACTATATCATTATCATCATTAAAGCCATAGAATAAAACATCAGTCTTATAATTTATTTTTTTAACTTGATCATTATCTCCATTAGCAATAACTAATTCTTTAGTTTGATTAGCAAATTGCTCAAAACAATTTCTTATATCATCAATATCATCATATATTTCCATATGTTCTTCTTCTATATTTGTAATAATAGAATATCTAGGATGATAGTATAAGAAATGTCTATTAAATTCATCACTTTCAACAACATAATATTCATTATCTTTAGTAGCCATTCCATCTCCAGCTCCAATAAAATAGTTACAACCAACACTATCTTCTAAAATATGTCTAATAATTGAACTTGTAGTTGTTTTTCCATGAGTACCAGAAACACCAATAGTAGAAAACATTGCAACTACATCGCCCATTATTTCAGCATAAGGTTTAATAGTAAGACCTAATTCTTTAACTCGAACCATTTCTGGATGATCAGCACTAAAAGCAACACTATAAGTAACAATAGTATCTTTATCTATTTCATGATCATGTCCGTAATAAATCTTTATACCACGAGAATCTAATCCATCTTGAGTAAATTTATACCCTTGTGCATCATCATATCCACTTACTTCATTTCCTAAATCAAATAATATTTGAGCAAGAGTACTCATTCCAGTTCCTTTTATTCCAATACAATAATATTTCATTCGAATCACTCCTTCATTTTATCTCTTAAAGAATAAACACAACCACAATAATCTTGTCTATATAAATCATATTCTCTTGATAATTCTATACTTCTTTTATAGCCATTTCTCTTTTTAAAATCACTATATAAGTAAATAGAATTATATCTATTATTTAAATCCTCACCTATCTCATTAATCCAATTAGAATTTTTATGAGGAGATAAAGTTAAAGTAGTACAAAAATAATCAAAACCTAATTCATCAGCTATACGAGCACTTTCTTCAAGCCTCATAGCATAACACTTGTAACAGCGTTTTCCTCGTTCTGGTTCATCTTCTAACCCCTTTGCCATTTCGAAAAATTTTTGAGGTTCATAATTACCAGGTATTAAACTAATAGGATATTTATATTTAACCAATGAAATATATTTTTTCAATTCTTCAATTCTTTTTAAATATTCTTTCTCTTCAGTAATATTTGGATTGTAATAAAAAATGGTTATTTCAAAAAAATTACTTAATCTTTCCAAAACAGCAGATGAACAAGGAGCACAACAAGCATGTAATAGTAATTTAGTACCTTCTTTTATGTTATTCATTTGTTTCTGCATTTCAAAATCATAGTTCATCAAACCACATCCATCTTTATTATATCATATATATAATAAAAAAAGATTACTAATCGTAATCTTCTTCAAATTCATCATTATAAACTTCATAATCATAATATTCATCAGGTGAAGTACAGTCATATTGTATAAATTCACCCCAAGTATCTTTTCTTACTGTACGAGAACATTTATAATCTTTAGGAGCATTTTCTTTATAAATTAATTCATCTTTTCTAGCATCATATTCAACAAATCTACCATTAATAATTTCAACTTTATATCTATGACGAATTACTTTAATTGTATTACCATTATTCACTTTTTCTAATAAATATACTTTTTCTAGATTAGAAATTAACTTATTTATATTTTTAGAATTAGCTCTAATAGTCAAACCATTAATACTACTATCTAAGTGATCTAAATCAATTTTATTATTTTTTAAATCTTCTATAAACAACTTATAATTTTCTTTATAATCAGTATTAAAATCACCATGAATCTTATATATATTCATTTTATTTTCTTCAACTAATTTAGTATCTATTTGTTTAATATCATGATTATATAAAGCTTCTATTTCAATTGAATCATCAGCTAAAGTATCATCAATTACATAATTATATTCATATAAATCTCTACTTAAAATTGTTAAATCATCTTGTACAGGAATAGTTATTTTTTCACCAGTAAGATTTTTACTTTCATTTTTCTCAATAATATCAAAATTTTTAATAGATAGACAACATATGCCAATACCTACACCAAAAATAATTAAAGAACTAATAAAAGTAATAATAAATGCTTTTACATTTACTTTTCTAGACATAATAAAGTAAATACATAATAGTAAGAATAATACCGCAATACTTACTCCAGATCCTAAAGCTAAAGTACTACCAACAAAAATTATATTAGTTGGAATAAATGCTAAAGAAATAACAAAACCAATTACTAAACCAATAAGTACAAATATAGAACTAAAAGCGATCCAAAAAACAATAAATTTAAGAAAGAATAATACTATTTTAGATAAAATGCTTAAAAAAGCAAACGGTCTATTCTTCTCATTTTGAATATTTTTTTCTTCTCTTTCTGCATTCATATTTTTATTGTTATTTTTATCATCTTTATCATTATTATTTTTATACTTATTTTTAGAATCAGTATTTCCAATATTATTATCAGAATCTTCATAATAGTTTAAATATCTAATTTTAAAAGTATGAACTAACGTAATTACAGCAATCACAAACCATAATATATTAAATATACCACTTAAAACATTTTCTATAATAGAAGTAGTTCTAGTTCCAAAGAAACTAAATAAATTAGCAATTATATTACTACTAATACCACATACTGCTAAACCTACTAGCCATAATAAGAAAGCAATAATAAACATTTCAATAACACATTTTAACCCAGTTGTGAATTTCATATGAGAAAACATATTAATAGATTTAGTAATAAATTCTAATAATGAATCCCATACCTCATTAATATTATTTTTGTTCTTTCTAAGAGATCCTTCAACATCAGTAACTTTATCATTAATAAGATCATCCATAGAACAGTCAAATAAGTTACATATTTGAACTATTTTATCTGTTTCAGGATAAGTATTATTACTCTCCCATTTTGAAACACTTTGTCTAGATACCCCCAACTTATCAGCTAATTCTTCTTGGCTTAAGCCATTCTTTTTTCTAAGAATTATTAATTTGTCTCCAAATTTCATTCCATTTTCCTCCTTTTGTAACTAAAATTTTACATTAATTTGTAGTTGCAATCTATACACTTTAGTTGGAAATTTTGCAAACTTTCAGTTGCATATATAAAAAATTATACATTAAAATAGTAATTTACGCATTACAAAAAGGAAGATTACTCTTCCTTTAATTTTTGTTCGGCTTCTAATTTTTTATAATCTATTTTATTCATTAAAGTCTTTGGTAAAGAAGTTCTAAATTCATATTCTTTAGGTTGAGAATAAACTGATAATTTTTGTTTGCATATTTGTTTTATCTCATGTCGAACTCTAATTTCACTCTTCTCACAATCTTCTCTTAATACGATAAAGACTTTTGGAACATGCATTTTATATTTATGAGGAATACCTATAACAGTACATGCTTTAACATCAGGATGACTTGCTACTACTTCTTCTATTTGTGAAGGATAAACATTAAATCCAGAAACAACAATCATTCTCTTTAATCTTTGAGTATAATAAACACATCCATTAGGAGAAATATATCCTATATCTCCAGTATGTAACCATACACGACCATTTTTATCTCTTTTTAATACTTTATTAGTTTCTTTTTCATTATGTAGATAACCCATCATTAATGTAGGACCATTAACACAAATTTCCCCTTCTACTCCTAAAGGTAATTCTTTACCAGTTTCTATATCACAAATTTTATAAGTATTTCCAACCATAGGAATACCAATAGAACCTAATTCATTAGTTCCTGGGAAAGTATAACAAGTAGCCGCAACAGACTCTGTCATACCATACCCCTTCATAACATTAATATGGCATCCATGTTGATGAAGAAAATCATTAAATTTAACTTCCATCGCAACAGGAAGAGAATCTCCTCCACTTATCAAATATTTAAATTGGCTCAAATCAATATTTTTAAATTTAGGACTACTCATCATGGCTTCCCACATAGTAGGAACTCCTAACATTACATTAGGTTTATCATGTTTCATAATACTAACAAACCTACCCATTTCAAATTCAGGCATTAATATTGTCTCAACTCTTAAACACAATGGAGTATGTACACATACACATAAACCAAACCCATGAAATATAGGTAATATAGTTAAAATCTTATCTCCAGGTCTAACATCATATACATTAACACAATCTTGCATCATTTCAGCATTAAATTGATAATTAGAAATCATTATTCCTTTAGGAGAACCAGTAGTTCCACCACTATGAAGAATTAATGCTAAATCATTACATTTCATACCAGATTTAATAGGTTCTTTATAATCTAAACCAAACCTTAAAAATTCTTTCCATTTATAATAATTTTCATCATGTTTAGAAGGTCTTTTTGTTTTTAAATCACGAGTTATTGTATAACCTAAAGTTAACGCAGCAGGCATACTCTCTTTAGGACTAATAAGAACAGTGTTTTGAACACTACTAGCTTCAATCACTTCACTCATCTTATCATAATCAAAATCCACTAAAAACAATAATTTAGATTCACTTTCACTTAAATAGAATTTTAGTTGATCTGGACTACTAAGAGGATGAATCATATCTGCTACAGCACCAATTTTATTACATGCATAAAACACGTAAATAGCCTCAGGCATGTTAGGCATACAAATACTAACTATGTCTCCCTCAACTACACCAAACTTCTTCAATGCTCTAGCAGTCAAATTAACATATTTAAAGAAATCAGTATAATTAATTTTTGTACCAAAATAATTTAAAGCAATAAAATCCATATCACTCTTTTTAACACTATCAACTAAATATTCATAAATATTTTTTCGAGTGAATTGAATTGTTCTATCTTCTTTGGAATAATAACCTAACCAAGGTTCATTATCTTCCTTTCTAAACATATTAGCAAAGAAATGTCTTATATTAGTAAAAATATTATTCATAATATCACCATATAAAATATAACATAATTTTATTAAAAATAAAAATAAAAAAGCAGATTATTCTGCTTTTAATGCGTCTTTTGGAACTCCACCTTTAAATACAATTACTCTACCTTGTCTTGAAACTCCAAAATCTTCATAAGATTTAGAATCAGTAAATCCTAAAGATTCTAAATAATCTTGAGATAAAAATCTTTTTGCTTCTAATCCATAACTATTATAGATAGCATTATCTACAGATTCATCAATAGTTTCAATATTATAGAGTTTATATAAATCCTCATGATTACTTACGTCCATTCCCTCATCAATTAAAACTTGAGTCATTTTATTTTCAGCTAATACTCTTCTAGAAACTAAATCAAATAAACATGAATAGAATAACCCATCATCATTTCTTTTTATATAATCAAGAAATCCATCACGATCAATTAACAATTCATAACAATCTCTAATATATGAAATAGGTTCATCATAATTATCTGCTATATCTCCCAAAATATCATCAAGATCTTCTTCTAAGTTATAAATGTCATATGTTTTATTCATAAAATACTCCCCCTTAAAACAATCTTATTATACCATAAAACAAGAAAAAAATCAAAAATTATTTAATTAATTCAAGTAAATAATCTTTTTCACACATACCAATATGCTTTTTATACTCTTCACCATCTTTAAAAACAATGAATGTAGGAATACTCATAATTCCATATTTTTGTGCAATTTCAGGTGAATCATCAACATTGATTTTTACCACCTTAACATCAGTTTCTTTAGAAAGTTCATCAACAATTGGAGACATCATCTTACAAGGACCACACCAATCAGCATAAAAATCAACGAAAACAAAACCCTTACTATCTTCTACTTCACTTTTAAAATTATTATTATCTACTATCATATTTTACTCCTTTTCTTTTAATAATTTATTTATATATGTAGCGCAACAAGCCCCATCACTAACACTTTTACTAATTTGTAATAATCCACCAATAGAATCCCCTATCGCAAAGCAACCCTTAACATTAGTTTCATAATTAGAATCAACTTTAATAAAATTATTATTAAGTATTATACCTAATTTAATAGCTAAATTACTAGTACTAGCAATACCATTCGCAATAAATAATCCATCAGTTGGAATATTATCTCCATTTTCTAAAACTATTCCTTCTAAATGATCATCGCCAGTAACTTCAACTATCTTCTCATTAAAAACTCTTATATTAGGATGTTCTTTAACATAATCTAAAACCTCCTTAGATGTTTCTTCTCCATTAGTAAAAATATTGATATTATCACTTAGATTAATTAGATCACTACATTCACTTATCACATAATTAGAATTTCCCACTAAAGAAATTGCTTTATTTCTAAAGAAGAACCCATCACATATAGCACAATAACTAATACCTTTTCCTTCAAAATTAGCCAAATTTTTGATATTAGGTTTATTATTACTTGAACCAGTCGCAATAATAACATATTTAGAATTATACTCATTATTAGTTGTTTTAACTACAAATTTATCTTCATATTTAACACCTAAAACTTCTTCAAATAAAACTTCTATTCCTAAATTTCTAGCTTGTTCTATCCCATTATTATATAATTCTTTACCACTAATTCCATCAGGAAAGCCATAATAATTTTCAATTTTATGAGCAAGACATAATCTAGAATTATCATTTCCAATAACTAAAATATTATTATTAGCACGTTTTAAATACAAAGATGCACTTATTCCAGCAGGACCACTTCCTACAATAATAACATCATACATATAATCACCAAATAAATTATAACATAAAATTGTAAAGAATTAAGTAAATTTATTGTAATTAAGTGAAATATAAAATATAATTTATTTATAGTAAAGGGAGGTATTAAAATTGGCTGAATCTAAGATATGTATAGATTATGAGAGAATAAAAAAATCAGCAAATAATCTATCACTAATTGAAATTCCACTTAATGAAATAACTTCAGTACAAAGTGAAATAAAAACAATAGAATCAGAACACGATGGCATAGACCTAAATAGTTCTGCTTTACAAGAATCTATTGAAAATATTACTAATGTTATAACAAAATCAGGAAATTTAAGTGCTAACCTATTAAGTGTAGTCAATGCTTTTACCGAGGCTGAAGGTGATATTAAAGAAGCTATTCTAAAAATAGATCCTAACCTAGCAGATGAACTTGCAAATATTAAAAAGGATGATATTTCTACTAATAGTGAAGAATTTAAGAAGAGCTTAATATCTTATAAAAGTGATGGAACAGCTGCAGGTGATACTCAAGCATCAATTTATACGATATTAAGTGAAAAAGGCTATTCAAAAGCTGCTATATGTGCAATACTAGCAAATATGTCTCAAGAATCCGGATTTAGAACAGATGCTATAGGAGATAATGGAACAAGTTATGGATTATGTCAATGGCACGCTGGTAGATGGGATAGTTTAAATAGTTATTGTAATGAACATGGTTATGACCCATCAAGCATAGAAGGACAAGTAGCATATATGGATTATGAATTGCAAAATAATTATCCGGGTGTATATGATAAATTAATGAGTGTAGATGACACAATAGAAGGTGCAAGAGAGGCATCTAAATATTGGACAATTCATTATGAAATACCAGCAAATAAAGAACAAAGAGCATCAGAAAGAGCCGCAACAATAGAAACATACTGGGAAAGAGCGTCATAGGAGGTGAAAATATGGCATGTTTAGGAGAAATAACTTGTGATAGTGATATTGGAGCAGCTCCATTCATTGTCGCAGATAAAGGAACAATAACTTCAGCACAAGAAGAAATAACAGCAGTAGCAGGAAAAGTTAGTGAAGCTATAACATCAATAGAAGCAGAAATAAGTAGTGGTGGATTAGATGAATATTCATTATATATTAATGGAGCATCACCTGCATACGATGAAGCAAGTAAAATAGTAACTGATTTAAACACAATAAAAGAAGACCTTGAAAAAATAGGTCAATCATATGAGCAAAACTTATTGGAGCATTATTCAAAAGAGTTGGATAAATATATTGAGAAGGTAAAAGAAAAAATTGAAGAATTAAAAAAAGATTTAGAAGCAAAAGAATCATCATTAGCTTCAAAAGAAGCTGCATATGCAAATACAAGAAACGACCCAGATAGACCATCTTATAAAGCTGATATTGATGCATTAAAAACACAAATAGAAGATTTAAAAAAAGAAATAGAAAAGTATGAAAAGAAATTAGAAGAAGCAGAACAAGCTAAATCAACAACAAATGCACAAATTGAGAAAATAGAAGCAGCAAAAATAGCAGAAGAAGAAGCTAAGCAAAAACCATCAACAACAGGAGATAATTCTTCAGATTCTGGAACATCAGGAAATTCTGGAAATTCTGGAAATTCTGGAAGCTATGGGCCATCTTATGCTGGAACAGGATCTAGCGGAGGAAGCAGCGATAGCCGAAGTGGAGATAAAAAAGAAGAAGAGAAAAAAGAAGAAGGAAAAATCGAAAACAGCAAAATAAAAGTAGATTATGACTTAGATAAAGAAAAAACAGAAATAATAGGTTCAGAAGAATTTATTAAAGTTGATAAAAAAGAACAAGAAGATATAGATAAATATTTACAAGACTTAATAAAAGATGGAAAAGTTCCAAAAGACTTTACTGGATACTTCTATGATAAAGCAAATAATAGAATATTATACTTAACAAATGGAAAACTAGAAAAAGTAAATAAACCTGCTTTAATAGATGGAAAATTCTTCTACTTCAAAGATGGAGTTGCTCACATTCTAACTAATAACTATACATCAGATAATATGAATATCCCATACTACAATTTAGAAAAAGGATTAATGGTAGATGGAAAAACATATACTAAAGAAGAACTAGCTAAATTATTAAAAGAAACACCTTCCCTAGCAACATCAGCAGCAGGTGTATCATACCTAATAGGAAGAAATGTTAATCCTACAGAATTAACTAATATTCAAGGTTGGGATTATAAAGCTAACGAAGGTTTAAATGGACTAAAACTAGCAGAACAATATAAAGTAAATGCATTTACAACTAACAATACTGAATATGTTACAGGTGCTATAAAAAATGGTTATCCAGTAAGTATTGCTAAAGAAGATGGATATGTAACAGTTGTAGGTGTTGATGATAAAGGTAACTATAAAGTATTAGATCCAAAGAATGAAAATTCTTTAACAACTACAATTACAAAAGATGAATTATTTAAAAACGTTAAAAAAGATAGTGAATCAAGATTTACTATATATGGAGCAAAATCACCTGAAGAATATGATAAAACAAAAACAAATGTAACAGATATAAGACAAAAAACAGTAGATCAAACAGGCGACAAAAATAACAATAATCAAAACCAATCAAATAATGAACAAAATAACAATATAAACAACGAAAACACAGCAAATAACAATAGTAATGCAAATAATACAAATAACGGTCAAGATGCATCAAATAATACAAATAATCAAAACAATAATACAAACAATGAAAATACTGCAAATCAAAATAATAATGATAATGCACAAAATAATCAAAATGCAGATAATGATGCAGCTAAAAATCAAAATAATCAAAATGCAGATAATGCAGCTAATGATGCAGCTAAAAATCAAAATATTCAAAATAATGCAAATACTCAAAACGTATAACAAATCAAATCAAAATAAAAAGGATATTAAATATCCTTTTTTATTATGATTTTTTATTATCTCTTTTAAAAACGCGAATATGTGGATGACTACTATGATCTTTACAACGACGTAAATCTGTAGTAAAAGACTTTTTACAATTATCACAATAATAACTATAAACACTATCACGAGTCTTAACTAAAAGTCTATCACAAATAGGACAATCAGGAATATTATTTAAGTTACCATCAATTAATCCCTCTGAATACATTAAAGCAAACATATTAAGATCCATTATATCACCTCTAATTAAACGAACATATATTATATTACATACAAATATAATAATTGTAAAGAATTAAAACTTTAAATTATTAAACTTAATATTATCATAACTACAAAATATAGAGCAAATAAATTCATCTTCATTAATTAATATATTTTTACAATTACAATCATATTTTAAATTAGAAAATCCTATTTGGAGTCCTAACCCCTTTAGTTTACTATAGGATTCTTTTTTTATCCATTGAATCAGTTTATCGTTATTACCTTCAACTCCATTTAAATACTTTTTAGAAATATCATCACTAATATTTCTAGTTTTTTCTTCTATATCAATACCCACTTCATAATTAGAAATAACACATGCAATATAATTTTTTGAATGAGAATAATTAAAAAATATATTAGATTTTTTAAAATAAGGTTTACCATTATCATCAATAATTATTTCATCTATATCAACATTAAAATGATTAAGCATATCATTTAATACTACCCTAGCCTGATCAGTTTCGATTCTATTTGAAGTATTATATACATGAATATCAGATTTATTAACTATTGAATAATAAAGATTATCTCCAAAATTATAATTAAACATTTTCTAATTCCTTTAGAGAAAGAAAAGGTCTTCTTTCAATATCATATGTCCCACTCCAACTATGTATTTCATAAAATAAATTTAAAATATAATCTTCATTACAACCAAAATGTTTAACTAAAACATAAACAGATATATTATCATATTCATCTCTAGATACTTCTCCTCCAAATAAATCTTTATCATTTAACTGATATTTAATATTATTAATATTTTTAATTAAATTAATTAATTTATTCATATTAATCTCCATTAACTATTTATTATTAGTCATAATAGTTCTTTTATCTAAAGGTAATACTACATTATTAGTATTAACACCAATCTCATTTGCTTTATCAATTGCAGCTCTTAATAAATCATCTAAATTATTATAAGGATCTTTATTAGTATCTTTTTTATATAACCAATCTAAATATCTAATCTTTCTAGCATCATCTGGTCTACCATATATTACTTTTCCAGTATGAAGCCAATATCCAAATTCAACATTTGTAGTAAAGGCAGGCATATCTGGTAGAATACGTGGAATCCAAAAAACTATAACTGAAGCATTAGATAAAGCTTCACGCTCCCATTCAACTTGATCTAAATAATCTCCTCTAGGCTTTAATGTGGAATATTCAGGATTATATACTACACCATCAAATCCATTTTCCTCTAAAAATTTACAAGCTTCAATTCTCCATGAAATAACACTTTCATCTCTAGGAGTAGGTCCAGCTAAAAATATAGATTTTTTACCTTTTAAAACTTCTTGATCAGAATAATTAGTAATCATAATTTCACCTCAATTAAATATTTCTAAATAGATAACTCATCAAATCTTTTTACAGATACTTTAATTAAATATAAATATAGAATAATATCTAGAATAATATATAAACCAAAGAAAATAAGTAATAATGGTACAGGATTAATTAATTCAATTAGCTTACTAATCAATAAAACTGAACCAATTAAAAGTAGCATACCAATCATTACAGATAGAAATGAACTAGTACTTTGTTTAACTACTTCAGAACTATTTTCAAAATCTAATTTAGGATATTTTAAATTCATTATTAATCCAATAAAATGAGATAATAAAGGTATAATTATAGAAAATGCTAATAATAAAATCATTTCAATTATACTTAATTTAAATCTTATAAATAAAATAATATCTCCTATAATTAATGGAATTGTAGTAATAGAAAGTGCTGCATACACTTTAGACATTAAAATAGTTTTAGTATTAATAGGAAGAGATTTTAAAATATTAATATTTTTACCCTCTAGACTAATAACAGAATTAGTAATTGAAGTCATAAAAGCAGTAAAAGAAATTAAAATAAAAATAAATATTGATAAATAAGAATCTAAAACCTTTAAAGGCATAATACTCTTTAACAAATCAAACACATCATTATATTTAATACATAAACCAATAACTACAATGATAAATAAAACTATAGAAAAGCCTGCGTTAACAATAAATACAGGAGTCTTAAAGAATGTATTCAATTCTTTCCTAATTAATGATATAGTCTTAGGTCTAGATTTAATAACTAAATTATCAATTCTAACACTCTTAGAAGTACTAACATTCTTAAGTCTTGAATTAATCTTAAAATAGAATTTACTTAAGATAAATAAAGTAATAATGAATAATACAATATTAATCAAAATAAATATTAATAAATCAACAATATTAAAATCTGTTACAAGTTTTGCATAAACTCCAGCAGGATAATATAACTTAATAATAAAATCATTAATACTAGTAGCATGTACTACAATCTTTTCAATAAAAGAATCAATATTCATAGATAAAAGAAATACACCTAATATAATTACAAACGAAACCAAAATCTGAGTAAAATTTTTAAATTTAAATCTACTAGATATACTAGAAGTAATAACACCAATTATACAAGATAATATTACAGGTATAACAGGAAGCAACAATAACATAACAAAACTAGTTAAAAAGAATGTCCACTCTAAACTATCAGCCCATCTAAGATAAGCGACAATTAAAGGAATAATGAATAATGCATTAAACATTAATTCAAACAAATAAAACTTGAATATTCTTACAAATAAAACAGTACTTCTTTTAATAGGTAAAGATAATAATAATTGATCATCCTTACAATTAAATAATAATGAACCAGTCTTATATACACCTTCAACAATAACCATTATTGAGGTACCAAAAACAACTAAAGGAATAACTAAAACCTGTAAATTCATAGGAGCAAGTTTTTCAAAAATCATATTAGCATTTGACCATATAGCAAACATAAAAACAAAAGATAAAAACAAAGGAAGCATAAAACTATTTTTATTATTATCTTTCTTTTGTCTTATCTTAAAGATATTCATATCACTAGTCATACATGCTTTTAATAAAGATAATATTTTATTCATAATTATCCCTCTAGTTCCATAAATACTTTTTCAAGAGATTTATCACCTTTAATCTCTTTCATACTTCCAACTTTTACTAACTTACCATTCTTAATTATTGCTACTCTAGTACATAGTTTTTCAGCAACATCTAGTATATGTGTAGAATAAAATACTATTTTACCCTCTTCTACCATTTCATTTAATACTTCTTTAATATCAAATACAGCTTTTGGATCAAGTCCAACAAATGGTTCATCCATAATTAATATTTTTGGATTATGAGCAAGCGCAGATATTAAAACAACCTTTTGTTTCATACCATGAGAATAACTATCAATAGTATCACCAAGTTTATCTTCCATATCAAATAATTTAGCATATTTCTTTATATTTTTCTCTCTAGTTTCAGTATCAACATCATACATATCACAAATAAAGTTAATATAATCTATTGCTTTCATGTGTTCATATGTTTCAGGATTATCAGGCACAAAAGCCATTAACTTCTTACATTCAACAGGATTATCTTTAATAGACATTCCATCTATTAAAATATCACCATCATCAAAATCATGAATACCAACAATAGACTTAATCAAAGTAGTTTTACCAGCTCCATTATGTCCAATAAAAGCAAAAATATCACCATCATTAACATCAAAACTAACATTGTCTACTGCTTTCTTATTACCATACTTTTTAGTTACATTTTTAATCTCAATCATATTAAATCTCCTCAATAATTATTATAACAAATTATCACCATATAAAGGCATTAATTTATATCATCCTTCTAATATTAATAGCCTCATCTACATTTGTCTTATTATCATTATACTTTATAAAGACATCAAGAATTTTTACCAACTCATCTTTCTCATTTTTAGAAAGTATATTAATTCTATCTTCTATACAAAATAATAATCTAGTAATTGAAATATCTTCTTCAGAAGTAAGCACTTCATCTACCATATCCATTCCAGATTCTAAAAGAGATTCTTCAAGTAAACCATACTTATCAGAAAAAGAATCAATAATTTCAATTTTTTTAATAACAAATTTAAAGAAAATAGTATGAGACATTTGAATACTTTCTTCATCTTTTCCATATTCATGAAAATTATAATCCCTACTATCATATCTTGCTATTCCTTCGTAAACATCTCCTAACCCATCTACAAGTCTAATACATTTATTATCATATTTAATTAAATTCATCTTAAAATCTCCATCATATATTACATAATTATTATATATCATTAAAATAGAAATTAAAAATATAAAAAAAATATTCCTATTAAAGGAATATATAAAAATTCTTAACAAATATCAAAAAAAATTATTAAAATAAAAAGTAACCTACTTAGGTTACTTTTTATTTAGAACCATGACTTCTTGATTCTGTCATTGTATCAGCCTTCCTTAAATCTTTCCAATTACTCATAACTAAAAGATAGTCAGATTTAACATCATCATCATAAACATACCCATTACTAGAATAAGGTCCACCACACATATCATTATCTTTCATTACAAAATTTCCTTTGACCCATTCCATTTGACCTTCGTTATCTACATCAGCAGACAATTTTTCTTGTATAAGTCCTAATTGTTCAGGAGTAGCACCTTTTACAGCAGCAACTATAGCACAGTCTACTCCATCAATATCTACATGAAAAACATCATTATCTTTATCATAATTAAATCTACTATTTCCACTTGTTAAACTAGAAGAAACCATAGCATTATCATCCCAACCATAATCAGGATCCCATCTTTGAATAATATCTTGATAATAAACAGAATCTCCTAAAACTCCTCTATAATATCTACTACCTAAATCAGTATATTCATAATCACGAGATTTATTTAATGTGCTTGTATAAGTATCAGTATAAACATTTTGAATAGTTGGAGAAATAATTAAAAAATCATCCCCTGCACCAATTCTATCCATAAACTCTTCGGAATTATCAATTATTGCTTGAAGAGATGCACTTCTTAATTTATGTTGATGATATCTTTCTTCTGCATCTCTCAACTCAGCTTCTGCAGCATCTATATTATTATCAAATCTTTCTTTATTTCTAATACAGAACTCTGCCCACTCATTTTCTCTAAATTCTAATTTCCAGTCATTATCAAATTTATCCATAGAACGTTTAATAATTTTATCAAACTTAGGATCATCCTTATTGAAAAACTCAATATATGAACTAGCACGTAATCCTCTATTAATATCCTCTCGAGAAAAAACTTCTTGTTCAAACATTTCTAATATACAATACATAATTTCTGTATTTCTATCGCAAGAAAATTCAAAAAATTCATATAACTTGCTTCCAACAATTCCATATTTATGACATAATTCCAATCCTTTTTTAGGTTGATCCCATCTTGGTCCCAACTCTCTAGTAGCCATTATGCTTTTAACAGTTTCAGTAGCATTAGAATCTCCCCTAGCCATTACTATATCTAATTCTACATCATCTAAATATTTAAACTTATCAGTTCCGCTAGTAATAAGTTCATCATATTTATTTGCAATTAATTCTAAACTTTCTTTTACCTGTTTTCTTAATAAATCTTTTTTTCTACTCATACTATCACTCCTAAAAAAAATATAGCATAATTAATTTTCTAAAACAATAATTAAAGAAAATAATAAGTCAACTGTGTACACAACTTTTTTTAATAAAAGACTTTAAAAAAATTGTATGGGACATTTGAATACTTTCTTCATCTTTTCCATATTCATGAAGATTATAATCTCTACTATCATAATGAGCTACACCTTCATAGATATCTCCTAACCCATCTACAAGTCTAATAAATCTATTATCATACATAGTTAAGAAAATAAATTTATTCTTAATATATACCACCCAACTCTTCTTAATAACTATTTAAATAAAATAGAAAATAACTCATCTAAATAATCAGCTTTAAATTTAGAATCACAAGAAAAAATATCTTTGTAATTATCATTATTATAGAATTTAAGTTCTTTAACTTCTCTATCATGCTCATTTTTATTAAACATATCTATTAATTGTTCTTTAGTATAATTAGTTTTAATTTCATAAATTGTTCCAACTGGATAATGAGCTTTATTCAATTCACTCTTATAAGGATATTTTAAATATTTTAAAGTTACCTCAAAATTAGAATCATTAATTAAATCAAAACCCAACTCTTCCATAAATTCTCTGATCAAACATCTTTTATAATCAAATTTATTATCATTAATTTCCCTACTATCAGCCATACCGCCAATCAAATTAAGTTTTTCTCCCCTATTATTTATTATAATACAAATATAATTGTCAATTGTTTTTATATAACCTGCAGAAAATAACGATCTAACAATTATTTCATTTGTTTTTTTAGCATAAAATAATGCTGAAAATTTAGTCTTTGAAATATTTATTGAAGGTACAGAATCATCAATATCAGTTACACAATAAATATCACCATCAAAAAAATCATTAGGATCTTTATCAATAATAAACTCATCCCAAGATTTTTTTATTTTATCAATTATAGTACTATCAATTTCTAAATCACCATTATAAGAAGTATCTAAACTATCAATTCTTTTAATCATAAGTATCCCTTTCTATATTATTTATGATTATTTAATTTTTTATAAGGACTAAAAGAAGAATAACATCTTCCATCAGGCATATCTACTTTTTCACCCTTAAAAAGGCTTTCAAGATTTTCATCGTTTATAGGCTTAATATAAGCCTTCCAATCTTTAACTTTTCCATTTTCATAAACTGTTTCTTCTGTACTTGCATCATATAAATAATAATTATCATTATAATTAATGACATTAAAAGCATGATTTATCCCATCTAATTGCCCAACAATATAATATGATTCAATTCCTAATAAAGAAAACAAATTTTGAGCAACTGCAGCCCTCTCAGCACAAACAGCAGCATTTTTACCCCTAAACATATCTATACTAAAAGGCTCAATATTTCCCATAAACAATTTTTCTCTTTCCTTTTCATCACCATCTAGACCAAAATACTTTCTAATAAAATAATAAACAAGGTTTGCAGCACGATCAAGATTATCAACTTTACCTCCAATTAATCCTCTAAAAAACAAATATGCATATTCATTAGTAGTAAAATTAACTGTTGAGTCAGCATTTGTAATTAAAGTATTATTATCAATAAATCCTTTATGAGGAACACTATGTTCAAATCCAATAACATCTTCATGTTCAGTATCCCTTTCATTTTTTTGAACCAATTGATCTACAAACTTAACAAGATCCTCTTTATTTTCTATTGCTAACATTTCATCAAAATCCATAAACACACTCCATTCTTTTAAATAAAATAATTATGATTGACCAATGGTCTTAATTAACAACATTAGTAGTATTTTTTTGCTACTCAATATTTATCTTATGCTTTTTTTAATCTCTAGTTACATTATATTATAAAAAAGGAGAATTTTTACATTTTCCTAATATCTTAATCTTCCAATCTATTTTATTTTATTTTTTCACTTACTTCTTTTCCTATTTTTCTTGGACCTCTTATTGCTTTTATTCCCAATTTATTTAAATATTCAAAAGTATAATCCTTGTTTTCTAAATTCTTTAATAATTTTATTTTCATAACATGACTCATAGAAACATTTTTATCTTTATATTCATATGGTATATTTACTTCTATTGCCTTGCATTTATACATTATTTTAGAATATGGATCTGCTACATATAAATAAACTATATCATTAACATGAATATCACTTGATTGTTTCCATATAATTTCATCACAACTATTAAAAGCATTTACAACATCATAATATTTGGGATTAGCTGGAACTATCCATTCTTCTGGTTCACTAATTAAATTATATGATTCCTCTATTAATGAAATTATTTCTTCATCCATTAAAGTATCATTTAATATTATTGATATCCAATCCGTTTTACTCATATGATATGCTTCATAAAATCCACTTTGTTTTAATAGTTTTTGAATTTTATTTTCATCTAATTTAACATTAATAATTTCAACTTCACCAGTTCCATTATCTAATTTAGATAAATCTAAATTCATAATTATTGCATACCATTTATTATTATTCTCATTTCTATAAACTCCATATCCAGGAAATTTATCCCATAAGAATTCAGGTTCATTGTTATACTTTTCTTTAATATATTTATTAATTCTATTTGATTGATTTGAAATGAAGTAATTTGTTTCACAACAATTTTTTCTTATATCTTCTAAAACAAATCTATAAGATTCTCTAACTTTATTTACAAATTCTCCAGTCATTTCAGTCCTAATATTTGTATATTCTTCATCGACTTGTAGATCAATTACTTTACCACTAATAATACCTTTATTATCGATTGTAATAATTGCTTTAAAATCATTATTTAAAAACTGTTTTTCAAAAACATAGTTATCCTTATTCTTTTTAAATCCATATTTTTCTAATTCTTTAAAATTAACACTTGTTCTTTTAAAAACTTCATTCTCTATATTCAAAGTAATCACCTATAAGAAATTATAACACGAAAAAAGAGAATTTTTTTACATTCTCCTAATATCTTAATATGATGATCACTTTAAAATAAGCTTTTCTTCTGTTTTATAATTAAATATATGCATGAACTAAATACTAATATAATTATTGATATAACAACATACAATCCCGTTCCTGTATTCGGATTTTCAATTTTATTAGAATTTTCAATTGTATTAGGAACCTCAATCAATTCTATTTTTTCATTTGATGGCTTACTTATTATATAAGGTTGATTTTTTGTTCCGTTTCCACTTTCTATTATTGCTTTCTCATCAAGATAGTAGCACTCCGAATAATCGCCTTTATACTTTGCGAGCATTGATTGCAATGCCCAGGAAGTATCTGATATAATTACATTCCATTCCTCTTTTGTTCTTTCCATAAAAATTATTGCTCTTGAATAAGTACCTTTCATCTTATAGATCCAGTTATTTGACAAGCAGCCTGCTCCATAAGTATGACTATCATCATTAAGACAATTATATCTGCTTTTTACATCACTACCGATTGTAGCAAATATATAATCAGAGGCATTAAGAATGCCGACATTACCTTCCCAAAAGTCCATTTTTTCTTTATTATAAATACTAACTGCTGACATTTTAGTTTCGCTATTATTTACAGTTCCTACATACCAATTCGTATTTATAGCCAATTCCTGTAGTCCATAAGGTTGATTTACGTAATTATTAACAACTTTTCTTTTTAATGATGAATTTTCCCATATTCCATTATTATTAGAATCAAATACATCATGGGTCATTTTAGAATTCATGATTTTAATATTATTTCCAAATACACCTATTATTCGGTATAAGTTATCATTATCAATTCTGTCATAATACTGACAAGATACTTCCAAATTAGAATCGTCGGATTTATATATATTTTTAATACCATAATTACTACATGTTGATTCGTCCTTAAAAACTGTACCAAACTTAGTCAATAAACCATCTACTTCTATGTAATAATTACCATTATCTTTTGATTTGCATTGAGCACTTCCAACAAACCCAAAATAATTTAATCTTTCTCCAATACCAGTATTTATACATTCATCCAAAGTTGGGTAGTCAGTTCCACCTCTTAAAAGTGATACGTTAGATGTCATATTTCCTTTTACTTTTAAAATAAACCCTGCATCGTAAAACTTTAAATAATTATTCGGATTTAACCCAACGTATCTTAAATTATTATTATTAGTTCCATCATAGGCTAAATCTGTATTATTGATTACTTCAATACTGTTAGCGTTACCACCATTATCCATAGCTATTTTTTTTATATAATCAGTAGCTTTCTCAGATTCTGCATTAACATAAAGTGGTATAAACATCAAGAATAATAAAATAGGTAATATAAATTTTTTCATACTTTATACCTCCACTCTTTATCTATTCTAACCTAATTATATGTATATATATATGAAAATCAACTTTTTTATAAATAAACATACTTTCAAAAATGTAAAGTAAATAAACGTAAGATTACTATTAGCAAATATATTTTCTATGAGATATTTTTACATTGTTTTGATTTACCATTTGCTCTAGAACTTCCATTTAAAACAAGTATTTAACACCTCTATATTACAAATTTTCGTATCTTCTATTTTCATTAATATTATATATTTTTTTCATATCTTCATCAGATAATTCAAAATCAAATATACTTATATTTTCCTTTATATGATCTGGATTTCTACTTCCTGGACTTGCTATATATCCAGCCTGTAATTGCCATCTTAATATTATTTGAGCAGATGTTTTATTATATTTTTCTGCTAATTCTTTAATTACTTCATTATTAAAATTTTCAGATGTATGCCCTCTTCCACCAAATGGATACCATGATTCTATTATAATTCCATATTGTTTAACATATTCTTGTAATTCATTATTTTGATAATAAATATGATTTTCATTTTGGATAACAGCTGGAACTATTTCGGCATAGCTTAATACTTCATCTATAGCTTCCTTTGTATAATAATTTGAAATACCTATTGCTTTTAGTTTACCTTCTTTATAATACTTTTCCATAGTTTGTTTATCATCAAATCCAGGTTGATGTATTAAAAGTAAATCTATATAATTTAAGTCAAGGTTATTTAATGATTTTTCTATAGCCTTATTATGATCAGTAGATGCATATATTTTTGAAGTTACAAAAATATCTTCACGTTTTACAATTCCTTCTTCAATTGCTTTTCTAACACCTTTTCCTACTCCAATTTCGTCGCCATAATACTGTGCTGTATCAATTAATCTATACCCATTTTTTATTGCAATATAAACTGCTTCTTCTGCCTCTTCATTTGTAAAAGTCCAAGTACCTAATCCAATAATTGGCATTTTAATACCATTATTAAGAATTACATATCTGTTACTAAAATCAAAAGAAGTATCCTTGTTTTTTATATTTTCTTTTATTTCATTCATATCAATGTTTTTACCTTTCCACTTAGGAATAAATATTATTCCTAAGATAATAATTATTAATACTAATAAAACAGATATAATTATTTTTTTATTCATTAAATATTCTTTCTAATAAAATTTTCAATTTTATCAAATGGTATAACCTCTAAATTATCATATAAATCAGTATGGACTGCTCCAGGTATAATCATTAATTCTTTATTATTTGTATATTTTGAATCTTTAACCATGTCTTCATATGCTTCTTTACTAAAATAACAAGAATGTGCTTTATCTCCATGAATAATTAATACAGCATTTCTTATTTCTTTTGAGAAAGTGTTTTGTGGAGTATTGATAAATGATAATGCTGAAGTCATATTCCAACCACCATTAGAATTTAGACTTCTTTCATGATATGCTCTTCCTTTATAGTATTCACTATAATCTTTTACAAAGAATGGTGAATCCTCTGGAACCGGTAATTCTAAACAACCTCCACCTAATTTATAATCATTATTCTTATAATCGTCTATTCTTTGTTTATTTAGGTTTTCTTTTAATTCATATAAAGAATCTTCTGTATTAGAATTAAAATATCCATCATGATTTACTTTGCTCATATTGTACATTGTTGAACAAATAGTTGCCTTAATTCTTGTATCTATACTTGCAACATTT
>ONIZ01000022.1 GCA_900317975.1 uncultured Bacillota bacterium
TGGTGATAATAGAGATGAATATACTACTAAGTATGGAAATGTTTCTACTGCTTCAGTTGGTGTTATTCAAAGGTGTTTAATTACTCTAGAAAATCAAGGAGCTGATAAATTCTTTGGGCATCCTTCATTAGAATTTTCAGATTTATTAAATAACGATGTTGATGGTAGAGGTTATATTAATATTCTTCATTGTGTAGAATTATTTAAATCTCCTGACTTATATGCTTCATTCTTGTTATGGATATTAAATAATTTCTATCATAATATGCCTGAAGTTGGCGACATTGATAAACCTAAACTAGTATTCTTCTTTGATGAGGCACATTTGTTATTTAACAATTTGCCAGAATATAGATTAAAAAGAATAGTTCAATCAGTTAAGTTGATGAGATCTCACGGAATTGGTCTTTACTTTATTTCACAAAGTATTACTGATGTTCCAAATGATATACTTTCTCAATTAGGAAATAGAGTTCAACATACTTTGAGAGCTTATACTCCTAGTGAACAAAAAAATGTTAAAGCTGCTGCTGATTCATTTAGAACAAATGAAAACTTTGATACTGAAAAAACAATTTTAGAATTAGTGAACCTGAAATAGTTGAAAGAGCTACTATTCTTCCACCTCAATCTATGATGGGTACAATAGATGATACAACTCGTAATAGAATAATTAATAATAGTAATTTAGTTGGTAAATATGAGGAAATGGTTGAAAGAGATTCTGCTTATGAAGAATTAGATAAATTGATTAAAGAGAAAATTGAGAGAGAAGAAGAAGAAAAGAGAAAAGAAAAAGAAGAAAAAGAAAAAGCTAAGGCTGAAGAAAAAGAAAAGAGAGAGAAGGAAAAAGCAGAAGAAAAAGCTAAAAAAGAAGCTGAAAAAGAAAAAGATAAAAAATCTAAAAAAATAGAAAAATTGGGAGATCGATTGATTGGAAATGCTGCTTCTGCAGTCGAGAGAAAAATATTAAATAATATTTTGAAAAAGTTATTTTAAAAATATTTAGCAAAAGAAAAGAACATTCAAATTAAGAATGTTCTTTTTATTGTATTATTTATAAACTGGTCTAGTTCTATCCACATGACATGAATTAGAATCGCAATAAGAAAACTTCCAAGTTCCGTTTGTGTTCCAGTAATTACATCCACAAGCTTCTGCTTCACATTCTGAATATCTTGTAAATGTACACACACCTGTATGAGTTTGAGTCCAATTAGTATCTTGGCTGAATTTTCCTCCTGCTTGTAAGCATGACTGAGCTGTATGACTATGTTCGGTATATTTTTCAGTTGGACAACTTGAATCTCTACATTTATTATATTCTTTGCATGTTACTTGGTAATATTGTGTAGTTGTTTCTACATTATATGAACATGTATTTGTATTTCCTGCATTGTCTACTACTATATATGTAGTATCTCTTTTTATTTGATCTGTATTTGGGTTTCTATTTGCGCCTGCACAAGTTTTTACTCCACTTATTGTTGGGTCTTGACATGATATTGTTACATTAGCTCCGTTTGGATTCCAATTACCATCCCCTCTTACTTCACATGTTGGTGGTTCTGTATCTATTCTTAGTCTTACTCTTTGTGTTTCACAATTACCTAATTTATCACAGACTGTATACTTATCATTTATTTCTTTATTTGTTTGTCCTGTTAATTCATATCTATATCTTTTAGGATTTTCACTAATTGTTTCTAAATTTAGGCTTGTTGTGTTTACTTTAAATGAATTTTCTTGTATTCCTACATAGATATTGTTATTTGTTATATCTGTTGCTTCAACTCTTATTGTAACTGGTTCATTTATCCAAGCATCGCGCTCTTGATTGTAGCTTGTTCCTGTTCTTTCACCAGTTACTGTTATATTCATTGTTGGTCTTGCATTATCATAGAAATATTTACATTTTTTACTTGCATTTGGTGATGATACATCTATTTTATTTCCTGCTCTATCTATTATATTTTCTCCAATTATAGTTACTTCTGCTCTTCCTGTTATATTTATTTCTTTTATTGGTTCTATTATTCTTATGTTCTTTTTTACTTGAGCTGATGTTCCATCTTTTATATTAAATGTTGATTTATTTTTTTCAGTATATCTTTCACTCGTATTAGATCTATTACTTATATTCCACTCATAGGTTACATATTGATTTCTTTCTAATCCACTATTATCATCTTTTGCTTGAGAATATATATTTGGTAAGATTGGTTTATTGTTATTATTTGCAGTAGCTGCTGTATAATATAATATTTCATTTCCATCTTCTATTATTCCAACATCTGCTTGTATTCCAACTGATGTACCAGCATCATTTCTATCACATTCTATTGTAAAATCTGGTGCCTCTATATCTATTCCTGCTTTACAACTTGCTGCGTTACTATCAGAAGTAAATCCTGTGTTTGTTGTTAATTGTTTTGATTCTGTACCTTTCATACATGTTAGATATACTTCATAGTATGATGTTCCTTTTACTTTTCTAATTATTACTCCATTTTCATTATTATTACATTCATATCCAGATATTTCTGAAGTAGTAAGTAATTTGGTATCAATCAAAGATTCAAATTTAATAGATGCACATCCATCTTCATTTCTTCCAAATAGATCTTCTTCATATTGATCTTCATATGCTTTAGTTGCTTCTAGTACTGCTCTTTCGTAATCTTTAAACTTTTTTTCTTGATTTTCTCTTTGTAAATTCATAATAGCTGGTAATACCATAATCATAATAATTCCAATTATGGTGATAGCAACTAATAATTCAATTAAAGTAAATCCTTTTCTATTCTTCATAGTTTTCACCTATTATCCTTTTTTATTTTTTTTCTTTTATTTTTTCTAAAGCAAAATTACAAGATGCTGTCACCTTATAATTTTTAGATTTTAAAAAGTTATAGGCTTTTTCAAACATTTTTTTACCTTCACCTTTTCCTCTATATATAGGGTCTACAAATACTTTTGTAATATCATAAGTATCTTTACTTATCTTTTTAAATTCTACTTCTGATATTATATTATTTTTATTATCTATTTTATATATTCTATTATCTTCTATGATTAGATTTATTTTTCTTTCTTTTTTTAATAATATACTTTCAAATGATTTTGAATATTCTTCTAATTCTTTTCTTTTTACTAAATCTTTTAACCAAACTTTTGGTATATCATTATATCCATATAATACTCCTGCAATAGATCCTGTTACAGCTCCTACTGTATCTGTGTCATCACCTAGATTAATAGCACCTATAATTGCTTGTTTAAAATTTTTGGTATTTAATATTATCCAAATTGCTGCTTCTAATGTGTCTACAACATAGCCTGTACTTCTTATATCTTTAACGCTTGTTTTTTCAAAATTATTTTCAAATAATCTTTTATATTTATTAATAGAATCTTCACTGAATGATGATAAATCTAATACTTTTAGCATATTTAGAGCAGCATATTTATCTTTTCCATTTATTATATTTAATAAATAATTATTATATAGATAACAACCTAATATTGATATTTCGTGTCTGTGAGTGATACTTGATAATCTTTTTGTTAATCTTAATATTTCTGATTGTTTTAATTTTTTATAATGGGCATAATAAACTGCTGGTAACATTCTCATTAATGATCCGTTACCATTTGAATCAATTTTATCTAGTCCTGATTCTAGTGCAGGTGTTCCTTTTAGATAGTTATTTATTGCGTTGTAGCAAGTCATACCCGCATCAAAAGCTTTCCCTCCTGGGGTGAATTTTCCTTCTGTTATCCATAAAGAAAAATTATTCATAATATCATCATAATCAAATTTTTCTTTCTTTATATATGAATCAATTGTTGCTATCTCCATAGATGTATCATCTGAAAAATAACCTTTTGGTTGTCCGTGAGTTCCACCACCAGTCATTTCAGTTATAGGATTTTCTAGCAATCTAGATCTACTTTCAAATTCAATTGGAACTCCCATAGCATCTCCAATTGCGTGTCCTATGATACCATCTTTTATGATAGACATAAGTATCACCTCTATAGTCATTATAACAAAAATAACCATAATATAAAAATTTATGCTTATTTATTTACATTAAAATATAAAATATCCTATTATGAAACCTGCTAATGCACCTGATACATGGGCAAGATGTCCTACATTATCATCTTTTTTATGATTAAATATTAGTATTATTTCATCTGCTATAAATTTGAAGAATACTAATATTAAGGTTAGGGGTATTTTTCCATTAGTAATATTTACTATAGAACATAATACTATCATCATATAACAAATATCTGAGCATCCTACTCCATTTGATTTAGGTTCAAATATTAGAGTTATTAAACTTGTAAATATTGCTGTTCCTAAGATCATATATATTAAGTTAATTGATCCATATTTTTCTTCTAACATAGGTCCTAATAGTAGTATGTAAAAAAAGTTACTTGAAAAATGACTCCAATCTAGATGAACAAAGATTCTTGATACCATTCTTATATACAATAATGGGTTGAATATTGAACACCTTTTACTTCCTAAAAATGTGGTTACTTCTCCTTGGAATATTCTATCTAACAATCTAAATATTAGACATATAAAGAAGAATGTTAATACTACTTTAGAATTATAATCTATATAATTGTATATATCTTTTATCTTTTCTATTTCCATATATTAATTATATCATTTTATATTAAAATTTAATTATTTTTTCCCATGATAAATCACTCTTTGTAAAGTGACCATAGTTAGTTGTTTTTTTATAGATTGGCTTTCTTAAATCTAGATAATTAATAATTCCTAGTGGTGTTAAGTCAAACTTATTTTTTATTTTTTCAATTATTTCTTCTACTGGAATAGTATTTGTATTAAATGTTTCTACATAAATTGATATTGGCTCTTTTATTCCTATTGCATAAGATAATTCTATTTCACATTTTTTTGCATATCCATTTGCAACTATATTTTTAGCAATATGTCTTGCCATATATGCTGCTGATCTATCTACTTTTGTTGGATCTTTTCCAGAAAAAGCTCCTCCACCATGTCTAGCATATCCTCCATATGTATCAACAATTATCTTTCTTCCTGTTAATCCACTATCTCCTAATGGGCCACCTATTACGAATCTTCCTGTAGGATTAACTAGAATTTTTGTTTCTTCATCAATTAAATCTAATGGAATTTCTTTATCTATAACTTCTTGTTTTATTTCTTGTTTTAATGTTTCTAAATCTTTATCTTCACTAGTTTGTGTTGATATTAATATTGTATCTACTCTAATTGGTTTATCATTATCATACTCAATAGTCACTTCTGTTTTTCCATCTGGTCCTAGATTCTTAATTATATCTTTTTTTCTTACTTCTGCTAATCTTTTAGCAAGGCTATGAGCAATTACTAAACCTAATGGAAGATAGGAATTTGTTTCATCTGTTGCATATCCAAACATTATTCCTTGATCTCCAGCTCCTCCTACTTCATCATTAGTTCCTAGTGCTATATCTGGTGACTGTTTAGATATATTAATTATTACTTCACATTTTTTATAATCTATATCTGTATCTCCAAAATATCCTATTTCTTTTATAGCTTTTCTTACTTCTTTTTCTATATCTATTGTGGCTTTTGATGTTATTTCTCCGGTTACAAATATTGTATTTTTTCCTGCGACTACCTCACATCCTACTCTTGATAAACTATCTTTTTTTAAATATGCATCTAATATACTATCTGAAATATAGTCACATAATTTATCAGGGTGTCCTTCTGTTACTGATTCTACTGTAAAATATCTTTTCATTTTTCCTCCTCTTATATGTTTATCAAGAAAAAAAGTCTTTGCGTAGTACAAAGACTTTTTATAATCATCAGTCAAAGTAGTACTACTTTGTCGGTATTAGCACCTTGTCTTACGATAGGTTGCTGTGGAGTCATTGAGCCGTTCTCTCGTCCACTCTTGATAACATATTAATTATATTATATTTTATTTAAAAACTATGTCAATATTAACTTATTGATGCTACATATATTTTTTCAATTGCTTTTGCTAGTGTATCGTTGAATTCCTCATCTGTTTGATCTACTCTTAGATCTTCTAATAATGCTCTTGAGAATGAAGCAATCATATTATTATTCTTTTCTAAATATTTGCAAGCTGTTTCATTATCATATCCACCTGATAAAGCAACTATTTTAATTACTGCTTCATATTCATATAAATCTAAGTATAGATTATCTTTTGTCGGAATAGTGAATTTAAACATTAATGGTTCATTGTTATCCCATTTTTCTAATTCTTCTTTTATTTTAGATTTAAGAATTTCTTCACATTTTTCTTTTTCATTAGCATTAATATCTACTTCTGGTTCAATTATTGGTACTAGGCCACCATCAGCAATTATCTTAGCAAATTCAAATTGTTGTCTAACTATATCTTCTATTCCTTTTTCATTTGGTTCATAGATAACACTTCTCATCTTTGTACCAAAAACATGCTTTTCTTTAGCTTCTTCTATTTGTGAAGTTAAATCAGGGATTTCTTTCATTAACTTAACTCCATCTTTTTCTTCTTCTAAACCTTTATCTACTTTTAGGAATGATACTATTTCTTTTTCTTCCCAAAGATAATCTGCAGTGTATTTTCCTTCTATTTCTGAATTCATTGTTTTATAAAATAAAATTGTTCCTAAAATTCTATCTTTTGTAAATGCAGGTGAAGTGATTACTCTTTTTCTCATCTCATGTATTAGATCAAACATTTCTTCATCTGTTGAATATGAATCTTTTGGGATACCATATTTTTCTAATGTTTTTCCACTTGATCCACCACTTTGATCTAATGCAGCAATAAATCCTTTTCTATTCTTTACTATATTTAATTTTTCTTCATCAATATAACTATTCATAAATACCTCCTACTTATTTAATCATAAAATATATTAATACTAATATTCCTAATACTATTCTATACCATCCAAATACTTGGAAATCATGTTTTTTGATATAATTCATTAAGAATTTAATTACTACAATACTTATTATAAACGCAACTATACATCCTACTATTAAGATAGACCATTCTAGTGATGTAAATACTGTGCCTGTTTTTAAGAAATATTTTAATATTTTTAAAAGTGATGCTCCTACCATAACTGGTATTGCTAAAAAGAATGTGAATGTTGCTGCAACTTTTCTATCTAATCCTACTAGTAATCCTCCAATTATAGTTGAACCACTACGTGATGTACCTGGTACTAGTGATAACAATTGAAACATTCCAACTTGGAAGGCTTGCTTATAACTAATATCATCTATAGATTTAGTTTTTCTAGTTCCAACCTTCTTTCTTTCAATTATTATGAAAATAATACCATATATTATTAGGGCTAGAGCCACTACTACACTATTATAAAGATGTTCATCCAACCAATCATCTAAAAGTAGACCTAATACTGCAGCAGGTATACATGCTACTAATATTTTTCCCCATAGATTTAAGGTCTTTTTTGTATCGTTTTTATTTTTTCCAAATCCCCAAGGAAATATTTCTTTAAAATAAATTAATACTACTGCTAAGATTGCTCCTAATTGAATTACTACTTCAAACATTGAATAGAACTCATCAGTAACATTAAGTTTTATTAGATCATTTAATAATATCATATGACCTGTCGATGATATAGGTAGCCATTCTGTTATTCCTTCTACTATACCAAATAATATTGCTTTTATAATTTCTATCATCTAATCACCATTATCATTATAACATTAATATTAAAAAAATGAAGGAGATAATAATATTTTTTCTTCTTCATTTTTTATTTAATTATTTTTCTATTTTATAAAAGCATCTGTTCCTAAATATACACTAGTCTTTCCTAAATCATTTTCTATATTTAATAATCTATTATATTTAGCAACTCTATCTGTTCTACATGGAGCTCCTGTTTTTATTTGTCCTGCATTTGTAGCAACTACTACATCTGCTAAAGTAGTGTCTTCTGTTTCTCCAGATCTATGTGATACTACTGCTGTATATCCATGTTTCTTTGCTAATTCGATAGCATCTAATGTTTCTGTTAAAGTTCCTATTTGGTTTAATTTAATTAGAATTGAATTTGCTACTTTATTGTCTAGACCTTTTTGTAATCTCTTTGTATTTGTAACAAATAAGTCGTCTCCAACTAATTGTACTTTTGAACCGATTTTATCAGTTAATTTTTTCCAACTATCCCAGTCTTCTTCAGCAAGTCCATCTTCTATTGATATTAATGGATACTTTTCTGTTAAAGAAACAATCCAATCGATCATTTCATCTGCAGTTTTTAATTCTTTTGATTTCCAAAAATAATATTTTCCATTTTCTTTTATTTTCTTTGCTTCTTCAAACATCTCAGTTGCTGCAATATCTGTTGCTAGAGCTATTTCTTTTCCAGGTTTATAGCCTGCTTTTTTGATTGCTTCTACTAATAGTTCTAATGCTTCTTCATCACTTTCTAAGTTTGGAGCAAATCCTCCTTCATCTCCTACTGCAGTTGCTAAATTCTTTTCTTTTAAAATTGATTTTAATGCTTGATAAGTTTCTGCACACCATCTAAGTGCTTCTGTAAATGATTTAGCACCTACTGGCATAATCATAAATTCTTGACTAGATACTGTATTATCAGCATGTTTACCACCATTTAGTACATTCATCATAGGTACTGGTAATGTCTTAGCATTAACTCCACCTATGTATTGATATAATTCTAACCCTAATGATGCTGCTGCTGCTTTTGCTGTTGCTAGCGATACTCCTAAAGTTGCATTGGCTCCTAATCTTCCTTTGTTATCTGTTCCGTCTAATTTAATTAATTTTTCATCTAGAGCATGTTGATTTAGAGCATCTTCTCCTATTAGAGCTGGAGCTATTATTTCATTTACATTTTCAACTGCTTTTAAAACGCCTTTTCCATTGTATCTTGCTTTATCACCATCACGAAGTTCTACTGCTTCAAATGCTCCTGTTGATGCACCACTTGGTACCATTGCTACTCCGTAAGATCCATCTTCTAATACAACTTCTACTTGTACTGTTGGATTTCCTCTTGAGTCTAATACTTCTAATCCCTTAATTTCTTTTATCCCTAATTCGCTTCTCATATATTATTCCTCCTTATTAGGTTTTTCATCATCAATTTTATCTATAATATCATCTGATATTACTTCCATAGTAATTGTCTTGGAATCATCCTTTTCGAATACTCTAGTTTTATTTTTTGCTTCTTCTTCATGTATTAAGACATTGTAAGCTACTTTTCCTACTAATGTTTTTGGTAATTCTTCTCTAAACTCATATTCATATGGCCAAGAAAATCTTGATAAGTTCTTTTCACAATGCTCTTTAATACTTTGTAGTGTTTCATCATTTTCTTTACTAGGGTCTTTTAATACAATAAATGCTTTAGCAACTTGTACTTTATATGGATGAGATATTCCAATTACACAACTCATTAAAACATCTTTATGACCATCAATTATATTTTCTATATATTGTGGATAAATACAATATCCAGATGAAATTATCATTCTCTTTATTCTTTGTTTATAATAAATAAAGCCATCTTTATCCATCATACCTTGGTCACCAGTATATAACCAAACTCGACCATCTTTATGTTTCTTTAGCGTTTCTTTAGTTTCTTTTCTACTCTTAAGATAACCATGCATTACAGTTGGACCACTAATAACAATTTCTCCTTCTTGTCCATATGGTAATTCTTTTTCTGTTTGAGGTTCAACTATTTTGTAATACATGTCTGGGTATGGAATACCAATTGATCCTTCTCTATATAAATTTACTGGAGTTAGGCATGAAGCTGATGCACATTCTGTTAGACCATATCCTTCTCTAATTTGGATGTTTGCTCCATGAGATTTAAAGAAATTGTCAATTTTTCTTTTTAGTTCTATAGATAATGAATCTCCTCCAGATATAGCACATTTTAAAAATGGCATTTCATAATTATTCATATTTTTATTTTTTAGTAATGCCTCATATAATGTTGGTACTCCTACTAATACATTTGGCTCATATTTTTTAATCAACTTATCAAAAGTTTTTGCACTAAATTGCGGTAGTAAGATTGAAGTACCTCCAAAATATTGAACTGTATGAATACATACTCCTAATCCGAATCCATGGAAGATTGGCATAATTGCTAGAACTTTATCCTTTTCTCTTAGATTTGCTACTGCTTCAAATGACTGCATTGCTAAAGCATTGACATTTAAATTAGTAAGTTCTACTCCTTTTGGAGCTCCACTTGTTCCACCTGAATATAGGATTGTTGCAATTTCTTTTTCTGAAAAATTATCTTCTATTTCTTTTGTGTATTTTCTTCCTAATTTTATAAAATCATTCCATCTAATTACTAAATCACTATTTTTACTATTAAAAGCTTTATATATATTTACTGCTGTTTTATATGCATTCATTGTTCTATATGCTATTTTTAAAGGGTTTGGCATAGAGTTATCAACTGATACTGAAATGATATTTTTAATTTTTGTGTTATTAACAATATTATCAATTTTTTCTAAAGCTATATCTATAACTATTATATATCTACTATTAGAATTGTTTAAGAAATCCTTAATTTCATTTTCTCCAGATAGTGGATGAATCATGTTTGATATAGCACCAATTTTATTGATTGCATAAAAAGCTATTATGGCTTCAGGTGTATTTGGCATACAAATACTTACAATTTCTTTATGCTTTATTCCTAATGCCTTGAATGCTCTTGCTGCCTCATCTATTTGTTTTAAAAATTGGTAATATGTTACTTTAGTTCCATAATAATTATAACTAATATTATTCAAGTGTTTACTTGAAGTATATTCTATTAATTTATATACTGAAAAATTTGGATATTCTAAATGCTTTTTTATATCTCCATAATTTTCATACCAAGGGGTTTTAATCTTACTTTTCACTTTCATCACCTTTTTTATTATATATTATCTATTCTTTATTTTCAAATCTAATAGGTTTTTCATTTATTTCTAATATTAGTTCTAAATTATCAGGGTTATCAATTGAAGCTAATCTGGTATATTTATTCTTGTTTGAATTAGTTGATGTAACCAATATTATTTTATTATTTCCTTCTAATAGAATGTCTCCTGCATTTAATTCTTTAGGAATTGTTTCTTCTTTATCAAGCTTATATTCTATATAATGAACATATGAATCTTTTTCTTTTTCCATATAAATATTAAGTGGTAAAATTTCTAAAAACTCTTTTGCTGGTAAATTATTTTCTACTGTTGTGTTATATGTAATATCATTTATTATTGTTTTTATTTTCATAGACTAGCCTTCTTCCTTTTGTTTTTCCTTTTTCAGCATCAGATTTTAAACTTTTTATCTTTTTTTCTAATAAGTATGTATAGTAATCTATTGTTTCTTCATCTATGCCTGGATTAATTCTTTTTTCAAGTTCATGAAATTCCTTTATTCTCTGTAGCATATGATCTATCTCAGATTGAATTACTCTAATTGAACTTGTGTTATTACCTATACCATTACTTCTATTTATTATAATGTCTATGTTTCTACTGTGAGAATCTTCTAAAGCTAATTTTTCATTTGAAAATATTTTATTAACATAAATAGAATTAATAGGGGTGCTTATACCTCTATTATTCCTTAATAATGGTTTTTGTTCTCTAATTTTATTATGTTCATCTATTATATATAATGGTACCACTTCATAAAATGGTTCATTACCGTCTGATGGTATTATTGTATTTATTAATTCTGCTTCTTGCACTATTGTTGTTACTGGAATATTATAATCACCATCCCATATATCGCTTTCCTTCATTTCTTGTATAATATATATCTTGTTCATAGGTTTTTCCTCTTAACTTTACTATACTATAAATTGATAAATTATTCCATAAAAAAGGCATAGTAATACTATGCTCCTTCTTTAAAATCTTTTAATCTTTTTCTGCCTTTTATTCTAACTTTACCTAAACCTTTAGCCTCTATTTGTCTTACTCTTTCTCTTGTTACTCCTAACATTTTTCCAATAGTATCTAAAGTTTTAATTGAGCCATGAGTAAAGTAAGCACTTGCTAAATCTAGTTCTCTTTGATAATCTCGTTTTAATATCAAATAAGTTCCTACATTTAATGGCTCACCATCTAATAGTTTATCTTGTGGAAATAGTAAATTATATTCTGCTACTGTTTCTAATGTTTCACTATATCCTTTTGTCATTCCTGTAGGATATGGATTTCTTATATCCTCTCTTGCAATTAAATTATTGATGTTTTCTTTTTTTGCTTTATTTGTTTTTATATTTTGACTAGGAATTTCTTTTATTTTATCTCTTGTCATATCATTTAATCTTTTGTTTGTTATTACATATTTTCTTTTTATTTCTTCTACTGATTCAGGTGATTTATTATCTATTATCAATTTAGTTAGCAAGTATTTTAATTTCATTGCCTCAATTTCACATCTACTAAATTCTTCAAATGTTCCAAATCTGTTTCCAAGAATTAATCGTTCTTTTACTGGTAATTCATCAAGCATTGCTCCAATAATTCCAATTAACTCTTGTCTATACACCATTTCTTCAACATTAATTACTTCATCTTTTTGCATATCACCAATTGTAGTATCTTGATCTCCATCTTTATTTCTTATTGGTTGGTCTAAAGAAACAGGTTCACCATTCATCTCTACTGTTTCTAATTCTCTTATCTTTTCTACAGGAATATTCATTAATTCTGCCAATTCTTCTTCATTTGGAGTTCTTCCAAACTCTTGTGAATATTCTCTTATTTGTCTTTTTATTTTATTTATAAGTTCATGTGCGTGAACTGGAACTCTTATTGTTCTACTATCATTCGCTATGGAACGGCTTATACATTGATTAATCCACCATGTAGCATATGTTGAGAACTTAAAACCTTTGCTTACATCAAACCTTTCACATGCTTTCATTAAACCGTCATTACCCTCTTGAATTAAATCTAAGAAATCTACACCTTTACCTACACTTCTTTTTGCAATTGAAACTACTAATCTTAGATTATGATTTACTATGTTCTTCTTTTGCTCAATTACTTTTTCTGAGATTTCATCTAGTTCTGTTCTAATTTTCTCATCTTCTGTTTCTTTTAATGTTTCTTTTAATTTTTCTTTTAATTCGGTTTCTCTAGCTCTTAATTGATCTAATAATTCAAATGCAGCTTTCTCTTGTTTTGGTGTATATAAAGGATATTTTGCTATTTCTCTTAAATACATTTTAACTGGATCTAGTGAAGTTGTTTTTCCTGTATTTTTAAATGTTATATTACTATATATTTTTTTTGCTAGAAGTTTTATTTTTTCTTTACCAATTTCATCCAAAAGACCTAAAAAATCAAATCCATCTCTTACTGCTTTTTCTATATTTGACTTATTCATATAATATATATCTACTCTTCCAACTATTTCCATTTCTTGATCTTTAGTTAAATTAATATTATTTTCTCTAGCAAATCTTTGTATTATTTGATATAATCTGCTGTAATTTTTATTACTATCATCTACTATTTTGTTTATATGACTATTTTTATCTAAATCCATTTCCTGTTCTAAATCATCTAAACTTACACTAATATCTTTTTCTTCTTCTTCAATAATTATTTTTTTAGAATCTAAATAGTCTTTTAATGCTACATAAGCTTTATCATCAACACCAAACTCTTCTACTATTGCCTGTAAATCTGCTTCTGAAATTACATTAAATTCTTGGTCTACCTTTGATTGTATTTGTTTAATCATTTGATTGAATGCTTCTCTAGTCATGTTTATTCTCCTTTCTTTTTATTATTATTAGTGGGCTTAAAAAAGTACGATTATTTTAACATTTTTTACCTAAAAGTCAATTTTGAGTGGATTAACAAGCTTAAAAAAACATAGTAATAATTACCATGTTTATTAGTTATCCTATTATTGGAACAATTATTCTAACAAGTCATTTTTGTTCTTTTTCAAACATTTCTCTCATTGTTGGGCTGTTCTTAGTAAGTTTAGTGATTGTTAAATCATCTGCTTTGTTATTTGCTAAACGTAGATTATTTTCACTTGATAATAGTGCTTCTTTCGTTTTTTGTAAATGGTCAATAGTCTTATCAATTTCTTCTATTGCTTTTTTGAACTTAGTTGAAGCTAATTGATAATTTCTAGCAAAACTTTCTTTAAATGAATTCATATTTTCTTCAAAATGAGAAATATCAATATTTTGATTTTGTATAATTTCTAACTCCTTCTTATATTCTAATGTATTTAATGAAGCACCTCGTAATAGAGTAATTAATGGTATAAAGAATTGTGGTCTTATTACATACATTTTATTGTACTTATGAGACACATCAACTATTCCAACATTGTATAAATCATTATCTATTTCTAAAAGAGATACCAATACTGCATATTCGCAATTTTTTTCTTTACGATCTTTATCCAATTCTTTAAAAAAATCTTCATTTTTATGTTTTGTTGATGTTTCGTCAGCTTCATTTTTCATTTCAAACATTATAGAAAGCACTTCTATTCCAGAATCATCATGTTCTCTGAAAATAAAATCTCCTTTTGAACCTGTTTTAGCGTCATTATCTTTTTCAAAATATACATTTTTAAATAGTGGTCTTAATTTATTAAACTCATTATTACAATGTTGTTCTAGTGATTCTCCTATCATCTTTGTAGATTGTTTTGCTTTAAAGTCTTTATAGTAAGCTATCTGTTCATCTTTATCTTTTATCTTATCTTCATATTTTTCTTTTAAATTTTGTTCTTTTAATATATGCTCATTTTTTGTTGTTTCAATCTTTGTATTTAATTCACTAATTTCCTTTTCTTTTTCTACTAGGGCATTTTTTATTTTTAATTCTTCTTCCTTATCTTTTAATTTAATCTTATTTTTTAAATCATTTATTTCTAAGTTTTTTTCCGATAATTCTTCTGAATACTTTTTTTCTAATTTTGTAGTTATATCACTTTCAGCTATTTTTAATTTATTTTTTAATTCAGTTATTTCTATATTCTTTTTATTAATTTCTTCTGTATTGGCAGCTTTTAATTCTGCTTCTTGAATTTTTAATGTTTTTTCTTTATCATCTTGAAATTGTCGTTCTCTGATTTTTATTTCTTTTTCAAATTCACTATCTCTGATTTGTTTTACGATAGAATCATAGTCTTGTTCATTGATTTGAAAAACTGTTTTACAATTTGGACATTTTATTTCATTCATGATTTACCTCCTTATTTATATCATTAATAATACTTTGGATATCTAATTTATATTTTTTTTCAAGTTCATCTACTGTTCCATGCTCGATAAATTTATCTGGGTATGCGTATGATTTAATTTTTATATTATTAAGATTATTATTTACTATTAACTCTTTTATAGAGGAAGATAAGCCTCCTATTATTGTGTTATCTTCAATAGTTATAATTTTTTTTGTTTTTTTAATTGATTCTAAAATAGCGGTTTCATCTATTGGTTTTAGAAATCTTATATTAATTACATCACACATTATGTTTTGTTTTTCTAATATTGTTGCTACATCCATAGCTCTTGAAACCATATTTCCAATGGCTATTATTGATATATCTTTTCCATCTTTAAGTTTTTCTAATGTGGCAAACTTAATTGGTGTTGTTGTGAAATGATTCTTTTTTTCTCCACCTCTTGGATATCTTATTACTATTGGTTTTTTTATTTTAATTGCATACTCTAACATTAATTCTAATTCTTTAAAATTTTTAGGTGCTAAAATGACTATATTAGGAATTATTTTAAAAAATGATAAATCAAATAAACCTTGATGTGTTTCACCATCACTTCCTACACAACCTGCTCTATCTACGCACATTACAACATGCAAATTTTGTGTACATATATCATGAATAACTTGATCAAAACCTCTCTGATAAAATGATGAATAAATTGAAACTACTGGTATCATACCATTTTTTGCTATTCCAGCTGCTAATGTTAAAGCATGTTGTTCTGCTATTCCTACATCATAAAACCTTTCTTTAAACATTTCTGAAAATCTTGATAATCCAGTGCCATCTTTCATTGCTGCCGTTATAGCAACTATTTTTTTGTTTTCTTTTGCCAATTCACATAATTTATTTCCAAAAACTTCTGAATACGTCTTATTATTGCTAGGTACAACTCCTGTATCTATATTGAATGGACTTACCCCATGATATTGTTCTGGAGATTCTTCTGCAAATTTATACCCCTTTCCTTTTTTTGTAATAACATGTATTAGTACTGGTTCATCTATATTTTTTGCTTTTTTAAAAATAGCTTCTAACTCTTCGATATTGTGTCCATCTATTGGCCCAATATACTTTAATCCAATTTCTTCAAAATACATACCTGGTATAAATAGTTGTTTCAATGTCTTTTTAATTTTCTTAATTATATATGTTAAATATTGTCCAATTAAAGGGACGGATGAAATTATTTTCTTTAATTTATTATTTGATTTTCTATATCTTTTCTTTAATCTTAAATTAGTTAATAATTCATTCATACCACTTATATTTTTTGAGATGCTCATCTCATTATCATTTAGGATTATAATCATTTTTTTCTTTATACTTCCAACATGATTTAACGCTTCTAATGCCATTCCTCCAGTTAGTGCACCATCTCCAATTACCGCTATTATATTATAATCTTCTTTTTTTATGTCTCTAGCTATTGCCATGCCTAATGCTGCGGAAATAGATGTTGAAGAATGTCCTGTATTGAAGCAGTCTGTATCTGATTCTTTAGTTTTTGGAAATCCACTAATATGTCCAAATTGTCTAATTTTTTTTACTTTTTCTCTTCTTCCATTTATTATTTTATGAACATAACTTTGATGCCCAACATCCCATATTATTTTATCTTTTGGTAAATCAAAAACCGACTCGAGCGCAATAGTTAATTCAACTACACCCAAATTTGAAGCTAAATGCCCTCCTGTTTTTGATATTGTTTCTACAAGATATTTTCTTATCTCGTTAGTTAGTTCTATTTTTTCTTTATAATTTAATTTTTTTAAATCTCTATTATTGTTTATCCTATTAATTATCATGAAATTACCTCTGTTTTTATTATATCATGTTTTTATTTTAGAATTTTATTCTCAATTTTTCTGAATAATATTTAGTTGATAAGTGAATAATTATTAAGTATAATTTTATTAGAAAGGAGTATTTATGGAATTTGTAATAACATTATTAATTATTATCTTTATTATTGCTATTTGTTCTATTCGTCAAGTTAATGAATATGAGAGGGGTGTTTTATATGTTATGGGGCATTATAAAAAAATACTTATGCCTGGATGGCATGTAATTTGGCCTATATTCTATTCTTTCAAAAAAGTTGATATTAGAACTAAGGCAGTTGATGTTCCTGAACAGGAAGCAATCACTAAAGACAATGTTTCAGTTAAAATTAATGCCGTTTTATATTACAATATTTTTGATTCTGCTAAAGCAATTAATGAAGTTGAAAACTTTAACTATGCTGTAAGTCAACTGTCACAAACAACAATGAGAAATGCTGTAGGTGCAGTTACTTTAGATGAACTATTATCAGAAAGAGAAAAAATATCTGATCAAATTTGTACTATTATTGATAAAGCAACTGATCCTTGGGGAATCAAAGTTGAAAATGTTGAACTAAAAGATGTATCACTACCTGAAGAAATGAAGCGTGTTATTGCTAAAGTTGCTGAAGCTGAAAGAGAAAAACAAGCTGTTATAACAAAATCAAAAGGAGAATTAGAGTCAGCTAATAACCTTGCTGAGGCTTCTGCAGTTATGTCTAGTTCACCTGGAGCTTTACATTTAAGAACTTTAGCCACACTTAATGATTTAAGTAGTGATCAATCTAATACTATTATTTTTGCTATTCCAATTGAAGTATTAAGAGCTTTTGAATCAGTTGATGCTTCTAAAGTGGCAAATGTAGTGAACAAATTAACTAATAAATAATAATTTAAAACTAGAAAGATAACCATTTGGTTATCTTTTTTTTTTCATTTTTTATAAAACTTCCTAATAATATATTGAGGAGGTATATAAATGGATGATTTTTATGAATTGTATGAAAATTTTAAGAGAATTAAACAAATGGGTTGGATAAAAACGTGGTAATATAGAAATAAAAACAAAAAGATACTTCACTAAAGGTTTTATTGAATTATTTAATGCTGTTCCTGATGGTGATTATCTTTTTCCAATTAAAACACTAATTTCAAAGTATGGTTATTCAACTAAAAAGAATCCCTTGTCAAAAGCAATTGTTGGAGATGTATATGCTAACAAGGATAATATGATTGGTTTATACTATATTTATCGAATAAAAGTTGATAGAAATAAACAATTAATTAGATTATTAATTTCTAATTACAATGGAGATTTTATAGATTCTTCAATTTCCTGGTCTTTTGATTATCTTAGGGACAAACTGTATCGAAAGTTAAAATACTTAGCTTTGGTTTATGCAAAAAGTAAATTTATAGATGGTGAAGAATACTTTCTATATAACAGAATAGCCTTTTTTAAACTAAGAGGCTTTGATTCATTTCTTGATCTAATTGAAAATGGTAAAATTCATATTCAATTTAATGCTAGGAGCATATATTCTAATGGTAAACATAAGATACATGATCATGGGACTGCTTTTAAAATACATGAGAGAGATGTTCAACTTTTATTTTATTAATTTTCTTTTATTTTAAGGACCAAGTGGTTAAAAAAAATAGTATACTCTCATATACTATTTTTTAATTCAAATGGTCGGGACGACAGGATTTGAACCTGCAACCACTTGGTCCCAAACCAAGTGCTCTACCAAGTTGAGCCACGTCCCGATAAATGGTGCGCTCGGAGGGATTCGAACCCCCGACCTTTTGGTTCGTAGCCAAACACTCTATCCAGCTGAGCTACGAGCGCATGACATACTAAGCAGCACGCATTAATTTTTTAAATGGTGGCTCCAGCGGGAATCGAACCAGCGACACGAGGATTTTCAGTCCTCTGCTCTACCGACTGAGCTATGAAGCCAAATGGCGGTTCCGACGGGGCTCGAACCCGCGATCTTCTGCGTGACAGGCAGACGTGTTAACCAGCTGCACCACGGAACCATTGGTTGCGGAGACAGGATTTGAACCTGCGACCTTCGGGTTATGAGCCCAACGAGCTACCAGACTGCTCTACTCCGCGATATTAATAATTGTAAATGGCGGAGGAAAAGGGATTCGAACCCCTGCGCCGCTTGCACGACCTCCCGGTTTTCAAGACCGGTCCCTTCAACCAGACTTGGGTATTCCTCCTTGTTGGTGCCTGAGGCCGGACTTGAACCGGCACGAGTGGTTAAGCTCGCAGGATTTTAAGTCCTGTGCGTCTACCAATTCCGCCACTCAGGCAACAAATGGTGACCCGTATGAGATTCGAACTCATGACCCTTTGATTAAAAGTCAAATGCTCTACCGACTGAGCTAACGGATCAATATTAAATTGGCTGCCTTGGCTAGATTCGAACTAGCGCATGTCAGAGTCAAAGTCTGATGCCTTACCACTTGGCTACAAGGCAATGTATGGTGGAGAGAGATGGATTCGAACCATCGAACTCAATGAGAACAGATTTACAGTCTGTCGCGTTTAGCCTCTTCGCTACCTCTCCAAAAAAATGGTGCCGAAACCAGGAATCGAACCCGGAACCTACTGATTACAAGTCAGTTGCTCTACCAGTTGAGCTATTTCGGCATGGTGGGCGATACAGGACTCGAACCTGTGACCCCCTGCTTGTAAGGCAGGTGCTCTAACCAACTGAGCTAATCGCCCGATACATCAGTTGACGTTATTAAATATATCAATTATTCTTTTATTTGTCAATTCTTTTTCGCTTTTTTTATTGATTTTCTTCTATTTCTTTAATTTTTTCTTTCTCCCATTTCGGTAGTTTCTCTTTTAAGGTTTTAAATTGATTTTTAGTTTCTTTTATCTTTTTTAATCTTTTTGTTCCAATTTGATAATCTATGTCCTTAATTGATAGTTTAATATGTTTATTATCTTCATCTTTTTCAATAACCTTACATCTTATAGTTTGTCCAATTTCTACGTAGTCGCTAATCTCCCTAACATATAAGTTTGACACTTCAGATATGTGAATTAATCCAGTATAGTATTCGTCAAGATTTACAAATATCCCATATTTTTCTATTCCTGTTACACAACCAATAACTATATCTCCTACTTTATATTTTGACATATTATCGCCTCTGTCATATTATATCATCCATACTTATGTTTAACAAGATAAACTTTACTTTATTTATCTTTTGATATAATATATTTGTGGGTGATAGAATGAATAACGATGTGGAAGATAAAATTAAAGTTTTAATAGATAAAATTAGACCATACTTAATTAGCGATGGTGGTAATTTAGAATTCATAAAGTATGAAGACAATATTGTTTATGTTCAACTTATGGGGGCTTGTGATGGTTGTCCATTAATTGACGTTACTTTGAAAGATGGTATAGAAGAAATGATTTGTTCCGAAATTCCTGAAGTTAAAGAAGTTAAATTATATGAGTCTGAAAGTGATGATAACTCTTAAACTTTATTAATATACTAAATATATATAATTAAAACCTTATTTCTTTTTTGTAGAAATAAGGTTTATTTTATTTACTATTTTTTTTACTACCTTCAGTATCTGCTTTATCCATTGAACTTAGCATTTCTTGTATATATGCCTCTTGTGAAGTAATCATTTCATTTGCTTCATCTCGTTCTCTATATGCTGCAGCTTTCTTTTCTTCGTTTTTAGCAGATTCTTTTTCAGATGCATCTATAATTTCTAATTCTTCTGCCTTAGCACTCTCAATGCCTTTTTCATTTTCTTTAATTTCTTTTTTCATTCCTTCAAGATATACTTTAAATTGTTCAATAACTGTTTCCATTGCTTTTTGTTTCTTTATTCTTTGTTCTTCTGCTTGTGCTCTTTCTGCTTCTGCTTTTTTTACCTCTTCTTGTTCTATTTTTCTTCTTTCTTCAGCGGCTTTTTTAGCTTCTTCTACACTCTTGTTAGCTTCATTTCTAGCTTTCTTTGTAGCATTAACTTGTTCTTTTAAACTTGCACTCATTTCTTTTAATCTTTTAATTTCGTTTACATAGTCGCGTTCTTTTCCATCCTCTACTATGTCTTCTTTATCATCTTTGTCTGTTTCAGTGCTTGTTTCTGCAACCGCTTCTTCGCTATTTCCAGGCATTGATTTATAGAATTTTTCTCTTAGATTCTTATAATAATCATCTAGATAGGCTTCATATTGACTTGCTGTTTCACCATCTTTACGATTTCTTGGAGGTTCCATAAAGGAAGATTCGCTCGTTTTAGCTTTAGGAGCAGTTTCTTCTAATAATCTTCTAGATTCTTCAATTTCTTCATCTGTCATTCCCTTAGCTATTATTCCTTTATCATCAGTTTCTTCTTTTTCTTGTGCAACTGGGATTAAACCTGTTTCTGATACTTCTTCTTTATCTATTTCTTCTGATTCTTCTTCAATTGGATTTTCTGCCGCCTCACCAGTTGTCATAGATTCTTCTTCAGCTTCTTTTATGTCAATATCCACCTCTTCTGCAGCAGTTAAACCTTTATCGTCTTCTTCTTTTTCGCTTTCAACTATCTCTGGTTCTTCTCCTTCTTCTGCTTCATAAACAATTTCTTCTTTTCCTAATACTCCTTCATCTTCTTTAATATCTTCAACAGAATCTTCGGTATCAGCGTTCTTTCTTGCTCTTTCTATTTCTTTTTCTAATTTTTCTCTATCTTCATCTGAAATAGTTCCAATGTTTCTATCATTTATTTTTGCTTGTGTTGCTTCTTTATCTAATTCTCTTAAAATGCTGTTTGCCCTTCCGTGTGCCCTATCTAGCATACCATCATCAAGTCTTATAGCTCTTGTTGCTATTGTTTCAGGAGATTCTTTTTTATCCGTTATTAAAAATATGTATTTACTCATTAATATTGCAATATCTCCAGAAATTTTTTCTCTTTTACTTTCACTAAATTCATCATCATAATCTTTTACTTTTCTTTTTATTTGTGATTTAAGACCATGTTGCATTTTCCATGACTCAAATGTTGACTTTGCAGCTTTATAAGTAATGTTTTGAAATCTAAGTTTATTAATTTCAGCCATTTTTTGTGCTTTTTCGTTAGTTTCTCCGCTGTCTGTTAACACTAGGCCATACTTTTCATTCAAACTATCTAGTATTTTATCATTCATTATTAAAACCTCCCTAAGCTATTGTTCAGATTTTGATAATTCTCTTAATACATCTTTTATTCTATTCCACTCATTTTCATCATCAACGCCATATAATTTAGTGCTTCCAGATGAACGATCAACATTAGAAATATATACTGTAATTAGTCCTTTATCATCTCTTTCGTTTTTTGTATATATGATATATTCTTTATTTGTATCTTTAAACTTAAAAGCAATAATTACCTCTACTTCTTCTTCTGTCCCATCTTGATCAATAATAGTCATTAAATTTTTTTCCTTATTTTGTTCTTCCATCGCGATTGTCCTCCCTTTATTATTCACTATAATAAGTTTATCATAAAATGGATATTTTACAAGTTTTTTACTTTATTTTTTTTAAAATAAATATATCAGATCCTTGTTGGCAATAATTCTTTATATAATCCTCTATTGTGCTATAATCATTAATTTTATTCTTTTTCTTATTTTTAGAATCATAATAACCCTTTAATCTTACTTTTTCATAGGCAATATCTCCCATAATATAGTCAAATTCATCAAAATAATCTGTTTCTTTTACCCTATCATTTACTTCATTTTGATTAAAGCATTCATTGTCATTTCTTATTATTTCATAATTATTATCTCTTAATTTTATAATCTTATTTTTCAAGCCAATCAGCTCCTTTAAAATTACCATCATTTGGTTCTTCTTTTAATAGTCCATAATAGTTTTGTTGTCGTAACACCTCATATATTGCAATTGCTGCACTGTTTGATAGATTTAGTGCTCTTACATTATCAGTCATGGGAATCCTCATACAATGATTTAAATCGTTTTTTAATATTTCTTTTGGAATCCCCGTTGATTCTTTTCCAAATATTAAATATATGTTTTTATCTTTATTTGAAAAATCAAATTCAGTATGAGGTTTTCTTCCATATCTTGTAAAATAATAATATTCTCCTTCATTTTTACTCTTAAAATCCTCAAAATTTTCGTAGATTTCATAATCTAATTTATCAATGTAGTTAACCCCACTTCTTTTTAAATGGGCATCATCTATAATAAATCCAAGTGGTTTTATTAAATGAAGTTTAGTTTTTGTTGCGACACATGTTCTCATTATATTACCAGTATTTCCTGGTATTTCCGGTTGATATAAAACTATATTATTCATTATTTTCCCCCTATTCAAAAAGGAGACTAATCTCCTATTTTATTTTTTTCTAAAAAATCCTTTGCTTTAGATAAAGTTAATTTATTTGAATTTGTTCCTTCAATCATGTCACTAATTTTACCATCATTAAAGTATATAAGAGCCGGATAATTTGGAGTTAATTTTGTTTTATATTCATAATTATTGTTGAAGTCTTTTACAAATTTAACTTGATTTATATTTGTTAAATTAACATACACTATATAGTTTTCCATTGACTCTTTTATAATATACTTTTTAAAATCTTTTTCAAAATTTCGACATTTCATATTATCTGAAGTACATAAATATAGTACTGTTGTTGGGTTTTCTAATACATAATTATCTAATTCTTGTGATGAAATTTCAGGAATAACACCCCTTATAACAGGTGTTTGCTTTTTTTCTGTATCAATAACTTCATACCATTTGCAAAAGTATATTGTTAGTCCAATACCAATTAAGAATATAAATGCTAATATAAAATAATTTTTTACTGGAATTTTGTTTTCTTTCATTTGCCTCTCCAATCATTTTTATTTTAACATAATTATCTAAAGTTGAATATCTTTTTTATCTCTTTTGTTGTTTCATCATAGAAATCATATCTCAATGTTACATAGTCTTTTATTAGATCTTTCTTCTTGAAGTCTATCTTTTCAGAATTATAAATATGTGTGTTTATTCCATCAAAATATACTGGGAACTTTCTTCCTTTTGGATCTTTAATGTAGTAATTGATATCATTTGAAACAATATCTAGTATATTTCCTTTGATGACCATGTTTTCAATTCTTCCATATACTACTACTTCAAACCTCGGATATTGTTTGAAGGTAGTTATATATTTATTGATCATAGCAATTATTTCATCTTCTGATAATTCCACAGAAGGAGTTACTACTTTTATTCCTTTTTTGAACAAATAATACGCAGTATATATATTTGTAACATTAAGTCCATAATCACCAATTACACTGTCTTTTCTTGTGAAATCAAAATAATCATTTGTAATAGTTCTTTCTTTTGATGAATCTATTGGAGTCCTTGAACATCTAGTTAATTTATAATAAGCTTTTGAATCTAAGTTTCTTTCTCTAAATTGCTTAGTATTGGAAATATAGGTTCTTAGTATTTCTCTTCTATTTAATATATTACTTTGGTCTTCTGTGATTACACTTGCTGTTATGCCTGTTTCTTTATCTGTTCCAGGTAATTCTAAATTAATATTTTTTATAATTGGATCTTTTTTAGAGGTCATTCTTATATTCATTACTTCATCTACAATAGAACGTCTTAATTCATTTATTTCACTTATTGAAATAAATATTCCTTCTTCTGCATTAATTACTGTTGCTTTTGATACAAATGGTGTTCCTCCTAATTTTTCTACTTGTTCACGAATTCTTTCTTCAGTGGTTGGCGATGTCTTAGAGGCTTCAACTATAGTTCCTTCTCCTTTAACATTATTTACACCATCACTTATTTCTAATGATAATTTTTGGCCTAGGTGAGCTTCTACTCTAATTGTAATAGGTATTTGTCTTGCTGGTAATTTTTGCAAATCTTGATTTAGTTTAAAATCTGTTGTTTTCATTACTTTATCTAGAATATTTAAATTAACTTTATTATCTACAAATACAATATCTCCTTCAGTAGCTCCACTTATATAGTTTCCTTGTTCATCATATAGATAATTTACTATAAAGCCTTCTCCTGATTTTAGAAATCTTATACCATCATTTTGATTTAAATCTCTTTTTAATTTTATTTTTATTTTGTCATCAGTAAACCCTACTACTTTTCCTATCTCTAATCCTATATGATTTGGATTTTCTGTATTTAATATATCATTAGATGAAAATAAATATCCTTCTGTAAAGCCTCTATTAAAAATTGTTTTTAAATCATCATTTAACCCTTCTATATCCACGTTTTCACAATTGTTATCAATTAAATTTCTATACATTCTTGTTATAAAACCAACATATTCTGGCGACTTCATTCTTCCTTCAATTTTGAAACAATCAATATTAGTATTTAATAATTCTTTAAATCTAGTAGATGTATTTAGTTCTTTCATACTAAGTAAATATTGTGGTTTTTTTAGTACGTGATCGTTTTTTTCTAAAGTGTATTGTAATCTACAACAACCGGCACATTCTCCTCTATTTGCACTCCTTCCACCAATAGATGATGACATTAGACAACATCCTGAATATGCTACACATAATGCTCCATGTATGAAAACCTCTTTTTCAACAGGTGCAGTTACATTTTTTATTTCATTTAATGTCATTTCACGTGATAATACTACTCTTTTTGCTCCACATTCTGCTAAAAATTTAGCAGTATCATTAGATGAAACATTTGCTTGTGTAGATGCATGGATTTCTAAATTTGGATACTTTTCATGGCAAAGATTCATCATTCCAAAATCTTGAATTAAGATTGCATCTATTCCATTTTTATATAAGAACTCCACTTGCTTCAAAAAGTCTAGTACTTCATCGTCTTTTACTAAAGTATTCATTGTTGCATATAATTTTACTCCATATAGATGACATAGTTTTATTGCATATATCATTTCATCATTAGTAAAGTTTTTTGCAAATTTTCTAGCTCCAAAGTTTTCGCATCCGCAATATACTGCATCTGCCCCATTAGCAACCGCTTGTTTTAGCGAATCCATATCTCCTGCAGGTGAGAGTAATTCATGTTTCATTATACACACTTCCTATCATATAAATTATACCAAATTAATGAAAAAAAAAGAATGGTTTTTGAAGTGAACCCCAAATAGTTCACACAAAAAAAAGAACAGGTTAGAATTACTTTCTAATCTGTTTTGATTTTAATCTATCTGTGTTATAAAATAATATC
>ONIZ01000015.1 GCA_900317975.1 uncultured Bacillota bacterium
TCTTATATTTAGGAATATAGATTTTTAGTGTACCAGGTTCAAAACTACCTTGACCTGTATAAGTATATGAGGTTTGTAATGTAATATACTTATACTCATACCTCGAATGGAATTCATGTTCAATAGTTGAAACCGAATTGGTTTTATCGACAGCATTTTCTCCAGGATTATTTGTATACATGTCAAATTGGAATTTCCATCCATCTAATGATCCTTCACCATAAACCGGATCCATGTAATCTTGTTTTGCTATCTCATGAGAGAAATACTTTCTGTTAAAAAAACCGATTGCTATTACTAATAAAGCTATGGCAATAATTAATACTCTTTTTCTAATTTTTATCTTTTTTAATGAATTGATAAGCTTTCATCTCCTATCTTCTTATATATCTTATATTCTAATTCTAACACTTATATGATATAATTTCAATAATCTGTACTTATTATTGATGTGATTTATTAATGTCATAATTAATTATAAATTAAAAAAATCTAATCAATTAGATAGATTTAGATTTTTTTATTCATTATCAATTATTGTACTTACTTTTTCTGCTATTTTATTTTTGCCCTTTATTGTATAAATATTTCCATATCTATAATTTAAATTATAATCGCCTAAATAATAAATATTATCTTCTATACTTTTTAAATCTATAACATTTTTATTAATTACTTTTGATTTCTTTGTTGTGCTTTTTACTAATTCATATATTTCGTCATTACTTTTTAAATAATATATCTTATTCTTTATGATAGTTATACTATCCTCATATACTTTTTTATCTAGTAATTTATTATTTAAATATAAAGAATTATTCTTTATATTTAAGTACTTATTTTTATATACTTCTATTAATTTATCTATATCTCTTGCTATAATCTTTCTTTTTTTACCATTCTTTTTAATTTCTATACAATTTCCAGCTGTTTGATATATAACTTTATTTTTATTTATTAGTACTTTGTCAAATGCTCTTTTACTTGTATCTAATTTTATATTTTTATTACCTTTTTTATAATATAGAGAATACTCTCCATTTATATAATTTTGATAAATAACAATATTTTTTTCTTGATATAGAATATTTATAGCATTTTCTTTTAAGTCTTTTACCTTTTTATGATATCTTTTTAAATTATTAGATTCTATATAATAAATATCAGTACAACTATCATTATTACATTTATATTCTCTAACATCATTTATTTTAACTATTTCTTTATTATTTTTAATATTATAAATAATTAATTTATTATTATTTTGACCTACTATATTCTTTTTGTCTTTTGTCATTTCTATATAGTTTATATCTTTTAAATTACTAGTTTTATTTTTTTTAATATTATAAATATAAGTATTGTTATTTATAGAATAAATAATATTATTTATATTAAAATCATGTATTTGTGGATTATCTTTCGCAATTTCTTTAGATTTTTCTTTCTTTACGTTGTATAAATATAGTTTTTGATCTTTTAAATATAATAGATAATTATTATTTATTTTATAGATATTATTTATTTCTTTTAGTTTTATTTTTATCTGTTTTTTATTATTTATTAATAGATAATTATTATTACTATCTTGTATCAATATAGATTCTTTTGAAGATGGTAGTAGGAAAAATATTCCTGCTACTATAATTATTCCTATTATTAGAGTTATTATTAATTTTTTCTTTTGCTTTTTCTTGTTTTTCATATAAATCCTTCTTTTACGAAAGTACACTAGTTAGTGTACTTTCTTTTTACTTTCTTAGTTAATAATATAACTATTGGAATAATTAAAAATGCAATGAATACTCTTCCTGTATTTGGATTGATTATTGTATTTATTATATTTTTAACTTCTTTAGTTTTATTATTAAATACTATTTCTTCACTTTCAGTATTTTCTAAACTAATTTTTTCTATTATAAAATCATCATTCTTTTGGGCTACTTCTACTTTTGCAATATACTCTGTTGTATCATAAACTATATTTTCATTATTTTCTGGTATCTCTTTTATTTTATAGTAGTATGTGCCTTCACTGAAATATGCTATTCCATTAAATATTACTGTTCCATCTTCTGCATTTGTATTTCTTGCATAGAATCCATCTTGTTTGACTTCACCTGCTTCATTTACTTCTTGTATTTCAAATACAAATTGTTTACTTGATAAGTTACCATCAAAATATTTTTTTGCTTTAAAATGATGCGTTAAAACGTCATTTGATGATACTCTACCAAAGCTATATGGTGAGAAGATCTGTACTCTGTTAGATATATCTACTTCGGTTTTTTTCTCTCCTACTTGCAGTGTTGCACTATTATCTATTTGTGATAATGATGCATATGCGATTGTTTCAAAACTTATTTCAAATTGATTTGTCTCAGTTGGATCTAATATACTAATTGTTAAAGTATTATTCTCTGTATTTAATTCATATTTACTAGGATCTATTGTTTCTCCTACACTACTTGAATTACTTGTTATATTCATTTTCTTTAACTTAACTGTTCCGTCTATAAGGCCTAGGACATCAGATAAAGAATCTATTACTATAACTTGTTTTCCATTTAATTCATCTATAGAATAATCACTTAATAGATTTATATCTATAAACCATCTCATTTTAGGATTACCTTCATTATCATATCCTAAAAATTCAAATTCCTTAGCTAATTCAGAAGTTACTTTAGATGATCCTTTACTTTCTTTATTTATATTTGTTCCATCGTTTGCTGTTACTTCAAGATTATTTTGGATAAGTAATTCATTATCTAAAATCTCTTTATTAAGTATATATGCTTCTTTATCTACTTTTAGTGTATATTCTACATCAATTGTAGTCATTTTTTCTAGTTTGGATGCTTCTAAATCAAATTGATATATTCCATTTTGATTAAGTTGAAGTGCATTTCCATCAATATCTTTTAACTCTATTCCTTCTAAGTTATTTATATTGTTTTCTGAATCATAGATAACTTCAGTACCTTTAGTTATTTTTAATTTAGATATTGATAGATATTTTCCAAAATCTCCTCCTAGAGTTGCTGTATCTTTAATATGAAGATTTTCTCTATCCATTTTTCCTGATTCAAGACTAATTTTCCAATTAGTTTCAGTTAAATCTTCATTATTTCCTAAGAACTGTTTATTTGCATTTATTGGAAAATCAAATGAAATTCCGTTAGATTCTAATACATCTTCTGAAGTTAATCCATCTTTTTCAATTTCTGCTTTATTTTCTATTGAGAATGTTCCTGAATTATCTTTACCTTTATACTTGTTATAATCTAGTGCACTTTTATAAGTAATTACTACTTTTTTATTTTGATTAATAAAAGTATTTGTAGGAGTATCTTTTATTGTAAATTTATAGCTTAAGTTATCTTGTTGAATAGTAATGTTTTCACTCCAGTTATCTTTGAACTCACCATTAGTATAAACAACTTCATCTCCAATTTTTATCTCTAAATCTTTTAGAATTGTTGCTTCTTCTATAATACTTTTTAATGAACTATCATCTGCTTTTATTACTACATTATCTTTAACTGTTATCTTACTTGAAGTAAGACCTGTAGTAAAGTTAATTTCCCATGAAGTTTCATCATTACTTCTTCCTTTATTCTTTTTATGAATTATAGGTATATAATCACTAATAGATATTTTAGAACTTGATTTTTCTACAAAACTTTCTGGATATCTATTATCAGTCAATCTATTATTATAGTGAATTGATAATAATTTATTAGTATCAGTTAATTTCATTTGTTCATTAATAATACCTTTTTCTAACATTTCTCTATATGCTGATTCATAATCTACATCAAAATCATATGTAACTAGGACTACATCTCCATAATTAAAATATGCTAGATGAAGTTCATATGAATCATTTTTACTTACTAAGTTTCCTGTTATATTACCAAAGCTTATATTTTTATTTTCTAATGGATTATTCCATTCATAAGCTGGATCTTTATCTAAACTAGTATTTTTTCCATCATAATAGATTTTTATGTTTTTATATACGGCATTTCTATTTAAGATTTCTATTATTTGATTGTTATATCTACTTTCTCCTTCTACTTCAAAATTGTAATGATCAACTATATCCATTGATACTTTTTCATCTTTTCCTGCTGAATTTATTATATATTGTATTTCCCAATGATCTAAATTACTATTACTATCTGTATTTAATGTTTTTGATATTTCTCCTGGATATAAATAATCTGCTCCAACTTGAACTCCTGTATTTGATGCATATGCTGTTAATGTATGGTTAGTGGAATCTATTTTGTTTTCATATTGTCCATTTGTTGAAGATAAAGGCTTTGCTTTTACTTTTTTAGTTGATGATGTTCCTACAACTTGTGGATTAGATTCATAAGATCTTATTGCTTCTGCGTTAGTACTTATATATAGTTTTCTACCTTCATATAAGTCTTTTAATCTATAGTTTAATTCTTCATCTAAATATAAATTCATTGTATATTTAATCCTTACATCTTGCATAGCTGGTATTTTTTCACCATTACTTTTAACTAGATGTAGTTTATATAGTTCATTTGTACCTTCTATAAATTCAAAGGTTGAACCATTATATTCATCGGTAAACGAACCATTACTGAATATTGTTTTGTATAAACTATCACTATCGTAATGATTTTTTATGTCAATTTGTAAGTCTCTAATATGTAGATATTTGCGGATTTCTTTTAAATCATCATAATTTGTATTTGGATTTTCAGGTTTTTGTGTTGCATCTATTTCTATACTTCCTATTCCATCAATAAAATCTGTTATATCTAAATAATCTGTTGGACTGTTACCAATAGTAGTTATTAATTCATGAGTTTTTGTATCATTTCTATAATTTGTATCTTCAGTTATTTCTACTTTTTTCTCAACTGATAAATCGGCAATCATTTCAAAAGTTGTTTTTTCTCTTATAAGAGGTTTACTACTACTTATATCCGGTGCCCAATCATAATCATGAACAATATTTTCTATTTCAATATTTTTCTTTGTAAAACTATTATCATTAAGACTTTTTCCAATACTTTCCATATTTGTTTCAGTTAAATAAGAAAATGTTGGATTAAATACTTTATTTAATCCTTCTATAGAAGCCTTGAATCCATATTTCATATTTTCATATTTTGTACAATTTTCATCATTTTTATTATATGTTTGACAGTCTGGTCCATAGTTATATCTTAATAATATACAGAACTGTTTAACATTTGGAATGCAATATTTGTAATTTCCGTTTGCATCCTGAGAAAATTCACTTAATGGCATGTTGACAATTTCTATTCTATAATTAGGTGCAATAGTATTATTATCTGTCTTTATATAATTATTATTAGCATCAATACTTACTTTTGTTACTTTTGTATTTTCTGCAATTATTTTTTCTTCAGCTGTTTCAGTCCTAAATGTATCGCTAAATTGATATCTACCATTATACATATCCGGATAACCATTGTTTGAGAGCTTATTTTTCTCATATTCGTTTGATAGAGGATAACCACCTTTAGTAAAATTCAAATCTAGTCTCCAACTTTTAACAATATTACTATTATTAGAATATGTCCCCGTACTTATTTTTTTAACCTCTGATTTTGGAAGAGTAGCTTTATTTGTTATTGAGAAATATGGCAAACTAGAATTATATAGATAACTTGTTCTGCCATAAGCTTTTCTCTTATTAGTACCAATAGCATTTACATATATTGTTTGTTCTGATTCACCTATATGATGACTTTGGGTAAAAAAAACTAATCTTATTTCACCTTTTTGATTTCCTTGAAGATTGTTGATAGATTTTGGAATAAAGCTAGTAGAGTAAACATTATAATAATTTGTATAGTCATTTATTTCATCTATATGTGTTAAATAATATGAGTTTGGATAATCACTAGTGGTTGTATAGTCTCTGTAACCTCTCAATATTCCTGATTCTTCTTCGTATTTTGTACATTCAAATAAATCATAATTTGAATCATAAGTATTATTACCTTGGATACAATTTGATACATAAGCAGTACTTATTGAGTTAGCCGTTCTTTCCCTTACGATACTATTAGTATCAACGTCATAATAATATGCAGGACTTATATACTGCTGATTAGGAATTTTAAAAAATAATAATAAATTTTGTATTTTCGATAGATTATAGTTGCTGCTATCATCTTCTAATAAAGTATGCATGTATTGTGTATCTATTTTCATTTCCCATTTGATGAAATTATCATTTAATACTTCTCCTTTTATTCTTAGAGGCGAATATAAATTTGGATAATATGATGTAAGTGAACTTGACCCATTTACTTCTAATTTGCTTAATAAAACGGCTCCATATTGATCTGGTTTATTATAATTGTTATAATTGTAATAATTATCAATTCTTTCAGAAACTCTATCATAAAATTGAAGATTTTGATTCCATTTTATTTCAACATTAGAACCTTTTGCATTTAATATAGTTAATTCCCATTCAGCTGGTTTAGGCATTGAATAATTATCTGGATTGATATAATCATATATACCATTAGATAGATTTTCTGCTTTTAGTGCAGTTGAATCTGATAGAATAATCCAGTAATAATCTCCATCCTCATTAGTTTCTGTACTTTTAAAATATAAGCAATATGAATTACTACTAGCACCACATCTAGAATATAAGTCGGTTTTTTCAAATAGTTTTGTAATCAATGGATCTGTTTTATATCCATTAGAGTATTTATATGCTGATGAATAACTATATCCATTTTTAGTAAAATTAATCTCTTTTCCATTTATTTTTACTTGAATACTACCTGAAAGATCATTGTACATTGCTTTGAAACCTATAGCATCCATTATATAATATAGATTTGTACTATTGTTATATTCTGGTATGCTTTTTATTTTTAATAAATTTGAATTATTATTTATGTTTACTTTAAAAGTCAATGATTCTGCAACTCCATAACCATTTATATTATTTGGAATATTTGGAATATTTGGAGTATTTGTAAAATAAAATGAATTTTTTGAATAATTATTTATCGAAGCAGTAGCTTCGTATTCCTTTTTTAAATCATTATTGTCTATGAATCTTATTTGTGCATTATATGTGGTTGGTACTTCAGAGTATTCTTTAGTAATAAATTCTATTTCCCATTCATGTATTCCTTCTATATTTGTATTTTGTACAGTATTATTTTGTATTTGTGTCATATCAATTTTTAATTGATTAGAGCTGTATGAATAACCAGATGGATACTCATTCATATTAATCATTGAAACTGAAGCATAACCATTTAGTGCAGTTTGATTATTTTTCTTAAACAATGTAGTATAAATACCATTTCTTAAATTAGTAAGTTCTTCTCCATCTGCATATATTTTAATTTTGTCATACCAATGATTTTGATCTGTAAAAAATTCCATATACGATCCAAAATCTATATAAAGGCTTCCATTCATTCTATACCCATCAGTATGCAAATCTGTTATTGTAACTGTCCATTTAGCATAATTTTTAGTTCTACTAGTCCACTCTACACTTTTAAATTTGACATCATAATCTTTTTCTTCTGTTACTGGAACTTCTTCTTTTCCTATATATAGTTGAATTGCTCCTGGAAGTCCAAAATCAATTGTTTTTAGAGTAAAAATATTATCTTCTATTTTTTTATTTAAATTTATAGTAAATTGATATGAAGCTTTAACATTTCTTTTATTTAATGTATTTGAAAAAATTACTTTGAATATATATTTATCCTCATTTTTATATATTCCACCACATGCGACTGTTTGTCCTTTTTTTGAGAATTGTGTACATTTCTCTGTTGGCTCTATGCCTTCGTCATATGCATCAGTTGGAGTGATATATTCTGGTAATTCAAGTGTATAAATAACGTTCTCTTCTACTTTTGTATAACCACTTGATCCGTTTGTGTCTACAATATCAAATAGAATAAAATATTCATCTGTTGTATTTGGTTGGATTTTAGGTTTTTGTGTATCAGTAAAGGAATAGTTACTGTCTATTTGTGTTTCAGGATTTGTTGTTGCGATTACTTTTGCCTTTTTATCTAACATCGTAACATACATTGTATTTGCAACTGTCGATAATTCTTTTTCTTCTAATGTAGTACCTGATAAAAATGATAAAGTATTAGTTCTTTGAATTATAATTTTTGATCCAAATCCTAAAGACAATATAACTATTAGTATAATTATAGGTAATAATAATCTCTTTTTCATAAATTCTCTCCTATTTTTCTATATTTATTGTATCATTATTTATCTAAATTGTAATTATTTTTTTCTTATTAACTCCTTCTAAAAAAAGTACACTAATTAATAGTGTACTTTTTCTTTATATATTTGCCTAGTATTAAAATTATTGGGATAAGTAGGATTATAAATAATGTTTTTCCTGTATTTGGATTTACTATTATATCTACTATATTTGGTTCTTCGGGTTTACTTTTATTATAGAATTCTATTTCATCATTTTTATTGTTTATTAAACTAATATCTTCTATAAAATATTCTTCTCCATTTTTTTCAACTTCAATTTTTATTATATATTCTGTTGTATCATAAATTATATTTTGATCATTATCATTTATTTCTTTAATTCTATAATAATATGTTCCTTCTTCGAAATAATTTAGTCCATTAAAAGTAATAGTTCCATCTTCTGCATTTGTATTTCTCGAATAGAAACCTCCTTCTATGATTTCACCTGCTTCATTTACTTCTTGAATTTCAAATACAAATGCTTTATTAGATAATTCATCATCAAAGTATTTTTTACCTTTTATATGATATGTTAATACATCATTTGATGATACACGTCCAAAACTATATGGAGAAAAGATTTGTACTCTCTTAGATATATCTACTTCAGTTTTTTCTTCTCCTACTTGTAGTGTTGCACTGTTTTCTATTTCCGATAGAGATGCATAACAAATTGTTTCAAAACTAATTTCAAAACTATTTGTTTCACTTGGGTTTGTTATTGTGATTGTAAGCGTATTGTTATCTGTATTTAGTTCATATTTGCTAGAATCTATAACTCTATTGATTGTTGTACCATTACTAGTTACTTTCATTTCTTTTAGTTGTACACTTCCATCTACTAAACCTAATACATCAGATAAAGAGTCTGTTACTATTACTTGTTTTTCAGATAGTTCTTCTATTGTATAATCACTTAATAAATTAATATCAATGTACCATTTTATTTTTGGATTACCATTATTATCATAACCTAGAAAGTCAAATTTCTTTAATAGTTTTGAAGGTACTTTAGAAGATCCTCTACTTTCTTTTTCTATGTCAGTTCCATCTTCTGCAGTTACTTTTATTTTGTTTTGAATAAGAAGTTCATCATCTAATAGTTCATTATTATTTATATATTCTTCTTTATCTACTTTTAATGTATATTCAACATTTATAGTAGACATTTTTTCTAATTTATCAATTACTAAATCAAATTCATATATTCCGTTTTGATTTAATTGAAGTTTGTTGCCTTCACCATCTAATAGTTCTATACCTTCTAATTGATTTATATTATTTGATGAATCATATATTACTTCATTATTCTTTGTAATTTTTAGTTTTGATATGGATAAATAATTTCCAAAGTCTTTTCCTAGTGTTACGATATCTTTTATATGAACATTTTCTCTATCCATTTTACCTGATTCTATTGTATATTTCCAATTTGTCTCAGTTAGATCATTTGTACTGTTCCCTAAGAATGATTTGCTTGCTACAAGAGGAAAGTCAAATGGAATTCCATTTGATTCTAATACATCTTTTGATGATATTCCATTTTTTTCTATTATAGCTGTATTTTCTAAGGAATAAATACCACTCTTATCTTTCCCTTTATACTTATTGAAATCTAATGCACTTTTATATGTGATTACTACTTTTTTGTTTTGTTCAATGAATGGGTTATCAGAAGTATCTTTAAAAATAAATTCATATCCTAAATCTTTTTTATCAATTGTAATGTTATCGCTCCATGGTTCTGTAAATGTATCATTTGAATAAATTGTTTGTCCATCTATTTTTATTTCTAAATCTTTTAATATCGTTGCTTCTTCTATAATACTTTGCATTGATTCATCTTCGGTTGTTATTTTTAAATTATCTTTAATGGTTATGTAATTTGAATTGTTTCCGGTATTAAAGTTTACTTCCCATGAAGTTTCATCATTTGTTCTTCCTTTATTTTTTTTATGGACAGTTGGTGCAAATTCACTTATTGAAATATTAGATTTAGATTTTTCTACAAAACTTTCTGGATAATCTACTAAATTTATTCCGTTATCGTAATTTATAATCAAATTTTTATGTGTATCTGTAAGTTTGTTGTTTTTATCAATGAAACCTTCTATTTGTAACTTTTTGTATACCATTTCATAGTCTACTTCTATATCATATTTAACTATTATTACGTCCCCATAATTAAATGGTTCTAATTGTAATTCAAACCCTCTATCGCCTTTAATTAATTTTCCTGTTATATTGTTAAAGTTTATATTTCTATTTTCTATTGGGTTTGCCCATACATAAACAGCTTCATCATCCAATTTTGTATCTTTTCCATTATAATTTATTCTAATATTTTTAAAAGTAGTATATTCATTTAATATATTAATAATACTATTATTGTATTGGCTATTTCCATCTATTTTGAAGCTGAGACTATCTTTTATCTTCATTGATACTTTTTCACTTTTTCCTGTTGAATTTGGAGTATATTTTATATACCAGGTATCAACGTTATTATTACTTGTATATAAGTTCTTTTCTATTTCTCCTGGATATAGATAATCTGCACCTACTTCTACACCATTATTAGATGCATATGCAGTAAGGGTATGATTTGTTGAATCTATTTTATTTTCGTAGTTGCCATCAGTAGATGATAGTCTTGTTGCTAATACTTTTTTAGTAGATGATGTTCCCATTAAAATTGGATTACTTTCATATGTTCTAACGGCTTCAACATTTGTACTTATGTAATATTTTTGACCGTTATAAATATCTTTTAACCTATAATTATCTTCTTCATCTAAGTAGAAATTCATTTTATATGTTACTTTTATGTCAGTTAATGGTGGTATTTTTTCTCCATCACTACGTACTAGGTGTATTTTATATAATTCATTAGTATCCTCTATATATTCTATTGTTGAACCATCATATTCTGGTGTAAAACTATTGTTTTCATATATCTTTGTATAGTCAGAATTAGAATTGTAATGATTTTTTACACTAATTACTAAATCTGTTATATGTAGATATTTACGAATTTCTTTTAAATCATTATAATTTGTACTTACGTTTTCTGGAGCAGTAGTATCACTAATACCTATACTACCAATTCCATCAATGAAGTCTGTAAGATTTAAATAATCTGTAGGACTATTTCCAATAGTTGCGACTAATTCATGGTTTTTAGTATCATTTTTATAATTAGTATCATCTGTTGTGTCTACTTTCTTTTCTACTGATAAATCAGCTAACAATTCATATGTTGTAATAGCATTATCTGATTGGGCTAGTTGTGGATTATTCTTCCAATTATATTGGGTTGAAAAATTTGTTATATCTATGGAAGAAATATCTAAATTATTTCTTCTTAATTCATCTATTACTCTATCCAGATCTGTCTTTGTTGAATACTCTGTGACGATAATTGGATTTGATACATTTCCATCGACTATAATTTCAAATCCATTTTCTAAATTTTCATTTTCTCTAGAACATGCTGGATTATTACTATTATATGTTTGGCAATTTTCTCCATAATTGAATTTTAATTTGATGCAATTATATTTATAACAATAATTATAATATCCATTCGAGTCTAATTCTAAATTTGTATAATCATCTACTACTATCTCTACTCCATCATAATTGGAATTATAATTGGAATACAAATATATTTTAATTCTACCTAGTTTTGTATTTTTAGCCACAATTTTTTCAGTTTGATTATTTGTAATAAATTTATCTGTAAATTGATATTTACCATTATAAAATATTGGAAAAGTACCCATACCAAAATCAATATAATCATATGGATGGCCACCGAATGTCAAACTACCACTTTGTCTTGCAAATACTCTCCAAAGTTTTTCAATATTGTTTGCATTATTTTTTGTTTCTTCTTCATCTATATCTTTACTTATTTTTCGATTGCTCATACCACCTAATGTTGTATATACATAACTTATTTCTGTTGTATCTCCAATATTATAAGGGCTTTCTAATACTCTATCTGTATCAAAATCTTTTCTAAGTGTTGTTCCTAATACTTCTACATATATCATATCTTTATTATTTTCATCATATATCTTACTACCTGTATTTTTTGTAAAAAATGATAATCTAGATATTCCATCATATATTGTTTGATTATCTCTTAGAATCTTTGGGTCAAACTTTACATAATATGCATTATAACCTCTTATGTCAAACCTATTAGGTATTATATTAAAACTGCTAATTATTTCTTGACTTGATGTATTTAGTCTTCCTACTGGTAAACCTGATGTAAAATTATTTCCAATAGTCCACGAATCGCATTTGAAATTATCATAGATATCATTATGATTTATATAATGTCCACTCTGACATATACCTAGATTTGCTAGTGGGATTTTATTTCTATCATTTACGTTATAATTATCAGATATTTTACCTGTATCCATTTCTACAAATCCGTTGTTCAGTATAGTCAAATTATCTGGCACATATACTATTAAGTACGCTTCTTTTGTTCTTTCCTGAGTGTTAAATATGTATTTATTGTCAAATTTTATGTCCCATTCAATAAAGCCATCTTCAATCATTTTTCCTACTGTTTTTATTGGAGTATATACTTGACAGTTTAAAGATGAGGTTGCCTGAGCATCATTAATTTTTATTCTGTTACCGTATCCTCCTCCGTTTCCAGCAGTGAATTGTCTCTCATTATATCCAAGGTCTTGATCCCAGCTGATTTCTAAATTTGTACGTGATGCATTGAATAAATATATTTTCCATTTTGCTGGTATTGGTGCTGAATTTCCACTTTTTTCTACATACTCTATTCTTCCATCTCTTGATATGCTATTACCAATATCTTTTGTGTGTTCTGATAACACTAACCAATAATAATCTCCATCAACATTTAATTCATCACTTCTAAAATAAGAATTGGAGTTACTTGTTAGATAATTGTCTGTTTCTGCCATTAATTTTAAAACGGCAGGATCAGTGTTTCCTGTTTGTCCATTTACTGTTGATTGTGCGAAATATCCATATTTTTTAAAATGAATATCTTGCCCATTGATTTTTATATTTAGTGTTGGCTCTAAAGCATTTTGTTCTTGTGTAAAACCGATGCCATCTAGGTAGTAATGAAATTTCAAATTTCCACCCCAATCAATGTCTGGTATATCTTCTATTGTAATTATTTTATATGGACATGTACCTTTAGCATGATAAGAAATAGATTCTGGAATTCCATATATATTTTTGTTATTGTCATCTTCATTTAATGTAACGTTATACTCAGCTGCTTTATGTTTTATTGTTTTTGTTTTTTCATATTCGCCATTATATAAATTATCAATATATTTTACTGTTGCTGTTGATGGATTTAAATCATTTGTATATTTTTTTGTTGTAATTTCAAATTTCCATTCATGCACACCTTCTATTATTGGAGATAATGGAGTATTTTGATAATCTATTTTACTTAAATCTATTTTTAATCCCTTTATAAATTTTGTATATATAGATGATGTATCCAATTCAACTTCGCTATTTATTGTAGCAAGTGCCTCTCTAGGACCATATGATGGCAAGATATATAATCCTGAAGAATAATTATATGTTTCTTGTAATACATTATCCTTATATATTTTAAATCTTTCAAACAAATGGTCTTGGTCTGTTGGCATTGCCATATTTGTTCCAAAATCAATGTATAATTCTCCATTTGTTTTATAATTCTCTTCACTATTATCAGTTAAAGTAACAGTCCAAGTAATATAATTCTCTGTATCACTAGTCCAGTCTCCATCTATATCTAAAGTATAATCGGTTTCTTCAATTGGTGGAATTGGAATATCTATTTTTTCCATATATAATTGGATTGCACCTGGTAGTCCAAAGTCAATTGTCTTTAATGTAAATACAATCTCTTCTATTGATTTATTTAAGGTTATTGGGAACTGATATGCTGCTTTTACATTTCTCTTATTTATTACATTTTTAAAGATAACCTTAAAAGTGAATTTATCTCCTTTTTTATATATTCCTCCACATGCTACTGTTTGTCCTTTTTTTGTAAAATTGGTACATTGCTCATTAGGCTCTATACCTTCATCATAAAAATCTGTTGGAGTGATATATTCTGGTAATTCAAGTGTATAAATAACGTTTTCTTCTACTTTTGTATAACCACTTGATCCGTTTGTGTCTGTTATCTCAAATAGTATGAAATAATTATCTTTTGTGTTTGGTTGTACTTGAGGCTTTGTATTATCAGTAAATGCATATTTCCCATCTACTTGAGTTTCTGGATTTGTAGTTGCAACCACTTTTGCTTTATCATCAAGCATAGTAACATACATTTGATTTGCAACTGTCGATAATTCTTTTTCTTCTAATGTTGTTCCGTTTAAAAATGATAATAGACTTGTCTTTTGAATTATTGTTTTAAATCCAATTCCTAATGTCATTATAATTGTTATTACAATTATAGGTAATAGCAATAATCTCTTTTTCATAAGCTTCTCCTATTCTATAATTACTATTATAACATTTTTTTACATAATAACTATTATTTTTATTTTTTTATAAAAAATTAATAAAAAAAAGAAGATTATATATTCTTCTTTTATTATATTTCTTTACCTATAATAAGATAATACTTATGAGCATCAATATTATTAGTACTACATGTTTGAAGTATGATGATTTTGTCATTTTCTTTTAGAGTTATACCTGTATCATATAGTGATTTATTTTTTAACTTATTAATATGCTCATAATATGTTAATCCATTAAAATTATCTAAATTAACATAGTCATAATCACTATCTTCTATATATGCTGAAAATATCTTATATGTTTTCTTACCTTCTGTAGTATATAAATAGATTGTATTATGTAAATCATAGAATGCTTTATCTGTATAATTTTTTAATGGTAAAAATGGAAGATCTTGTTCTTTACCACTATGCCCATATAATAATAGTTTTCTGTCATTAATCTTATTTCTATAATCTAAAATAACGCTTCCTTTAATATCATAATTATGATTAACATCATGATTTAGATAATAATCATTATCTTCTCCTTGCATTACAATTGTTTCTATTACTTCAGGTATTTCAATATAAGCAATAATATCATTATTATTATATTGTTTTCTTAATTCATCAATCTTTATTTTTTCTTCTACAACTGTAGGTTCTGGTGTTTTTACAGGAGTATTATTTAAATTATTTATATTACTTTTATTATTATCTTTATAATTAAAAGATAAAAGTATAATAAAACATACTAGTAATAATATAGTTATTATTCTTAATATTTTATGTTTCAAAGTAACCCCTCCAATGTGTATATATTATACCATATTTATATTTTTATTAAAACAAAAAAGCAAACATTATGTTTGCTTTTCTTGGTATTAATTATACTTTTTTCTTAGTAAGAATCCAGCTATAGCCATCATGAATACTAATAATAAGCTCATATTAGAATCAGTATCAGTAGTATCAATACTTATTCCAGTATTTGGAGGTGTAATTTCTATTACAGGTCCATTATAAGTATTTGTAATTTCATATCCATTAATTGATGCATCATAGTATTTTACTGCATCTTCAGTAACAGTATAAACTATTTCTTTACCTGCTTTATATTTTAATTTGCCAGTAAATGTATAAGTCCATCCATTACTTTCTGATAATGTAGCTTCATCTACTTTTTCTCCATCAGCTAGTAAGTTAATATGAATGCTACCTGGTCTATTCTTATTCTTGTTATTATTATCATTCCAGATTTTTCTAACTACTATGTCTTGTACTTTTTCTAATTCATGTGTATTTGTAATATTAACATTATTATCTGAATCTATAACTATTTCAGGATTTTCTGCATAGTATTCTACTGGTTCTTCTTCTAGAGTATATTCATAAGGTTGTTTATTTGAATCATATTTATCCCAGTCTGCAAATACTCCATTCCATTCAGGTCCTGTTATTGTAATACTATCTACTACAGAACCATTTTGTAATAGTTTTACATTAATACTTTCAGGTCTCTTACCATCATTATCATCAAAGTCATTCCAATCCTTATGAACATTGAATGTTACTTTAGGCATATGGTAATTAATAACTTCAATATTTGTTGGATTTTTATTAGTTTCTGGGTTGTTATTTGTATATCCTTCTGGAAGTACTTCTTTAATTGTATAATTAATTAATTGTCCTTCTTCGAATTTATATAAATCAGTAAATTCAAATGACCATGTTCCGTCTTCTGCAACTGATACTTCTCTTGTATCAAATGGTTTTTCTTCATTACCATTTTTGATTAAATTAATAGTAATTGAATCTGGTCTTATTCCATCTTCATCATTGAAATCTTCCCATGTCTTTGTTCCACTAATTTTAATTCTTTCAGGTACATGTGAGTTTTGGATTTCACAACCACTAACACCATTTACAGAATAGTTATAATTATAATTTGTATCATATCCATATGTGTGTGGATCTTTTACTTCTATTTCACTTTCTTCAACTTGATAGCTTATTAATTTACCATTGTTGAATACCGGAACATTTGTAAATATGTGATCCCATTTATTGCCACTTAATACTACTGAATCAGTGTATTTGTAATCAGTTCCAGTAACAGTTCCAGTTAATGTTACTGTTATAGGAGCTCTTAATCCATCTCTATCATCTTCATCAAGTAGCCATGACTTCTTAACTGGATATGTTTTTGTTATAGAGTCTAATGCTTTATTTTCAATAGTACATTCAAATTTATCACCATTCTTAGCACATTCACTACTTACTTTAGCATAGTTTTCAGGTACTAATTCATCTACAGAATAAGTAATATCTTTTCCGTTAGATTGTTTTGGTAAGTTTTCAAATGTATATGTCCAATCATCTTCAGCTTTAAGTGTTGCTGTCTTGAATGGTGTTGATGTATCACCGTTCTTGTATAAATATACTATGATTTCATCTGGTCTATAATCAGTAACCTCATCATCAATCCATTCTTTAGTTACTTTAACTTTTGTAGTATCCATAGTGTTTGTAACTGTGTAGTTGTTGTCTTTGTCACCTTTAGACTCTTTTGTATAGTATTCTAAACTTCCTTCTTCATCAACTGTATATTCATATTTAACACCATTTTCATCATATTCTTCTAAGTTGCCCCATGTAGCTTCCCAATCAGAATTTGAATTAACAGTTGCGTCAGCATATCTTTCACCATTTCTATATAGAACTAGTGTTAAGCCTTCTTCTGGCCTATAATCTGTAATATCATTATCATTCCAAGACTTTTGTCCTGTAATACTAATTACTTCTCTTAGTGTATTAATAAAGTTGTTTCCATCTTGTGTTGTTACATAACCTTTAACTGGATTTTCTGTTACTGAGTAAGTAATAAGTTGTCCATCTTCATATCTATACAAATTATCAAATGAATAACTCCAATTACCTGATTCATCTGGTGTTACAGTTGTTGAAGTTTCTTTATTACCATTTTTGATTAAGTTTATAGTAATACTTTCTGGTCTTGTGTTATAAGTGTTTTTATTATCTTTCCATGTCTTTGTTCCACTTATTGATGTCATTTCAGGTTCATGGGTATTTATTACCTCAGTTCCTTGTACTCCATTTTCATCTACATATTTATCATTATATGTTGTTGTATATCCTATTGTATGTGGTTCTTCGATTGAAATAGCTTCTTCAGTAACCTTATAACTAATTAATTCACCCTCATGGAATACTGGTACTGTAAATGTATGTTTCCATTGGTTATCTGCATTTAATTCTATAGAATAATCTTTAGAATAATTAGTTGCAGTTCCTGTTAATGTAACTTTAACTGCTGTTTGTATTCCGTCTCTATTGTTATCATCATTCCATGTTTTCTTAACTGGATATGTTTTAGATAAATCATTAACTCTATTTTTTATAATGCATTCTTTTCCTGCATCAGTTGATGTACATTGTGTTTCACCAATTTGAGTATAGTTTTCAGGTCCTTCTTCTACTACAGTATAGTCGATTGGTTGACCTGCTTCATTCTTATCTAAATCTTTGAATGTAGCTACCCATGCTTCTGTTTCTCCGTTTTCATCTGCTTTTCCATCTAAAACTATAGATTTATCAGTAGATTCACCATTTTTCAATAATTTAATAGTAACTGGTTTTCTTGTATTTTGTGAATTGTTATCGTCTTCCCATTCTTTAGTTACTTGTACTTGTGTTTTTTCTGGATTAGCCAAAGTATTTGTAACAGTCCATGTTTCTCCTACATATTTTGGTGTTTGACTATTATATCCTTCAATTCCATCAATCTCAGCAATTGAATAACTTATTGGTTGACCACCTTCATATTCATCCAATGGTCCAATTGAACAAGTCCAATTATTTTCTTCTTTAGCAATACATGTCTTTCCTTCTACTGGTTTTCCGTCTTTTGTTAATGTAAATGTTACAGGAGTTCTTAATCCATCTTGGTTATTGTTGTCTTGCCAATCTTTATGAGCTTTTACTTCGGTTGTACTTGGTTCATGTACATTAACTAATTTAAATTTTGTTCTATCTGTAAGATTACTCTTTTCTTCGTCTAATGAGTATCCTTCAGGTAATGATCCTTCACTTATTGTATAAATTACTAATTTTCCTTCATGGAATCTTGGCATACCCTTAAATACACCAGTCCAGTTTTCAGATTTTTTTAATGTGATTGGCTTAGATAGTCCTTCTACTGGTTTTCCGTCTACTGTTCCAGTAATTGTTACTTCAAGAGTTTCTGGTCTCTTACCATCTTGATCATTATTATCTTCCCAACTCTTTGTTACTGGAATATCTATTGGCATATCATTTACTCTATTTTCAATAATACATTCGAATTTACCAGTAGTTTCATCTTTAGTACATTCTTCATCTTTATTTGTTTGAGTGTAATTTTCTACTGTATCTTCTGCTACTGTGTAGTTGATTGGACTACCTTGGTAATTTTTATCTAAATCTGTGAATGTTGTTGACCAATTATTACCTTCGTTAAGTGTTTCTGTCTTTACAGGTGTTTCTTTATCTGTTCCGTATAATTTTACTGTAATTGATCCTGGTCTTGTATTTTCTGAATCTTTATTATCATCCCAGTTCTTAGTAACTTTTACTTCTGTTTTTTCTGGTTTTAAAGTATTTGTAATTGTAAATGTATTAACTAAACCAACAGTTGCTACAGCTTCTCCAGTTGTGTATCCACTAATTGTTTCTAACTCAGCTATTGAATAACTAATTGGTTGACCTCCATTTTCAAATTCTGGTAATCCATCAATTGAACATGTCCATTTGTTAGCTTCTGTTGCTGTACAAGTTTTATCTGTTACTGGAGTACCATTTTTTACTAATGTGAATGTTATAGATGTTGGTCTCTTGTTATCTTGATTATTTGCATCAGCCCAGATCTTAGTTGCTGTTACTTTTGTTGTACTAGGTTCATGTGTGTTTGTAATAACTAAAGTACCGTTATTTTCTTTTGAATTTACACTTTGATAACCACCTGGTGTTCCAGTTTCTTTAATTGTATAATTTATTTCTTTTCCACCACTATATTTAGGTAGATCTTTATCATTCTTATCTTTTGTAAATGTATATGTACAAGTATTATCAACACAATCATTTGCTTGGAATGTATAACTATTTACTGGTTCATCTTCATTTGTACCATATAATTCAAATGTTACAAATTTTCTTAAACCATCTTGATCATTATTGTCTTCCCATATTTTTTTAACTGGTATTGTAACTGTAATATCATCTTCATTTCTTATATTTTCAATTACATATCCATTTTCTAATGATCCTGTTGGTTCACTAGATTTATAGTGAGGACTTAAGTTAGTTTTTTCTCTTACAGTATATACAATTTCTTGACCATTACTATATCTATTTAGATCAGTCCATGTATATGTCCAATCATCAGCTTTTAATGTTGCAGTCTTTCCTTCTACTACTTGGCCATTAGCTAATAATTCTACTTCAACAGGAGTTCTTAATCCTTGCTCATCATTATTATCTCCAGTCCATTCCTTTGTTACAATTACTCTTGTTTTTTGATATTGGTTAACAAAATTAACCTTATATTCACTGTTAGTTAATCCAATTGAACCATTAACTATTTTTCCATTAATAGTTGCACTTGTATCTTCAACTGGTTCTTCTTTACCATATTTTCTTTGTGCAGTAACTTTATCAAATTTATAAGTTCCAGGCATTCTTGTTTCTTCAACTGTGTAAGTTGCTTTTGTTGTTAAGTTGAAGAATCTAACATTATCTCCATTATTTAAAGTAAATGTGAAAGTAACACCTTTAATGAAGTCTGCTTTTGAAATTATATAATTATCTCCTGATACTCTAGCTCCTTCAATATTTTGAGTAGTATCATTTGTTCCATCTGCATTTCTTATTGAGAAATATAAATCATCTGTTGCTGCTGTATCTTTTATAGTTAATGTATATGTAAATTCATCTGTTTCAGGTGCTCCTACTCCATCAACTGTCTTAGAAATATCTAAGTTACTTCTACGATAGTTAATTGCATTTAATGTTGCTGTTCCTTCAGTTTTATCTGCAACATATATTTCACCATTTATTTTATAATATTCATTAGTATTATCGTTTAGATAATCACCAGTCATACTTGGCTTAGTGTATCTAGGTGTTCCATCTTCAGTATAAGTATTTAAAACATTTTCATCTAATTTAATTAATTTAGTTAATTTACCATTTATAATCATTGGTCTAATTGTTTCTGACACTAATTCCCAGTTATAATCATCAGCACCACTTTCAGAGAAAGTGTAATCGTATCCTGAATCTAATATAGTTAATTCTCCAGTTGCTTTGTTTGCTTTCATTAAACCTGTCGCAATAAAGAATTCTTCTACGTTAGTTACTCCTTCATTTTCATTTGTTAATGTTATATTAGATATATATTCTTTTCCATCTTGTTTAACATTAACAGTTGCTGTTTCTGCTTTTGTATCATAATCATTTTCCCATGTTTTTACTATTTTCATTTTTTGAGCAGTTGTTGCAACTGGATCAGGGTTTTTGTATTCTACTGGTTTTTCTGATTCTGATGTACGAGTATCATCATAACTTAATGTTGCTGTTGTATTTGTTCTTAATGAAAAATCTGTATATTCTTCATTTGATGGTTCTAAATATTTTTTTACTTCTGGATTTAATGCACCATAAAGTTCTTTTCTTTCATCTACAGTTTTTCCATTTTTAATTTTTGCAATCATATCATAAGTTTCTTGTGATGGATATACATCAAAATAAACTGTATAAGTTGCATCATTAATTAATACTTCACAATCTGATAAATCCCATTCAACTGTTCCATTTGTATTAGTTGCAGTTGGGGCAAAATTATATAAATCGTTAGCCTCTGTCCATGTATATATAAAGTTCTTTCCACTTTCATCAACTTGACCTACTAATTCTTTTCCATCACCCCAAGTAATCTTGTTACCTGAGACTGTTGCTTCTTTTCCATTTAATTGTACTTTTCCCTCTTTAATTGGGAATGTAATAGTATACTTATAAGAATTATCAACTACTTTTAATAATCCGTGTTCATCAGATGAAGAAATTTTTACTTGTTCTGTTGTTCCATCATCTATTACTGCTTCTGAAATACCTGACATTTCAATTTTTGATAAAATTTCACCAAATGCAGCTTGTAATGCAGCTGTATCTGAAGCTGAATAATAGTTTTCTGCTGGAGCTCCGGCATCTGTAGTAATATCTTCCATTCTATCAACATTACCATAAATACCTATTGTATATAATTTATATCCTTCATTTACTATTGCTTCTGCTGCTGGTACAGCTTGATTATATGATGTATTAATGTTATTTGTTGTTTCTTGTCCAGTTCCTCCTCTAGTTCCATTATTGTTAACATAGTACGTAGGATTACCATCTGAAACAAAAATAACATAGGTTGTATCGTTATCTTCAAAATCAACATCTAAAGCTGTTCTAAAACCAGCTTCCCAGTTTGTTCCTCTATTATTATTTCCTGCATCTCGACTATTAACTTTTGCAGCAAATGTATCATAATCTGTTGTAGGTTCTTGTGCAATTTCTGCAGTATTTGCAAAATCAACTAATGCTATTTCGATAGTATCAGTTGGATTACCATCTCTACCATTATTTTCAAGTAGTGCCTTTGCTAGAGAATTAGTTGCAGATTGGGCAGCTTGTAATCTTGACTGATTAGCTTCTTGTCTAGAGTAACGTTGACCAGTATACTCACTACCATTATAGTAATAAACATAAACCCACTGATTATTTCTATAATCCCAATCTCCTTCTAGTTGAATATATTCACCATTAATATTAGCGTAATTACCATAATATGAGTCATCTGGCGTATAAGTGACTTCTGTATTATTAGTTGATCTATTCATACTACTAGAAGTATCAAATACAACTATAATATTAGCCTTTTGAGCTTTCTTTTCAGCTTCTCCTTTTACTGATAATGATAGTGTGTAAGTACCATCTTCATTATCTTTTAATCCTTTGCTATGTGCAGGTACGTCTCCTGCAGCAAAATAATTTTTAACACTATTAAGAATATTTGTTCCATTATTAAATAGAACTATACTTAATAGTCCTGCAATAAGTACTAATATTGA
>ONIZ01000059.1 GCA_900317975.1 uncultured Bacillota bacterium
ATGTAAAATAAAAAGAATTCCAGAAAAGAAAAAAGAAAACTATGTTAAAACATATACATCAACAACTGGTGAAGTATATACAACTATGTCTTTAGAATACATTAAAAAATCAAAAGATATAGCAGGTAGAGGAAAAGATATAAAAGATTCAGCTAAAATAGATGAATATGGATATGATGAGGATCTATATTCAACAATTGAACTACCAGATAATATGGAATTTCAAAAAGAAACAGCTGAAAGAATCAATGAAACGATATCACATGATACAGTAGTTAGAAATTCAATTGTAAGATTTTCATATATTGCTAAGAAAAAGTATGGTAAAGAATTAACAGATGATAAGATTAGTGAAGCAGTAGATAGACTAAAAGATAAATCTTATGATGAAATAGATGGCTTATTAGTAAAAGGTATAGAAAATATTAAAACTGTACGTGAAGTAGAACAAATGGGAGAAGAAAAAGTAGAATCTGCTCCTCCAAATATAAAAACAAATTTTGGATATGTAACTGCAGTATCTACGGGATATATATTTGTAATATTTGGTATTATAGTATGTATCGCGGCAATACTATTTAAAATAATTCTAGGAATATAAGAGACACAAGTCTCTTTTTAATTTCTATAAAAATTAAAAAAATAACAACAAATTATTGTTGATTGAAGTTTTCTAACATCAACAGAAATGATTATTGTATATATAGTTGCTTTAGTAGCAATATTTATTTGTTTATTTATATATGTATTTGATAAAAATTCTGATAGAAGAAGAAAAAAACAAAATACAAAAGAACTTAAAAGATTAGTTAGCGAAGTAAATGATCAACTAGATGATGAAGAGGATTTCGATGATAATATAGAAGATATAGTGTGGGATGATTATGGTAAAGATACTTATAATACAAAGCCTGTTATTATAACTCCTGAAGTAGATACTATTGAAGATACTGAAGAAACTATAGAAACTACTTATAATACTGTTCCTAAAGTAGAAACTATGTCTTTAAATGAATTTCAAGCTAATTCTAAATTAGATGAAATGATTCAAGTTAATGAAGAAAAAGAAACAGTTGAAACTGTAGAAGATGATATAGATGAAGAACAAATTCAAGCAATCAAGAGTATTGAAGAAATAAAAGTTGAAACAGGAGCACCTAAGATTATTGAATCTCCAACTATAACTGAAACTATTGAAGAAAACGTTATAGATGAAGATTTTGAAGATGAAAAAGAATTAACTTATACTAATTTAGAACCTACTGTAGAAGAGGCTAGAAGTGAATTAGAAAAGATAACTGAATTATTAGAAAAAGAAGCAGAATCTCAAGAAGATTCAATAGAAAAGTCAATTCAAACATATGAAGAAAAACAAGAAAAAGATGCTATTATTTCAATAGATGAGTTGTTAGAAAAAACTAAACAATTAAAATTATCTAATGAGATGACTGATGAAAAAGATGCACCTATATCATTAGAAGAATTTGAAAAGACAATGAATATTCAAATTCAACCTATTGAAGAAGATACTGAATTAACTAAAACAATTGAACAAGCTAGTGAACCAACAATTCTTCAAGCTATTTCAGAAGAGTCAGTTGAAGATATTAAAGAAGATGAAGGAGTAGCTTCTACTTTTCAATCATCTCCAATTATTTCACCAGTATATGGAATAGAAAAGAAAGAAGATAATCTAGAAGCAATTAAGATAGAAAATACAGCTAATTATGAGAAATTAGATCAAGAAATTAAAAAGACAAATGAATTCTTATCTAAAATAAGAGAATTACAAAAACATTTAGGTGATTAAACTACGGTAAACGTAGTTTTTTTTATTAAGATTTGCTATAATATACATGAAAAAAGGAGTAAGTATGGAAAATAGAAAGAAACTATATTTAATTATATTAATAATATTTCTAATAGTATTTGGTATATGTGTGTCTGTATATGTCGCAAGACATGAAAATAAAAAAGAAAAACCAATTACTATAAATAATAATTTAGAACAAACTGAAGATATTAATAATAGAATTGATTCTTCTAATGAAAACATTGATAGTGACCAAGAAATATTAACTTACTTTGAAAATGAAATAACAACCGATAATAGTATATTAAATGATGAAAATAACACAGAAAATGAAAACAAGTTAAAGACTTCTTTTGTTAAATTAACTGATTTTATCTTTTATGATGGAACAATTAATAATATTACTTTTAATGAATTAAAAGATGATACTAAAGTCGCAATATTAAGTGATTGGGAAATACTAGACGAAAAAATAGAAACAAAATATCCTAATTATAAAGATAGAATAGAGTCGGTTGAAAACAAAACATACAACAATTTAAAATCAAAAAAAGATTACTTACTTAATGTCTTAAAAGAAGCATACATTAATAAGTATGGAGAAGATAAATATAATGAGTTAATGAATAAAAAAGAAGAACTAAAAGAAAAAGTATCAGATATAAAAGAAAAAGCCGAGAATGAAATAGAAAAGAAAAAGGAATCTATATCATCATGGTATAAAGAATGGAAGGAAAGTGAATAACATGCCAAGTGTAGGAATACTATCCCTAGGATGCAAAGTAAATACATATGAATCAGAATATATAAGAAATATCCTAGAAAAAAGAGGGTATGAAATAAAAGACTTTTCTGATAAATGTGATATTTATATTATTAATACTTGTACAGTAACTAATACTTCAGATACTAAATCTAGTAAAATGTTACGTAGAGCAAGAAAAGAAAACCCTGACGCAATAATAGTTGCGATGGGTTGTTTTATTGAAAGTAATAAAGATAATCCTATACCAGGAATAGATATAGTTATAGGTAATAGAGATAAAGATAAAGTACCTGATTTAATAGATGAATATTTAAAGAACAAAGAAAGAATTATAAGACTTTATAAGGGAAGAACAGATATATTTGAAGATATGTATATAACTAACTTTCCAGGAAGAACAAGAGCATTTGTAAAAATACAAGATGGATGTGATAATTTTTGTTCATATTGTATAATTCCGTTTGTTAGAGGAAAATGTAGATCAAAAGATAAAGATAAAGTAATAGAAGAAATAACTGCATTAGTAAATAATGGATATAAAGAAGTAGTACTAACAGGAATTCATACAGGAAGTTATGGAAGAGATTTAGATATATCATTTGCTGATCTATTAAATGAAATAATAAAAATTAAAGGATTAAAAAGATTAAGAATCTCATCAATTGAAGCAACTGAATTAAATGAAGATGTCCTAAATATATTGAAAAATTCAAACATAATAGTAGATCACTTACACATACCTCTACAAGCAGGATCAAATGAAATATTAAAGTCTATGAATAGAAAATATGATTTAAAATACTTTGAAGATAAAATAGCTGAAATTAGAAGTATAAGACCTGATATATCTATTACTACAGATATAATTGTAGGTTTTCCAGGAGAAACAGAAGAACTATTTAAAGAAACTCTTAATACTGTAAAAAGAATAAACTTTTCAAAAGTACACGTATTTCCATATAGTGAAAGAAAAGGAACTAAGTCAGAAAGACTTCCTAATAAGATACCTTCAAATATTAAAAAAGATTATGTAAAAAGATTAATAGCGTTATCTAAAGAACTAGAAATAGAATATGCTTCTAAATTCATTGGAAAAGAATTAGAAATATTAGTAGAACAAACTAAGGATGATTTCTCTTATGGACATACATCTAACTATTTAAATGTAAAAGTAAAAGGAAAACTCCCTCATAATGAATTAATAAAAGTAAAAATAACATCAGTTGATTATCCAAATGTAATAGGAGAAATATAATGTTTATTATAGGAAATTATCGAAAAGAAATATTTTCTTCTACATCAGGCTATACAGTAGGAGTATTTAAAGTAACAGATACTGAAACAGAAGAATTAGCTAATTTAATCGATAGAACAATAACATTTACCGGATATTTTCATGAATTAAATGAACAAGATACATATAAGTTATATGGAAAGATGGTTCATCATGAAAAATATGGAGAACAGTTCCAAGTAGATTCATATGAGAGAGTAACACCTAAAGGAAAAGACTCAATAATAGAGTTTTTAACATCAGGATTATTCAAAGGAATAGGAGAAAAGAAAGCAAAAGCAATAGTAGATGTATTAGGTGATAATACTTTCAAAGTAATTTTAGAAGAACCTTCTAATTTAATTCTTATTCCAGGAATAACAGAACAAAACAAAAATACACTTCATACTAAGTTAAAGGAATATGAATCTTCATATGAAACAGTAATATATTTAGGTAATCTAGGTTTTAATACAAAAGACTCAATAGAAATATATAATAAATATAAAGATAGAACTAAAAAAATAATAGAAGAAGACATATATCAAGTAATTCTAGATTTTAATAATATTTCATATAAAAAAGTAGACACTATTGCGATATCATCAGGAATAGAAAAAGATGGGGTAATAAGAATTAAAGCATCAATCTATTATGTAATGAATGAAGTATGCTTCTCATTTGGACACACATATCTCTTTAAAGAAGAAATAGTTAACTACTTAAAAAGATTATTAAGAATACCTATAGATGAAAATAAATTTAATGAAAGCATTAAACTCTTAATAAGAGATGAATTATTAATAATAGAAGAGGATAGATATTATTTAAAGATTTTATATGATAGTGAAAACCTAATAGCTAGAAGATTTAAATTATTAGCTCATGAAAAACCTATTATTTATAAGGACATAGATGATAAGTTAAATGAAATATCATCTAATATGGATATTCTTTATAATGAAGAGCAATTAGAAGCAATTAAATCTTCAATGGAAAATAAGGCACTTGTTATTACAGGTGGACCAGGAACAGGTAAAACTACTTTAATAAAAGCAATAATAGAATTATATAGAGAATTAAATATGTATTCATATGAAAAATTATTAGAAAAAATAGTATTACTAGCTCCAACAGGAAGAGCAGCAAAACGTATGAGTGAAGAAACTCTTCTTCCAGCATCAACAATTCATAGATTTTTAAAGTGGCAAAAAGAAACTAATACTTTTGGAGTAAATGAATATCATAAGTCAAAGTGCGAGTTTGTAATTATTGATGAAGTATCAATGGTGGATATTGAATTAATGTCATCACTATTAAAAGGAATTAGTGTTAATACTAAAATAGTTCTAGTAGGAGATGATGAACAATTACCTTCGGTTGCTCCAGGCGAAGTATTACATGATATTATTGAATCTAATGTTGTTAAAACAATTAAACTAAGAAAATTATATCGTCAAGGAAAAGACTCAAACATATTAAAATTAGCATATGATATTAGAGAAGAAAATCTAAATAAAGAAATATTTAATAAAAGTGATGATTTAACATTTATAGAAACAACTGAAGTAATGGATAACATTAAAGAAATAGCTCATACATATAAAGATTTATCTTATAAAGATTTTCAAATATTAGTTCCAATATATAAAGGATTACATGGAATAGATGCAATAAATAAAGAAATGCAAAATATATTTAATCCTAAAGATACTCATAAAAAAGAAATAAATATAGGAGAAACTTTATTTAGAGAAGAAGATAAAGTAATTCAATTAACTAATCAACCTGAAGATAATATATATAATGGTGATATAGGTATTATATCTAGAATAGTTACATCTCCTAAAAAAGAAATTTATATAGATTTTGATAATAACTTAGTAAAGTATACACCTTCTAATTTTAGTAATTTTAGATTAGCATATGCTATAAGTATACATAAATCACAAGGATCAGAATTTAAAGTAGTAATAATGCCTTTAGTAAAAGGTTATAATAAAATGTTATATAAGAAATTAGTCTATACAGGAGTAACTAGAACAAAAGAAACACTATATTTAATAGGAGAATATTCTTCACTTCAATTAGCAGTTAAAAACAATATTGAAGGCTTAAGAAGAACAACATTAAAAAATAGATTATTAATATAAATAATCTATTTTTTATGTTAAAATAATAATAGGTGAATACTATGAAGAATAGAAAAGGATTTACTTTAATTGAATTATTAGTAACTATTACTATAATTGGAATTATTATGATTATGACTTTACCTGCTATTCATAATTTACAAAGAGAAAATCAAAAGAAGAAATTTGATGATTATGAAAGAGCAGTTCTA
>ONIZ01000080.1 GCA_900317975.1 uncultured Bacillota bacterium
CCAGGTAGCAGAACACTAATTAGAGTAAATATAGAAGATGCTCAATTAGCTGAAAAAAGAGTAAAAATACTAATGGGTGATGATGTACCACCTAGAAAAGAATGGATAGAAGAAAACGTAGAATTCACTTTAGAAGATGACTATCAAATAAATTAGAAAGAGGGTAAATTATGCCAAAGAAGAAAACTGAAACACAAGAAGTAATTGAAAAAATATTTGACTATACCCTAGAAGATATAATGGGGGAACGTTTTGGATCATATTCAAAATATATTATTCAAGAACGTGCTATACCGGATGCTAGAGATGGATTAAAACCTGTACAAAGACGTATCCTATATTCAATGCATAGAGAAAAGAATACATATGATAAAGGATATAGAAAAAGTGCTAAGACAGTCGGAGATGTAATAGGTAATTTCCATCCACATGGTGATACATCTATCTATGAAGCAATGGTTAGAATGAGTCAGCCATGGAAAACTCGTCTTCCATATATAGATATGCATGGAAATAATGGTTCAATAGATGGTGATGGTCCAGCTGCTTATCGTTATACAGAAGCAAGATTATCTAAAATAGCAAATGAAATGTTAAGAGATATAGATAGAGATACAGTTGATTTTGCGCCTAACTTTGATGATACTGTTATGGAACCAACTGTTCTACCAGCAAGATTTCCAGCACTTCTAGTTTATGGATCACAAGGTATATCTGCAGGATATGCAACAAATATACCAACTCACAATTTAAATGAAATAGTAGATGCCGCAATCTATCGTATAGAAAATCCTAATTCTACACTAGAAGAATTAATGGAAATAGTAAAAGGACCTGACTTCCCAACTGGAGGTATAGTAGAAGGTTTGGAAGGACTAAAAGAAGCATATACAACAGGAAAAGGTAGAATTATCATCAAATCGAGATATACTATTGAAGAAGAAAAAGGAAATAAAAGAATTGTAATTACAGAAATTCCATTTGAAGTTAATAAAGCTCTTATGGTCAAAAAGATAGATGACATAAGAATAGATAAAAAGATAGATGGAATTATAGAAGTAAGAGATGAATCAACTAGTGATGTAAGAGTAGTAATTGATGTTAGAAAAACAGCTGATGTAGATCTAATTATTAAATACTTACTTAAAAATACAGATATGCAAATAAGTTACAATTACAATGTAGTTGCGATATTAAATAAAAGACCTAAACTATTAGGCTTGGCTGATTGCTTAGATGCCTTCTTAGCTCATCAAAAAGAAGTAATAAGAAGAAGATCTGAATTTGATTTAAAACATGCAAAAGCAAGATATCATATAGTAGAAGGTTTAATTAAATGTATTTCTATATTAGATGAAGTAATAAGAGTAATTAGAGAATCTAAAAATAGAGCTGATTCAAAACAAAACTTAATTGATAAATTTGGTTTCACACCAGAACAGTCTGAAGCAATTATTACATTACAATTATATAGATTATCTAATACAGATGTAGTTGCTCTACAAGAAGAAAAAGAAAAATTAGAAACTCTTATTCAAGGCCTACTAGAAATATTAGGTAATGAGAAAAAATTACAATCAGTTATGAAAAGAGAATTAAAAGAAATTAATAAAGAGTATGTTACTCCAAGATTAACTGATATAAAAGATGAAATAACTGAAATTAAAATAGATACAGAACAAATGATTCCAAAAGAAGATGTAATAGTATTACTAACAAAAGACGGATATATTAAACGTACTTCTTTAAGAAGTTATCAAGCATCAGCTGATGAAGATCTAACAATAAAAGAAAATGACTATGTTATAGGTAAATATAATATGAATACAAAAGATACATTCTTAGTATTTACTAATTATGGTAATTATCTACATTTACCTGTATATACTATTCCGGATTTAAAATGGAAAGATATGCCTAAACATATATCTAATTTAATAGCATTATCTCCTGGAGAAGAAGTAATAGGATGTATTCCTGCATATGATTTCAATAAGAAGACAAATATCATTATAGGAACAGCCAAAGGAATGATAAAGAAAACTCCATTATCATCATTTAAGCAAACTAGATATAATAAACCAATTACATGTATGAAATTAAAAGATGGAGATAAAGTAATTGGAGTAGTAGAAGGAACTAAGCCTTACATATTGTTATCAACAAATTCAGGATATGGCCTAACTTTCAATATAGAAGAAATACCAGAAGTAGGATTAAAAACTAGTGGAGTAAAATCAATGTCTCTAAAAGGAGATGAAATTAATTCCATTAATAATTTCTCTTACGAAACAGATGAATTTATTGTATTAGTTACAGATAGAGGTACAGGTAAAAGAATTAGATTAAGTGAATTACCTGCTATGGCTAGAGCAAGAAGAGGATTACAAATAATAAGAGAAGTTAAGAAATCACCATATACAGTTATAGGTACAATTATTACTACAAATAAAGATTATGTAGGATATAGAAGTGATATTATAAATGAGATAAAAGTAACAGAATTACCTATCGCAGATAGATATTCTACAGGATCTCAAATATCTAAAAATATTATTAATGCTATTTTCAAAGTATCTAAATTAGAAGAAAACGAAGAAGAAATAATACAAGAAGAATTACCTATACCACAAACAAAAGAAATATCATTAGAAGAAATAGATGATAAGCTAATGACAATAGATGACTTTCTAAAGTAGTCATCTTTTCTTATTTATGATAAAATATAAATATGAATGAATTAATGGAATTAGTAGACAATTTAAAAAAAGAATTAGATATGACTAAAGAGGTACAAGATATTAAAGATTACAATAAAAAAATATCTAAAGATAAAGACTTATTATCTAAAATAAAAAAATATAATGATACAAAAGATGAATCATTAAAAAAAGAAATATTATCTAATAAACTATTTAATGAATATAAAGAAAAAGAAATTGATTTTAATATATTAATTCTAAAAATTAATAAGGAATTAAAAAGAATTAGTACTAAAAAAGGATGTAGTCTATGAAAGTAGTAGCAGGATTATATAAAGGAAGAAATATTGAAGGATATAATATAGAAGGAACTAGACCAACCCAAGATAGAGTTAAAGAAAATCTATTCAATATAATTAATGAAAATATTCAAGATAAAGTAGTTTTAGATTTATTCTCTGGATCAGGCAATCTAGCAATAGAATCATTAAG
>ONIZ01000045.1 GCA_900317975.1 uncultured Bacillota bacterium
AGGTATTGGTGAGGTTCGTAAGAAGGAATTATTAAAAAAATTTGGTTCTTTAAAAAAGATTAAAGAAGCTTCTATTGATGAACTTAGTGAAGTGGTTCCTTTGGATGTTGCTACAAAATTAAAAGAGTCACTTGATGAAGAAATGTAGTATAATTATTTTAGATAATATTTATAGTGAGGTGTTTTATGAATAATAAAGGGTTTTCTATGATAGAGTTACTTGGTGTGATAGTTATAATTGGAATATTAGCTGGTCTTGCTATACCTGCAGTTACAAAATATATTGGTAAGACTAGAGATCGTGCATATGATAATATTTATGAGTCTGCTTATGCTGCGGCACAGAATAAATTTATGCATGATTTAGATAATAGTGGAATAACTTATTCTTTAGATGATCTATATAATCAAGGTTATATGGATGAACCTATTGATCCTTCTAATAAAACATTTTGTGATGGGACTGTTCTAGTAGAAGAAATTGAAGATGAAGATCATGATGGAAACACTGATTTAGAAGTTTCAGAATTTAAATACAAAGTAACATTAGATTGTACTGGTAATAAATGTAGGGAGTATTATACGGGTAAGGATAGTAAGAAAAACGGTAGTCCATGCTCATAGTCTTCATTTAGAAAGAATGTGATTTGATGAATAAAATTAAAGTAATGGATGACAACTTAGCAAATAAAATAGCAGCTGGTGAAGTTGTTGAATCATGTATTGGTGAAGCTGATGAAATTGAAATTAAATTAATTGATTCTGGAGTTAAAGAGATAGAAGTTATTGATAATGGAATTGGTATGAGTAGAGAAGATGCAAAGCTTGCTTTTCAAAGACATGCTACTAGTAAAATAAGTAATTTAGATGATTTGTTTTATATAGAGTCTTTAGGTTTTAGAGGAGAAGCTCTTCCTAGTATTGCTAGTGTTAGTAAAGTTAGACTTAAAACTAGTGATGGAAAAGAAGGTACTTTAATCACTATTAATGGTGGAAATGATATAAAAACTAAATCTTGTGATTTAGCTAAAGGTACTGACATTACTGTAAGTGATTTATTCTATAATACTCCGGTAAGATTAAAATATTTAAAAAACTTATATATTGAACTTGCTAATATAGTTGAATATATTGACAAGATGGCTTTGTCTTATCCTAATATAAAATTTAGATTAAGTAATAATGATAATGTATTACTTGAAACTTCTGGAAATGGTGATTTATTAAAAGTAATATATGATATATATGGAGCTAATATTACTAAGAAGATGATTCCTATAGATGATTCTAATGATGATTATAGTATTTCAGGATATATATCTTATCCAGAAATAACTAAATCTAATAGAAATAGTATTACAACTTTAGTAAATGGTAGAGTTATTAAGAATAATGATTTAAATAGATGTATAATTGATTGTTATCATACATATATACATAAAGGTAGATATCCTATAATTGTTCTTAATATAGATGTTGATCCTATATTAGTGGATATTAATATTCATCCTACTAAAATGGATATTAAATTTTCTAAGATGGATAGTTTATTAAAATTAATTAGTAATTCTATTGATGATAGATTAAAGACACTTACTTTGATTCCGGAAGCTAATGTTAGAACATCTACTTCTTTTAATGAAGTTTATAATCAAATTAAACATAATGATGATGAAGAAGAAAAAATAGTTAAAAAAGAAGTTTCTAATTATGAAGAAATAAAACTTGATTTTGAAGTTCATGAAGAAAAAGATGTTCAAGTAGAAAGTGATGAAAAAGAAGAAAAAGTTACTCGAATAAATAAAATGAATGTAATAGGCAATGTATTTATGACTTATATATTATGTTATAACGAAGATGGTTTTTATTTAGTTGATCAGCATGCTGCTGCTGAAAGAATAAATTATGAAAAGTATATGAATGAATTCTTAAATGGAAAAAAAACTATAATTGATTTGCTTACTCCTATAAAAGTTGAATTAAGTAAAGATAATTATTTAAGAATAAAAGATAGATTATTTATATTAGATGAATTAGGTATTTCTTGTGAAGAGTTTGGTGAAGGTACTTTTTTAGTTAGATCTCATCCTGATTGGATAGATCAAAAGAATTCTTCTAAAGAAATTAATAATATATTTGAACTTATTTGTCAGAAGGGTGAGTTTTCTAAAGAAAAATTTATTGATACTACTATTATGAGTATTGCGTGTCATAATAGTGTTAAAGCTCATGAATATTTAAGTAATGAAGATATGCAATGGATTGTTGATAATGTTAGATATTGTGATAATCCTTTTACATGTCCACATGGTAGACCTACTATTATTACTTATACTAGGGATGAATTAGATAAAATGTTTAAGAGGGATTATAATGAATGATATTATTGTTATAGTTGGGCCTACTGGAGTAGGTAAAACTAAATTATCTATTGAGTTAGCTAAAAGAATTAATGCTGAAATAATTAATGGAGATAGTGTTTCTATATATAAGAAATTAAATATAGGAAGTGCTAAACCTAGTAAGGAAGAAATGAATGGTATTGTTCATCATTTAATTGATATTTGTGATGTTAATGATGACTATACTGTTTATGATTATCAAAAAGATTGTAGAGATTGTATTAAAGATATAGAATCTAGAAATAAGAGAGTTATTATTGTAGGTGGCACTGGATTATATATTAAAGCAGCTTTATATGATTATAGATTTAGTGCTGAAAATAATTATTCTTCTTTTGATGATTTAACTAATGAAGAAATTCTTGAAAAAATTAGAAAGTATGATGGAAATATCGATGTTCATGTTAATAATCGTCAAAGATTAGTTAGACTTCTAAATAAATTTATTAATAATTCTCTATTTAGTAATGATAAAGATAAGTTACTTTATAATATTAAAGTTATTGGCCTTACTACTGATAGAGAAGTTATCTATGATAGAATAAATGATAGAGTAGATAAGATGTTAGAAACTGGATTACTTAGTGAAGTTGAATCTTTAAAAGATGAATATGAGACTAGTCGTATTTTAAATAGTGGAATAGGTTATAAAGAATTTAAAGGATATTTATTTGGAGATAAAAAACTAGATGAAGTTATTCATGAAATAAAAAAAGACTCTAGGCATTTTGCTAAGAGACAATATACTTTTTTTAATAACCAATTTAATGTTAAATGGTTTGATGTTGATTTTTTAAATTTCAATAATACAATAGATGAAGTTTATGAATATATAAAAGAGTAGTTGACTACTCTTTTTTTATGCTAATTCTTTATATACATTTTTATCATAATTATGTTCTCTAATAGTTATTGCTTCTAGTTGTTCGGTTGTTATTAGAAAATAATCTTTTGATAAATAATCTTCTCCTGATGTTGTTATTGGATCATCCCAAGTTAGATCTAGATGTAGCCATGTATCATTTAGATATACAGCATTCCATACATGTTCTTCACTCGATACTTTAAAACTTTCAACTCCTAGTTTTTCTAGGAATAATTCCATAGCATCTGAATATCCTCCACATAGAGCATATCCTTGTAATAATGGTCCATATGCTATATCTGAATAATAAGCTACTACATTATAATCTGATCTTTCTTTATCATATTTTGAATTATTTACTATATAATCATGAATATTACTTATATTAGTTGTTAGATCAACATCAGGATTATAAATACTATTATATATTTCATTTACTTTATTATTTATTTCTTCAATTTGTTTTTCTGTATAATTTCTTGTTGTAGTTATTGTTACATGTCCTAATGTATCATATTTAGTTTCTATATGATTAAATGAATTAAATGGATGTACAAAATTATTTATATCAGATATTAATACTTGATCTTTGGCTATTGAATTTACATCTTCTATGCAAGTGGTATAATCTTTTGAACAATAGAATTCAAATGATGTTTGTCCTGAATTTAGTCCAGTAAATAATATATTTAATAAATCTTGTTTATTATCAGGTATGAAATCATCAGTTAATTGTACATAACTAAAACTATATTTTCTTGCATATTCATTATTTTCAGGAACTTTTATTTTTTTTGATTCTATATCAATGATGTATTCAGTATATTTTGCATATATAGTATCTTTATTTATTATTATCAAAGTTAATAAAATTAATATTAATAAGTAGGGTATAAATCTTTTCATGTGTTATCCTCCAATTAATATTTTATATTAAAAAAACCAATTATACAATTGGTTATTCCATATTATTTAATTTCTTTGTTAATCTACTTTTTAATCTAGCAGCTTTATTTTTATGAGCTAATTTTGAATTTACTGCTTTATCGATTCTTTGTAGAGCAACATTTAAATTTGTTTTTGCAGCTTCTTTATCATTTTCTCTTACTGACTTTTCAAACTTTTTAATAGCTGTTGACATTGAAGATGATACATATGTATTGATAGTTCTCTTTCTATTATTACCACGAACTCTTTTGATTGCTCCTTTAATATTTGGCATAATTTCACCTCGCTTCTTGTAAACATATATAATTCTATCAAATTTTATTTGTTTTTGCAACAATATTTATTTAAAAAGAACTATTGATATAGTTCTTTTTTTAATTCATCTAAATTCTTTTTCATTATAGAAACATAGTCTTCATCATTATCTCTTTCTTCATCTGTAATATTATCTAATTTATGTAGTGATAGTGTTTTTAAATTTTCATGAGTATTTAGAATTTCTTGTGCTCTATCATTTATTTCATCATTTTTAAATATATAGATATAGTTAATTTCATTATTAGCAATCATTTGATTTACTTCATTTATTGTTTTATCTGTTGCGTCACTATCGATACAATAAACTTCAAAATTAAATTTTTCTAAATATTTTAGTGATGCGTTAGCAACTACTATTTTTTTGTTTTCAGCATTTTGTACTTCAAGTCGATATTCTGCATCTAATTCTGATAATGCTACTTTTAATTCTTCATATTTTTCATCTATTTCCTTTTCTAATACTGTTGATGTTATATATTCTTCTAAACCTATTCTTACATTTTGAGCCATCATTAGTAGAGAAGAAGGTTCTAACCATAATTCTTCAGTTGAAAAATCTGTTTCTAATACATAAGCAGTATCAATTATCTTTAAATTTGAATTCATATCTAGTAAGTCAACTGCAAGAGATCTTTCTTTTTCAATTAGACCATTATATACAAATAATCCACTAGTTGCATATTCTTTTTTAGATTTATTACTTATTTTATATTCTTCTGTTTTAACTCCATCTGGATATACTGATGTTATTTTAGAATAATCTCCATATAGTTTAGATACTATATATTCATTAGGATAGTTTGTAACTATTATATTAATATCTTGCATGTCATCATTAGCACATCCTGTACATATAAATGTTAATCCTATAAAAAATACAGTTATTATTATCATTTTAAATTTATTCATATTATTTACTCCTTTTAGGTACTGGGTCATATCCATATTTACCGAATGGATTACATCTTATTATTCTTTTTATTGCCATTTTTGTACCTTTGAATGATCCATATCTATCTATTGCTTCTATTGCATATTCACTACATGTAGGTGTAAATCTACAATTTTTATGACTAGATAGTGGCATTTTTTGATATATCTTAATTAGTTTAATTAATATCTTTTTCATATTTATATTTTACTATATATTTTTATTAAACTCAATTGCAAATCTTCGGTATTATTCTTTTTTTGTGATATAATCTATTTGGTGATTATTATGAATGAATTATTTAAAAAATTGAATATTAAACCTAATGATGAAAAATTATATAATATAGCTTTTTCTCATTCTAGTTATGCTAATGAACATAAAGCAAAACAAGACTATGAAAGATTAGAGTTTTTAGGTGATGCAATTGTTGATATGGTAATAGCTGAATATTTATATACTAATTATTCTGAAGACGAAGGTGAAATGACTAAAGTTAGATCTAGTTATGTTTGTGAAAATGCTTTATATGAATATTCTATGGATTTAGGACTTGAAAAATATTTAAGACTTGGTCATGGAGAATTAAAAGAAAATGGCCGTTATAAAAAAGCTATTGTTGCTGATATATTTGAATCATTAATGGCTGCTATATATTTAGATTTAGGATTTAGTACGGTTAGAAGAATTATATTAGAAGTGATAGTTCCTTATATTGAAAATCCTAAAATAAATTTCTTTAATGATTATAAGAGCGCTTTACAAGAATATGTTCAAGCTGAACAAGATACTATTCATTATAATTTAATTGATGAAGTTGGGCCTAGTCATGATAAAACATTTACTGTAGATGTATTAGTTGATGGAATTGTTTATGGTAGAGGGGTAGGATCATCTAAGAAAGAAGCAGAGCAAGAAGCTGCTAAAGTAGCACTTGATAAACTTGCTAAAATAGACTAATTTTGGTATAATTAGTAAGTCTTTTTACGATTAATTATTTAAAAAAGGAGGAATAAAAATTGAGTAAAATTAAAGTTTTTGCTTTAGGCGGATTAAATGAAAATGGCAAAAACATGTATGTAGTTAATGTAGATGAAGAGATATTTATATTTGACTGTGGTTTAAAGTATGACAATGATATTAATTTAGGAATAGATTATATTATTCCTGGTCATCAATTTTTAATTGATAACAAGGATAAAATTAAAGGGTTATTTTTATCTCATGGACATGAATCTAATATGGGGGCTACTCCTGATATTTTGGAAGCTGTTCCTGATATACCGGTATATGCTACTCATTTAACGCTTGAAATATTAAAAAATGATATGAGTAATGAATTGATTGAAAAATGTAATTTAATTGAGATTAAGCCTTATAATAAAATTGTGTTTGGTAATAATAGTATTTTTCCAATTAGTGTTACACATTCTATTCCAGATGCAGTTTGTTATGTTTTATATACTCCAGATGGAGCAATTGTTTATACAGGGGATTATACTTTTGACTCAACTATGTTGGGTAATTATAAATGTGATATCGGAAAACTTGCTTATGTTGGTAAACAAGGTGTTTTATGTTTATTAAGTGAATCTATATACGCAAGTAAAGTAGGACATACTAGTCCACTTGATAGAGCAGCTTCATTAATTAGAGAAGTGCTTGCTCATAATGAAGGAAGAATCATTTGTACTGTTTTTCCTGCACATTTCTATAGAATTCAAGAGTTATTTGATGAAATAATGAAAACTCATAGAAATGTTATTGTTATGGGTAAGGGATTACAAAATATGATTAGTGAATCCTTAAAAGAAGGATACTTAACATTCGACGAATCTAGAATTAAGAATTTAGAAGCACTTAATGAAAAAGGTATTATTGTGTTTATTAGTGATGAAAAAGAAAGACCTTTCTCTAACTTAAATAGAATAATTAAAGGATATGATAAATTCATTAAGTTAACTGATGAAGATACTGTGTTTATTACTGAACCTAGTTATCCTGGTATTGAAAAGAAATCAAGTGATGTATTAGATCAAATTGCACAAATAGGTGCTAATGGTATAATGCTTTCTAATAAGAAGAGTTTGTTACATCATGCATCTAGTGAAGATTTGATGTTAATGATTAATTTGATGAATCCTAAATATTATTTTCCTGTAAAAGGGGAGTACAAAGATCAATATGCTAATGCAGAAGTTGCTGAAGCATGTGGTATGGATAAAGAAAATATCATTTTAAAATTAAATGGTGATGTTGTAGAATTTGATAATGGTGAAATGATTGAGACATTTGAAAAAGTTCCTGTAGAACAAGTTTTAATTAGTGGTTCTAGTGGAGATGACATCGGAGATTTAGTTTTAAAAGATAGAGAGATGTTAGGTAATAGTGGTATCGTTATAATTAGTTGTACTTTAGATAAAGATACTAAAGAAATAATTGGAGGACCTGAAATACTTACTCGTGGTTTTGTATATGTTAAAGAAAGTCAAGAATTAATCGAAAAGACAGCTGAAATAGCAAGAAATGTTATTTTTGAAGATACAAAAGATAGTGGTAAGAGAGTTGACTATACAAAAATAAAAAACGATGTAAGAGCAGAACTTGGAAATTATTTCTATCAAGAAACTGAAGATAAACCAATGATAATTACAGTTATTCAAGAAGTTTAGTCTTCTTGTCTGTCTCTGTAGCTCAGTGGATAGAGCAGAGGTTTCCTAAACCTTTGGTCGGAGGTTCGACTCCTCTCAGGGACACCAGTGACGAATCTGTTCGAACTATTCGAACTTTATATATAGAGAACTTGCATAAAATAAAAAAGAGGAACATTTAAAGTTACAAGTGAATGTCGCCTCAATTAATTGAGTTAGACACTCTATCTAAGCAGATGAGTGTCTATTTTTTTATGACTAATACCAACAAAAATTAATTTATATAGTATAATATAATCATCTATTTAATGTCAGGTGATTTTATGATAAAAAGAATAATATTTGATATCGATGGTACTTTGATTACTGGCGTAGATTTTTCATCTTATGTAGCAAATACACTTAAAAAATATGGCATTGAAGACATAGAAAAGACAAAACAATTTTTGTTAAATATTAAAGAGTATGAAAAAATATATAATAGCTATGATAGAAATCTATACTTAAAATTTTTTGGTGATAAATTAGGATATGAATTAGATAATCATTTTTTAGAGATATTCTTTCAGGAATTAAGAAAAGCAATTCCTGAAAATGCTGAAAAAATTAAGTCAATGCTAGCAGCAATGAATGAATATGAACTAGTATTATTATCTAATTATTTTGAAGAATCACAAAGAAATAGATTAACTGCTATGGGAATCAATGATTATTTTAGTGAATATTATGGTGAAAGTATTATAAAACCAAATGAATTAGCTTATAGACAGGCTCAAGGAATATACCAACCAAGTGAATGTGTAATAGTTGGTGATGATAAAAGATTGGATATTGATGTTCCTAAATCACTAGGTTTTAAGACAATATATGTTAACGAAAATGGTGATATAAAAAGAGTTGAGGAGTTATCTCCAAGATTAATAAAAAAATTGTAGATATCTACCACACTCGCACCATTTAAATATTTATCCGATTTATTCGATTTATATAAAAAGAACTTTTAATGAAGTGAACCCCAAATAGTTCACACAAAAAAAAGAACAGGTTAGAATTACTTTCTAATCTGTTTTGATTTTAATCTATCTGTGTTATAAAATAAAATCTGTTTTGATTTTAATCTAGATGTGTTGTAAAATAATATCCATTCTTCTACAAGTTTTTGGTATTCTTGTAAAGATGTGATATTATTATTGTACAAAGTTTCTTTTTTGAGCAATGCATGCCAACTCTCAATTGGTGCATCA
>ONIZ01000039.1 GCA_900317975.1 uncultured Bacillota bacterium
TATGGCAACAACAACTGTATCTTATGGCAGTATCACATTGACCGATATAACTGACGTATCAGAGTTATCAGTATATCCCAAAGGTAATCTGCCACAAAGTATAATATATAGTCCAGACCAAAATTCATTTACACCAAACTGGGGGTCAAATAATCTTATACTTTCTCCATCTATTTGGTATGGTGGTGAACAATTATCTACAAGCGATAATAATGTAACTGTAACTTGGTCTAGACGAGAAGGAATAGGAGCTGTAACCGCTCTTACAACAGGCGAGACTATTAGTGATGGCACTATGGAAGTTGGTGGTGAAACCATACCTAAAGGAACACTTGTTGTAAATCAAAATAAATTTACTGAAAATAGTACAATGATTACATATATTGTAGCTGTGTCTTATCAAGAGCCGACTCTTAGTCAGGCTTTAACTGCACAAGGTGAAATCACTTTTACAATGACAAAACAGGCTTCTAGTGTTAAATCCGCTACTATTACTGGAGAAAGTGTTTTTAAATATAATGGTGATGGAACAATTAAAGGTGCATCAACAATAACTTTGAATGGTAGAGTAACTGGTTCTGGTGTAAATATTAGCGCATGGCAATATCAACAATCTAATGGCTCTTGGGCTACTTATCCAAATAGTGGAACTAGTCCAACATTAACTGTTAATGAAAGTCATTCTGTTTTTACGAATGATAAATGTGTAATTAAACTTGTTACAACTAATAATGATATATATGATTATCATACAATTACAAAACTTAGAGATGGTGCGGCTGGCACAGACACTATTTCCGCTGTTTTAACAAATGAAGACCAAATGATACCTGTTAATTCTTCTGGAGTTGCTGATTATTCTGACGCAGTTTCTAGAATTATTATTTATGAAAGTGGAGAAGATGTTACCAGTCAATGGAGTATTAATGTGTCTTATGACAGTAACAATCTTACTGTTAATACTTCCACTACAACTGTTGCAAATGATACTGTGGCAATCACAAACATGGTTGGTTCAACTGGTACTATAAATTTTACAGCCGCAAAGAATGGGCATGACCCAATCTTAAAACAATTTTCAGTAATTAAAATTGAAAGTGGAGCTGATGGTCAATCTCCTATTATTTATAGTCTTGAGCCAAGCACATTGGCATTAAATAAAACTATTGGAAATACACCGACTTTCACACCTGCTTCTGTTAGGTTTTATTCGTATCAAACACAAAATCAGACAAAGACTATTTATAAAGGTAGATTTAAAATATATGAAAATGTTTTAGCAAAAGATATAACTTCATCTACTGAAGCAAAATATACGTCAAGTTCTGATGAAAATGATGGATATCATGATTATACTCCTGTAACAGGTAAAAATTGTACATCTATTGTATGTGTTTTATTTGAATCTGGTGGTACATCGAAACAACTTGATATACAAACTATTGCAGTAACAACAGATGGTCAGACTGGTGGTAAAGGTGACAAAGGTGATGATGGAACTGATGCATTAAATATTATTGTAGGGAATTCTTATGATGGTATTCCCGTAGATGGTGATGGAAAAGTAGCATCGACTTATACAATTCTTATACCATTTGCTGGGTATCAAGGAACGGCTAAAGTGGCAACAACAGTGGTTAATCCACCAACTCTCTTTGGAATTACACCAACCGTTACAAATGCTACAACAAGTGCTGATGGTTCTATTCAATATGTTATTACAGCTGGAACAACTATTACAAATGATAATGGTGTTATTACGTTCACATTTAGATTTACAGAAGCAAATAAAACAGTTACATATGATTATAGTTGGGGCAAGGCAAGACAAGGTAAAGATGGTACGAATGGAATTAATGCAGTTATTCTTCAACTTAGTACACCTAATGGGGGAAATATAATTGAAAACGGTACTGGTACTGTAACAATTGAAGCTGCATTAATTGATGGTGCAACTGATGTAACTAATTCAGCCACATATATATGGAAAAAATTTGAAAATGGCGCTTACTCTACAATTAGTGGACAAACAACAAAAACATTAACTGTTACAAGTTCTATGGTAGATGGATATGCATCTTTTCAATGTATAGCACATTATGACAATAAAGATTATATACAATATATGTCTGTTTTAGATAAACAAGACCCTCATCAAACTACTATTCTATCTTCTATTGGTAATCAACTTCGTAATGGCAATGGTGTTGGTGCGTTATATGCACTTGTATATAGGAAAGGACAAGAATTAGACCCCATTAAGTCTGAAAGATTTGTTGAAACATTACCAACTACTGGTAATAAGAATGGCGATTATTGTTATCTTCTTGATTCAACTGCGAAAACGGTAACGCTTTATAAATATACAACGCAATGGAATGTTGCAACTGATACATATATTGGAACATATAACTGGTATTATCGTGATAAGGACGGAAATACTATAACTACTGGAACTCCATCAGCTGGTGGTGTTGGAGCAAAAGTAATTTATATTGATGGTGATTTAGTTGACAAAAAACTTACCATTGATGTAAAGGTAACAATTTAAAGGATAAAAGGAGGTGCTTATATGGCAATAAGCTATGGCACATATACAATAACAGAAGTGCAAGAGGGGTCACAAATTTGGACTACAACCGTATCACCAAGTTTTCCAAGTTATACTTTTACTGTTTCTAATTTAATAGGAGATTCTAATGCATCTGTTAAAGTTGGAGATATTATTATGTATAGTTATTATAGATATACTGTATTATCTGTTTCTGCTGATGGTACGACAGTATTTACTGGTAATAGGCAAGGATTTGCTTCTACAGTATATCAATTAATTGTATCTCCTGTTACAGTCATAAAAGATAAAAATGGGGTCTATTCTCCTTATTATGTTACTTTAACGGCAAAATCAAAAACTGGTACAAATACTATGGGTAATTATCAGGGTAGATTTAAAATTGAAACAACAACAGATAATGAAAATTGGGAAACTCAATATACATCGACTTTAAATGAATCAACAGTAGAGTTAGATTTTTCAGAACTTGATGATATTGTTGCTCTTCGTTGTTCTTTATACGCATCTGGAGGTACTAGTACTTTACTTGACCAACAAGTAATCTCTGTCGTTACTGATGGTGTAGATGGAAATGATGCTTATACTGTCATATTGACAAATGAAAATCATACATTTGCTGGTAATACAACTTCTGCTATTGCAAGTGAAATTGAATGTAACATTATTGCTTATAAAGGAACAACCCAAGTAGCCGCTACAATTGGCACAATTACTGGTCAACCTACAGGAATGACTACATCATTATTAAACAATGGAACGGTTAATGCTGCTTTTAGGGTAAGTGTTACTTCATCTATGGTTGCAAAAAATGGTGTATTAAATGTTCCAATTACAGTTGATAATAAAGTTTTTACTAAAAAATTTACATATGGTCTTGCACTTGACGGAGAAGATGGCAAAGATGGTGGTAGATGGTATTCTGGCACATCCATAACAGGAACGTCTACTACTGCTACTGTCTTTTCTGGAAGTGGTATATCTTCTGCTGTTATAGGAGATATGTATCTTAATACAAGCACATATAATACTTATCGTTGTACATTAGGTGGAAATGCATCAACTGCAAAATGGGTGTATGTAAATAATATAAAAGGCACACATGGAGACACTGGTAAAGGAGTGTCTTCTATTACTAATCAATATTATTTATCCACATCTAACACCACGCAAACTGGCGGTTCGTGGTCTACTACAGTTCCACCTTATGTTGAGGATTGTTATTATTGGACTAAAAGTCATATTGTTTGGACTGATAACACAGAAACTGATACAACGGCAGTTTTAGATAATGGGTTGACAGACGCAAATGCTAATGCGATAGATGCCAGAAAGGTAGCAACTAATTATTTGGCGGTTGATAATACTGGTATTATGGTTGCTGATATGCAAGATGGCGAACAGACTCCAAGTACCGCAACTGGTAGAAATGTATTTATTGACAATGACTCTGTTGATATAAGAAATGGTACAACAACTCTTGCCAGTTTTACTGGTGATAATACTAAATTCTATGACCCTATATATAAGAAAGAGTTGGCTACATTTGGCGCAAGTGGTGCAATTATTGGAGCAAATAGTGAACAAAGATTTATAATTGAAAAAGACGGAATAAAATCAATTAATGATAGTGGAGCAACGGTATTTTCTGTTAATTCGACAGAAGGAACTGTTGTTACAGAGGCAGAGGTAGCGCCTTCTGGTGAGACCGATGTGTGGTCTTCAACCTCCATTACGCTTGATACTGTTGGTTCTGGTTTTTCTGTAGATGTGACATTTTATAATAAAAGTATGACCGCTATAATTGCAATTAATTATTGCGATTCAAATTTAACAAATGTAAAAGTTAATTCGGTTAGTAGTAGCGCAATTCAAATTTCTACTCCTACTATTGGTGTTGGTATGACTAAGTATTCCATTGATTTACCGCCTTTTACCTTTACGCACGGAACAGCCCAAACCACTACCTATACAATTACTGCATCTTTTGTAAATATTTTTGGAGATTCGTATGATTTAACCGCTGTTGAAACAGTCACTTATGATGGGGCAATAAGAGTCAATGTTTTTGGGTTTATGGAGTAAGGTTATTTATGGCGAAATTTATCAAAGTTCTGCTTATACAAAAGCCCCTGCTATGACATTCGGAACAAGAGGCAAAAATGCAATATTAGCCCCGTTCTCTACAACAATAGGACAAAGTTTATATGCTAATAATGATAATCAATTATCTATTGGTAGATACAACTTAAATAATGAGGAGTTTTCTACCCAACTTGCTTTTGCTATTGGTAATGGTGCAGATGACACCGATAGGTCTAATGCTTTTAACGTAGATTGGGATGGTAATACTGAAATTGCAGGAGATTTAGAAGTGACTGGTAATTTGATGGCTAATAATTTTGGAGGAAATTATTTACCATCTGGAAGAAATATTAACAATCTCTCTAAATATGATTCTGGTTGGTGGGTGTATTCTCGTTCTAATGTTTCTGGTACTTTTCCAATTAATGATACTTATGGAACAATTGGGCATATTCAAGGTACTTCTGATAATGTTGCAATGCAGTTTCTTCGTTCTAATTCTCAAGCCGCATCAAATAGAACATTTTTTGTACGTTATAAACTCGCCGGAACTTGGGGCGATTGGCAACAAATTACGAGCAGTACAATTGCACCGATGACAATTAATTATACAAGTAATAGTTATTGTACTAGCAATGATGTAACTGCTATGTATGTCTATCGAAAAGGCGGTTGGCTATGGTTACGAGGCAATTTACATGTAACGAATAACGTTCCAGTTGGAACAACCGCACAAATCGGAACTATAACCGGGTGGGTTACTCCTGTATCGGCTTTTCAAAATGTTGTTGAACGGAGTAATAAATCCGTACTGGTTATTGCATTATCATATGATGGAAAACTATCTATAACAAACAATTCAGTAGCTGCGAGTAATGGCTATTATAATTTCTGTTTAATTGCTCCATCTACTGATGGACAATAATTTTAAAATTAATTATAAAAATATCTTAAAAAATAAAAATGACCATTAAAGTCTTATGTATTTGGACTAATGCATTATAATATGAGGTGATGGCTTATGATAAAAAGTTGGGTTGCTGGGTTCAAAAAACCCAGCAGAGAAACAAGATATGGAGATAGTCAAGTCTTTATTGATACAAAAAACAATATCTGTTTTATTGTTGATGGCGGAGATGGCGAATGCGCATCAAGACTAATCTCCTATTTAAAAGAAAATAATATTAGAAAAGTATATTTATTACTGACGCATCCTCATAGTGACCATGGGGATGGTCTTAGAAAAATTATAAAAGATTCTTATTTTACTGTTTTATGTTTTTATTGCTATGACCCCAATTCTTTAAAGAAAGGTCTTAGTAATAATCGAGGCAGTAATTCTGTTAGGGAAGATATTGATTATCTTAATAGGATGATATCTGAAGCAAAGGACAGGGGTATTGAAGTAAAATACCTTTCTCATGGAGATAAGGTAGAACTTGGAAATATTAAATTTAATGTTTATAGGGAACAACCATCTCGTGTCGAAGACGATGACACTTATGGTTGGGCATACGTAAATGACGGAAGTTTGTGTTTATACTTCCCCGATTTGTATTATTGGACAAGTGGTGATGGTTCAGATAGAATATGGGATTTTATTAAAAAACTTGGCTTAACGGTCAAGTTTTTTAAAATTCCACATCATGGAAATAATTGCCCTCAGTCACAGGCAAATGGTTTAAAATCTCATGGTGCTAACTTATGTTGGTATAATGACCTTGAGCCTAATGGAATTGGTACTACCGATTTTACAGCTTATGGAGCAAGGCGTTGTAAAGAAGCTGGAATTAAAGTTATTGACTGTATTGGTTCTGATATTAATATGACATTTGCTGTAGGTAAGGCAACAATAACAAAAGGTAGTTCTTCTTGGAATTATACTATCCCATATAACGGTGGATATTTAGAAGGATGGGTTAGTGATTCTAATGGTTGGTGGTATAGATATAAAGATGGTACATGGGCTGTTGGTTGGGCATTGCTCAAATGGAGTAAGGGAGAAAACTGGTTCTACTTTGATGAACACGGATACATGGTTACTGGCTGGCAATATCTTAAGTGGAGTAAAGGTTGGTCTTGGTTCTATTTTGATAAGACTGATGGTTATATGAAAACTAGTTGGGTTTATGATGATAATAATTGGTATTATCTTAATCCTACAAACGGTTATATGCAAACTGGCTGGTTAGATTATAATGGCAGAAAATGTTATCTTGAACCAGTTAGTGGAAAGAATCAAGGTCACGCATATCGTAGTGTTACAGTTAAGATTGATGGTGAGACATGGCAGTTTGATGATAATTGTTATGGTACTAAGATAACTAATACAACCGCTTTTACAAAGAGAACGGTTATTGATATTTCTCAATTTAATAATGTTACAAACTGGAGCGCTGTAAAGGCTACTGGATATCCTGTAATTATTAGAATTGGTTATAGAGGAAGTAAAACTGGTGCTATTACATATGACCCTAAATATAAAGAATACAGGTCTGCTTGTGAAAAATATGGTATTGAGCATGGATTCTATTTCTTCCCTTGCAGTATTACAGATGCGGAGGCACATGAAGAAGCACTGTTTATTAAAAATGAAGTAATAAAGAGCGGTATTGCAATGCCTGTTTATTTAGATAGTGAAGTTGTTCAACGTGATAAGAGCGGACGTTCTGATAATCTTTCTAAAGAAAAGAGAACAAGAATGCTTCGTATTATTTGTGAAGATTTAATTAAATGGGGTATTCCTTGTGGAATTTATGCATCTCGTTCTTGGCTTTATAATAATTTAAGTATGGGTGATATTCCTATTGGTGCAGTTAAAAATACATGGGTGGCAGAATATGGTGTTGAAATGACAAAATATACTGGCACTTATATTATGTGGCAATACACATCTAAAGGCTCTGTCAACGGTATTAGTGGTAATGTAGATTTGTCGCATCAATATCAACCTTTTTATCTTCTTACAAATAATATCACTACTCCTACTGGTCAAACAGGTGGAATTAATACCGAACCTAAGAAACCAATAACAAAATCTGAACTTGAAAAAGTTATTGAAGTTGCAAAAGCAGAACTTGGATATCTTGAAAAGAGGTCTAACAGTCAGCTTGATGATAAGACTGCAAACAGCGGAGAATCGAATTATACCAAGTTTTGGAGAGACGTTAAGCCCGAATGGCAAGGTCAGCCGTGGTGCGCTTGCTTCATAACTTGGGTATTCCAAACCGCACTTGGTAAGGATAGAGCAAAACAATTACTCAAACATTATCCTTATACATATTGCCCCACTATGGCAAATCTGTTTACTCTTAATGGCACTCCTAAAGTTGGTGATATCGTCATCTTCAAAAAGAATGGTGTATATGCACACACTGGACTCGTAATTGCAGTCAGTGGTAATACATTCACGACAATTGAGGGTAATACAAGCGGCGCATCTACTGTTGTTGATAACGGCGGTGGTGTTTGTCAAAAGACTTATAATCTTAGAGATGTTAATGCAAAATTCTGCCGTCCCGACTACTCTTCTACTACTATTACGTCTGATACAAATAAAGTTGTTGTGTCTGATGATATGCATAGTGTTAAATGGAAAGGTTATGTTAACATCGGTAAGAATGCGAAACTTGCAGTCAGGTTACAACCTAATACATCTGCAAAAGAATGCTCTTTCAGTGGCTTAAAACAAGGTACTGAAGTTGGCGTATCTCACGAACAAGGTGATTGGTATCTGATTAAGTACGATGGTAAATTTGGATACGTCCAGAAGCAATATATTAGTAAAACTAAAATAAGTGAAGTATCTAATCCTGACCCTGTAACTGATGATATTCATACGGTTAAATGGACAGGAGTTGTTAATACAAATGGTGGCACTTTAAATGTAAGAACTCAGCCTAACTCTTCCGCAAAAACTTGTAGTTTCAGTCCTCTTCGAAAAGGAACAGAAGTAGGCGTATGTCATCAAACTGGTGACTGGTATCTGATTAAGTATAATGGGAAGTATGGCTATGTCTATTCTTCCTATATAAAACGTAAATAACATATTATAGATTATAGGGAGGATAAACCGATGGACAGAGAATCAATTATTGCAATTTTTATAGCAGTTATAGGTTCAAATGCGTTGTGGGGTTTTATTCAATTTCTTTTACAACGTAAGGATAATAAAGAAGATCGTTCAAAGAAAATAATTGAAATGATTAAAAAACTTGATGAGAAGTTTGATGAGAAAATTGTTGAAATTGATAACAAGTCGAATCAACGTAACGAGCAGCTTAATAAAAAGATTGATAAATTAAATGGTGAATTTGGTGAACATAGTGCAATTGCATGTCGTGTTCGCATCCTTAAATTTATGGATGAAATTCTTGAAGGATGGGAGCATAGTCATGATAGTTATGTACAAGTAATGCAAGATATTACAAATTATCTAAATTATTGTAGGGAGCATCCTGAATTCAAGAATCATCAAACTGAAGCATCAATTGAATACATTAAGAATGATTATCAAGAACATTTAGAAAAGAATAATTTTAAGGTTAGTAATTAAGGAGGAAATAAATAATGAATATAGCAATTATTATTGCAGTAGCAATTCTGATTGAAGGTCTTGTGGAATATGGTAAAAACATTACTGAAATGTTTTATGGTGGAGAGAAAAAGACAGCAATTACACAGATGGTAACAATTGTTGTTGGTATTGGTCTTGCATTTGCATTTAATGCAGATATGTTTATTCCTCTTGGACTGACAGTTAATCATTATATTGGAATGGTATTAACTGGTATTGTAATGAGCCGTGGCTCTAACTATGTCAGTGACCTTATTGGAAGAATCGGACAGACTACTGTTGGATAAATTGTAAATAATATAGTGGAGAGTGGGTCAAACCGCTCTCCTCTTTTAAATTAGAAAATAAATTGTGAAGGAGAATAAATATGAGTTTAAAAAAGAATATAATTTATCTTCATTTTAAAGGTAAACATCTCATCACCTCTAAATCACAATATCAATATAATTATGGACAATATTTATATTTTGCAGATTTAAATTTGCCTCAAGCATTTGAAGTGCATTTCTCAAACAAAGAAAGAGGCGAATCTGAAACACAGATTGGCAGTAATAAACTTGTAGAAATTCCAGATAAATTTTTTTTGGAGTGGCGCTTTACAAATATATGCTTGGGTGTATTTACACGATGAGACTGACGATGGCGAAACTATTTATGAAGTCAGAATACCATTAATTAAAAGAGCTAGACCCACAGATAAAGAACCTCTTCCTGACCAGCAATCAGCAATTGATAAAGCAATAGCTGAATTAAATAATGCAGTTAATATTACAAATGAAAATGCTGATAAGACAAATGCCGATAAAACACAGGTTGTAACTATTAAAGAAGAAGTTGTTGTTTTAAAGGAAGAGATTAATTCTACTGCAAGTGCGGTTAATCAGGACGCTCAGAATGCAAACATAGCGGCTGAAAGGTCTGAACAGTCTGCACAGAACTCTGCTGAATCTGAACGTAAAGCTTTAGACTATTCTGATGAAGCAAAAAGCTATGCTCAAAGTGCGCTTGAAAGTAAAGGCACAGCCAGTCAAAAAGCACAAATTGCCACTGATGCATCCGCTGAAGCTAAAGGTTATAGAGATGAAGCTGAGACATTTAAGAATGAAGTGGAACAGGCAAAACAGAATATTGTTGATTATAGGAATGAGACTAAGGGTTATAGAGATGAGACTCTTACTGTAAAAAATGATGTTCAAACTATTAAGGGTGATGTCCAATCATTAAAAACTCAGATTGATAAAACCGCCACTGATGTTGCAACAAACGCATCAGATGCTAAATCTTCTGCGGATTTATCATATCGGAGTGCAATATCTGCGGATAACGCTTCTTTAAGCGCATCACAATTTGCCGATGAAGCAAGCGATTTTGCCAACAGTGCATCTCAATCTGCAAACCAAGCAGAACAATACAAAAATCAATCTGAAACTAATGTAACTCATTATCCAAAAGTTGTTGATGGTTATTGGTATGTATGGGATGCAAGTAAGAACGAATATGTAAATACCAATGTTGATGCTCGTGGTACTAAAGGCGATAAAGGTGACAAGGGAGATAAAGGCGATAAGGGCGATACTGGTTCAAAAGGTGATACAGGTAGTGCTGGGGCAGATGCTAAAATTAATGGAGTAAATACATTAACAATAGAAGCTGGAACTAATATATCATTAGACCAAGAAGGAAATACATTAACAATAAATTCAACAGGTAGAGGTGGAGGTGGAACTTCTGACTATACACAATTAACAAATAAGCCTAAAATTAATAATGTAGAATTAAATGGTAATAAAACAAGTAGTGATTTAGGAATACAGGCGACAATAGATAGTACACATAAATTAAATAGTGATTTAGTAGATGACACAAATCAAACAAATAAATTTGTAACAAGTACAGAAAAGACAACTTGGAATGCTAAAGCTGATATAAGTGATATTCCAGATGTAAGTGGATTTATAGACAAAAACGTAAATAATCTAACAAATTACACTTTAAAAACTAATACAGGTAGCTTAATAGATTTAGAAATTAATCAAAGTAATTATATAGTATCTTTAAAACTTAAAGATATAGACGGAAATGTTATAAGTTCCGATAACATAGATTTACCTTTAGAAAGTGTTGTTGTTGGTGGAAGTTATGACGCAACAAACAAAAAGATAGTACTAACATTAGAAAATGGAAATACAGTTGATATACCAGTAGGTGATTTAATTGCTGGTTTACAAACAGAAATTACCAGTCAAAATAAATTAGCAAGCGATTTAGTAGATGATAGCAACAGCGGAAATAAATTTGTAACAAGTACAGATAAGACAAATTGGAACGCAAAATATGACAAGCCTAGTGGTGGAATACCTAAAACAGATTTAGCTAGTGATGTTCAAATAAGTTTAAACAAAGCAGATAGTGCTTTACAAGAACATCAAGATATATCAGGTAAAGCAAATAAAATAAGTGTTGTTCAAACTTCTACTAGCACAATTGAAATTAATTCCAACACATTTTACAAATTTGGAGAAGTTGCAAGTTTAAATATAACTTTAGCTAGCATAATAGATAATACCATATATAATGAGTATATGTTTGAATTTGTAAGTGGAACAACTGCTACAACTCTTACGCTTCCGTCTTCTATAAAATGGTTGGAAACTCCAACGATAGATGCTAATAAAATATATCAATGCAGTATTGTTGATAATGTTGGTTTATTGGTAGGTGTTGCAAATGTCTAATTTTAGAAGAAGATTAATGATGAGTTTTGAGAAAAAATATACTCCAGTTGAATACTTAGAAAGTACAGGAACACAGTACATTGATACAAGGTATTATCCTAATAATTTAACAGACGTTGAATGTAAATTTATGTATAATCAGTTTACTAGCAATACTGCATCAAGTGTTTTTGGTGTAAGAGATAGCGACGGGTCTGTGAAACAATTTCTAATGAGTGTATTCAACGACACTTTATGGATTGTTAATGGATTAAATAATACTAGTATTTCAGGCATAACACCATTAGTCAATACAGAATATATTCTAAGAATTACGCCTCAAAAAGCATATTGGAATGGAAGAGAAATATTAAAAATGAACAAAAGTATTGCAAATTGTCCAAATTATTCATTATATATATTTGGAAGAAATGCTAAAAATGGATTTGTTAATAATCCCCTGTTTGGAAAAGTTTATTATCTAAAAATATATGAAGAAGGGAGAATAATTCGCGATTATATCCCAGTATTAGATTCATCTGGTATACCTTGTTTATATGATAAGGTAGAAGATAAGTTTTATTATAATGAAGGTTCAGGAGAATTTTTATATGAATAAGAGGTGATAATAATGCTAGCTACGAAGCCGAAGCCGATGCACTGAAAGAGTTTTTCAGACAGGCGGGACAGGCAGTGGACACAACGCATTTCACCGATTCCGTGACCATGCTCACCAAAGAGGGATTTGAACTCAAGCACGAGGTGTTTCTGCATGATGCACCGCAGACAGAACCCGAAGAGGTGAGCGAGGAATAAGCAGAAGTGACAGGATGAGTATCATAGAATTTGACAAAAACTACAAAGATCTAATATGCGACGATGCTCCAAAAGCAGAACCGAAAAAAACACCAATTGATCCGTGGGATGGCGAAAAGCCACACGCTGAAAACGGATTTGTAGAGAAGTACTGTTTGTGACGTATCGGATTTAAAGCAAACTTTACGGTACATGAGAAAACTGAATACTGAATGATATATTGAATGATTATAATTTAATATAGAAATATTTTAAGGGGAAGTATTGAACTTCCCCTTTTTTTGTATTTTATATGGATTTGAAATATTTGATTGATAGTGGGATAATTGACGTACCCAATATCCAATCAATAATAGAAATGAAAAAAAGACAGGAACTATTAGATAATCACCCATACAAGATATGGTGTGGAAGCAATGGGAAGTGGTACACATACTTGCCCGATGAAGAGAAAGGGAGGATTTTAAAAAAGAGAAATACAAAAAAAGATTTAGTTACCACTTCTTTAAAATATTCTAATATTTCTTCAGTTTCAAAATATTTAAACATTGGTTCAAATACTTTTTGTTTCTGCTCTACTGTTAATGATATATTCATTTTATTCTTTCCTATTCATCTTTCTTAATTAGTTCACCCAACTCATCGACTAAATCTGTTAGGTCAGAGTATACCGACCAATTATCTGGACTAACAAGTGGATGTAAGTTATTGTCAAGATATCGTCTTATCTCATCAATTTTATCTTCAGCTTTTCGATGCTTTACTTCTTTTATAAATTTTTCAATATTTCTTTTAATAACAATGTCTGGATGGTCGCCTATAGCACTATAGATTTCAATTAGTTTTTTAATGGTTTTATCTTCATCATTGTTATAATATTTTAAAGCCTCATTAATTAGCCATATGGGGAAGCCGTATTGATTTCTAATCTTTTTTATTTGTTCTATTGATGTCTTCATTGTGCATTCTTCCAAGTAGATTTACAGTCTGTTCAATATTGTATATAAGTCTATTACCGTTATCAGTTACAATTGTTCTATCTACGCTTCCACAACGATATTGTGAGGCTGTTGGGAAAGACATATTGTATAATACATTCATAATCGCTAACTGATTTTTGAGGATTTGTTCCATCTCGTCATTCATTTTTTTCTCTCCTATATTCACAAAACAAAGAACAGCCACAACACGTTAAACCTGTAACGCCACAGATATAATTATAAAATGGATACTCTACTGTACTCATATTCACCATTAAGACTTTCATCAACATAATATTCTGCTCCCCTTTGAGGTTTCATACACATTCTGTTAAAATCTCTAAAAAATTCAGAATTGGGATTTAAACACATATACGCAATTTTCCCATCAAAGAATACTGCATAAATTTTATCATCTGATGTTGTTAAGTTTAAACCTTTTATATCGTCAGTTTTGTTCACATAATCCCAACTCATCTCAACAACTGTTGTATATGCTTCAGTTATTGCCTGTCCACCACACCCATCAAATCCAAGTGCCGTTGAACTCCAAATCTGAGGAAATACATACATTTTAAACTTATGATAAGTAGACATTATTAATTCACTTTTAAACAATTCACATGCGGTATTGTCCGTTATATATTCAATCAATTCTAAATTTGGATATTTCATTTATTCTACCTCTATTAACCCATCACCATAAAAATTATTTTCAAGAATTAAATCAGTTAATTCATCGTATTCTTGTTCACCACTTGAATAATATTCAAGTTTGTCATTACAACTCTCAACTTTCTTTTTATCAGAATGAGAATAATTATTATCCATTCTATGAAGAGTACCGACATATCCTACATTATCTCTTCCGCCTTTTTGTGAAGTTTTGCCATTTGTCTTTTCAGCATGGTCAATGTCATGAATTTTACCCTTATCGTATTTGCCGAGAATACCGTC
>ONIZ01000009.1 GCA_900317975.1 uncultured Bacillota bacterium
CATCCTACTATCAATAACTTCATAAACAATATCAACTAAAGAAGCTTGTTCAAGTAATTGTCTCTTAGTCTTAGCCATATGTCCAGGAAACCAGTTGATACTGATTTTGTCAAACTTTTCTTTTTCACTCGAATTACTCATAAAAATCACTCCTTCTTATAGGAAACTTTTCTAATAAATTATAACACAATTATTATGAATTCAGAAACCTTAATGCATCCTTATATATATCCTTGTATTTAAATACGACTTCTATATTCTTATTTTCATGTACATAAATAACATCAACTAATTCACTTAAAACTTTCCTATCTATATAATCTAGTTTTCCAAGTTTTTTAATTTGATTAATTCTATCAATTGTTTCTTTACTAGAATTATTATTATTCAAATCTTCTTTTTCCATTAGTATTTTATTCAGTTCAAACATATATTTATCTTTAAACATATCTAAATCATTTTTTGAAATAACATCATTTTTGTAATCTTCTTTAATTTCATCTAGAATCTTTCTAATTTTTAATTCTTCTTTTTCCAATTCAATTAATCTAAATTCTTTATTTTCTTTTTCATACTCTATATAAGACATTGAAACAACCTGATTTATTTTTTCATCTAAATTAGATATCATTTGAATAAACTTATTAATCACTTCTAATAAGGTATTATCGATTTCCTTCTCTGTTATATAATGTTTAGTACATTCTTTTTTCTTATGATATGCACCACAATAAAACAAAACTACTTCTCCAGATTTATTAGTAAATTTATGCATTGATGATTTACAATCAGCACATTTTAAATAACCAGTATACTTATACATTTTTCCATTATTACTTATTCTTGAATTTCTATTATATAAAATATCTTGCACTTGATTGAAAACTTCTTCTTTAATTATTGATTCATGATGATCTAATACAACAATCCATTCATCTTCTGGAACTGAAACAATATTATGTTTTTTATGACTTATCCTAGTTCTTTTTCCTTGTATAAGGTTCCCTATATATGTTTTATTCTTTAGAATACTATCTAATGATTTTAAATTCCATTTACTAGTTATTGTTGATGTTTTTTTATTATAAACACTTCTCATATACTTGCTAGGTGTAGGAATATGATTATCATTCAACTCTTTAATAATATCTTGACGAGAATTTCCTTTCAATGCTAGTTTAAAAATTTTTTTTACTATTTTTTCTGCTTCCTTATCTATTATTAACTGATGATTATTATCAGGATTTTTTAAATAACCAAATGGAGCAACAACTCCTATATAATTTCCATTCTTTTTACTAATTTTTAGAGATGTTCTAACTTTTTGTGAAATATCCTTTGCAAAACTTTCATTTATCAAATTTTTAAAATATACTTCGACAGAATTCATAGAATCCGGATTTCTAAATGAATCTACATTATCATTAATAGCAATTAACCTTATTTTATATCTAGGTATTGTATCATCAATAAAATGTCCAACATTTATATAATTTCTACCTAATCTTGACAAATCTTTAACTACTACACAATTAATCTTTCCATTGCGAATATCATCCATCATTTCTTGAAAACCTGGTCTATTAAAATCTGTTCCAGTATATCCGTCATCAGAGTAGCATTTTGCCACTTTTACATCGCTCATTTCAGACAAATGATAATTAATAAGATTTCTTTGATTTGTAATACTATTTGATTCCAACTTATCATCAGGATCATCTGCAGATAACCTTAAATAAATACCAATTCTCCACTTTGACATTCTTGAATAGCTCCTTCACTCTCTAAATAATTAAGTAATGCCATATATTCATTTTTATATTTGAAATGAATATCTATACTACCATCACAACTAACATAAATAACATCAATTAATTCTTTTAATACATCTCTTGTTAGTTTTCTAATTTTTTTGTTTCTTTTAAAATGATTAATCCAATAATCATTTCTTTTTATCATTCTAATGTTTTCTCTATATGTCTTTGTAATCATTTCTAATTTTTCTTTAATTATTTTTATATCCTCATCTATTTGATTTGATTTTTTTAAATAATCTTCTTTTTCTAAAATATTAAACTTCCAGTTTTCATATAATTGAATTTTCTTGTTGTTTAGATTATCAATTTTTACTCTTGCAATTCTTACATTATTATTGTAATCGCTTTCAACAGTATCTCTATTATTCTTTAAATATAACTTTTTTAAACTTCTTTCTAATTCAATTACTAGATTTATTTGTAGTTTAATTGAATTTAGAACCATTTCATTCAATTCATCAGTTTTAATTTTGTGAGAACTGCAGGCATTCTTACTTATGTACAAATATGTATTACAAAAATAATTTGATAAATTTCGATTACCTCTATTATCTTCCTGTTTATACATTGCCCTACCACAATCAGCACATTTTAAAATACCATTATATATTGAATATGCTTTCTGCCTTTTAGTAGATTCTTTTTTATTAACTTTAATATTATTTTGCACTTTATTAAATTGTTCAATAGAAATAATAGCTTCGTGCGTATTCTCACATTTAACCCAATTCTCTCGTTCAACATTCAAGACCTTATGATTCTTAAAACTCTCTCTTTTCGTTTTTAATTGAGTTAAATTTCCTATATAAACTTCATTCATCAATATTCTTCCAATTGTCGATGTAGACCATTTATATCTACTAGTTTCTATTAGTGGATCTAGTGATAAATTATGTTTTTTTCTTCTTTGAATTTCTTTTCTGCATAAAATATTATTATCATTTAAATATTTGGTAATTTTAATACGCCCATCACCTTTTAATGCCATTTCAAAAATTAACTTTATAATTTTTGATTCCTCTTCATCCATAACTAAATGATGTTTATCTTTTTCATCAAATGCATATCCATAGGGAGAGGTACCAGCAACATATTTTCCATTACTTGCCATAGTAAAGTATGCAGAAGAAACCTTCTTTGAAATATCTCTAGCATAAGACTCATTTATTAAGTTTTTTATAGGAACAATTAAATCATTAATAGAATTAGGTATTTTGAATGAATCTACATTATCATTAATAGCAATTATTCTTATATTATATATAGGAAAAATATCTTCTATATATTTTCCAACTTCAATACTATTTCTTCCAAGTCTCGACAAATCTTTTACTATTATTGTATTAATTCGTCCGTCTACAATATCCTTCATCATTTCTTGAAAACTAGGTCTATCAAAAGTAGTTCCTGAATATCCATCGTCAATATAGTAATCAACAATTTCCATATTCTCTTCTTTACTAATATAAGAATTAATCATCTCTTTTTGATTTACAATGGTATTAGATTCGGTATCTTCCATATCATCAAAAGATCTTCTTGCATAAACGCCTGCTAGCCAATTAGAGACTATTGAATTTTGACTTTGTTTCTTTTTACCTCTACCAGCCATAGACATTCTCCTTTCAACATTATGAAAATATTATTACAATTTTATCTTTATTAATATGGTGCAAAAAATTACTTATATAGGCTCTTTAATGCATTAGTTAAACAATCATCTGCTGATTTATTTGTTTTAGAAAATGATATTTTTATTAGTTTTCCATTCATTTTAAAGACATATGGATTTTTCACTGTATTTAAAAAATCAAGTATTCTTTCATTACTTGATTTTCTTCTATTAATACTAATATTTGTTATCTCATCAACTTCATTTATTTTTATTTCACTTAATGGAATGCTTTCTAATCTGTTAACTTTATCTTTAATCTTTTCAATATTAATTTTTTTCATGTTTATCACCTAAGTACTCGTCATATTTTGAAGCTAATACACAGCAACAATATATAAATAATAAAAGAAATATCGAACTCAAAATCAATAAAAACCAAAGCATTAATTTTCCTCCTTATACTTTTCTAGAGATTTGTTATATGTTTCTTTTGAAATAACTTTTTTATCTAGCATCATCTTCAAGAATTCTAAATACTTATCCATAATTTATCCTCACTTTCTATAGCAATAACTTGAATCTTTTTCATATCTTTTAATCCATTAAAAAAACCAGAGTGATAAGCCACCATTCTGGTTTTTTCAATTGCATCTTTCTTATTAAATCCAATCACGTTTGTATAATATCCAATTTTATTTTTATACTTAAAAATCGTTATATAATTTTTAAAATATTTTTTACCTAGTAGGTTACAATATTTTAAATATAAATAAATTCTAATTTTTTTAAGGAAACTTATTTTCACAATTTTTCACCCACTCTATTATTTGCTTTTTCAAAATCTAATCCCAATGCAAATTTTATTAAACAACTACTTTTTATTACCTTAAATCTCTCATTTCCAATTCTAAGTCTTTCTTTGACCGGCTCTCTTCCTTTTTTCAATATAAAATAATCAATAAAAATTACTTTTTCTGCATAACTCAATGAATTATTAAAAATTTTTTTAAATTTTAAACAGTAGTTCTCCAATTCTTCTTTTGTTTCTATTCTTTTTTTTGCTTTAGTATATGTTGGATTGGAAATATAATAATCATTACTGAGTATACATTTATTATAATCCACATCAAAACTAGGAATACACTCATCTACATATTTATATTGTAATAATTTTATATACTTTAATTCATCATAAAAATCACATTGTATATTCTCAACGTTATACATATCAATTATACTTTGCTCAAATATTTTATAATCATCATCTTCATATTTTATTTCAATATTAATAAATAAATCAAAAAACATACCATCACCCCTATTATTAATAAAAAGAGAAGTCGTAAAAAATGGTTACATACTTCTCTCAACTATTTAATTATTACAATAAAATAATATTTAACAATTTATAATAATAAATAAAAAGAGAGAATCTGTAAAAAATGGTTACATACTTCTCTCCATTAAAAATAATCAGTATACAATTTATTTACAATATGATGCTTTCATCCACATGTATGGCTACATATTATACTACAAAATACCCAAAAAGTCAATTTAATCACCTCTTTAATCAAAATAAAAATGTGAATGAAACCATTCACATAATTATCATAAGTATATCAGAATTATACTACATAAAAAGGCTGATGCAACACCTTTTTAAGTTCTGAAGTTGTTCTAACTCTGTCTTAAATCTGTTCTGATAAATCATAAACATGCTTTTCTTTAATTATTATCTCGGTGAATTTTTTTGCTTAATATATAAATAATTGCGTTAGTTAATAGTAAAAAAATTATAATTATTATATGTAATAATATATCCTTTTTTAACAATTCATTATTATGAATTTTATTTAGTGTTAAAAAATATTCTAACGTGCCTTTTTGATTTATAAGTTCTTTTTCACTATTTCCGTAATTATATGTATAATATAATGATGTAATTTCAAATGTACAGTTAATTAAGAATTGATTGTTACTATTTGAATTAGCTATTCTACACGAAAATAATCCACTATTTGGAATTTCATAAAACTGTTTATTCTTATCGTTTATATCTAATAAAGATATATTCATCATTTCTAAAAAAGAATCGTAATCTTCCCTAGAATTATACTTTCCATTAATAATAACTAAAGAATAATAATAATCTTCTTTTTCATTATATAAGATACCAACACCAATATTTTTATCAAATTTAACATATTTGTTATTGATGTCTAAATTATTAATTTTTGATATAATATATTTTTTTTCAGCATCAGTTATTTTTTTTTGCATTCCAAATGAGGAAAGTTTTTCATAATTAACGCCAAATATTGGAATACTAAAAATATATCTCAAAGCTACGACCATAATAAAGTATATTATTACATTTATTATTATATTTAAGGCAGCAAATTTAGTATACTTATGTTTTTTTAAGATTTTTGCCAAGTCAATCACCATTGTCATTATAACATATTATAGTTTTTTAATCTATTGGTTCTTCAGATTGATATTTTGAAGAAACAAAACTACTGAATGCTGTGATAGCATTATCAATATACTCAGATGATATTTCTCCAGCTAACGCATAATGAAACAATAAATAACTGTTAGATTTAATTTGATTACAACAATTATTAAAATTAGTAAAACCACCAATATTATTTATAAAATATCTTGTTCTCTTTTCATATTCTTGCAATCCATAATAAAAATTGATAGCTTCTGGTAATGTATGCCCACCACTTATATAATAATACAAATTAACTGCATCAATATCTGCGATATAATCACTTATCGTAAAATTACTATTATAATCTGTACATATTCTTGAATTAGCTATAATTTGATAATTAGAAGGCATTTCTTCGGCATATTGTTTAACATTCTTTGAAAAACTTACTGCATCTCCTCCCCATCCTGCATATATATCGATTATTTGTTCAGTCGCTGATACTGGGCTTGTCAATCCACCTGTATTATATAATAAAGCATTAAGAGTAGCTGCTAAATGAACAAAGTCGTTCATTTCATTTTCATATGGATCTTTGAATTCAAAAATATCATCACTATGTCCATTATTGTCAGCTAATGTACAAAAATTACTGTCAACATTACCAGCAACTAAATTCCACATTAAGTCCGTGGCAGCTCCCTTTGAAATAATAGAATTTTCGCCAAATAAAGTACTATCACCATAGTTTCCCTTTCTTATATATTGCAGTACTAGTTGGTTACTTAAAGTTTCGTTATCGTTTGTATAATCCATTGCTAAATCATATAAATCAGAAATATTGTTAAAGCATTCCTGCATAGTAGTATATAATAATTTGTTATAACCATTATCCACTCCAGAATAAGCTACTTTATCAACTGTTATTGCCCCTGCACCATTTCCTATTGAATAATTATCAACACAAAATTGATCAAATGCCCATCCTGTTGGTATTGGAAATCCCAGATTTCCACTGAATCCAGAGGAAGCATCGGCAATAAACATGTTGTCTATTACAACTTCGTCAGATTTTTTCAATAATCTACATACATTTCTTGTTCCATATACTCCAATTCTATAATATCTATTATCTTTATAGTAATCATATATTCCTTTAAAATAAGGAATAATATTGCTTAGAATTGTAGTTTGTTGAGGGTCAAAATCTACTGCATAATATATTGTTGTTCTATGAGGTATTCCTAAAGCTTCTGCTGCATTCTTTGCTTTTATTGCATCTTGCGTTCCTTTGGCATAATAAAATGCACTTGCATCTCCACCATATTCTTGAAAAATTGGAAATATTGATATATTTTTGGAGAAAAGAACTTTTTCTTCCAATCGAGTCAAATCTTTATCTAACCCACCTGCAACTTTTGTTAGATATCTTCCAACATATCTAAAACCATTTTCGTATAACGTCATTGCTTTAGCTGAATCAATTTTAGTTGCTGTGTCACAAGCAAGAGACGAACGATTTACATCTCCACAACTTAATAATAAGGATAACCAAGTTCCTAGATTAACAATACCCGTTACTGCAAGTACATAATTTGATTGAAAATTTCTTACTGCAAGTACATCATCTGAATCATATACTCCATCCAAATCATTATTTCCAAAACCATTACAGTATAGTGAAATTTTTAGGATATTAACAAATTTGCTAATTGATTGAAAGTTATAATGTAACCCATTATTGTTAGTTGCAACATTATCATATGGTATTGTAGGACAATATGCTCTTGTTGAAGGGCCAAAATTACCATTTGCTGTAGATGTACTTAACCCTTCTTCAGCCTGTATTGCATATATTAAAGCTTTATTTGTTGTTCTACCATATATTCCATCACATGGAGTTAAACCAATATAAGACTCATAATTCCTATTTAGATATTGTTGCATTATTCTTATATTTGAATCTCCACCTAATGACCTGATGCATACAAAAGAATCCATTGATAATAGAGCTTTCATTGTATTCAAATCAACAATTCCACTTTGTATATTTCTGCCAGCATCTTCTTGTAATTGTTTTACTGCATTTTCTACAGAAACATCAAAAACTTGACTAATATGATTTCTACCATTTACTTGAACTGCATAGTGCCCTGGATTATATCCTTTACACCATAAAGCGCCTTGAACAATACCAAATAAATGAGTACATATATCATCATCCCTTTGTATTGGGGTAAACAGGCTTTGTGTAGTTGGTCCAAAATTATTTGATGTATTTTGTATACCCAATTCAATTTGTAATGCCCTTATTAAACCATAAATTGTTGGCCAACCTGTTTTTCCATTTTCTGGAACTGTTTCAAATCTAGAGTCATTACCATATGTATCGTTTAGCCAATTTTGTGTAGCTAAAACCATTTGATCTACTGCCATTTTATCAACTCCTTTACCAACTACCATTCCAAGTAGCAACAGCTGGCATTATATTGTCATAATAACTTCCAATACCTCCTGAAAAAACTATACCAGAAGTTCCAATTGAATAATTTTGTGCTTGTGTTGAAGTAACACTTGTTATTGCGTGACTATAGTCTCCGTACGCAGCTTGATAATTTATAGTTGAAGCTGTATTTTTCCTAACATCAAATGAAAATGTCTGTGACATTACACTTAAATTTCCTGTAGGTAATTTAAAAGCTGCACCACTTCCTGTAGATGAAGACTTGGAATAATATGATGTAGTTGTATGACAGGATCCTCCGGAAATACAATAATACTGGCTGAAACTCATATTTCCTAAATATACAACGTTTGTTAAATTACCTATTCCTATTACATCATAACTTCTTGTACTTGGCATTGTTTTCCAATCTAAAGTTGCTTTATATCTGTAGTAACTCCCATTACTATATATTTCTGTAGTTAATTTTTTATAATCAGTATTTGTGACTCCTGGACCTTTTGCATTATGGCTATTATCGTCAACCGAATTATATTCTTTTTCTGTTATTTCAACTGTTTTTGCTTCATTACTATTTATTAAGTTTTTTTTGTTTTCTGTATTATGTTCATCCATTATAATTGTTTTATAATATTTAGTTTTTTCTGACACTTTTACGAATTTAGTATTATCAGATTCGGCATATACTAATTTTGGTAATAGTAATCCTACTGTTAATACTAAAAATAAAATTTTTAGTTTTTTCATATTATTCTCGTATAATCAATCTTAAGGGAAATAAATCTCTTTTGATTGATTATTTTCCTTTCTAATACCTTTGTTTTATTATTAATAATTTTATATATTGAACTAGTTCAATATATAAAATTTCCGCTTCGTCGGTATCTAACGAAGGTTTTCTTGATTTGTTATATATCTAGAAATATAATAAATCTTGCACTGTGGATTTGTTTCTATATTTTTACGGCCGTTTATTATGGACTGGTTTAAGGAGTCTCAAACCACAGATTTCTATTTTAATTGTTAATCAGTTAGTTAACACTTTGATGTTTTATTATACTACGAGTTTACAAGGTAGAGGTTATTGTGGGCAAACAATTCAGTGCAACAAAAACTAATTAAGGAGGTGCTTATAATGATATATTATATTGGAATAGATATATCAAAGTACAAACACGATTTCTGTATTATCTCAAATACAGGTGAAATAATTGTAGAAAATTCATCTTTTGAAAACAACAAAAAAGGATTTCAAGAACTATTGGAAAAGCTGAAACCCTATAATAAAACTAATGTCCGTATTGCTTTTGAAGCGACTGGACACTATTCAATGAATTTGGAACTCTATCTAATTGATAAGGAATACTCTTTTATGAAAATTAATCCTTTACTTATTAAAGAGTTTTTAAAAACTCGAAGTTTACGTAGAACTAAGACTGATAAGGCTGATGCTTTTAACATTGCTCAATATTTAATGTCTATTTCTTACAAACCAAATTCATCATTATTATATCATACTTATTCATTAAAGTCACTTTGTAGAACTAGAGTTTTATTAACTAATGAATTAGATAAGTCTTTTCCTGAGTTAAAACCTTTCTTTAACAATATGATTTCCACCACTTTATTGTTTATTTTAGACAAATATAAAAATGCATCTCATATTGCTTTAATGAAAGATTATGACTCTATCAGATGTATTTCTTATGGTAAGTTTACTTATGCTAAGTTTACTAAGTTAAAAGAATTAGCCAAAAATACAGTCGGTTATCATGATAATAATACTGACTTACTTATTTCTACTTATGTTTCTCTATATAACTATTTTAATGACAAAATAATTCCAATAGATAAACAGATTTCTACAATTGTCAAAGATCTTAATCCATCAATTCTTTCTATTCCTGGAATTGGTGAAATTACAGCTGCTTCCATTATTGCTGAATATGGAGATATTTCTTGTTTTTCAAGCTCAGCGAAAATGTTAGCTTTTGCTGGTTTAGAGCCTAGTATTAACAAATCTGGCACATTAGAATCTAATGGTAAGATGGTTAAACACGGTTCTGGACATTTAAGATATGTGTTAATGAATGCTTCATTAACCCTACTTAAACTTAATCCTACTTTCTATGATTATTACTATAAAAAACGTTCTGAAGGAAAATGTCATAGAGTAGCTTTATCCCATGTTTGTAAAAAGTTAGTTAGATTAATCTATAAACTTGAAACTAAACATGTAGAATATAATCCGTCTTTATTGAAATAAAAATTAATAAGATTATTTTATTTCAACTTCAAAATTTTTAAAAAATGGGTAATTTTGAAGTTTTTTGGCGTGGGATAATTTCCAATTTAAGAAAAACTATTAAACATTTCAAAAAAGGACTTGACTTCTAATAGTTAGACTCCTTACCATTTGTTTTATATTACGTAATTGAATTCGCTATAGCTTTTTTGTATATACACCTATATTTTCTTTTTTTTTGATAAAATTTTGAACAACTTATTCGGCTAATTAATATAGCCATTTTAGCCATAAAAAAATAGTTCAATTGAACTATTTAATATAATATTTTATTATTTGAATATTCTTTTATAGTTTTTATCGGTATAGTTATATCCTTATATTTATCATCAATTGTTATATACTCTATAAATAAATACATTTTATTTAAATCAACATTCTTTATTATGTTTTCATTGGATTTTAAATTTTCATCAGCAAAATATGAAGTATTAAGTAAATATGAATTAATTCTATTATTATATAAATCAATATTTTTTATTGATGAAAAAAGAACTTTATTATTGCTTTTTAATGATACATTCAAAGTTTTAATTTTTTCCTCTTGTTCTGTACCAATATTCTTGTCATGAATATCAATATTATTTATTATAATCAAATTTCTTTCTTGATTAAAAATAATATGTCCTTCTATATAATACTTACCATTTTTACTTTGTAATCCATATATTTTTAGTCTATTATAGTTTCCAATCAAAAACATTACAGAGAAAAGAAAAATTATAGCTAAAACACAATATGTAAACGTTTTTAAATATTTTATTTTTGTTCTTTTAGAATAAAACTCTATACTTTCAACGATTCCATCAGAAGGATTTATATTTTCATTTGTTTTATCTATTTCTTCTCCACATAGTAATTCTTCTAAAGTAATATCTAATTCATCACTTATATTTTTTAATAATGAAATATCTGGAGCATTAATTCCTCTTTCCCATTTTGATAATGTATTACTTGTAATTCCTAATTTTTCTCCAAGAACTTCTTGCGTATAGCCCTTTTCTTTCCTTTTTTCAGCAATAAATTTTCCGACTTTTTGCAAATTCATATAATTTTCTCCAATATCATTTAAAAATTTTTGCTATATCTATCATTAACGCATCAGCTATTCTACCAACAACGGCAATTGTTGGATGCTTATTTCTTTTTTCGTTTTCAATATCACAAATGTAATCACGTGATAAGTCAGACATATCGGCCAAATCTTGCTGAGTAAGATTTCTTTTAAGTCTGTATTTTTTTATATTCTTTCTAATAATTGTATAGTAATATTCATCATCGTGTATAAACTTTTCATTTTTTGAATCAATGCTTTCTTTTTTGATAACCATATGTACCACCAGCCTACTACTATTTTGTGATATATTTTGCTTTTTATACATAGGCTGGTAGCCACATTTATTTTTATTGATTCAAAAGATTTTCGTTTGCTTTTGATAATAACTCTATTAAATCATTATTAATTGATACATCATTAGAGTCTATAGAATTGATATTTTTGATACTTTCAGATATATCAAAACTTTGATTTTCTATTATACTTTTCTCAATTAAATTGATCTCTTCGAATATTTTTTTATATGTAAGTGTATTTTGTACATTGCTATCACTTAATATATATTCTCCATCATCTGAAATAAATTCAATATTAACTTCTGATATATAACCAAAGTCAATTAAATATGATAATTGCCACTTTCCATTTAAATTTGTATTAGATGATTCAACATTTACTCTGTCTAAGAAACTTTTATCAATATATTTTCCAGGAGTATTTTTTATTGTTGAATTCATTGCATTATTAAAAATATTTACTAAATAGTTCTTGTCTATATTTTTTGTTTTTAAATCATCTAAATCTTTTAAAGTAATTGGTTTAGTGAACTGTTTTAAATTGAAAAAAGAAGTAATATTTCTAATATCTTCCTTATATTGTTTAGATATAGAAAGAGTTATGTAGTTAGGTATAATTTTATCTATCTCTTCTCCAGTTTCCTTATTAATAAGTGGTATATAGTAATCATCCATTTTCTCATACTTTAAATTATACCCATCAAATAAGTACATTATCTTGTCCTGGTTATCTTCTGGATAATAAATTTCAAAAACATATATCCAGTCGTCTTTTTCATGGACATGTAGACTTTTTTGTGATAAGTATTTAATTGTTCTACCCGATAAATTATTTCCCTCTGCATTTACGTTTGAGCCCAATATAATACAAGTTGTAATACCAATCACAAAAAATAAAAATAGTGCAATTCTTATATTTTTTCTCATTTTATCCTCCTTTATAGCTAATTCATACAAATATTATAATCAAATACAGTTTTTTGCATAGGAATATTACAACATTGCCCTGTAAGTCCACCTATTTGCAAATATAACTCACATGTCTGATCACCTGTACTATCTATATTTCCTGGTGTAAATGTATTCAACAAGTATGCATCTGTAATTACTCTGTTTATTACTCTAAATAAGTATTTTTTTACCAATTCATCCGGTTCAGATGATGGTGGATCATCTTCGTACAAATATACATCAAATTTTGCATCCATATATCCATAACTAGTTGGAAATGTTCTAAAATTATTAAACCACACTTCAGTATTTGAACCCATACACACACTAGATGCAGTTGTTAAATTATATACCTTAGTAGATACATAAGGAGAAACTTGATAAAAATATGGTGCAGGTTTGTATCCAGAACATGTTTTCGCAGATGCTACTTTTGGAGTAAGACATATTGTTAATACCAATGCTATCGTCATGGCTGCTAGAAAACATCTTTTCATAATCACACCTCCTTTCTCTAGACACAACTCAATGTCTATGGATACAATTTATCTCCTTTTATTTAAAAACTACACTTATCATTTGGCGACTTAGTGTGACAAATTTGGCCATCTAAAATGTCTAATTTTTCACTTCTAATTTTCAGTTTTATTATAGTGTATTTTATATAATACTCATTGAGGTGTTTATTATAAAAAACTATAATTTAAAGTATATCATTTTTATTATTGCATTTGTTTTAATCATTCTTCTAAATTCTTTTTCAACAAAACATAGTGATAACATTGTTGCATTTAAATATTAGAGTTAATCCTATATATATTAAAAACAATATAATTTGCATTACCAAAAAAAGTTTTCATCCTATTGTTAAAAAATATATTATTATTATTATTCAAAGTGATTATTTACTACGATAAAACCTTTTTATCAAAAAAAAAAACCAAACTATGAGTTTGAGACTGTGTAAATACATATGAATAAATACATATATATAATAAGAATTATTCTTTTATAGTACTAATTTATTCAATACAAAAACTATAATAAAAGAAATTACCAACATATATTTCAATAAATAATAATATTTATCATAAACGTAAATATATATTTTATTCCAAATTCCATGTTAATCCATTATCTCTACTTACGAAAATAAGTTTTTTATCTTCATAACCTGAATTATCTTCTTTTATTTGATAAGCGGAACATGGTAATTTTAAGATTTTATCTTCGTAATAAGGAACATCTTCTATTGTCAAAACTTCTATATTGGGGTTATCATAATTTATCTTAGATAATTCAAATTTCCTTCCACCATCATTTGTAACATAAATACCATAATAAACTCCATTTTCTTTATTATTATTTGTTTTTTTAATAGCAAAACCAAACTTTTCATCAAAGAAAATAAATTTAGGTTCCATACTAACCACTATTCCTTCTTCTGATATATCTACATAATCTTTACCATGATTAGTACTTTTTTGTACACCAACAAGTTGATTTTCTCCAAGTACATAATCATACCTTTCAAATCTTAAAATGATATTATCAAATTTAACTGAATATAGAGTGTTTTCGTCATCTGGATAATCTATTTCTTTTTTATTAATAGAAAATATTATTAAAATAATACTAACTATTGTGAGAAATACAATTCCAACAGTAATAAAATATTTCTTGTTCATATTATTCCACCAATCTATTTTAATATAATTTCTTTCTCATAATCTGATAAATAATTTTCCAATAAATACATTTTATGATTTTCTAATTTGAAAACAGATACTTCAGGCAGTTTTACATTCGCTTCTATAATCTTTTCACGGTAAAAAAATAGCTTATCATCTTTTATTTCAAATCTTCCTATTGAATCTTCTAAAACTATCATCTCTGGATTTTTCTCTTCTTTTATTTTTTCAATATTCTTATAATAAATTACTTTCATTTCTGCTTTAAAATTATATATTTCTAAAGTAGGATCTTCTGAATCATCAACATATCCATCTTGAAAAGACACTTCTAGATGTTCACCGATTTTATTAAAATCAATTTTACCTCCATTTAAAGTATGAAATCCTTTTATAAAACCTAATTTATTTTGATATTCCTCAATTTTTTTGATTAAGCAGTAATCTTCTTCAACAATTTCATACGATAATGTTGAAAACAGAATATTATCTTTAATTCTATAGTTAATAATAGAAAAGTGATTATTGTCATCATAGTAATATATTGTGTCATTACAACTAGAATATTTTAAAGTTTTTAAATACCTTTTTGTTTCATTTTCAATAATATTTGCACTTCTAAGGTTTCTCATTGAATAACTTCTATCATTATTTTTAATAAGAAATGAGCCTTTAGGTATGCCTAATTTTATATTTCTATTTGTATGATTGTAATGAATATTCTTAATCGAATATCCAAAACTAATATTTTTAAAAGTAATAATCACTAAAATAACGAATAAAACTATAATTCCTATTACAAGTTTAAATCTTTTTTTCTTGTTATTTTCATCAATTTGATTTTGAATTTCTTTTATTCTTATTTCAATATTTTTATTTTTAAATTTACTTTCTCCAGCTAGAATATCATCTACTTCTACATCTAAAACTTGAGCTATTTTTTTTAGCAATGTGATATCAGGAAAACTTAAACCTCTTTCCCATTTACTTACGGCTTTATCTGTAACAAAAAGTTTATCTCCTAATTCTTGTTGAGTTAATCCTTTTTCTTTTCTTTTTTTTGCAATAAATTCTCCAATTCTATTATTAGTCATATTTATCACCTCAATAATATCATATCATAAAACTATGTTTTTTTTCTCGACCATTGGTTTACTTTCTTCTTTGAAATTATAACATTAAACATTTATAGACCATACTGAGAAATATTATATTTTAGTAATATTTAAAATTTTAAACAGTTTATATGTAGTATAATATTCTGCCTCACTATATATGCTATTTTTTTGTTATAAAGCAGTTTTAACTTCATAAATTCATATTCACATAACGATATATATAATAAGTTTATTCTATTGCTAGCCAATTATTTTTATTATGAACATTTATTATTGTTTGATTATTATTTTCTAAAACCTCTAAAAGATACATTTTTTTATTTATTCTACTATTTAATTGTACCCTTTCTCTAGGTGTGATTTTTTTATTAATAACTCCTTTCATGAATATTCTTCCATTCTCTTTTTTATATTTAATATTACATTCATTTTTAAATAGTTTATTTAAAATTTCTTCCACGCTACTTAATTGTTTTTTATCTTGCTGTGATAGACCAAATTCAAATTCTTTTATAGCTTCTTTATTATCTTCTTTTTCATGTAATAATTCTATTTTTTCTACTGTATAATAAGTATATGATAAATCTATTAATGGCTTACTTTGTCTTTCAACTTCACCAGGCTTATAACAACTAAACTTTTTATATAAGATTGTCTTTCTATAAATTGGATATCCAACTGTTGGAAAAATAATTGTTTTATAATGTAATTGTTTTACTTCTTCAGGTGTCATTAAATCTCTACCAATTAAATTAGTACTTCTATCTCCATTATAGTTCATTAAAGAAATTGATTGCCTAACACTATTAGATTCTATTGTCTTTTTACCTAACATTTTAGAAATAACTTCTGCAGTACTCATTGTATTTGTTTTTAAATAATAAGTTCCAGAATTATCTAATATTATCTGAGTTATTTCTTTACCATATACATTATCTAATTGAGAAAAAGACTGTATAAAAAAATGAAAATGCATACCCCTTGATCTAGCAACTGACACTATAGTTTCAATATCTGCTAAAGGAGGGCAATTAGCAAATTCATCTAAAATAAAATCAATCTCTATTGGTATTTTTTTTTCTTTCTTACTATTTGAAAGTTTAACTAATTCTTTATATAAAAGGCCAACTATAATTGTTACTAATTTATAGTAAGTTTTATCTTCATCTGGAACAATTATGTATAATGCTGTTGGTTCTTTTCCTAATATATTAAAATCAAAGTCACTACTACTTAATATATTAGCAACATTAATATCATCAAATAAACTCATTTTTTCACCGAACACACCTGTTATTGATTTATAAGTATTATCACTAGTAGATAATATACTAGTCAATGAATCTTTTGATTTTTGACCATATTCTTTTTTTGAAATATATTTTTTAAATCTTAAAAAATTAGCTGATTCCATTGAACTATTTTGAAACTTACGAATAGATGTCATAGTAATTTGCTCTCTTTTAATTTTGTTATCTCTATATTCCTCTAGATAAAATCCAATTATTCCTTCTAATAAACTTTGAGCACTATTATTCCAAAAAGGATCATTCTGTTCTACTTTATCTTGCATAATCATATTGGCTAAAGATTTAATTAATCGATTAGTTTCTGCAAGACTACTCATAGCTATATTATTATAATTTAATTTATCCTCTGCAGATATTTTCTTTTTATTTGATTTTGAAATATTATCTAAATATTTTTCATATTCAACTATTATTGGTTCTAATATATTAAGTTTATTGGATTTTTCAGGATGTCTAAAGTCTATAGTTAAAATATTATATCCATTTTGTTCAAACATTTTTGATGTAGTATGATATATTTCGCCTTTTGGATCAGTTACAAATACACTTCTTTTAATTTTAGCATTTGCTATAAAAGTACATGTAGGTATAACTGCTGTTACAGATTTACCGCTACCAGTACTTCCTAAATAAACATAATGAGGTGTTTCTCTATCAAAATAAATTTTTTTCAAATTCTTACTAAAAAAAACAGGAAAACCTGCTTCATTAATATTATTTATATTTTCTTCATTAAAGTTTTTCTTGATTTCCTTTATAGTTGCAAATCTTGCACTACCATATTCATTATCATTTTTAACTTTATGTTTCATCAATATAGGTTCTATAAAACTAAAAGTAAAAATAAATATTAAACATAAAATTATAACAATTATATACTCTATACTCATTTTACCTCCTCTGTTTTTTCACTCTAATTTTATCTAAATTAAATATGTATAATATAATTAAAATTAATTTCTTGATATATAGCAATCACATAAATAGTTGCGTTTTTCTATAAAAATTTAAATAAGTCACAAACTATTCTTTGTCCCCATTTTGAATCAATATGACCACTTATTGCAATAGGCATTCCTACTTTACCTTTAAATATCTTATAATCATTTGTTTCAATATTAACTGAAATATTATTTGGCTCTTGATTATAGTCTTCATCATTTGGAACAGATATTACAAAGTTAAGCATATCTTTATTAGCTACTCGAACTTTTCTTCCAATATATCTTATTCTACCAACCAATACTATTTCATTATGAATTGCAACTGGATATTTCATAGTATTCCCCCCTTCTTGGTAAAGGATAATATACTATTTACAAAATTTATGCAAATGATGAATTTTAAAAATTTAAACAGAAATTTGAATGAATTTTTAATTTTATATTTTAAAATAATTCGAATTTTTATTTTTCACTAAGTAAAATTATATTTTTCTATTTTGAAAAAACAAATTTCATAAATTTTAAAAAAAGCTATAATTCATAATCTTTTTCTAAAAAATATTCATCATATTGTTCTTGGAATAAATAATCCTTTAAATGTTCAGGAAAGATTTGAACTAATTTATAAGTTCTCATATTATATTGTTCTTCCCATAATACATCTGAAACAATTTCTTTATCTATTAATTTGTATAATACCTCTCTTGGTAAATCTGCAGATAAATAAACTGATTCTTTAGAAGGCTTATATACATCTTGTAAATTAATTGTTATATCACAATATGAGTCATCTTCTGTAACTAATCCTAAATATATATTTCCTTCGGTTGCATATCTTCCTATTGTTATATATAAATAGTTATTATTTTCATCTTTCATTAATGGTTTTTTATCCATAAAATACCTCCTTAATAATTTGTATTGCTATAATCTTTTTCTTCAAATAATTTTGAAAATTCTTTTTCAGCATCCTCTAGTTCTCTATTTATTTTTAAAACCGCTTGATTAATCTTATATCGATTAACGTATCTCATTGGTGTCCTCATAGATAAATAATTTTTTAATATATTATGTTTATTAATTTTTTCTTTTTTATAATTGGAATACACCACTTCTTTAATAACATCATTTTCATGAATAGATGTTTTATATTCTTTTAAAGCATGATTAACAATTGTATTAAAAACATAATTATTTAAATACTCAGTTTTCTTCTTTGAATAATCAAAATCATAATTTTTTAGATTGTTAGTTTCTGAAATGCTTTTAAAATAGTTATTCAACTCTTTTATAGACATTTTAAAATCCTGATACTTTGAATTAAGTTCAGGATTTTTTTTAGAAAATACATATTTTTTTATTTTATTGGTTAATTGTTGAATTTCTTTATTATTTATTGAATTATATTTAATTCTAGTATTTTTACCATTTCTTTCTTTATACAACATCTCACCTAATCTCATAATATCTTCTTCTATTTCTAATTCTGGGATGTTCTTTAAAATATAATTTTGGTCATTTTCCCTAAAATATTTCTTTAATTCATCAATCTGTTTATTAGATTTAATTACTAATGGAGTAAAAATTTTTTCTTTTTCAATTACATGCTCTACTTCATTTTTTAGAAAGTTTAATTCTCTCTGAGAAAAGGTTCCTTTAATCCTATATTTAATTGAATTGTCTTTATATCTAAAATTAGGCTTCTTTTCACAAAAAGATATATGAAAATGGAGATTATCAGTATTATTATGAAGTGAAAATTGATAACTCATATTTTTAATATCTACAAATCTACATTTTATAAAGAACTTTGGCAGTATTTCTTTAGCTAACTTCTTTTCAAACTCTCTTATATTTATACTGGATTCAAGATAGTTTTCAGGAAATGAAATAATCATTTTATATACATTTGATTTTTCTATATATTTACAATATTGTTTTTGTCTTTTTACTTTATCTTCATTTGATATATATTCTCCATCTTCAAAACACATATTCATCTTTTTATCTTTACCAATTGTTCCATCAAAGTAATCAAACATTGTTATTACTTTCTTTTTCTCGTTTGCATAATAATCAAACATATTTAATACATCTCTTTTTACTTTTTCTTTACTATTAAATTTATATGTTAAATTATTAAAACTAGGTGTATATTGAGCTTTTACTACTACATGTGGGCTATTCATCATAACTCTTCTTTACCTTTTCTTGTATTTTTTTTAATCCTATACTAATTTTTGGATTACTTGGTTCATCAATATCAAAATCTGAATACAATTGTTCCATTAATACTTTTAAATAAAACAATCTTGATAATACTTTTTCCATACCATTTGATAATGATGAAACTTCATTTGATTCCTTAATATTTTGCATGCCTTTTAATATTAAAATATTAAGAGTATCACTTAGACCAATATTGTTTTCTTTCATATAATTTTTTACAAATGATTCTACTTCATCAGTTAATGTAATATTATGATAATTTTTTCTCATCTCTATCATTCTCCCTATATATAGTCATTAATCCTTTATAAAGCAAATCGATAATCATAGTTCTAATAGTTACTCTTTTATTCTTTGCTTCAGCTACTATCCTATTCCATAATTCATACTCTATTTTAAAATGATAATCATGATACATAATATACCTCCTTCCATGTGTCATTTTTGTTGCAAAACTACTAAATCTTTAATTCTAAAAATAATGGGCATAAGATAAAAGGTACAGCAATACATAGTTTTCCTTATAAATTAAAGGAAATATTGTGTACCTTTCTTATTTCACACTTGCGAAATTGACACAATTTGCGTTGCAAAAATTCATATTTATATAATTATTTCTTTATATATCAACGAAAATTCACGTTGCAACTCTGACACATTATTTAGAAAAGTTAATTAAACTCATTCCATCAACATCTTTCCCTTTGTACTGAACTTGGTAGTGAAGATGGGAGCCAGTTGAGTAACCTGTCGTTCCTACTTCTGCAATTTGCTGTCCAATTGTTACTGAATCGCCTATACTAACTAGATTACTTCCAGGAAAAAGATGAGCATACCAAACAACATATTCTTGACTTCCTACAGGGCAATTAATCTTAATTTGATTTCCACCTGTTGCGGATGTATTAGTTACATTTTGACTTTGAGTAAAACTAACCCATATAACTTTTCCATTGCATGTTGAATATACAGGTGTATGATCCGGTGCTGAAAAATCCCACGCATTATGAACATCATATTTTCCAAACACTATTCTTTGTTCCATAAAAATAGACGTAACATTGTACATCTTATTAAAATCTATTGGTCTTCCAAAAGGCTTAGCTTGAACACTTTTTGATTGATTACTTTTATTAATTTCATTATCTTTACAAGCACTTAAGAAACTATATTTAGGTTCATTACATACTGTTGTTATTGGTTTTAATTTATTTGTTTCTTTATTTAAATTATCATCATATAATTCTGAATATGATTTATTCGACTGACTTAAATAGACTATTCTTGTTAGTGGAACATAACCTAACCCTTGATGTAATTTTTCAGTTAATACTATTCTATATTTTGGTGCATATTCACTATTATTTATGACATAATTATCTGTTAATAATTCACCATCTGTATCTGCACTACCAGTTATATCTGCTCCAAAAAAATCTAAAACCATTAGACATGGAATTAAAACAATTATAAATGTTATTATCATTCCTGCACTACTACCAAATATTAGTTTCTTAAATAACTTCTTTTTAATTTTATCTTTCATACTTATCCTAACTAAAGCTATCTAACCAATCAGCTAAAGCTTTTTGTTCTAGATCATTCATATCCCATGACTCGGATTCACATATTAATTTTCCATTCCAATATTCATTGCCATCTTTATCTACATAATACTTTTCTTCCATAATATCTTTAATAGCAATACTATTTATTTCAGTTACATGAATATAGTTTTGCCTATAACCTTTTTTATCTACATAAGCTTTTGGTATACCTTTAACAACAACATCCATATTTAGACTTAATTTTAAATATTGATTTATCCTTTTAGATACTCTTGCACTAAAATATGTTGGTCGAACTCTATTACTTCCATTACTATCAATGAAGAATTCAAATTGTTCTATATCAAAATAAATATATTCTTTATCAACATTGTCACGAATATTTGTTACTTTTCCATGATAAGTTATATAATCATGTATTTCACTCTCCATACTATTTTAATTCTCCCATCATGATTACTTCTTCATCAGTTGCTTCAACTTTAAGTCTTAATCTTTGTTTAGAATCAATAGTAAATAAGAATTCTCCTTGAGTACATTCCATTAAGAAAATCTTTTGCGTATCTGTTAAAGGATTTTGTTTAAACAATTCCAGATATGCTAACATATCATCTTCTTTCATCATTCCTACCATTTGATATTGGCAGTTATTAAAGATAGCTGTTGCATGTCTTATTATTGTACTATTACCTACAAAGTCCTTTATAGATTGAGTTGCTACTACTAAAGCACCAGAATACTTTCTAATTCTTCTAGCAAGTTGACCAAAGTTTCTTAAAATAACTGGATTTTTATCATCAATAAATAAATGAAATTCATCAGCAATTATCATTATATGTTTTCTATCTTTTACCTCTTTTTTATCATTTAATATCTTATTTGAAACAATACTATTATTTAAGAATGTAAGTAGATTTAATGTTTGAGTATTAATAATTCTTTGATTCTCAGAATATAGTAATTCTTGTAAATTAAATGCTATTAAATTATTTTCAAGATTGACTGTTGTATATCCATCAAATAAGAATGAGTCCGTACCAGTTAAAAATCTTGATAATAATATTTCTAATTGATTTATAATTCTAATCTGTTCTTCAGAATTAATTGTCATTTTATATTTTGGTAAGAAATTATATAAATCAGAAAATATCGGATATTCTTCTGGTTTCATATTTTCTAAAGTATTAATAGATGTATTCTTAAATATACCTTTTTCATTGTATAGTTTTTCGACTATTGCAAGTAACATAACTAATTCTTTTTCAGTTATACTTTCAAAAGCTGTTTTAAAGAAAGCTTCAAGAAAACCTAGATGTTTTGCTAAAGGACAATCTGTTTCCTTATCAGAATGTTCTTCATCGTCACTAGCTATATATCTAATCTGTAATGGATTAATAATTCCTCCACTTTTTGAATAAAGATCAATATATTCTCCTCCATTTGATTCAACGATTGACTTATATTCTCTTTCAGCATCAAATATAAATATTTTTGTATTTCTAGCAAACTCATTAATAATCATTTTCTTCATTGTGAAAGACTTACCTCCGCCAGTTGAAGCAATGATTGCCATATTATGAGATGTCCTAGAACTATTTAAAATAAATTGATCATAGTAAATTGGTAAAGCTGTATGAATATCTCTTCCCATATGATAACCAGTTGAATCATTGAAGTTTGTCATAGTAAAAGGAAATCCAGCACTAATTGTTAATGTAGGTAAGTAAAAAGCATAATCTTTAAAACTTTTATTAGTAATATCATAAACTTGCCATGCCTCCATTTGTCTACATCTTGGAATATCTAATTTTATTTGATATGCATCTGCTATTAATCTTAAATCTCTGATAGTTTCTTCTCTATACTTTTTATTACCTTCAACTACAATTACTAATGAAACCTCTTTAATTTTTTCATTACCATTTTTAATATCTTGCATTAAATACTGAAAGTTTTCTTTTTGAGTATCTAATTCAGTCGCATCACTTAATTTTCTAGTTGTATTTCTATCAGTTAATAAGAATTGATATTGAGCATTTACCCATTTAATTAAATCTTCTTGTGATAAAGAATCTTTTATTGAAATTGATACTCTAACACCTGGATAATTAAATATTTGCTCAAAAAATAACTTCTTAATAAAGGGAGCAATATTCTTTATCGTTAACATTTGAATTTCTTTTCCATCCATTATTAATCTATCAATTCTTTCTGAAAAATTAATAGGACTTGTTAACAAAGGTAAATCAGACCAAACTAATTCATCTACACTATTACTTGATAAATAAACATTACATAAAAACTTATATATTTCTAATTTATTAACTACACTAGTAAGATTAATTCTAGGATTAACATTCATACAAATTTGTTTTACTTCATCTATTTGTTTATTTAATATATTTGTATCTTGTGCAATTATAACTAGGAAATATTTTGAAGCTAATGTTTTATTTTCATATTCTAATTGTCTGATCTTTTCTAATTGACCTTCAAGTAATTTTAGTTTACTCTCTTCATTCTTAAACTGCTCTATTCTTTTTTCAAGATTAATTTTATTTTCATTAAGATTTAATCTTTCATCTAATTTATAATATCTAATATTTAATTTTGGTATTTGATAAAATGATTTAAACAATTGAAAAAATATATTTTTCTCATGATTACTTGTTAAAGACAAATCAATTGCACTTACTTCTAATATACAAGCAACTTCACCAGTCTTTAACAATAATAATCCCTCATTATTAATATCTTTAATATTAGACATATAAGTAGAGTTTTTAATTCTCTTTTTCATTTTTCCAACTGATTCATATTTATTTGTTTTTTCATTTACTTTTTTAATTTTTTCTAATTTCTTAATATCATTAGCCATTTGCAATCTCCTCTTTTTCATAAGTAAAATCTTTTACTCTCAAAAGATACATAAATAACATTCCAAAAATTTTATACATTCGATTCTTTTTAGATACAGATATTGGAATCATTAAAAATGCTCCTATTGTAAAAAATACTAATGCAAATATTTTAAATTTAGTAAATGAAAATAATATTAAAAAAATAAAAAGAATTGGTAATCCAACATATAAGTCTTGCATTTCTATATATTTACCTAAAGTCTTTTTAACACTTCTTATAGTTATATACAAAATAATCATCTCCTTCTATGTCTTCCCATACCAGTAGGAAGAACTGTATTAACTGCAGAACCGATTGAATTAGTTCCTGCAGACATCATATTTGAAGCAAATCTTGATAATTTTTGACTCGAATTCAAAGTAGACTTTCCTGATGAATCAACCGGATGTGCTCTTCTATAAGCCGATGCCGACATCACACTACCTATTGCTTGAAGATTACCTCCAATTCCAGAAATAGTAGGAGTTCCAGCATCTCCAATATTTCCACCTATCTTAGATCCAAATGAACTAAGTGCATTACCTATTTTTTGCATTGCAGAGTTTCCAGCAGATGAAGCTACTGAAGCTCCCTTTAAAGTTGCTCCTGCTCCTAATAATCCTGCCCCTGCTGTTGCTAAACCTCCAACACTTGCAACTGCACCCATACTTTGACCGAATCCCATCATAGCCATTAATTGTTCTCTTCCACTATTTGCTGATACATTTCCTCCAATGAAGCGATTAACTACTTGAGATCCTGTTAATAAAAATGAACCACATCCAATGTATAAAATAGTTTTGATTAATATATCTTTAAATGTATTAGTAAAGAATGTTGTATCATTTATCTGTTGCATTATTAAAGCTGTTAATGTAATGATTAACATAATAACAGCACCTTGTAAAATTAATGAAACTAATTGTTGAAAAACAGCACTTCTTCTTTCTTTATTACCAACTGATGTTGCAAATATAATTGGACTTATCGTAAATAAGAATAAGAATTCAATTTGCCTTCTTGCTAACATCATTCCACTAAAGAATAATGAGTATAAGAAAAAACCTCCTACTAGAATAGCCATGATCCAGTTAATAGAATACTTGTAATCTTCTTCATCTGGTAAAATCCATTTATCATCTGTAACATATTTATCGTTATACATCTTCTTTTTTGTAAATTTATCATTTTTAATGTATTTAGATATATCTTCATTCTTAAAATCATCTGTTGCTTTATAACCTTCTGAATAATCAATATACATAGTCAACATAGAATCTGACAAAGATATATTATTTTGTTCAAATATACTTCCAGTAAATCCTGCTAATTTGATTGAAAAAGTTGATGCTTGTGCAAATAAAAAAGTACTCATAATTATAAGTATTCCACATATAGCAACTTCTTTATATATTTTTCCTGCTGGCATTTCTTCATCTGGATTTAATACTTTCTTTATAAATCTTGTTATTGTGAATAATCCTAATAATGTAAGAGCTATCGCAATAACTCCAGTATAAAAATTAGAAAAAATACTATTCTTTGCTATACTATTTACAATATCAAAAGCATTTAGGCTCTTTAAAACATCGAATAAGCTATCAATTAAAGAGTAAATAAAATCTACTATATACCAACCTAAAGTTCTAAGTAAATCTAGTGCTTTATTTAACATCTCTAACCTCTAGAATAAATCAATTATTAAATTAACTAATGAAATAGCAAGTATAATACCAACTATTCCAAACATACTTTGAATGATTCTTTGCTTTACTCTTTGTTTTTGATCAACATCAACTACTGCATATAAAATAAATCCAATAATTAATGCTACACCAGATAATGCAATTCCAACTCTAAGAGCCCAATTAGAAAAAGTCTGAATCGCCTTGATGATTGAATCAATATTATATGAACCACCTTCAAGATGTTGTATTTTTAATAAATTAAAATAATTTAACATAAACCCACTCCTCAATTAATAATTAAAAAGCAAAGAATAGTGTGCTAAAATAACATTAGAGTTATTTTGCTGACCGGCAAATAGCTCTTTTTCTTTGCTTTTATTTTCATAAATTACATTTCCATTTCATCATCATTATCTTTAGAAGTTTCATTTTCATCTTCTTTTTCTTTTTTACTAGATAAGAATGTAACTTTTTCAGCAACTATTTGTTTTGTATATTGTTTGTTGCCATCAACCTCTTCTTCTCTAGTTTGGATTCTTCCTTTAACTCCAACTATATCTCCTTTTCGACAATACTCAGAAGTATTTTCAGCAACTACATCAAATGCAGTACAATCTACAAAATCTGTATCATAGTTTCCTTCAGCATTTTTAAAACTCCTTGGAATTGCTAATGATAAAGTTGCAACTTTTCCTCCATTTTCAGTTTCATGAACTTCTATATTTCTTGTAAGTCTTCCTACTAATATAATTTGATTTAACATTTTTATCTACCTCTCTTTCTATATTTCAAATCCATTATTTTGTAAAATTATATTTGTTATTTTTATGTTTGTATCTTCAATAGACTTATCATTGAAGATTTTTTTGTATTTTTCAATTTGTTTATCAGATAAAGAAACATCTTCTCCATCTTCAACATTACTTGAAATAATAATAAAATTACCTGCAATAATATCATGACCAATATCACGATTATATGGTAATCCATTTATCTTCCCCTCTTCATTACAGATAAATGCAACATCTGGAAAATCATCAGAATATGCATATTCAATATAGCCTTCAACAAGTTCTTGCTTTTTTTCTAATGAATTATCAAAAGTTATTTCTTCCGGTAATTTATTGGGTTTTACCAGTAATCCCCTTAATTGATCCAATAATCATCACCTCCTTCCCTATAATTCATAATCATCATCATGTTTCCACCATTCATAATTTAATAAATCTTCATCTATTAAAACCTTATCCTTACTCTCAATATTATTTTCATTTAAGGCCTTGGAAAGACCTTGCATGGCCTTATTATTTTCTTTATTATTTATTTTTTTAGTAATTGTTTCTTTATTATTTATTTCTTTATTAATTATTTGTGGCGGATTTTCCATCATCGGTTTATCCGGTATTGGTTCATCCGACATTGGTTTATCCGGTACTGGAAAAGCAGGTGTCCGATAATTAGTCATTTTTAAAGTCATATCATAGGGATATTCATAAACATCATATTTTGACTTAAACCATCCTTTTTCGTCTCTATATTGGCTTATTTTGATGTATTTAGCCTCTTTTAATTCGTTAATCATACTTCTAACTGCATCTTTGCCTTCTTTACTAATAGCAACTAATCCATTAAATGAATAATCCCAATTTTCAGGAAGTGATAACAAGAACGATAGTAATCCTCTAGCAGAGTGTGATAAGTTTTGATCTCTTAAATGATGGTTAGACATAATTGTGTATCCTTCTATTTTTCTAATATTAAATTTTTCCACTTTATACCTCCTTAATAGACAACACTATTTACTTGTTCACCTATATAAACAATCTGTTTATCCTTTGTATTTTTCTTACAACTAATTAATGTAATAGTTGTTTTTTTTGAGTAACCATGAATAGATACTTTTCCATTTTTTTCTATCTCATAATTATCAAAAATTTTATAAGTATATTTTTTTCCTTCATAAAAAATAAAAACACTATCGCCATTAGACAAAGTGTTTAGATTATCAAAATAAGAAATATTTGAATTTCCATTGTGTCCTGCAAGAATCAAATTTCCATTTTCTTTGTTTGGCATATCTGATTCTTTAATAATTTGAATATTATAATCAACATTATTATATTTTGAATTAATATCATATAAACCTTTTTTTAAATTCATTTTTGGTATTTCAATTACCATACTATATTGAACTGGAGTTACTTCTACTTTAGATTCTTCTTCTGCAATAACTAGATCATTAGTATCATTATTTTCTATTGAACTATTTTCAATAAACTCATCTACTTTTCTATCTTCAACTTGTTTATTATGATAGTTGCAAAGAAAAGAGGTAGCACCGAACACCACCCCTATCAGCAATAGTAATATTCCAATAATTATTAGTTTATTTCTTTTTTCTTTTCTTTGCATACATTAATATTCCTAATCCTGTTAATGAAATAAATAATGATACTGTTTCAAGTACAGGGAATTCATTCTTAGATGTATCTGGTACTTCTACAATTTGTTCATCTTTCATAGTAGCTTTTACTATTTCTCCATCTTCTTTGATTTCAAAGTACATTTTTTCTGTATTTAATTGATATCCTTTCGGAGCTTCTTTCTCTAAAATATAGTATTTACCATATTTAATGTTATTTATTATAATTTTTCCATTTTCATCTGTTCTTTCACTATATACTAATTCATCAGTATCAGCATTATAGATTTCAATTAAAGTATTTGGTAATGGTTTAGATTCACTCATGTCTGTTTTATTAAATTCTAATCCACCTTTAATTGCATTATTTTGAAAATATATTACTTCTTTAGAATTACTTCCATCTACAGTTAAAATATAATCATCAACTAGCTTATATCCTTTTTTTCCTTGTGTTTGATGTATTCTATATTCACCTAATCTAAGCTCATATTCAATAACACCATTTTCATTAGAAGTTAAAGTTGTTATTAATTCATTTGTAGAATTATTATAAATTTCAAATACAGCATCTTTTTCAGGTCTATAAGTACCAGTAGATTTATCTCCATAAACTTTATAACCTTCAAAATGAGTTTTAACAATTAAGTTTAATCTTGCCATCATCATAACTGGATCTCCAGCTGACATACACAATTGATTAGCTCCTTCGTATAGCATAGGAGGATTATCATTTGATTTAACATTTAAATTAATTGTTCCTTCATAACCTCTTTTAGCTGTTACAACTAAATTATTACCATTAATAACTGCTGTATAATTATCTGTTTCTGTTCCTTCATAAAATTTTGATAAAACATTATTACTATCATTAATTGTTAAAGTTTCACCATTCTTCATTTCAAATGTTTGTCTAGCAAAACTTGGTGCAGTTGTATGATTATTAACTAATGAGTTAATTTCATTATAATATCCATCATATCTTGTTGAAGGTGTAAGACTATAGTCTCCATCTGCAATAGCATAAACATATCCTGGATTAACATTTGCCCAAATTAATAATTGAGTTGCATAATACCATTCTGGAGAATTATGATTTCCATACCCATATCCATAATATGCTATTAATTTAATTCGTTCTACTTGTTCTGCAGATAGACCTGACATTGAAACCATAGTGTTTGTATCAACAACTCCATTTACTGCACTTCCATTATTAAATTGGATTGGTGCTTGAATACAATATACAGGTTTATTATCTGATGCTCTTCTAAGCATTGATTCTTGAGTAGCAACCATATGAGTATTTGCTCTATTATAGATAGCTACCCACCACTTATAATTATCATCTTGATATAACGTATCTTGTGTAGTATATGCCTTTACATTTAAAGTTGAAAAAGTACTTAACAATGTAACAGCAATCATTATTAAATTAAATAAACTATTCTTTAATTTTTCCATAATATTTTCCTTTCTTTTAACAAAAAAAAGCACATATGTGCTTAATTAAATCCCATAGATTTTATTTGACTATATGTATATGTATTTCCATTCATATACATCTTAATACCACATCCTAAATATGCATGTGTATATTTTCCATTTACAGTATAATAGTTACCACCATCTATTCCAGAATCATAATATTGATTAACCAGTCTATTTATTTCATTTTGACATAGACCAGTACTTCCTTTAAAAGCAAGTTCTCCTTCATTTTCACTAGGAGTATTGTAATAATCATATTCACTTATTCCTAACTTCTCCCATTCAGTTAATTCTCTAACTGGTTCTACTGGAACTGGTTCATTATTAGTTTGATTATTATTTGAACTTTCAGAAGTTAAATTGCTATTTGATTCCTTATTAGAATTATTATTTATGACATTAGAGTTACTTGTATGATTAGACTCCATATTATTTTTACTACTTTTACTAGTAGAAACATTATTACTATAATTGTTAGTATCATCATCCTTGATACTGACTTCATCATCTTTAGTAGATTCATTATAATCATCTTCTTTCTTAGTTATTTCCTTTTTTATCTTTCCTGTTGTTTTTACTTCATTATCAATACTATTTGATTCAGAATTTTTACACAGAAAAATATAAAAAACAAATATAAAAACAATAAGTAAAATCATAGATGTAAGAATAAAGAAAAATTTTTTTCTCATTCTATTTCACCTCTTACCACAATTATAGTAATAATTGTCATAAAATAAAAAGGTGCTAAATTTCTAAATCATAGTCATCACCCCTTTCAATAGCTAACATTTTGGAATAATTTTCAACAGCATTTAAAACATATGCTTCAATTTTGTAATCTTTAATATCTTTCGGTAATACTCTTCTGAGTTTTTCTTCATTAAAAGATATTCTTTTTATTTGATTAGGTTTAGGTTCTAAAAATATTTCTTCTAAAGCTTCTATATTTAATTTTCCTTTTTCACCTAACTCTCTAATTCTTTTTGCCTGAACATGACTAGGAGTTAAATCCTCATAACTTATTTCATCATAAACCAACTCTTGATCTTCTTTATCTAAATAAGAAAGTTCCACAGCAGGCCTTAATCCCATTGTTAATGCTGAACGTTTATCCTTTAATACAGTATCATCTACTAACTGTAATAATTCTGGTATTAAATTATTCAATCTTATATATCTATATACCTGAGTTTTAGTATCATTCAGTTCAGAACTTGTTCCCGATGGGAACAATGTTTTACCTTGTTCTTTTAAAACATCATATTTCATTTTATATGCCATTGCTTTTTCACTTGGTAAAATCTTGTCTCTTTGTAGATTAGAATCAACCATTAAGATAATAGCTTCTTGATTTGATAAAGATTTAACTATACATGGTATTCTTTTTATTCCTTGTTCTTCACATATTTTTTTTCGTCTATGTCCTGATAACATTTCAAATTTTCCATTATCTAATCTTCGAACAATAGCAGGAACTAATATGCCGCTTTCTATAATACTATTTCTTAATTCTTCATAGTTAGAGTCATCAATAATCTTAAATGGATGATTAGGAAAATCTATGATATCTTTTATATTCAATTCTATTATTTCTTCTTTCATATAAAGCTCCTTTTAAACACAAAAAAACGGATAAAAATCCGTTAAATGTAGAATTATTATATATTTTCATATATATTTTCAGAATATACATCAAATTTATATGGATCCAAAGATACAAAATATCTATCATTTAGATGAATAATATCATCAAATTCTTTTTCAATAAATGATTTTTTTCTTTTTGCTCCTCTCTCCAAGCGATATTGTTCTCTTTTATATGCAATCTTTTCAAATGTAGTTAATTGTTCATAATCAAAGTCATAATAAATATCATCTGGAACTTCAGGTAACAATATTTTATAGCGTTTATCTATTAACTTCAAAACATCTTTTTCACTAATATTTTGTTCGCTTAATTGAGCAAGAATGTCAATTTTTTTAGTATTATGAAGAATAGCAGAAAGATATGAATATATTAATTTATCATTTTTTTTGTTACTTTTATTTAATTCGGCTAAAATACGTAAATTAATAATTTTTCTATAATATGATAAATTTTTCATACCATGTATAAAAGCAGTAATTTGATTTTGAAGACTATCAAAATCACTTTCTACTATATCTTTTGTACTACATTCACCTTTATTATTTTCTAAACAAAGAATTTTTCCAGTCTTGTCCAGATATTTTTTTGTTGATAAACCTAACATAGCATATTTTATAAAAACTTGGTCATGAGATAATATGATGTAAGTCTGATTCGAGTGGAATTCATATATAAGTTCATAAATAACTTTTCTTCTATTTTCATCATATGAAGAAGCAGGATCATCAATTATTATCATTTTCTTTTTTGAACTTACCAAAAACAACAGTAATGAAATGATATTTTTTTCACCATATGACAGATTATCCGTCCTATCTTCATGGTTCTTTTCTTTTTTACTGACTAATAGTATAGTTGCTGTTTTTGTTGATGTATTATACTTATCAATTTCAAACTCATACGGAATAGAAAATTTAGATAAATAATCATTTAATTTCTTTAAATTCTTTCCAATAAGTTTCGATGTTTTTTGCTTTATATTACCCAATTTTTTCTTCAACTCAATAAGATTACTATTAAAATCATCAATTATCTGTTTTGCATCTGGAAAAAGTTCACTCAATGATTTTGAAAATGATACTTTATGTATAGCACCAATATCTAATGTATCTAAATTGTATGAGTCAACCATCATATATAATTCTTCTATAATATTCTTATTATTTATAGCATCATACAAATCTTTTTCTAATTTTGATATTTCCCTCTTATATGAAAAATTTGGAACATCCACACCAATTTTGTTTAATATATCCTGTGAGTCAGAAATAATACTATATTGTTCGGGCTTAATATTTATTATATCTGATATTTTATCAACTCTATATTCGCTCATCTTTCTAATGCAAAATGGGCATTTCCCATTTTCAAATTCCTCAAAATGTGTTCCAGTTTCTATCCATTGAACATAACTCAATCCATGATTATGAATAAAGTTTGTATAATGATTATATTTTGGATTTTCCGATTCACTTTTTATTTTTTCTATAGATGAACTTGTAGAAAATTTCCCAGATGAAGGAAGCTTTCTTTTGTTTATGATTTTAATCATTTGTTCTACATTTTGAACATAATTAAATAGTTCTTGTCTTTTAGAATTTATGCTTGATAGTAGTACTGCTATATCAGTTCTTATTGTTTCTAAACTATTATCATTTTCAAACAATATTGAATATACTTCTTCATTATTCTGCTTATCTAGTATTAATTTTTGATGGGTATATTCATTAAATATTAGATAATCATCACTTTTTAAAGAAGGTGATAGAATTAATTCCATATCTTGTTCTTTTTTTCCATAAGAAATATTCTTTTCAGATTTATCACCTACAACTGCACTAACTATTGATGATTTTCCAGAACCGCTTATACCAAAAATATAGTTGACTTTTTCTTCTTCAATTTCTAAATCTAAATTATTAATATTCTTATAATTTTTTACTTTTAGATTCATAATACCTCCATTTTTTTTGTTTTCTATTATACCATAAAAAAAGCAGGTCTGAACCCACTATTATGATTTTTATAAGTTTGACCGTCATGACCACCCTTTAATTACTATTCTACTTTTTATACATTTTAGTGTTTTTTTTGCTGTTTTTTGTTTTTTTTATTAAAAAAATGTAATTACTCTAATGCCTTTCTTTCTTTATTTTATAAGGTTTTTAAGAATTATTGAACTAAATTTTTATCAAACAGTTTATATTAGTTTTATTTTCATTCATTTGGATCAACTCCTTTGCTTAAATTCTTTTCTATTTCCCTATAATCATTAATTACTTCATACAATTTATCCTGATTATACAAATCAAATTTTTCTTCCTCAAATTTTTCAAACTGTTCTAATATTTTATCATAGAACCCATTAATATTAAATATAATAATTGGCTTATTATGTTCTCCAAGTTTTTTACATTGTATAGAGGTCATTAATTCAGATAATGTTCCAAAACTACCTGGAAGTATGATAGTAATATCTCCATTATTAACAAGATATTTTAGTTGATCACTAGTTTTAGAAACAAATATTTTTTCATCTGAATCAACTTCTTGTAGCATACCATAATTTTCTTTTGGTAATACTGATATTACCTTACAATTATTTTCTTTAAATACTTTATATATAGTTCCCATCATTCCATCTTCAGATGAGCCAAACATTAAAGTACAATTGTGTTCACATAACATTTGTGCAAGTTTTTTTGTTTCTTCTATATATAATTTATCTACATCATTAGAACTGGAGCATCCAATAAATACTACCATATTCTCACCTCTTTTTTAAAAGTTTGACTGTCAATACCAAGTATCAAATACTATCCTATTTTTGATACTTTTTTTAGTTATTGTTCATACATTCCAGTAATTATTTATCAAAAAATGTGATTACTAAACATTAATTTTTCCTTTATTTTGTAGGAGTTTGAATGAAACTTAGACTAAATCAATACCAACCAATTTATATTAGTTTTATTTTCATTCATTTGGATCAACTCCTTTAAATTTGTTTTATTTTATCATTTTCATTTATTTTTTCTATTTTACCATCTTTAATCAAATATGCTTCACCATATAAGTAATTTTTATCATCAATTAATATATATGAACCATTATTTATTGCATATATATCATATTTAAAGGAATCTGGAATAACAATTTCTTTTATAACATGTATTTCATCAACCAGATAATCTTTTAATTCATCATAATGTGGAAACACATTAATATTGGTTAATCCTAAACCTTTATATACTTTATTAAATTTAGGATCTATAGCTTCTCCTTCTAATTCAGGTGGACAATAAACTGTATCAGCCATATTCATAGCACCTGCCGAACCACCAATTATAAGTGCATTAGTACTTTTGATTTTTTCTTTCAAATTAATATTATTGAAAAACTTATTTTGAGTAGGTACATGACCACCACATAAGAATATTAAATCAGCTTTTTGAATTAATTCATCTGCAATATCTTCTGTACGTGAATCCAGAATATAATAGTTTTCAAAAGGCAATGTCATATTAAATGATTCAAATGTCACATTAGCATATACATCAGTTGCTTCATTATCAAATTCATTACTCGCGACAAATAAAAAATTTTCATATTTTTTTACATACTTTTTAATATTATCTAATATTTTATTATTGTTTCCAAAATTTTTAGCAATTCTATTACCATCTTCATCTTTATCATATAAATCAATATAACTTGTAAGAATACACTTCATATTATCACCTCTTTTTCTGGTCTTGACTAGCTGTTCTCACCATATCAATTCCTAAGCAATTTTTGCTTAAAAACACTTAATTTTAACTTTTTTTTACTTATTTCAACATATTCTTATATAAAACATGTAAGATTTATTTTTGAATTTTTCCTTATATTATAAGGATTTAGGAGTGATCTTGACTAAATTGTTATCAACCAATTTATATTAGTTTTATTTTCATTCATTTGGATCAACTCCTTTAAATTTTTCATAGAATTCATCTCTAGTAATTGAATAAGACAATAAGTCTTGTCTTTTACCTGCCTTATCCTCACACCTATTTCTTAGTCTTCCTTCTTGTATCATTCCACATTTTTGCATTACCCTACCAGAAGCAATATTATCTTCCATGAATTCAGAATAAATCGTTTGAACATCACATTCATCAAAAAGATATTTTATTACAGTCATTGTTGCTTCAGTAGCATATCCTTTTTTCCAATGTTTTCTTGCAATAATATATCCTGGTTCGACACATCCATACTTAGACCATGTATTATTTATATCGATTGTACCTATTTGTTCATTAGTATCTTTTAATACTATCATCCATCTTAATGTTTTAGGATCATTATATTCTTCAATCCATTTATCATAAACATTTTTAGTCACCATTTCACTTTTATGTATCCCATGAATAGTATATTCTGTTTCTAATTCTTTTGTTCCATTAAAAATCATATTATCACCTCATTTTTTCTAGGAGGGTTAAAAGGTGTAATCACCTTATTAATTCCTATCACTTTTTATACTATAAATAGTCATTTTTTACTAATTTTTATCTATTTTAACATATTTTTATATAAAACATGCAAGATATTAATTTTCATAAAGCCTTGTAAATAAAGGATTTCTTAAAGGGGTTAAATAAATCGTAATCAACCAATTTATATTAGTTTTATTTTCATTCATAAGAATCACTTCCTAACACTTAAATCACTCAAATTATAACATAAAAACGGCAAATTTTGTATAAATCTACCGCTTTTTATATCTATTTTTAGGGTTTGAATAAAACGTTATCAATTATTATATCAACATTATCAGGACATATGGCTGTTCGCAAAATCAAAAGTTTCCGAACTATTTTATTTTTTTACTATACCAAGTAATAATCTATTAACAATAGGTATTCTTTTTAATATTTCAGTCATTAAAGGTAATATAATTATTGTTCCTAAAATTAAGATTATATAATTAAATATGAAGTTATCAAACTTAATATATTCAACTAAAATAAATGATATAACTATTTGTATTGTATAATGTAAAACATAAAAACTAAAATTATTTTTATTCATATAGTCAGTGAATTTATTTTTTATATCTAAATACTTTTTACTAATACCAAATGCTGATAAAATTACTAACCATATATAAATATTTGTAAATATGTTAGTTAAAAATTCATTAGATCCAAAGTTGGCTCCATAGTTTATTATTGTAAATACAATTCCAAAAATAAATGTTGTTATTCCTAATGGTATTGCAATACTTTCTAATTTTTGAATAATCTTATCATTTGAAAACACATAGTAACCTAGTATAAACATCAATAAATATATTCCCCATCTATATACTGTAACAACTGGTGTATTTAATATAAATGAAGTACCCCATACTACTAAAAATAATAAGAATAATATTGGTAAATTAATTTTGTTAAATAGATTATCTAATCTTTGTTTTTTATCAATTTTTCTGATTAAAACAATTAATAATGATGCTATAAATAATACATGAGCATACCATAATGGTCCAATTCCAATTAATGAAAATATTAAATATTTTATAGGACCTGGAATCATATTTCCATTACCTGCAAATATATCGCCATAATAATTTGTTATCCATCCACTTATCCAACCATATGCAAATATACCTACAATACTTGGAACTAGTATTCTTTTGGATCTATCTTTAATAAATTCTTTGTTACTTTTATTTTTTAAAGAATATTTTGTTGAAATACCTGATACTACAAACAATAAACACATGATCCATGGATATGTAAATACACATATAGCATCAAGTTCTTTTATTCCTTTTACTCCTATATTTGATATTACACCACTTGAATTAAATATATAAAACACATGATATAGAATTACAACACATAAGGTAATCCACCTTATATTATCTAAATAATGCTTTCTTTTACTCATAATTATTTATCCTAATCTGGCAATACTTTATCCATAGTATCTTCTAACACTTCAGATTTAACAATAGCCATTCCTTTCTTTTTGTCACATAAAACAACAACTGAATCTCCTGGCTTAATATCAAACATATCTCTTGCTTCTTTAGGAATTACTATTTGTCCTTTTTCACCAACTTTAGCAATACCTACAAACTTATCTTTCATATATGCCTCCTTTGAGTATAACTAGTTATACTTTTCATACCTTATTATAGACTAAATATTCTTAAAAGTAAACATATAAAGAGTTTGGAACATTATTTATTTTATGAGCAATTATAACTGCATTTATAAGTAAGGGTTTGACTAGATGTTACCAATTCTTCAATTCCTAGTCAAAAATTACTAAAAAAACAATGTTTTTAGCAAAAATACCAACTTTTACTATTTTTCTGAATAAAAAAAGCAAGATCTAAAATCTTGCAAAGCCTCTAAATATAATGATTTCCTCTAGAGTTTGAATAAAACGTTACCAACCAGTTGATATTAGTTTTATTATCCATAGGAATCACTCCATTTCTATTCAATTATAGCATAAAAAAGACGAAATTTAGTATAATTCCATCTAATTTCACTACTATATAACAAAAAGTAGGATTTCTCCTACTCATCAGTTCGCAATATCTTAATCTTGCGATTATTCTACTAATTAAAAATCTTTTTCTTATTATTTATTTTAACTAGAACTAGTGACATTATTACTAATATAATTGATGTTACTAAACTACCAATAATATTTTCATTAATTATATATATACCACTTAATGAATTTACAATACAATGTAATAATACACATAAACATACGCTATTAGTATTTTTTCTAATACTTGCTAGAGAAAAAGCTAAACCTAATACACTTATTCCAAAAGCAAAATAGTTTTGTCCATATTGGGCAACTCCTTGAATAAAGAATAAAGGTAAATGCCATAACCACCATATAGCACTGACAACTAATGTTGATAAAAGAAAATTATGTTTTTTTTCTAATTCAGATTGTAAAATATATCTCCATCCAGCTTCTTCTAATCCACCACCAATTAACATTATGGGTATCATAAGAACAATTGCATATAAAGGAAAACCACTTTCATATCCTGAAATAAATATTTGAGGTAAAATATATACTACACCTAAAAATATCACCATTAAATAGGATAATAGATTATGTTTGAAATCAAAAATATGTTTAATCCAATCTTTAAATCCTTTAATTTGATTATTTTTCTTTAGTGATATATAAGAAGCAATAGTTGGAGACCAACCACCAATCAAATATGGAACATATAACAATGGATTATCTTTTAATATAATTCCATTTATACTGCAAACTATTAATGTTCCCCAACAAATAATCATTATTAAAAATGTAATTGATAAATAATCTTTTATTAATTTATTCATATAATAAACTCCTTCTAATATATTATATCATACTTTTTATCTTTCTTGCTCATCGCAAGATTACTATTTTTTTAACACTCAGTAAAAGTTGAAAAGCCCTTATTTTATAATGGGGTTAGCTGGAAACATCACCTTATCAAAAATATATAAAAAAAGCACCATTTTTAGTGATTTTAGGTGTTTTTTGTCAATTTTTCTAGTTTTTAATTTCCTCTTATTTTATAAGGATTTGTTAAAGGGGTTAGATAAATCATGCTCAAGCAGTTTATATTAGTTTTATTATCCATAGGAATCACTCCATTTCTATTCAATTATAGCATAAAAAAGACGAAATTTAGTATAATTTCATCCATTTTTAAATCAATTTTTGGGGGTTAGTTATTGCAACATCATTTTTTGAGTTACAGTTGCCAGGTCATATGGTAAATCGTAATATCTTAATCTTCCGATCATTCTAATTATAAAATTTTAAGATCTTCCTTTTCATATTTATTGGAGCCTTTTAAACTCTTTTTATATTTCCAACATTTAATAGCATCATCTAATGTTTTATCTTTATTATCATTAAAAAAATCTCTTATATAGGTATTGTACTCAAATTGTTTATCAATAGTAGTTTTATTATTTTTCTTATCTTCTAATATTTTATAGTATGCTTCTATTGAATCTTTGTAAGTTTTTCCCGCATTACTTTTTAACCACTTTTGAAATAAAACATTAAACGAAAAACTTTTACCTATCTCTTTTTTATAAAATGCTCTATGCTTTTCAGAACATACAAAATTATCTTCTATAATGCTTTCAAGAGTGATTTCATCTATTATTTTTGTTCTTCTAGAATCATATACTTTAAAAATTCTTTCTCCTGTATCAAGAAACTTTGATATTCTATCAGTTAGTTCAATTTTACAACCCGTAGTTTGTAAATCATTTTTTTTACAAAAATCAATAAGTTCTTCTTTTAAATAATAATATTCTCTAAACGTTTTACTATCTAATTGATTATTTAATTCTGGTCTATCCATAATATCAACCTCTATATAAAATTATACCATACAAAAACGGATTTTCATCCGTTCTATATATCTTAATCTTACGAGCAATCATTATCTTTTATCTTCGATACTATTAAGTTTCTTATTTTTAAATACTTTTCTTAATTGCAATAATCCTGAAATTACAAATAATGAACAAAGTGCTATATTAATAATTCCAGCACCAATATTAGTATCTGTTGTATTTGCCACATTCATCATTTTATCAATATCTTTTGCAAAACTAAACCAAAAATAACCAGCGAAATCAAATATTGTATGAAGTATTATACAAGGAAGCAAGTTTTCAGTACGAAAATATATTACAGCAAACAATACACCAACAAATGATGCAGAAATAACTTGTGCAATTGTTGTTATAATAAGGTCTGGATACACAATAAGATTTAGAAAATGAACACATCCGAATATAAGTGCTGATAACAATACTGATGTGTATATTCCTTTTTTACTCTCGCCAAAGTATTTTCTAAATAAACTAAAGATAAAACCTCTAAATACAATTTCTTCATAAAGACCAACACTTAAAGCAAAAACTAAAAACATTATAATCATTGGTAATGCTTGTATAAAACTTATTTCAGGATTTTGATAACCACCTAAAAAATTAAACATACTAGCAATACATAACATTGACCCAAACCAGAATATTCCTTTTACAAGAGATTTCTTTCCAAATCCAATTTTTAATTTATATAGTTTTAATATTATAAAAATAAAAATTGCTGACATAATAAATTTTATCGTAGTTGAAAAAATTATTTTTGGCACAGTGGAAGAAATCAAACTTTCAGGTACTACTAATAACAATATAACTTCAATTAAGGAAGATAAAAACAATAAAGCAACAGCTGATAGTGGAATAAGTTTTCTATTCTTTTCAAATAATTTATTCATATAATCACCTCTTCTATTAAGAATTATACCATAATTTTCGTTATTTAAGTGTTCGTAAGATTACTATTTTTCGAACACTCAGTAAAAGTTGAAAAGTCCTTATTTTATAATGGGGTTAGCCGGAAACATCACCTTATCAAAAATATATAAAAAAATCACCATTTTTAGTGATTTTAGATGTTTTTTGTCAATTTTTACTTTCTTTTTATATAAAAGATGCAAGATCTAGTTTTTAATTTTCCTTTATTTTATAAGGATTTCTATTAGGGGTTAGATAGATATTAGTTTTATTTTCGTTATTCATTTGGATCAACTCCTTTTATAAAATCATTAAAATTATAGCATAAAAAAGGCAGATTTTGTACTAATCTGTCTAAATTTATACCATTTATATGTTCTTAAATATTCTGTAATCAACATTTTTAAAATAATTGCTTGGACATATGGCAATTTTTATATAGAATCAAGCATTATTTCTTTTATTGGTATTTTATTCAATTTTTTAGAATAATATCTAATTAATAATTCATAAACAATATTAAATATAGCCAGTGTAATAAAGAATACTTTAAAATTAAATTTATATTCAGGTACTTCAATATCTTTAAAGACTACTTCTACCATTATTTTTAATAAATAATATTGATATAATGTACCTAAAGCAAAACCAATGTAAGAAACAACTCTATAACTATCTAATATATATTTTCTACAATCACTCATTTGATAACCAAATACTCTCATCATACCAATATTCTTTTTTTGATTTTTTATTAAAGTATTCATTGCTAATAACATAGTAACTGATGATAGTACTATTCCTATTAT
>ONIZ01000063.1 GCA_900317975.1 uncultured Bacillota bacterium
AGGCTTGATTGTTGAACGCGGTTTAGAAGTTTGCTTTGATAGAGAACCTACAGACGATGAATTATATGCATTAGAACAAGAAATAATGGGTAAAAAAGAAGTTCTAAATCAAAGAGAAACAAGAAATAATCTATTTATAGACGGCGTAAAAAGATCTATGGTAAAAAGAAGACAGCAAAAATAAAGCATACGTAAGGTGTGCTTTTTTTAATTGATTGTTTACAAAATTACATTTTTGTGGTATAATTTGCTTGCTTTAGGGGGAATAAAAAATGAAGAGAAAATATTTATCTACAATATTTTTTGTTACAGCAATTTCATTAACATTATCTGGATGCAATGATTATAAAGATAGACAATTTGAACAAGAAGTCAAAGCTGCTAATGAACAAATAGCAATGAATAATGATGATGATCCTACAAATGATAAACCAGTTAATGAAAAAGATTTCAAAGGACATGTAGTTGATTTTGATGATGATTACTCAAACAGTAACGGTGATTTATATGATTCAGTAAAGGAGATTATACCGGATGAAACAAATGTACATGAAGAGTTACCAAATCCTGATTTAATTGGAGAAGAATATGACAATGGAACTGATTCAGAAATAATGTATGATTCATTAAAAAATGCTGACGCTAAACTTAAAGAGATTTTAGAAGATGAAACATTATCACAAAGATTAATAGCTTCTGGTAATGAGATGAGTACTGAAGAAGCTGAACATATAGATAATTTAACAGGTTCAATTTCTAAGATAATTACAACATATATAGATGCAATTGATAATAAAGATATGGAAACTTGTAACAAATGTAATAGAGCGCTAGGTATAATATATGATTTACATAAAGAAATATATGAAGTTGTTATAGGAAACAAAATTCCTGAAGGTAATGAAGCATATCTAGTAGGAGATATTGATAATGAAAATACTATTATTAGAGGACCATACATGTCAGTATTCTCAGATAAGAATGCATTAAATACTACACAATGGTTAGCTAATATGGATGAATACATTTTTGATGAATATGTAGTTGTGGAAAATACAGGTGAAAATATAAATGCAAACACTTCATACATAGTTGATGTTACTGATTATAATGAAAGAATAGCAGATCAACTATTAACTATCAAAGAAGATTATTCTGATATTTATGGATTCAATCCAGAAGATGTTGAAATAAGATGGATAGGATCAGATGAAGAAGGATCATTCGGTTTTATTAATAAAGACACAGGTGAACCATATGGCCTAATAGATGGATTAACAGCTAATACAGTAAATGCAGTTATTCAAGAACAAAAAGATTTAGAAAATAGAACAATCAATGTATATACATATGAACAATTATTACAACAAGAAAAATCTATGGAAACACATACAAAAAGAATATAATTTAAAACACTTCTAATAAGAAGTGCTTTTTTTTAATAGATAATCCTCAAAAATTGACTTTTATTGAAATTTATTATAAAATATACCCGTTTTGAGGAGAAGAAATATGGAAGATAGATATATTAGAAATGGAAAACTAATAATATTTTTATCTGTATTTGTATTTGCTTGTTCTATTACTATATATTTATTACCCGTATTAAAAAATGATAATAATATATTTGAATTTGAATATATAAATACAAAAGATATGGCTAGAACTAATAATTCTACTATTAGAGGAGATACTAATATACTAAGTATGTTAACTAGAACATCACCAAGAACTAGATTAGGTGAAGTAGAAGAATATAGCTTAAATATTACAGAAGAAAAAAAAGAAGAAATAAAACAACCTGAAAGAATTTGGTACTTACCTACAAATAATGGTAATATAAGCCAATATCCATCATATGGTCATGCTGCATATGATATAACTTCACCAAATGGTCAAAATGAAATTATATTTCCGATAGCAAACGGAACTATATCAAGCATCTATAGAGATAACTATGGAGCACTAATAGTAACAGTAAGACATGAAGTTGATGGAAGAGTATATACATCTTTATATGCCCATCTATCAAGATACGCTAGTGATTTATATGTTGGAAAACCTGTAACAATAAATGATGCGCTAGGTCAAATGGGAACAACAGGACTATCAACAGGAGTACATCTACACCTAGTAGTAGCAGATGATTGTGATTTCAATAGAACAAATTTCAGTTGTGGAGCAAACGGAAATCTATTCAGCTATGTAAAAAGAAGATACAGAGAAGGCTTCTATGGAGCTGGATCTGTAATGGATGTTCCACCATCATGGAATTCGAGATAGTTGCAAAATAAAAAGAATAGTGCTACAATCTAGTTAATTACGTTGACAAAAGACGAGATAGAAAGTATCTTTTACCAAGAGAGTTCATGTTAGGTGAGAATGAATTAAAAGACTTATCTATTACTACTTTTGTAGTAGAATGGAGGATAATTCCATTCCGGGAAACCGTTATATCAATTAAGTAAAACCAAGGATGGTACCGTGTAATTCACTCCTATATTAATAGGAGTTTTTTTATTGAGGTGATTATATGGAAAGAGATATAATTGATGGAAATCATTCTAGAGATAGTATGGAAATAATGGATAGATTAATGAAAGAAGAATTACGTCAAGAAGAGGTAATTAGACGAACCAGTAAATCCAGAAGATGTAAAAATATAATTAAAAATTTATTTAAAAGAAGGAGAAGAGAAAAATGATAAACATAAAAGAAGATGAAAAACTAAATAAATTAAACCATTCTTGTGCACATTTACTTGCACAAGCAGTAAAACATCTATATCCAGAAGCTAAGTTCTGGGTAGGACCTGTTATAGAAGAAGGATTCTATTATGATATAGATCTAGGAGACAAAGTAATTGTTGAAGAAGATTTACCAAAAATAGAAAAAGAAATGAAAAAGTGTGCAAAAGATGCTAAAAACATCATTCGAAAAGAAATATCTAAAGAAGAAGCACTTAAAGAATTTAAAGATGATCCATATAAAGTAGATTTAATTTCTAGAATGGATGAAAACGAAACTACAATTTCAACTTATTCTCAAGGAGATTTTACTGATTTATGTAGAGGACCTCATGTAGAAAATACAAAAGTATTAAAGAATTTTAAATTATTAAAAGTTAGTGGAGCTTATTGGAAAGGTGATGCTAACAACAAGATGTTACAAAGAATCTATGGCGTTTGTTTTGAAACTCCAGAAGATTTAGAAGCTCATATAAAAGAATTAGAAGAAGCAAAAGAAAGAGATCATAGAAAAATAGGAAAAGACTTAGGAATATTCTTAATAGATGACCTTGTAGGTAAAGGGTTACCAATGTATTTACCAAATGGATTCATCATGTGGAATTTATTAGAAAATTATATTAGAGATAAAGAAATTAAAAGAGGATACAAACATGTTCAAACTCCACCTCTAGGAAATGTAGATTTATATAGAACATCAGGACACTTAGAACATTATAAAGATGCAATGTTCCCAATAATGGAAGTTGAAGGAGAAGAATTTGTTCTACGACCAATGAACTGTCCACATCATATGGTAATTTATGGAAATGATATTCACTCATATAGAGAATTACCTATAAGAATAGCTGAAATTGCTAGAGATTGTCGTTATGAAACAAGTGGATCATTAAAAGGAGTAGAAAGAGTTAGAACTTTCTGTCAAAATGACTGCCATATATTCTGCACACCTGAACAAATAGAAGATGAATTTAAAGGTGTTGTTGATTTAATCTTAGAAGTTTATAAAGAAATGGGAATTAAAGATTATAGATTTGAATTATCTCTAAGAGATCCAGAAGACAAAGTAAAATATTATGATGATGATGAAATGTGGAATAATGCTGAAAATAAACTAAGAGAAGTATTAAATGATCTAAAAATAGATTATGTTGAAAAAATTGGTGAGGCTGCATTCTACGGACCAAAACTAGATGTTCAAGTAAAACCAGCAGTAGGAAATGAATATACATTATCTACTTGTCAACTAGATTTTTGCTTACCTATGAGATTTGATTTAAAATATGTAGATGCTGATGGAGAAAAGAAAACACCTGTAGTAATCCATAGAGCAATTCTAGGTTCTATCGATAGATTTATTGCATTCTACTTAGAAGAAACAAAAGGAGTATTACCATTATGGCTTGCTCCAGTACAAATGAAGGTATTACCAGTAAATTCTGAATATCAAGGTGAATATGCAAAAGAAGTAACTGAATGGTTAAAAGATAATGGTATCCGTGCAGAACTAGATGACAGAAATGAAAAACTAGGATATAGACTTAGAGAAGTACAAACAAGTAAGATTCCATATACAATAATCTTAGGAGACAATGAAAAGGATAACAAAGAAATAAGTTTCAGATTATATGGAGAAAAAGAAACTACAACAATGTCTCAAAAAGATTTCTTAAAACATGTTAAGAAAAAAATAGAAACAAAAAGTTTGAAGTAATTCAAACTTTTTTATTAATGCAATTTTATTAGTGAATTCATCTTTCATAGTTTAGAATAATGTGATATTATATAAATGATAATAGAAAAATATAGTAAGTGAGGATAAAATGTATGAAATTATTAAAAAGAATAAGAATTAGAAAAAGTATACTGATTCTAGGTATTGCTATATTAGTAATAGCAATCGGTTTTTTTAACAGAAAGTATTTTTCTCATGAGATAGCAAAACAAGATCATATGGCACCAGTTTATGGTGAAGGATCTCTAGAGGGATGGAAATTTCAATTTGACATGTATACAAATAATCCTGGAGAAAATGCTGTCGATAAAACCAATTCGGTTTCAACTATTGAACATGAATTTCATTCGTCGGATGAGTATAAGTATATTACATTACAAACCTCATATACT
>ONIZ01000085.1 GCA_900317975.1 uncultured Bacillota bacterium
AGAGGAATATATGGAGAAGTTACTCTAACACATATATTAAGTAATGTCTTTGGAGAAAAGAATGATAACATTTATAGATTACAATATAAATTATCAAATGGTACTATAGCAGACTCAGTAGTATTTGCTCCAGAACCTCTAGGAACAATCATAATAGATTCAAAATTCCCATTAGAACATTATGAATTAATGGTAGATAAAAAACTAACTAATGAAGAAAGAATAAAAGCAGAAAAACTATTTAAAATGGATATGAAAAAACATATTGATGCGATTAGTTCAAAATATATTATTCCTGGAGAAACATCTAATCAAGCAATATTATTCTTACCAGCAGAAGCCATATTTGCTGAAATAAATGCATATCATGAAGATATAATAAATTATGCGTATAATAAAAAAGTGTGGATAACATCCCCAACAACTTTAATTTCAACTCTAACAGTAATAGAAATGATTATCATGAATATGGAAAAAGATAAATATGCAAAAATTATCCATGATGAATTAAATAAACTAGGTCTAGAATTCTCAAGATATAAAGAAAGATGGGATAAACTAACTAGATCTATAGAAACAGTTAATAAAGATATAGAAAGTGTATCTATTACCACAAATAAAATATCTAAAAAATTTGAAACAATTAATAAAGTAGATATGAAATCTTTAACTACAGAAGAAAAAGACTATGATTAATAATCTATCATCATAGCCTTTTTTATTTTCTTCATTTGTTCTTTAGCAACCTCTCTAGCTGCCTCTGTTCCTTCATCTAGAATCTTTTTAACTTCATCAGGATGTTCATCATAATATTTTCTCTTTTCTCTAATAGGATCTAAGAATTCATTCATCTTAGCAATAAGTTCTTTTTTACATTGAACACATCCACGAGCACCTTTTTTACATTCACTACATATAGTTTTAAGATTATCATCACTATTAACTAATCTATGATAATAATAAACCATACATTTATCAGGATCAGCAGGATCATCTTTTCTAATCTTATTAGAATCAGTTACAGCATTCATAATCTTTTTAGAAATAGTTTCTTCATTATCTACTAAAAATATTGCATTTCCTAAAGATTTACCCATCTTTTCATTACCATCTAAACCTTTAACTCTTTTAGTTTCAGTAAACATTCCTTCAGGTTCTTTTAAAGTATCACCATATATATTATTGAACTTTCTAACTATTTCTCTGCATTGTTCAAGAAGTGGTTCTTGATCTTCACCTACAGGAACTAACTCTCCATTAAAACAAGTTATATCAGCAGCTTGAGAAACAGGATATCCTAAGAATCCGTATGTAATAGATTCTCCTTCATTTCCAAACAACTCTTTCTTCTGACTAATTTCTGTTTTAACAGTAGGATTTCTTTGTAATCTCGCAACAGTTACAAGATTAGAATAAAATACAGTTAATTCTGCTATTTCAGGAATTCTAGATTGAATAAATATATGTACTTTTTTAGGATCTATTCCAACAGATAATAAGTCTTTAACAATATTATCTACATTGTCTCTAACTTTTTGAGGATCATTAAAATTATCAGTTAAAGCTTGAACATCTGCTATTTCTAAATAGAAATCATAGTCATCTTGTAACTTAACCCAATTTTGACCAGCTCCAAATAAATGACCTAAATGTAAGTTACCAGTTGGTCTAATACCAGTTAAAATTGTTTTCATATAATTACTTCCTTTCAATAATATTTTATCGAAATAACGGCTAAAAATAAAGCAAAATTTGACAAAATAAGAATTTTATAATAAAATTATACCGATAGCGATGAATGAGAAAAGTAGTTTAACAAGTATTCAAGCGAGTTAGAGTTGGTGGAAGTCTAATAATATAAGTTAAATGAAAGAACACTCATGAGCTGCTTACCGAAAGGGAAACCGAGTAGACTAAGCCGGAAGAGTATACCGTTAAAAGTACTAAGGTTTGATAGAACCGAAAGAGAGATTATAAATATAATTACTTTATAATAAATCGGGTGGCACCGCGGAACACTAGTTTTCGTCCCATGATTAACATTTATGTTAATGGGATGATGAACTAGTGTTTTTTGTTTATATAAAGGAGGAAAATAAAATGATAAAAAAAGAAGACTTAAAAAGGTATGCAAACTTACTTATGTTTGATATGGCAGATAATGAGTACGATACTTTAGAAAAAGAATTTAAAACAATATTAAAACAAATGGATCATATTTCTGAAATTAAAGATATTGAAAAAGTAGAACCTATGACTTTTCCATTTCTAAATGAGGACGCAACACTTCGAGAAGATGAAGTAGGAGCATACTTAACAGTAGGAGAAGTATTAGATAATGCTAAAGAAGAAGTAGATGATCAAGTAAAAGTACCAAAGGTGGTGGATGAAGATGTATAAAGCTATATCAATAAAAGAATTAAGAAAACTACTAGATGATAAAAAAGTAACTAAAGAGGAATTATTTGAAGAATCAACATCACTAGCAAAAAAATACCAAGAAGACTATAACTCATTTGTAACTATACTAGATAAATTTAAAAGTAAAGATTCAGATTCAATACTAGATGGAATTCCATATTCACTAAAAGACAACTTTTCAACAAGTAATATTCTAACTACAGCTTCATCTAATATATTAAAAGACTACATTCCTGTATATGATGCGACTGTATATAAAAAATTAAAAAAAGCAGGAGCAACCTTAATAGGAAAAACAACTCTTGATGAATTAGCAATGGGAGGAACAGGAACTACTGCCGCAACTGGTATAGTAAGAAACCCATATGATAAAGAAAGATTGATTGGAGGATCATCTGCCGGAGCAGCATCATCTGTTGC
>ONIZ01000066.1 GCA_900317975.1 uncultured Bacillota bacterium
TCTATCTTTTTACTTAACACTTTTATGAATATTATTAGCTTGAACAAATTTATAAATTCTAAATCCAATAATTATAGGCCATGCAATACATCCAATTAACATACCTAAAACTAATTTAATAATAAATGCAACTAAGAAGTTACCAGCTAAAGCTGCAAAAAACATAACTCCATCATCCATTAACTTATCAATTAGTTTATATCCCCATGGGAATCCAGCTAACATATAAGCCATCATCATTCCATTACCATCAGATTTTCCAATACTAAATCCAATAATTCCGAAAACTAATGAAACAACTACACCTATAATTAAACTCTTAAGAGCATCATTTCTAAGTGCTCCTGCATCTTTTTGTAATTGAGCTTTCTTAGTAGCTTTAACTTTTTCTTCCTTTGCAAGTCTTTTCTCTTCACATCCTTCACATAGATGACTATCATATCTGTCAGTACATTCCTTACATAAAAATTTTCCACATTCTGGACAAGTACCAACAACAGTTTCTTTTGGATGTTTATAGCATCCCATACCATTTTCTGCCATTTTTTATTCTCCCTTCACAACATAATAACATTATATCATTCATAATACATTTTTCAATAAACACCTTTGTCAGTTTTGTTGAAAAAAGTCATTAAAATCTTCTTCCGTAATTTTTCTTATACTAAAATCTAATTTATTAATAATATAATATGTATATGAAGAAGAAAATTCTCTATCACTCACTTTAATAGCATCTTCATTATCATTAATTTTAAAACTTCTTACAATTGAATATCCATAATCCTTAGAAGCATTTCCAATAATCTCTTTATAATTATTTCTTTTGTAGTCATCACAATTAACACTAGTATTATCAGTACAATATTTATTTATATTATCAAGCGCATTAGAATAAATTTTTTTTATTCTTTCATCAACAGATAAATCACCAAATTCTAATCTTGCCTCATTATATTCTAAATTATGATATTTAACAACTTTATTATATAATTCTTCATTTCCTGTAAAATAAATCACTACTGTTGCTGCCTGACCTATAAAAAATATTACTAAAATTCCTAAAACAGATAAAACTACTGATCCAATAGCTCTTCCAATTCTAGATGATACTTTTTCAGATTTGAAATGACAAAAAAATGGAAATAAAAAATGTAATACTAATGATGAAATAAAAGCATAAGTTATACCTGTACCTATATGACCATATTCATAATTATAAATAATTGAATGATAAATATTAAAAAAACCTACTATAAAAGATACTATAATTGCAATAATTGAAACAACTAAAAAACCAATATTTAACTCATTATTCTTTTTAGCACTATAAAAATTATAAAATAAAAATCCAATAATACAAATAAATGCAATTAAATTAAATACAGCAGCTCCTTTATCAATAAGTCCAGGTTTAAATATAGCAAGTAAAATCCATCCTCCAACTCCAAAGAAAAATAGTAATCCGCCCAACCCTGTAGCATTAGGTCCATCATTCTTATTATCAAAACTGTTAAAAATATATTCTAACCCCAAATATTCTAATAAACTCATTTTAAAAATCATACTCCTCTCACAAAAAATTATACCACCTAATCATATTACAATAGTATTAAAAAGTAATAAAAACTTTATATTTCAACAGAAATATCATAGTGTCTATAAATAAATAATCAAACAAAAAAAGAGACTTAGTCTCCTTTTTCTTTAGCTTTTTCTCTAGAAATATTAAATTCTAAAATATTATATTTATTATCTTTATCCATATCTTTAAGATAATTATTTAATACTTCTTTATCTACATTAAGAAATTGATTATCTTTTTCTAGTTTCTTTGATAGATCTCTTAATTGATCAAGATTATCATAATTATGATTCATAAGATAATAAACATCTATATCACCAATTCTATCATATCTTCTTATATTATTTTCAGCAATTATTCTATCAATTGAGAAACAATTTATTAATGAATAAACTGTTAATACAATTATTAGATAATATCTTAAAATATTAAAGTTTTTCTTAAAAATAAATATAATTGTAGGAATAAATAATATAACTTCAGTTATTAATATTACATAAACACCTAATCTTAATACAGTATATCCATAAGCTTGTTCATATAAGAACATTCTATAAAATGAAGAAACTATTATTATTAAAGTTAATAATACAGTAATTAAACTCATCACTTTTGTATAAGTCTTTTCTTCTGATTTCTTAGATAATACAATTATAACTATATTAATAACTGAAATAATCATTAATTGAAAGAAACCACTTCTTGCATAATCAGCATAATTAAATCCACTAGAAACTCTATGTAATAATAATGAATTTATTTGAATAATATCAAACACAATATAAATAATATTTAATGTTGTTAATAAAATATTAATAGTTAAAGGATCTTTCTTCTTAACCTCTTTAATATCTTTAGATTCATCTTTATACTTTTTAGATATGAAATATAAAGTACCTCCTAAATAGAAAAACAAAATTACAAAATTAATTATTCTAACAAGAATATTACTAAAAGTAATATTTCCAAATATTTTACTAAAATTAGAAAACAAATTACTAAAAATTTGATCTGCACTAATTAATAATAATAAAACTACAATTACTACAGGTATTACAATTAATAATGATTTTAATACTTTTTTAGTATTTGGAGATAGCTTTTCATCAGGAAAATCATTCTTAGATTCCTTACAAAAACTACTAATATAATCCAAAGGCTTAAATATTAATTTAATTGTTTCAGTAAATACATCAATAAAACTTTTTAATTTATCTAAAGTAACTACATATAGTAATAAATATAAAAATGGTATTACTAAAATATTTATAGAATTAAAAACATTACTATAAACAAAATAAGTAGATGATAATATTAATATCGGAATTAGTATTAATAAACCCATTTTATTTTTAATTGCAATATTTTCTTTTAAGAAATATATAATCGTTCCTAATAAAGGAATTGTAAATAAAACTACATTTATACCAAAGTCTTGATGAACTAATAATATTGAATGTAATAAACACAATACTATAGTCATTAAAAACATTTTTTTCATATTATTTGATTCTATTTTTATATCTTTTTCTTTATTATCCTTTTTCTTCATATTATTTCTCCTTCTTGTAATCCAAAATATCTCCAGGTTTACAATCAAGTACTTCACAAATTTTCTCTAAAGTAGAAAATCTTATTGCTTTTCCTTTACCTGTCTTCAATATTGATAAGTTAGCTTGAGTAATACCTACTCTCTCAGATAGTTCTCCAGAAGAGATTTTTCTTTTTGCCATCATCACATCTAAATTTACTACAATCATATTACACCACCTAAATAGTTAAATCGTTTTCTTCCTTATATTTTGTTGCTTGTGAGAATAATAAACTTAATGTCCATAAAGCAATACCTACGCCAAGAAACAATATAAATAAGAATAATAATACAATTATGTAATTAATATATGTATTTTTTATAATAAACATCATAATTAATAAATCAATAATCCATAATCCACTCATAATAAATGATAAGAAACCAGTTTTCTTTAAAATATTAACGTTATCTTGTGTAAAAGGTTGATTCTTTTCCAATGATCTAAACATCCTTAAAAACTGTATAGCAATATCTATCATTAATAATCCATTAGGATAAACAATTAACATTGAATAAAAAACACTATAATTATTACTTAACAAAAATGGAATTAGAATTATTGTAGGTATTGAAAAAATTATACCTATAATTACTATTATTTTTAAAATATTACCCATCTTATCAATTTCTTTTGGAAACATATAATTCCTCCTTCATAAATACAATTATAGTAGTATTTTTTCGAATGTCAATATTTTTTTATTGTTTTTCGATAATTTTATAAAATAAAAAAAGAGCATAGCCCTTTATTTTATTGATCCATTATGCTTCTTAAAACTTTCAAAAATCATCTTACTTATTTTAGCACCTAATACAATAGCAATATTATCATCATAAAAATAGTAATCCTTAAAATCTCTAATAAAAATACTAAAAATATAATTTCCTATACTTGTAGAGATAATACCTCCATCATTTCTACAATTACTCATAGCATCATTTTCTTCATCACCAAGCGAACCACTTTTTGATGCTATAAATTTTAAAAAGAATTTATCATCACATATTTCATCCATATATGTTGGTGACAAAAATTTAGTAATCATAACATTAATTCTTTGATGTGAAAGTATACTAATAATTTCATCACATAATTAAAACCTAAATATTCAATCATTTTATTAGTTGCAACATTATCACTAACAATAATCATTAATGTCGCAATATTTTTAGATGATAATTCAAAATCATCCAAGTATTTTATTAATCCGCTACCATTCATTACACAATCTTCTTTAGAAGAATATTTTATCTTATCTTCTCTAGATATTTTATTATTTAATATTTGATTATAATATTCTATTAAAATAAATAATTTAATACAACTAGCAGTCTCAACTATATCATTTTCATTAAATTTTATTACATTATCTTTTTCATCTTTCACATATAAAGATACATTTCCATCAAAGTCATCAATCATTTTTTTTATTTTTTCTTCAACATTCATATTATTCACCAATATTTATTATATCACAAAAAAAGTAGACAAAAGTCTACTTAGAAATCTACTTTTTTTCGTCGCAAGTACATTTAGAATCTTTATTATCTTGACAACCACATTCGCAATTTTCATCGCATTTGCATTCATCTTCACATCCACATGAACATTTATTATCTTCACATGTACATTCTTTTCCTTCTTGACATCCACAAGTACAATCAGGTCCACAATTGCATTTCTTTTTTTCCATATTATCCCTCCTTAATTATTTAATAATATGTGCAGTTATAATTGTATAACTATAAGAATTAATAGTTACCTTAATATTATTAACTTCACAATACCAATTTTTACCTTCTTTATATATATAACAATTATTATCCATAATTAATTGTTTACAATAATCAACTACATCGCAAGAATCTATTATTAAATTCTTTTTAATTCTATTAATACCCATCTCTGTAGTATGAATCTTATCTATATTTTTTAATAAATCTATATTTTTCATATTAATTCTTGGATTTTTGATTCCATATCTTCAGGCTTATATGTAGGAGAATATCTTCCTACAACATTACCTTCTCTATTCTTAACTTTTAAATCATATATAGACATATATTCACCACTTTCAAAATAATTATAACATAAAAGGAGAATAATTAATTCTCCTATTTTAATAAGTTAAATTTCAATTTCTTTATTATTTGAGTTTACTAATTCTAAAGCTTTAACTTCACAATTTAGATACTTAGTCATTAAATCTTTTAGTTCATTTAATGCTTCACTTAATTCATCAACTCTATCTTTTTCTAAACATTCCATTATAATAAATTCATTTCTAGTTTTATCATCTATACAAGTTCTTTTTCCATCTCTCCAATTAAAGCATCTACATACTACACCATAATCATCAGCATAAGCAACTTCACCTTTTAAAGGTGGTTCTTCTTCTTCACTACCTAAAGGAATAAACTTTTCATTACCTTCCATAATATCTAATCTAATATCACCATCTATTTTATCAATATCTTCTGCTCCAATTGGAAAAGCATATTTTAATGAAATAGAATTAGTT
>ONIZ01000094.1:0-365 GCA_900317975.1 uncultured Bacillota bacterium
CACATATATGAATTAATTCTTATTTGTGAAAATATATAACTATATTTATATAATTATTATAACCACTCACCAAATTTTTTAATATATATACTTTTTACTATTTGTGCAATTACTCCATATATTACTACAAAACCAATTAAATATAAATAATATATAGCTGGTAATATTACGAAGTTAAATCCTGTTGTAAAGCTTAATACTATAGGTACAGTTATAGTTGCAACTATTGTTAAGAATGTTAATAGTAATAAAGTATTACTTGGTCTAGATTTTGTAATATGATTTGTTCTTATATAGAATATCATAAATGTTTCTGTAACAATACACTCAACAAACCATGCTGTTTGGAAATAAGCTTGTAAATT
>ONIZ01000094.1:455-2608 GCA_900317975.1 uncultured Bacillota bacterium
CTTCATCAACATTATCATATGGTATACCAATTTGTGATAATTCTACAATAAAATCTTGTATTAACATTTGAATTGGTAATAACGGTAAGAATGGTAAAAATATAGATGCAATTAAGATACTAAATACATCCCCAAAGTCTTGACTTAAAGCTAGTTTCATATATTTTAATATATTTCCATAAACAGTTCTACCTTCTATAACACCATTATGTATTACTTCTAAGTTTTGTTCTAAAAGAATTATATCACTTGATTCTTTGGCAATATCTGTTCCTCCATCTACACTTATTCCGACATCAGAACTTCTTAGTGCTGGAGCATCATTTACTCCATCACCCATATATCCTACTGAATGTCCATTTTTTCTTAGAATTGATACTACTCTTTCTTTTTGCATTGGATTCATTCTTGCAAATATATCTATTTCTTCTACTTTTTTACTTAGTTCATAATCATTTAATTCATCTATTTCTTTTCCAGTTAAAATTTTAGTTTCTATTCCAACAGCATTACATATATTTTTAGTTGCAAAAGCATTATCTCCAGTTAGTATTTTTATATCTACACCATATTCTTTTAATTTTTTTATAGTTTGTTCTGCTGATGGTTTTGGTGGATCCAAGAATGCAATTAAGCCAATTAATGTAAAATCCACTTCATCTTCTGCATCATACTCATCTACACCAGTATATTCTGGTTTAACTGCTAGAGCAATTACTTGCATTCCATCTTTTGCCATTTCTTCGGCTTTTTTATTTACTTTTTCTGTTATTTCTTTTGTAATTGGAACCTCTTCTCCATTTACTCGTGCCATATCACATACTTTTACTACTTCTTCTAATGCTCCTTTGGCAATTACTCTAATTTTATCATGATGAGTTACAACTATTGATGATCTTTTTCTCATATAATCAAATGGAATTTCATCTATTTTTTTATAGTTAGATATATCTACATTATGACTTTTGGCATATTGAATTATAGCTTTATCTACTATGTTTTTATACCCCGTACCAAGAGAACTATTAACATATGCACATTTTAGTACATAATCATCATCTTCTCCATCAACATTAATATACTTTTGTAGTTCAATGTTGTTCTTTGTAAGAGTTCCTGTTTTATCAGTACATAACACATCCATAGAACCTAAATTTTGAATTGATTTAATACTTTTAACTAGAGTATTCTTTTTAGCTAATGCTTTACTTCCTTTAGTTAAGTTAACATTAACTATCATTGGTAACATACTAGGTGTAATACCTACAGCGACTGATAAAGCAAACAATATTGCTTGATTGATATTTCCTCTTATCATTCCATAAATTACAAATACTAATATACAAATTATCACCATACATTTAATAAGAAGCCCTGTAATATGATTCATACCTTTATCAAAAGTTGTTTCTTCTTTAACTACTTCTTTTTGTTTGTTCATATTACCTATAAATGTATCAAGTCCAGTTTTAATAACTACACCTTTTCCTTGACCACTTATAACATTACAACCCATTAAACATATATTATTTATTTCAATTGGATCAGTTGATTTACTTTCTATATTGATATTCTTTTCTACTGCTGCACTTTCACCAGTAAATGCTGATTGATTAATAAATAAGTCTTTACTTTCAAACAAATATAAATCTGCTGGTATAACACTTCCTGCACTTAATGTAATAATATCTCCATAGACTACTTTTTCTTGTCTTATTTCTTTTTGTTTACCTTCTCTTATAACATCAGTAAATATTCTTATTTGTTCTTTTAATTTTTCATTAAATTTATATGTGGACCAATCTTGACTAAACCTTATAATAACACTTATTAATGTAATACCAAGTATTATAAAAGCACCTATTTTATCATCTGTAATAAAATCAATTGTGGCAAGTAAAAATAATATTAAGACAAACTTATCTTTTAATGCTTCAAACATAAAATATAATGGGGTTTTCTTTTTTCTATTAGTTGCGATGTTTTCTCCATATTCTTCTAATCTATGACGAAAAGCATTTATATTTAGTCCATCTTCATTTGTTTTAAATAGTTCCATTATTTCTTCTTTACTTTTAGAAGATAATTCTTTGTACTCTAAATCATTATTCATTATTCTCACATCCTACAATTATTTTACCATAAAATTAAAT
>ONIZ01000053.1 GCA_900317975.1 uncultured Bacillota bacterium
AATAAAATAATCCAATAAATAGAGTAATAACTAATAATATATTTAAAAATATACTATTTTTATTTTTCTTCTTTTTGATTATTTTATCTAAATCTTTATTTATATCTTTAGACATATTACCACATCCTATAATATAATTATAATATATAGGAAAAACCTAGTAAAATTATTGATGTACATATATTGTAAACAAATGTCTAAATATAATAAGTGTGATAAAATACATAGAAGGAGTTTTTATGAAAGAGTTTATTAAAAGAAATTTATCTATCTATATAAGTATAATGATATTACTAAATCCTATAATAGATCTATTTACTGGAATAAATAGACATTTATTAAATGTTGATCTATCAATAGGAATAATAATAAGAATATTATTTTTAATTACAATAGTATTAATATCTGTATTTATATATGATAAAAAGAAGTTATTACTTCCTTATTTAATATTACTAATATTTAGTATTCTGTTTGTAGTAGATATTTATATATTTAATAGAAGTCTTTTATTTGAAAGTATTCAATCTGCTACAAAGATATTCTTCTTCCCAGTACTTTTATTAACATTATTCCCAATAAGAGAAGAATTTAAAATAAGTAACATGACTTTATTTAGTACTTTAATATTATATTTATTATTAATATTTATTCCTGATTTATTTCATTTAGGTTATGACACATATGAAGTAGCAAAAAAAGGATATCTAGGTTTTTTTAATTCAGCTAATGAAGTAAGTGGAATAATATCTATACTTACTCCTATAATGTTCATAATATTTAGTAAAACTAAGAATTATATATTGAGTGCTTTATTAGGATTATTGTACATAGTAGTTATTCTATCAATAGGAACTAAAACACCTATACTAGTATTAGGAATAACACTATTCATAACATTTATATATTTATTAATAAATCTACATAAAAAAAAGAAATATAAAAGTATACTTATATCTTATTTATTATTAATAATATTTATATCAGGATCTATATTTATAATCCCTAGAACTATTTTTTATAAAAATATAAAGATACATCTAGACTATTTAAAAGTAGATGAATTATCTGATTTCACTGATAATCCTGAATATATAGATCACTTTGTATTCTCATCAAGATTGAAATTTCTAAAAAATAGATATAATGATTACAAAGAATACCCTATATATGTAAAACTATTAGGAGACGGAAGTGATAAAAAGCATATTAAAGATGTAGAAATAGATTATTTTGATATATTATTTCAAGTAGGTATAGTAGGATTTATATTAGTATTTAGTATAATATTATATGTTTTAATAAATCTATTAAAAGAATTTAGAATAAAAGGGTATAGTGAATTAATGTATTTGTTAAGTATAGTATTTATATTTTTATTATCACTATTAACAGGACATATAATACTATCACCTGCAGTAAGCTTAATAGTAACCATATTATTATTTAAAATGACAAAAAGAGAAAAGCAAGATTTACTATTTTCATTAATAGATTCAAAAGACTATATAATGAAATTATTAAATAATTTAGATAAATCACAATACAATATAACAATACTTACAAATAAAAAATCCACATTAAATAGCAATATTATATTAAGACAACTAAGAGATGCGAATAAACATAGCACAATTAAAGGAACTATATTTAATCTTATAAATATAATTAATTATAAGATCATTAATTATGATAATTATGATTATAGTTTTTCTTATAATTCTAAATTAAATAATAAATTAGCTTTAATCAGTAGTTATAATAATACTGTTTATATTTCTGAAAATGAAATAAATAAGGATATAAATTGTTTTGATAATATTATTATTACTAAAGACGATATAAAAGAATCTTTAGCAAAGAAGTATCCTGAAATTGAAAATAAAATAGTGTTTATTAAATCAAAATCTAAAACAATTACGTTTGAATCTATAAAAAATACTATAATTAATTAAACAATTATTATATAATATTAAGGGACAAAAAGTTTAGGAGGCAAAAATGATAGAATTTATATGTATATTTTTTCCAGGTTTAATAGCAGCTGGAAGATGTGATTTAAAAAGAGATATTAATAAATTGATAGTAAATTATGGTGGATACACTATATTTATAAATATATTTACTATATGGATTATGCATAGTTTAGGATTTATCAAAAAAAATGTGTTAGTTGAAAGTAATTTTAAATTGGACTTCGCACTATATTATGTATTAATTGCTGTAGTTTTAGCATTTATTTTACCGTCAATTGTTAATTATATAAAAGACCACTTTAAAATCAATTTTAGAAAGGTTAATAGAAATGAAAAAAGTATCAAAAAAGATACTAAAAACTTTAGAAATCATAGGTAGAATAGTACTTGATGTAGCGTTCTATGCTATGATTTTTCTAACTATTCTAGCTGTTTTCTCTACAAAATGGGTTAAAGCAACATATGGTGGTCTAACTGTAGATGAAATTTTATTTCATCTAACTGTACCTATTGAGGGAACAGAAACAGGAATATTAAAGAGTTTTTATGCTAAAGCTCTATATCCATCTATTTGGATGGTAATTCCTATAATAATATTATTATTTTTCATATTTGATTATTTTAGAAGATATAAAGCAATATATATAGATTTCACAGTTTTCAAAAAGAAGTTTTCTATAAAAATACATACTATAGTTTTAGCACTTTTATTATTTTCAGGTTCAATTTACTTGATGTGGACAAATATTGATAAATGTCTTACTAAGTTAAAAATTTATGATTATTTAGAAGCACAAAAAGTGGATAATCCATTTATTAAAGATAATTATGTAGAAACAAAAGATGTAGAACTTACTTTTCCAAAGAAAAAAAGAAATTTAATATATATATTTCTTGAATCATTTGAATCAAGTTATTTTAGTACATACTATGGTGGAGATGAATACTATAATCTTCTAGATGGAATGACTGATTTAACATCTGAAAACGTTAATTTCTCAAATACTGATAAATTTGGTGGAGCACTACAAGTACCAGGAACAACTTGGACATCTGGTTCACTAGTTGGACAAACTTCAGGAATCCCTGTAAAAATAGATACTGCTATTGTGAATAACAAATATAATCATTCTTCATACATGAAAGGTGCCACAACTCTAGGTGATATTCTAAAAGAAGAAGGATATAATCAAGAATTCATTATGGGATCAGACAAATCATTTGGAAATAGAGATGTTTATTTTGAAGGACATGGAGACTATTACATCTTGGATTTAAAAGAAGCAAAAAAATTAGGAAAACTTCCAGAAGATTATTATGTTTGGTGGGGCTATGAAGATTCAAAACTATTTGAATATGCCAAAGAAGAAGCTCTACGTCTTTCTCAAGAAGATGAACCATTTAATTTAACTATATTAACTGCTAATACTCATTTTGAAGAAGGATATCTAGAAGAGAGTTGTCCAAATTTATATAGAGAACAGTACTCAAGCGTAATAGCTTGTTCTGCTGATCAAATAAATGACTTTGTAAGATGGGTACAAGCTCAAGACTTCTATGATAATACAACTATTATAATTGCAGGTGATCATCTAACTATGAACAACGCATATTATGAAAATGCACCAGAAGGATATACAAGAACAATTTATAATTTATTTATAAATTCTTCCGCAAAACCAAATGAAACAAAAAATAGGCAATTTACTGCATTAGATATGTTTCCATCAACACTAGCTGCCATGGGGGTTAAGATTGATGGAGATAAGCTTGCCCTAGGAACAAATCTATTCTCAGATAAACAGACATTAATAGAAAAATATGGTTATGACGAAGTAAATAAAGGATTAGGAGCAAGAAGTGCATACTATAATAATAAATTTATTTATGGAACATTGAAGTGATATAAATCACTTCTTTTTTTTATTCATAAAGACTATTATTTTGAAATATTTAATTATTATGGTATAGTTAAAATGGTGATATGATGAATAAAAAGATATTAAAAACAGTAATTATAATTTTTCTATTAATAATTGGTCTAAATGTAAATGCTGAAGATAATCTTTCTGGAACATATAATATTGTATCAAAATTAGATAATAATAAAGTGGTTGATTTGTTTCAAGGGGCAATAAAAGATTGTACGAATATTCAGTTATATGAAAACAATGGAACAAGTGCACAAAAATGGAAATTAACAAAAAACAATGATGGATATTATACAATTTCTCTAGCTTCAAATCCAGATTATGTTCTAGATATATCAGCAGCTATTTTTAGTAATTCATCAAATGTTCAATTATACAAAAGAAATAATACTATTGCCCAAAAATGGAGTGTTGAAAAAGACAATGAAGGATATTATATTTTTTATTCATACAATAAGAAATATGTACTAGATATTAGTGCGGCTTCAACTAATAATGGAACTAATATTCAAATATACCAAGATAATGGCACAAATGCACAAAGATTTTTTTTAAAGGAAATGCCAAATGAAGGTTCATTAATTAATTATGAGGATATAAAAGATGGTACATACATGATAAGCTCAGCAAAAGATAATAATAAAGTTGTTGATTTAGCAGGGGCAATAGTAAATAATTGCAATAATATATGGTTATATGAAAATAATTATACAAATGCTCAAAAATGGATTTTTACTAGAAACAGTGATGGTTATTATACTATTTCTTCTGAAATAAATAATAACTATGTAATGGATATATCAGCCGCTGTTTTCAATAATTTGTCTAATGTACAACTATATCAAAAAAATAATACTATTGCTCAAAAATGGAAAATAAGTAAAGATTCAAATGGATATTATAGTATTGTTTCATATTATGAAGACTACTTTTTAGACATATATGGAGGAAACACTTCGAATGGAAGCAACATTCAAATATATAAAAATAATGACTCTTTAGCACAAAAATATATATTAAATAGAGTAGTAGCAGGAACCAAAACAATAGATTCTGGATTATATTATATAGATACTAACGATTCAACTAGTAGTATCAATCTAGATTCAAATAATGTTAATATCACAGCTAAAGATAATTCTCCAACCCAACGATGGTATATTAAATATCTGAATAATGGATATTATACAATTATATCTTATGAAAATGGTAATGCTTTAACTGTGAATAGCAAAAAAGATGCAACAAATGTAACATATAGTTCATACAACGAAGGAACTCAACAACAATGGGTAATATCAAAAAACAACGATGAAACATACAAAATAATATCTAGATATAATGGATATAACTTAGATATAAGTAATAATAATGCAATAGTAAAAGATGGAAATGATACAACCACTCAAAAGTTCATTATTAATAGTGCTGAGAATTATGGTACTAAAACAATAGAAGATGGCTACTATTTCATAAATAGTAAATTAAATAATAATAAATCACTAGATATTAGCGGCAATATAAAGGAAAACCAAAATGTTCAATTGTTTACCTCTAATTCTAGTTATGTTCAAAAATGGCTGATTGAATATTTAAATAATGGTTATTATAATATTAAAGCAAATAAAGATAATGAATATTGCTTAACAAATAAGAATAACAATGTTCAGATAAACAAATGTAATAATTCGTCAGAACAAGAATGGATAATAAAAGAAAATGGAGATGGCTATTATTCAATTATCAATAAAGATTATTCATTTGTGAATGTAAAAAATTCTTCAACTGTAGATGAAACAAACATTAATATGGAACTACCAAACTATAGCAATTCTCAAAGTTTTAAATTCATTAAGACTATCGATGGTGTATCAGAAAAACTTTCCTCAAATGGGTATTATACAATAAGTAGTTTCTTAGATGAAAATTATTTAATTGACTTAAAATGGGGAAACACAGAAAATGGAAATAACATTGATTTATTTACACAAAATGGAACAAAGGCTCAAAAATGGAATTTAAACTATGATTCAAGTGGATATTATACTGTTTCTAGTGGAATTGATAATAATAAAAGAATGGATGTTGACTCTAATAACAATGTGCAGATTAATTCAAACAATAATAATTATTCTCAGCAATGGATACTAAAAAGTGCAGGAAATGATTATTATTACATTATATCTAATTTGAATGGACTTTATCTAGAAGTAAATAATAGTACTGCAACAGATGCTTCTAATATTCAGGTAAACAAATTTACAGGAGAAGATAATCAAAAATTTAAAATTACGAAAACTAGACTGGAAAATGTAGTAATTGATGTAAGTGCGCATAATGGTAACATCGATTGGGCAACAGTAAAAAGAGACTCTGGAATTTATGGGGTAATAGTAAGAATTTCAGCAGCAGCACAAAATGAAGACTCTAAATTAGCAACTAATGTTGCAGCTCTAAAACAATATAATATCCCTTATGGTATATATATTTATAGTTATGCAGAAAACTATGATGAAGGCGTATACTATGGTAATTGGACTAATCAAATAATAAATAAATATAATTTAAATATGCAAGAATATATGCTAACTTAAATTATGCAAATGGAGTTTTAAATACATCGTATTTGAGATCTAAATTAACATGGATTGCTCAATGGGGAAGTAAGTGTGACTATACTGAATACTATAATTTATGGCAATATACAAGTAAAGGCAGTGTTCCAGGTATAAATGGAAACGTTGATATGAGCTACTACTATATTGATTAAATAATTAATTCAATTGGATTATATATTCAATTGAATTTTTTTATAAATAAATAAAAAATAAGCAAATATGATATAATTATATAAATGGAGCGTTAGAATGAAAAAGTTTATAGAAAAAAATATAAATATAATAATTTCTTTATTTATTATTCTAGGTCCTGTTATAGATTTATTAACAGGGTTAAGTACTAATAAAACTAATTTAAGTCTATCATTAGGTATCATTTTTAGGACTATATTTTTATTGTTCATAGTTATAGTTTCTATTTTTATTTTTAAAAAGAAAAAATTAATTATTCCATATTTAATAATTGGATTATATTTTGTATTCTTTTTAATAGGAAATATATTATATAAAGATAATGTTTTAATAAATGAGATTCATGGTTTTATAAGAACATTCTATTTTCCAATTCTACTTATAACAATGTATTCTATAAATGATAATGTAAGAATAAGTAAGATGTTATTATTTACATTTATTCCTATGATTTTTGGAATAGGATTCCAAACATATGATATTACAAAAGTTGGGACTCTAGGTTTTTATGACTCAGCTAATGAAATTAGTGGAATAATTTCTTTATTAACACCTATTATTTTTATTATCTTTTTTAACACTAAAAATAATATAGTTAAGTTTTTATTCTTCATTTTATACTTAATTGTTATTTTAATGATTGGAACAAAAACATCATTTATAACATTAGTTATAACTATTATAATGAGCTTTATATATTTAGTAATCTATTCAATTAAAAAGAAAACATATAAGAATCTAATAAAGATTTCTTTAATTACAATAATTGGAATAGTTGGAATCTATTTTATTATCCCAAAAACTAATTTTTATAAAAATATAGAAACTCATTTAGATTATTTAAAAGTAGATAAAGTTACTGATATTTTTAAAGATGAAGAATTAATAGATCATTTTATATTTAGTCAGAGATTAACATTTCTAAATGATAAGGCAAATATATATAGCAATGCTAATAATTATCAAAGATTATTTGGATTAGGATATACTAAAGATAATAAAACTATGAAATTAATTGAGATGGATTTGTTTGATGTTTATTACAATCATGGGATTATTGGTTTTATAGTTTTTATAATTATCACTCTATATGTTTTAATAAATGTTATTAAAAAAAGAAGTAAGTCAAACTATGAAAAATACATGCTTAGTTTAAGTGCTTTATTAATAATTGTTTTATCATATATTACAGGTCATATAATTACTGCTCCAACAGTAGATATAATAGCTGTAATAATTCTATTATCTTTAATGAAGAAAAATAAGAAAGACTTATTATTTGCAGATAAAGATTTAAGAATAGGTGGAATAGAATCTGCCCAAGTCAATTTAATTAATCATATAGATTTTAATAAGTATAATGTTACATTAATTCTAGAAGAAAAACGTGGAGAATTATTAAAAAAAATAGATTCTAGAGTAATAGTAAAAGAATTAAAAGTAAGTAATAATAGAAATACTATTATTAGAAAAATAATTAATGTTACTAGAAAAATAATATTTTCAATCTTTAATTATAATAATTATGATTTTAGTTGTTGTTATACTACATATAGTTTCAGTAGTAATAAAATAGCTAAATTAGCTAGTAAAAATAGTAGTTTCTATGTACATAGTGATTATAAATACATTTATCCTGATGAGAAAGATTTTAGAGAATTCTTTGATAGTCGTAAAGTTTATGAATACAAAAATATTATATTTGTTTCTAATGAAGCAAGAGATTCTTTCATAAAAATATATAAAGAATTAAAAGATAAAACAATTGTATTAAATAACTTTGTAGACATAGAAAGAATTAAAGAATTAAGTAAAAAAGATATAGATATTGAAAGAAAAAAAGGTAAAACATTATTTGTTTTTGTAGGAAGATTAGATGACTCTTCTAAAAAATTAAAGAAGGCAATTAATTTAACTAATGAAATAAAAGATATAGAACTATGGATAATAGGAGATGGACCTGATAGAAAAATGTATGAAGAATATGCCAATGATAATAATAGAATTAAGTTCTTTGGTAAAAAAGAAAATCCATATCCTTATATGAATAAAGCAGATTATATTATTTTAACTTCTGATTATGAGGGATTTCCTGTTATTTATTTAGAAGCCTTAGTTCTAGAAAAACAAATTATTACTACAATAAAAACTAGTGATGAATCTATTAATATTGAAAAACATGCATATATTATTTCTAAAGATGAAAAAACTATGGTAGAAGAAGTTAAAGACATATTAGATAAAGATATAAAAAAGAAATCAATAAACATAGATTCTATTCAAAAAGATAGAATGAAACTATTTGAAAAATTATTTAATGAATAAAAAGAAAGAGTTGATACAATGAAAAAGTTTATATACATATGTGAATGGCTATTATTTATTTTTTCATTATTATTAATTCCTTTTTTTAAAGATAAATTATCTACTATTATAATAATTCCTATTTGTATTTTATTATATTATTTAATTAGAAAAATAAATATTAAACATTATTCTATATTTCTATTTATAATAGCCTTATTAATAAGATTAATAAGTATTATATATTTAAAAGTAGAAGTTACAGATGATTTTAAAATGATGCTTGAAGCTAGTAAAAGTCTAGTTAAAGGTAATTTATCATTTACAAATTTATGGTATTTTAAAACTTTTTCTTATCAACTAGGACATGTACTATATCAAGCATTATTATTAAAGATTGTTAATAAAGTATTCTTTTTAAAACTAATTAATAGTTTAGTAACTTCTTTAAGTATTGTATTTATTTATAAGATAACAAAGAAACTATATAAAGAAGAAACTGCTAGAGTAGTATCATTTGCTTATTTATTTTATTTATATCCAATATATTTAAATTCTGTTTTAACTAATCAACTTATTCCAGCACTAATTTATTTATTGGTAATATATTTAATTATTAATAAAGAAAATAATATAAAATTATACATAATAATAGGGTTATTACTTTCAATCGCAAACTTTCTAAGAACAGAAAGTATTGTGTTTATATTAGGAATTATTATTTATAACTTAATAACTATTACAAAAAAGAATTATAAAAATATTCTTAAATATACAAGTATGCTTGTTATCACATATTTAGTTGTAAATACAATTATTTCATCACTTGTTTATATTAGTCCAATAAAAACAAAATTAGTTAATAATTCTCCATATTGGAAATTCTATTGTGGATTAAGTGACAAACATAATGGTCTATATAATGAAGAAGATCAATCAGTATTCTTTAATTCTAATAATCAAAAAGAATTACTAATTGATAGAATAAAAGAAGAAAATATAAAGATACCAATTCTTATATTAAAAAAGGAAGTAATTCTATGGACTCAAACTAATTATGATTTAAGAATAAAAAACAATATTAATGATTTAGTATTAAAATGGAATCAAGGCTATTTAAATATAATAATTATTCTATTTGTAATAAGCTTATTTCCAAATAAGAATCTTAAAAATAAAAAACTATTATTACTAAAAATAATAATAGCTCTATATATTGGAGTATATGCTTTTATAGAGATATCACCAAGATATGCTTATATTCTTCATATATTAGTATTCTTATTAATACCAAATGCTATAGAAAAATTAAAAAGAGGTGATTAGATGCCAAAATTTAGTATTATTATACCTGTCTATAATGTAGAAAAATATATTAAAAGATGTTTAGATAGTGTGTTTAATCAACCATTTAAAGACTTTGAAGTCATAGTAGTAAATGATGGAACAAAAGATAGTAGTATGGATATTGTCAAAGACTATGATGTTAAAGTAATTAATCAAAAGAATCAAGGATTAAGCGTTGCCAGAAATACAGGTGTTAAAAAAGCTAAAGGAGAATACATTATATTCTTAGATAGTGATGATTATATAGAAAAAGATCTATTAAAGAATATTAATAAATCTTTAAATAATAATCCTGATCTTGTAAGATTCCAAATACAAGAAGTATTTGAAGATTCTGACACTGTTAATGTATATAATGAAGAAGGCTTTTCTGGATATAATGGAGTAGATGCATTTGAAAAAATATGCAGTTATCACTATGTTGAAAATGCCTGGGCATATGCTATAAGAAAAGATTATTATAATCAAAATAAATTTCAATTTGCTCCAGGAACTATTCATGAAGATTTTGGTTTAATTCCATTAATTATTATAAAAGCAGATATAGTTAATTCAATATCATATATTGGTTATAATTATGTTCAAAGATCAGGAAGTATTATGAGTCAAAAAGACTATGAAAAAACAAAGAAAAAAGTAAATGATTTCTATAATCATTACTTATATTTAACTAAAGAGATAGATAAAACAAATCTAGATTCTAAAATGTTTAAAAGTTTCATATCAAATAGTTTAATCTTAAAGATATGTGAACTAAAAGGAAAAGACTATAAGAATTTCAAAAATAGATTAAAAGAAGATAAAGTATTTGATAATTTACTAACTAATACAATAACTAGAAAAATAAAAAAATCATTATTTACAATTAGTCCTAAATTAGTAGAAAAAATAAAATAAAAAATAATATTAAGGAATAGAGGTTATTTAAAATGAAAAATGATGTTAGTATAATTGTCCCAATCTATAATGCTGAAAAGTATATAAAAAAATGTGTTGATTCACTTGTGAATCAAACAAAAAAAGAACTTGAAATCATTTTAATAAATGATGGGTCAACAGATAATACATTAAAAATATTAAAAGAATACAAAGATAAAAGAATTAAATTATTTTCAAATAAAAATCAAGGAATAGGTAAAACAAGAAATTTTGGTATATCTAAAGCTACATCAAAATACATAATGTTTTGTGACAGTGATGACTATTATGAACCAAATATGTGTGAATTGATGTTTAATGAAGCAGAAAAAAAAGATTTAGACATAGTTATTTGTGATTTTTACAAAGAATATGATAGTGGAAAGGTTGAATCTTTTAAAGTAGCAAGCTTTGATACTACAACTTTAAAAGAAACACCATCTTTAATTAGAAATATTAATTTAGCACCTTGGAATAAAATATATAAAAGTGAATTAATAAAAGATAATAATATTATGTTTGAAGAAAAACTTAAATATGAAGATACGCCATTTGTTGCAAAAGCATTAGATTGTGCAAATAAAATTGGTAAGATAGATAAATGTCTAAATCATTATATTGTACATGAACAAAGCGAAACTACTATTAGAGATAGAAGATGCTTTGATATTATTAAAATAGTTGATATATTAAGAAATTATTTTAAAGATAAAGATTATATTAAAGAAGACTTAGATAAATGGACAGTAAGAACAATTACCAATTATACTATCCAACAAAGAGATCAAATAGATAAAAAAGTTGGAGAAGAATTTATAGAAGAAGCTTTCTTTTATTTAAAAAAAGAGGTACCTGATTATAAAAATAACAAATATTATAGTGGTAGAAATATATTCAAAAGAATAATTGAAAAGAATAAAAAACTAACAAAAATGTATTGTATGATATATAAAATAATTAAATAAAAAGGTCTATTACTAGAATTTGCTATTATAGACTTTTTAATGTCATTATGATAGAATTAACTAGAGCAATAACAAAACAAAAGAAGGAGAATTTATGAAAACAATAAATAATATTATTGCAAATTTTAAAAAGTATTGGTTCTTAATGACCCAAATAATTTCTAGGGATTTTAAGGTTAAATATAAAAGAAGTGTATTAGGAGTAGTATGGAGTTTACTGTATCCAATATTAATGATGACAGTAATGGCTATAGTTTTCTCACAAATGTTTAAATTTAAAGTAGAAGGCATTAATTACTTGGTATATTTAATGACAGGTATTATAATGTTTAACTATTTTTCAGAAGCATCTACAACTGCAATGACATCAGTTGTAGATAATTTCCCATTGATTAACAAAGTATATATACCAAAATATGTTTTTCCATTAGCTAAATGTTTATTTGTAGGAATTAATTTTGTTCTAACTTTAATTCCATGGTTAGCAATAATAGCGTTATCTTATGTGGGATTAGGAGAATATACATGTCATTTTAATTGGGCATATTTAGTGCTACCTTATATATTTATATGTTTCTTCTTATTCACTGTTGGAGTAGGATTATTCTTATCTTGCGTATCAGTGTTTTTAAGAGACGTATTCTATATTTATGGAATAGTTGTAACTATTTGGAACTATTTAACTCCTGTATTCTATAGTACAGAAATACTACCAGCAAAGTTACAATTCTTAGTTCA
>ONIZ01000030.1 GCA_900317975.1 uncultured Bacillota bacterium
TTTAGTGGCCGTTTTCAACTTTTTTAAATTTTTCTCAGACAATAAAAATACCGCTAAGGCTACTGCTTCAACGGTTTCGTTGGTTGCGGGGAAGCTTGGGGAAAGCACTAGTGGAGCCACTTTGAACAAAATTATGGGTTGCTTTACGGGATGTGAGCTGAAAAATGCTGAAAAAAATCATTAAAATTTCAAAAGGAAAAATGATGTTAAAAGCTTGAAATAGAAGAGATGAGGACGATAATTATCTGGTGTCTGAGGAAAGATTCACAAAGTAATTGTCGGAATTTTAGTGGAGAGAAAGGTTGCTTTAATTTCAAGGCTTTATTTTAATTTTGATGTGTGAATTGTTTGAAAAGGAATAAAAAGATATATGCAAAAAACTAAAAAAGATGTTGATATTTCAACATCTTTTGGCGTTTATGATTTTTTGAATTGTGATAAATAAATTTTTCCTTGGACTATGTTAGTATTTTCTATTAATAAATCTATTTCTTCATTAGTCATTTTTGATAGTAATTCTTCACGTTGATTCCTTTTATTATCATCATATCTGATTTTTTCGAATGAATCTGTTAATTTACTCATGTTAATCTCCTAATCTTCATAATCTTTCTTTTTATACTTGACCTGTTATCTCACAAAAAATCCATGTACCAACAAATAATAAAAAGGCCAGTAAAAAGCACCAGTTAGAAAATTGATTTAAGGAAATTCCGATGTTTTTTAGAGTCATTATTTTGATTTACAAGTGTTTTTTCATAATTGATAGTATTAGTAACAAAATCCATAGTTTTTAAATCTATAGTTTTACGAATATGTTCATCTAGCTTCATATACTCATATTTATCAAGGTTTTGTTTATAATTATTAACTATTTGAATAATTATTTCATAAACTTTATCTTTTTCTTCTTGGGTTTTTGCTAATATTCTAAAAGATTCTAGTTTGCTTATTTTGTCTTCTATTTTCTTACTATCATTTTCTAATTGATTGATAAAATTATAGTAATAATCTTTGTAATAGTTAGATATATTATAATCTATCTCTGTTATTATATCTTCATAAGATGGAGAATCATTTGAAGAAACTGATTTTTCTTTTCCTTTATTTTTTTCTTTATCTTCTATATTTGCATTATCTTTCATAAATATACCTCATATTTTTTTTATAACATTATTCATGAGAATAATCAACAATGCTTGTGATAATGATTATTCTAGAAATGATAAGAAGACAATAACAGGTAAGATATAGTAAATACTTTATTTTTATTTCATTTTTTTAGATTATTGAAGTTCGTTAGAATATGTGGTTTAATTAAAAAGAATTGAAAAGAAGAATAAAAGATAAAAAAACAGCTTATAAAAGCTGTTTTTTTATTCTTCAAAATCTTTCTTTTTTCTCGTGCTTAAATATAATATTTTATTTTCTTTTAAATTATCTATTTCATTGTCTGAAATATCTAGCAATAATTTTATATTATTATCTATATCAAAGTCTTCAGTTGAAGCAATTACTCTCCTAATACATGGAGTATAGTGAGCATTTGTAAGAGAAAAAGCTCCATTCATTAATCCAGTTATTCCATCAGAAATATCTAAAACAATTTCACTAACTTCTAATCGAGGATTGTTAGGTTCATAATTTTCAAAAACAAAGAAAGCAGCAGATTTGTCTGAAAGCAGATATCCTGTAAGATAAATTTTATCTGTGTTGTAGTCAATAAAATCAACTAAACATCTATCAGGTTTTTCTTTAATTATTAATTTGAATTTTTGAAGTCTATATTTGTTACTAGAAGCAATATAAGCATTATAACAAATATATAATGTGTTTGATTTAAAAGGATTCTTAGAATTATTAATGTTTTGTATTTTTCTATTAGAGGCAAATAATTCATATTCATATATTTCAAGTTCGTCACATATTTTTGCTATTTGTTCTGCGTTAGGAATTATTTCGCCACTTTCATATCTGGCTACAGTTGAAGTAGTAACATTAATAGAACTAGCTAAATTTTCTTGACTTAATCCTCTAGACATACGAGCTTTCTTTATATTATTACCAAAATCTTTACTATTAAAATTTGACATAGTTTTTCTCCTTTAAAAATCCACCTCAATTATATCATATAATAGCTGTGTTATTCAATACAATCCATGCATTATAAGGCTTTGAACTTGGCACAATTTGAATGAAATGGTAATATGTGGTATAATAGTAATGTACTATATGTATAGAAAGAATGGCTCTTGTTATCCTTATTATGATAATCCATTCCGCAAGCTCAATGCTTGATGATCAATTTTGAGAATCTGGCATTGCAGTGCCGGATGATTATTATACGAGATAACAAGCATTGGCTGTTTTTCCGTATTAGTAAAATTGATTTTCTAATCATATAGAATCTAATAGAGGAGAGATCAACCAATGAATTCTTACAAAAGAGTATTCCTTGATGGAGGAAGTCCACGGTGGTAGATGGTTCTGCTAATCGTGATAGCCTAAAGGAATAAGCCATAATATGGTACGTTGGGGGAAGAATTTCCCCCTCAACCCTTTAATAATTGATTTTTATATAGATTTATTTTATAATTTAAGTTAGTTAATCCAAACTACTGCAATAGTTTAGATTAATTATATATTATGCGTAAGCATAGTAACATGGGAAGTTTTCATTGGTTGATCTCTCCCATGTTTTTTTATGCGATTTGCGTCATACGCAATCTTTTATGAATTTCATTATAATGTGTCGATTATTGTCGAATTTATGCATGAAATATCAAAAAAATACCATGGAGTTTGCGTCACACGCAAAAACGATTGCGCTATACGCAAATAGACCTTTTTTGATACACTGGAAAATTCTTGCTATACTGCTATTGAAAGGAGCAGTATCAATGAAAACTAAATACGATATTTCTACAAAGGATAAAGAAATATCATATATTGGCTTTGTTGATACTATTTTTGATTTGTTAGGGTTTAATAAAGCTAATAATGGGACAAGGTTATTAAGAAAATTCATAATATATGTTTACCTGAAAAATCCGGATGAAATTGACTTAAAACATGAGATTAAAGAATTTATAAAAGATAATAGAATTAATAATAACTACAATAACATGTATAAAAGATTCCAGTACGCAATTTATAATTGTGACTATAATAAAATGAAACATAATTTTTATAGGATATTTAATATTGAGTATGATTATTATTTTTTAAGTGTAAAAACCATGGTTAATTTTCTAATAAATATTATAGAGAAAAACAAGTTTTAAAATGCAATTGATTTGAAATTATTTCCAAATCCAATTGCATTTTTTACTATATTTATTGAGATAGAATCTATTTTGTGATATAAAATATAATAGAATTTTTATAAAAAGAGATTATTTGATATGAAAGTTTTAGATAATAGGTTTGAAAAATTTGGTGATGATTTAAAAGAAGAATTAAAACAAGGCGACATATGTAATATAGCTTCTGCAGTTTTTTCTATGTATAGTTTTCATGAACTAAAAAAGCAATTAAATAATATAGATGAATTTAAGTTTATATTTACTAGTCCTACTTTTATAGAAGATGTAAAAGAAAAGAAACAAGAAAGACTATTTGAACTTAATAATTATAAAAGAGAAAAAAGCTTAGTGGGATCTGAATTCGAAATTAAACTAAAAAATAAACTTAATGGTGGAGCTATTGCGAAAGAATGTGCTAATTGGATTAGAAACAAGGCTAAGTTTAAAAGCAATGTAAATAATAATCCTATCCAGAATTTTATGACAATAAATGATAGAGTAACTTATTTAAATGTAGATGAGTTTTCATCTGCAGGAATAGGTTATCAGAAAGATAATACTATTTTTAATCCTATTACCAAAATAGATGATAATTATGACATTACAAAACAATATTTAGACTCTTTTAATAATATTTGGAATAATAGTGAATTTTTAAAAGACATAACAGATGAAGTTGTAGATTACATTTCAGATTTATATAAAGAAAATTCTCCAGAATTCTTATATTATGTGATTCTTTACAATATCTTTAATGAATTCTTACAAGATGTTTCTGAAGATGATTTAGCAAACGAAAGAGTAGGTTTTAAAGAATCGGTTATTTGGAATACTTTATATGATTTCCAAAAAGATGCTGTTTTAGGTATTATTAATAAATTAGAAAAGTATCATGGATGTATATTAGCTGACAGTGTCGGTTTAGGAAAAACATTTACTGCGCTTGCAGTTATTAAGTACTACCAAGAAAGAAATAAAAGTATACTTGTATTATGTCCTAAAAAACTGTCTGAGAACTGGAATACATATAAAACTAATTATAAAGATAATATTTTACAAGCAGACAGATTTAATTATGATGTCTTATTTCATACTGATTTATCTAGAAAAAAAGGTTTTTCAAATGGAAATGATTTAAGCAGAATTAATTGGGGTAACTATGATTTAGTTGTTATAGATGAATCTCATAATTTCAGAAACAATAGTGCTAGAAATGATAGAGAAACAAGATATACTAGATTACTTAATGATGTTATGAAATCAGGAGTGAAGACAAAAGTATTAATGCTATCTGCTACTCCTGTTAATAATAGATTTACGGATTTAAAAAATCAATTAGCCTTAGCATATGAAGGAAACACTGATAAAATTGATGAGAATATAAGTAAAACTAAGTCTATAGATACTATTTTGAGAAATGCACAAACAACATTTAATGAATGGGCAAAATTACCTATTGAAGAGAGAACATCTCAATCATTATTAAAAGAATTAAATAAAGATTTTGATTTCTTTAAGTTACTAGATAGTGTAACAATAGCAAGAAGTAGAAAACATATTGAAAAATACTATGACATGAATAAAATTGGTAAGTTTCCAACACGATTAAAGCCAATCAGTTTAACAACTGAAATTACAGATATAGAAAATTTTTATTCAATACAAGAAATATATGCCTTATTAGCTAAATTGAGTATGTGCGTATATACCCCATTTGACTATATATTACCGGTTTATGTTAGTAAATACGAGGAACTATATGATATTTCAGTTAGAGGGGGAGCTTCAAAATTTAAGCAGAGCGATCGTGAGAGAAGCTTACAAATCTTAATGAGAGTTAATCTCTTAAAAAGACTAGAGAGTTCTGTGGATTCTTTTAGGATTACAGTTCAAAAAGTAGTTGATTTAATTAATAGTAGAATAAATGCTATTGATGAATTTGAGAGAAACGGTGTAAGCAGTTCTTTTAGAGATGTTAATCTAGATAATTATGAAGACGATGAAGATATAGAAGATTTATTAGATGATGAATATTCTATAGGTGGAAAAATAAAGATTGATTTAAAGGACATGAATACATTAGGATGGAAAGAAGATCTATCTTTTGACAGAGATATTTTAGAAAATCTTTTAAACGAGTTTAAAAAAATCACACCAGAACACGATTTAAAACTAGTTAAGTTAATAGACACAATAAGGGGAAAAATTGAAAATCCTATAAATGGAAATAATAAGAAGGTTGCCATATTTAGCGCTTTTGCAGATACTGCAAATTACTTATATGAAAACATAAGTAAAGTTATTAAACTTGAATATAATATAGATAGTGCATTAGTTACTGGTGCAGGAAGCAATAAGTGTACAATTGATATTAATAAAGATTTTAACAACTTGCTAATAAATTTCTCACCAATTTCAAAACAAAGAAATATAATATTGGGAGAAAATGTTCATGATGATATTGATATCTTAATAGCTACAGATTGTATTAGTGAAGGTCAAAACTTACAAGATTGCGATTATTTAATTAATTATGATATACATTGGAATCCAGTTAGGATCATACAAAGATTTGGAAGAATTGATAGAATTGGTTCTCAAAATCAAGTTATACAATTAGTAAATTTTTGGCCTAACATGAATTTGGATGATTATATTAACTTAAAAAATAGAGTTGAAAGCAGAATGTACATGCTAGATATATCTGCTACTGGTGAAGATAATGTTCTTACAAATCAATCTTCAGATATGGAATATAGAAAAGCCCAACTTCAAAAGCTAAAAGAGGAAGTTGTGGATTTGGAAGACATGAACACAGGAGTATCTATTACAGACTTAGGATTAAATGATTTCAGAATGGAATTAATAGAATATATTAATAAGAACGGAAACCTAGATTATGTTGTAAATGGACTTCATTCAGTAGTAAAAGCTGATGAAAAAAATGGAATTCAAAAAGGCTGTATTTTTGTATTGAAAAACATTAATTCAGGAGTAAATATAGAAAATACAAACCAATTACATCCATTTTATATTGTTTATATAAATAATGAAGGGGAAATAGTATCAAATCATTTGAATGTTAAGAATACATTAGATTTGTTACGATATATTTCTAAAGGAAAAGATGAGCCAATAAAAGAAGCTTATGAATATTTTAATAGAGAAACAGATGATGGAAATAATATGGAAAAATACTCTGATTTGTTAAACCAAAGTATAGAGTCTATTATAAATGTTAAAGAAGAAAGTGATATAGATAGTTTGTTTAGAAGTGGAGGAACTACGATGCTTATGAATGATATAACTGGTTTAGAAGACTTTGAATTGATAGCATTTGTAGTAATTGTATAATGATAGAATTACCTAAAAATTGTTTAGTAGATAAATTTATCCCTAAAAAGTCTTTTTATGAAAAAGTTAATATGTCTAACTCGTTGAAAGAAGAGTTTGTTTATAAACTGGGAAAAATATATTGGAAATATAAGATTTCAGAAAACACAATTAATATCTCAAAAACTGAAAAAGTAGAAGAAATTGAAGTATTTGAATTGGAACTTAAAGAAAAATATGATTCAAAAAACCTAATAAGAATAATCACACAAAAAATACCGTATCCGATATTATTCTATATTAAATTCAATAAAGAATTTCAATATGCTATAAAATATGACAATAGTGTTTTTCTTACTGATTGGAATGAAGAAATCCAGATTATAATTAAGGGATTTGATCTAGAACAAGTTTATAATAATATTGTTAAATCAATAGTTAATATTGATAATAGTGTAAAAGATTTAGATTATGAAATTCAAAAGAAAAATAGAATTAATAGACTAAATGAAGAAATCAAAAAACTAGAAAGTAAAATTCGTTCTGAAAAACAATTTAATATTAAAGCACAATATAATGATGAGATAAATAAAATTAAGAAAGAAATAGAGGGATTACTATGATACTATTTATGATTAACAAGAAAAGGAATGTAAATGCTGTGTTAGAGAAAAAAGGCCCAAAGTATATTTTAAAAAAAGGTAGTAAAGTATCCGAAGAAATATCTGATTCATTTAGGTCACATGATAGAGTTTTAAAAAAGAGGGAAAAACAATTAGATAAAAATTTCATTTTAAAAAAGGATATGGAGTTTAATAGTTCATCTACTGCTGGAGAATTTGTTCTAGGAACATCATGCAATGGAATGATAAGATGGAAGAGTAAAAAAGGAAAAACACTAAAAGAATTAGTATAGATAGAGAGGAAGTTTTTATGGAAGAAGTACAAAGATTAGATTTAAATACTAAAAACACTATTAATTATAATCTGAATAATATTGAATTATTATTTCCACAGTGTGTAAAAGAAGGAAAGATTGATTTTGATATGCTAAAACAAGAATTATCTGCAGACATATTAGATAATAGCAAAGAAAGATATCAATTAACATGGCCAGGGAAAAAAGAAGCTATAATAGAGGCAAATAAGGTTATAAATAAAACCTTACGACCAGACTTTGAAAAGTCAGTAGATTTTTATAACACAAAAAACTTATATATTGAAGGTGATAATCTAGAAGTATTAAAAATACTACAAGAATCTTATTTGAATCGTATTAAGATGATATATATTGATCCACCATATAATACAGGAAGAGATTTTATATATAATGATAAATTTAATAAAGATTCTTCTGAAGAATTGATTGACAGTGGACAAGTATCGTATTTGAATGAAAAATTAATAGCTAATAACGATTCAAATGGCAGATTCCATAGTGATTGGCTTAGCATGATATATTCTAGAATAAAGTTATCTAGATATTTGCTTCAAGAGGATGGTGTAATTTTCATAAGTATAGGGCAGGAAGAAGTTAGTAATCTGATAAATGTTTGTGATGAAATATTTGGAGAAAAGAATAGAGTAGGACAAATATCTAGGCTAATGAAAAGTGGGGGAAATCAAGGAAAACAATTTTCGAAAAATATTGATTATATTTTAGTATATGCAAAAAATATTAGTCATTTGGAAGATTTCAGAGAACCACTCGAGCAGGAATTAATTGATAAGATATATACTTCTGTTGAAACTGATGGTGACAGAAAAGGTGAAAGATATAGAACGATGGGACTATATCAAGCTGGCTTAGAAGAAAGAATTAATCAAAGATTTTGGATAAAATGTCCAGATGGATCTTTGGCAATTCCAGAGGGAAAAACGTTTCCATTAATAAAGAGTGAAGGAGAAAAAATAACACCACAACAAGGTGAAGGCGTATGGAGATGGACATACGAGAGATATGCGGAAGAATTAAAAAAAGGAAATATTGAATTTAAAGAGACTAAGACGTCGTCTTTGTTAGATGAGAATGGTAATAAATCTAAATATAATATTTATACAAAAATATGGTTAAACGACAGATTGGATGAAGGAAGAATACCAGTCGATATTATTACTAAATATGAAAATAGACTAAGTTCGAAAGAATTAAAAGAATTGGATATACCATTTGATTTTGCAAAACCTTCAGAACTCATAAGAAAACTAATGGGATATTTAAGTTTAAAAGATAATGACATTATTATGGATTTCTTTAGTGGAAGTGCTAGTACTGCTCATGCAGTATTAATTAACAATGCAGAATATAATAAATGTAATAGATATATTATGGTTCAATTGCCTGAGGCATGTGAAAAAGATTCGCCTGCTTTCAAAAAAGGATATAAGACAATATGCGATATAGGAGAAGCAAGAATAAAGAAAGTAAATGAGTTATGCTTACCTAAATATAATAATAGTTTAAATATAGATAAAGGCTTTAGAGTATTTAAAGTAGATTCAACAAATATGAAAGAAACGTATTATAAACCATCAGAATTAAAACAAGAACAATTAAGTATGTATGAGTCTAATATTAAAGAAGATAGAACAGCAGAAGATTTGTTGACTCAAGTGATAATAAACTTGGGATTAACTTTAGATCTTAAAATAGAAGAAAAAAATATTTTAAATAATAAGATTTATTTTGTCGCGGAAAATAGTTTGGTCGCTTGCTTTGATGATGAAATAAATATTGATATTATAAATGAAATATGCAAAATAAAACCATTGAAAATAGTTTTCAGAGAAAGCTCATTTGCTAATGATAGTGAAAAAATAAATGCTTTTGAAAGAGTAAAGAAATTGTCGACTGAAACAGAAATTAATGTTATCTAGGAGAAAATTATATATGAAGTTAAAATTTAAAAGGCAACAATATCAAGAAAATGCTTGTCAAGCAGTTGTTAAATGCTTTGAAGGCCAACCGAATGGAGATAGAAGAGATTTAATTGATAGAGTTCATTATATAAGGAATGAAGGAACTTTATTTGAAGAAGAAGTTGATGAGGAAATAATATCATTTGGAAATAAAAGAATTGAAATACCTTCAGAAGAACTGAGAAAAAATATTAAAAATGTTCAAAAACAAAATAATCTTGATTATACAGACGATAAAGAAGGATTTCTAAATTACTCTATAGAGATGGAAACAGGAACTGGAAAAACATATACATATATAAAAACTATGTATGAGCTAAATAAAGAATATGGCTGGAGTAAGTTTATTGTAATGACACCTAGTATTGCTATTCGTGAAGGAGTATTGAAATCGTTTCAAATAACAGAAGACCATTTTCAAGAGTTGTATGGTAAGAAAATAAGATATTTTGTATATAATTCTAATACTTCTTCTAACCTATCTAATATAAGTAATTTTGCTGAAGATAATAATATTCAAGTAATGATAATTAATTACCAAGCATTTAACACTCGTTCTAAAGAGAATAGAAAGATATATGAAGAGTTAGACGAATTACAATCAAGAAGACCTATTGATGTTATTAAATCTACAAATCCAATTTTAATTGTTGATGAACCACAAAAAATGGGTAAAACTGAAGAATTGTTAAACGAATTTAATCCATTATTCATTCTAAGATATTCTGCAACACATAAAGAAAATTTTAAATATAATATGATTTATAGACTGGATGCGGTAGATGCATATAATCAAAAATTAGTAAAGAAAATTAATGTAAAAGGTATAGAGATTGTACATGATAAGTCTGAAAGTACATATTTATACTTGGAAGGCGTAGAAATAAGCAAATCTGATCCAGTTGCAAGAATAGAAATGGAAATAAAATCTTTAAATGGAGTAAGAAAAGTTATTAAGACACTTAAGCAAGGAGCAAACCTATATGAGATATCTGATGGACTTGAAGAGTATAAAGGATATGTAATAAGTGAGATTGATGCTAGAAATCAAGAATATGATAAAGTCTCATTTACAAATGGTATGGAGCTAATTACTGGACAAGTGATTGGAAATGCTGAAGAAAATTATATGGCCAGAATTCAAATCAGAGAAACAATAAAATCTCATTTTGAAAAAGAAAAAGAGTATTATAAAAAGGGAATTAAAGTTTTATCTTTGTTTTTTATTGATGAGGTAGCTAAATATAAAGTGTATGATGAAAATAGAGTGGCACATAATGGAGAATATGCTCAAATCTTCGAAGAGGAATATAATAACATTTATAATGAATATAGTAATTTTTTAGATCCCGAGTATAAAAAATATTTAGATGAATTAAGAGATAAAAAGGTTCATGCAGGATACTTTTCCGTTGATAAAAAAGCTTCAAAAGGTTTATCTGAAGATGAACTAATATATATAGATTCAAAAATTGACGATAAAGCTGAAGGAACAAGTTCTGATGAAGATGCTTTTGATTTAATTATGAAAAATAAAGAAAGACTACTTTCTTTAGAAGAACCAGTAAGATTTATATTCTCACATTCAGCCTTAAGAGAAGGATGGGATAATCCTAATATATTCCAAATATGTACATTGAAAAAAAGCAATTCTGAAATTAGTAAAAGACAAGAAATAGGTAGAGGATTACGCATTTGTGTTAATAATTATGGAGATAGAATGGATTATTCTGTTCTGGAAGATGATTTTTTCGGTATTAACAATTTAACGGTTATTGCAAGTGAAAGTTATGATTCTTTTGCTAAGTCCTTACAAAAAGAAATTGCGGAAAACTTATCAAGAAAAGTATATAACACTTTTGACATAAAACATTTCGATCAACATGAATTGCATAATCTAAATGGAGAAACTAAGCCAATAGATACTAAAGTAGCTCAACAGATTTATAAATTTTTCTTTAAAAATGAGTATATTGATGATAATGATGTAATAACAGAAAAACTAAAAGAGGACATAGCTAATGACGAAATTTTAGTGCCTGAAGAATTTAGAGACTTTAAAGAAGAGTATGTCAACTTAGTTAAAAAATTATATACAAGTATTGAAATACCTATTGAAAACGTTGGGAAAAATAATATTAAGCAATTAAAGCCTAATGACAATTTTAATAAAAAAGAGTTTCAGGATTTATGGAAGAAAATTAACGTAAAAACAATATATGAGGTTGACTTTAATTCGGATGAACTAATAAAAAAAGCTATTAATTCAATAAATAGTAAACTTAAAATATCAAGAATGAATGTAATAATTACAACAGGTGGACAAAATGAGGGAATGACAGCAAATCAACTAGAAGAAGGAACTGCAATGAAAGCTACTGAAAAAACAACTCATACATATGATGATTTTGTACCTGTAAAAACAAAATATGATTTGATTGGAAGTGTTGCGAAAGATACGGGATTAACTAGACACACTATTGTTGAAATCCTTTCACAAATTGAACCAAAGGTCTTTTCGCTATATCAATATAATCCAGAAGAGTTTATTAGAAAAGCATGTACTTTAATAAATGAAGAAAAAGCTACAACAATTATTGACGGAATTACTTATAATAAAACTGAAGACAGGTTTAATAATGAAATTTTTACAATAAATAATATTGACGGAAAGCTTGGAAAAAATGCTTTTGAAGTTAAAAAACATATCTATGATTTCTTAGTAACAGATTCTGAAAATGAAAGAAAGTTTGCAAGAGACTTAGAGTTAGGAGAGGTAACTGTTTATGCGAAGTTGCCAAATGGATTTAAAATACCAACACCAGTTGGAAATTATAATCCGGACTGGGCGATAGTATTAGACAATAAAAATTTTAAATATGTGTATTTTATAGCTGAAACAAAAGGAAGCATGAGTTCTACAGAATTAAGGGGAGTAGAGCAAGCAAAAATTGCATGTGCTAGAAAACATTTTAAAGCAATTTGTAGTGATACAGTTAAGTATGACGTTGTTGATTCATATCAAACATTAGTTGATATATTAACAAAAGTTTAGTTTATTAATTAATAAAGAAATAAAAGGAGAAAATATGTCAAAATTAAGTGTAGATCAAAAAAATATAGGTTCATTATTTAGTGATAAAAAGGCAGATTTTATTATTCCAGATTATCAAAGACCATATGCGTGGACAGAAGAACAATGTCAAACATTGTGGGAGGATATGTTTAATTTCGCATTTCCTGACAATAATAAGGATAAGTTTAATAGTGAAGAAGAGTATTATCTAGGTCCAATAGTTACTTTTAAAAATGATAAATCAAAGATGGAAGTGATAGATGGACAGCAAAGATTAACTACCTTAATGTTGCTATTAAGAGCATTCTTTATAAAATTTGAAAAGGCTGCAGACAATGATACAGTTAGAACAAGGGAGAATATCGCTAGATGTATTTGGAAAACTGATGAATTTGGAAATCCTAATATGGAAGAACTAAAAATAGATTCAGAAGTTGCAACTGATAATGATAAAGATGAATTTTTACAAATACTAAAAACCGGTGAAGCAGGTAAAGAATTAAGGAGCAAATATGCCAATAATTATAGATTTTTTCAAGAAAAGATAAGAGAATTTGCTGATCAATTTCCTGGATATATTTCATATTTTCCAACAAGAATTTTAAATAATTGTATTCTTTTACCAATCGAAGCAGATAATCAAAATACTGCATTAAGAATATTTTCAACACTTAATGATAGAGGTTTACCTCTATCAGATGCAGATATTTTTAAAGCTCAGTTTTATAACTATTATTCAGCCAAAGGTGAAAAAGATGCTTTTATCAAAAGATGGAAAGAGCTTGAAGAAAAATGTGAAAAAATCTTTCATCCTATTCAAGGTACTCCTATGGATGAACTATTTACTAGATATATGTATTATGAAAGAGCAAAACAGGGAAACAAATCTTCTACAACAGAAGCTTTAAGAAAATTCTATGAGAAAGATGAATATACATTATTAAAAAGAGATGGTACTTTAGATAATCTGTCAGCGCTAGCTGATTTTTGGACAGATATAGCTAACCAAGATGAAGATAAATTTTCTGAAAGAATCTTAAAAAAACTATTTGTATTAAACTATGCACCTAATGGTATGTGGAACTATTTTGTTTCAGTATATTTTATGCAAAATAAGAATGATAGAAATGAACTAAATGAAGAAGAATTCTATAATTTTCTAGATACAATTATTCCATTTATCTGGGCATATGCAGTATATAATCCTGGAGTTAATGCTTTGAGAACTCCAGTTTACTCAGAAATGATTAATATTGTTCAAAACAAAGAAGTGAAATTTGAAGAGTTTATGTTTGAATATAATGCAATTAGAAACTCTTTAGAAAACTATAGATATTATAATCAAAGACCTGTTACGAAATCTATGTTAACATGGTGGACTTTTGAAAATAAGGAGCAAGAATTATTAGACTTATCATGTGTTTTTGAAATTGAACATATATATGCAAAAAAGAGAGAAGAAAATGAAAATAAACTGGTTAATAAAGAAAACCTAGAATCTCTTGGTAATAAATCTTTACTAGAAAAAAGAATTAATATAAGAGCTTCTGATTATAAATTTGAAGATAAGAAAAAATACTACAAAGGTTTCATAAATAATAGAAATGAAGAAAAGAAAGGCACTGAAATTAAAGAATTAGTACAATTTGCAAATAGTAAAGATGATTTTGTTGAAAAAGATATTGAAGACAGAAAAGAATTAATGATTAGTGAATTTTTAAATTATATGAGAAGAAAAAATCTTATTAAGTAAAAAAAGAAAGGAGTAAGGTTGAACTTACTCCTTTTTTGTGAGACATAACACAAACGGAAGTTTGTACATTATAATCCAATATAATCTAAAAAAGTCCAATTTTGAAAGAATTGGGCTTTTTTGTTTTACAATTAAACCAAGCTAGCACACAAGATTGTCGACAATCTAATTTTCAGTAAAGGAGAATTAGATATGTACAGCAAGAAAAGAAAGAACTTTGACAAGAGAAAAAGAAAGAAGATACTTAAACCAAGATACAAGGTTACATTTATTAGTCTAGATGATCCAAGAGTTCATAAAGAGATAGAAAAGAAAATCTATGAAAAATATTTAAGAGAACTCAAAAAAGAAAGTGGTGATGAAGATGAATAAGAATGTAAGAGTTATTTATAAAAAAGTCACCGATAACTTTAAGAAGAAAGGTTA
>ONIZ01000008.1 GCA_900317975.1 uncultured Bacillota bacterium
GGAACCACTTCACTAAGTTCATCAATAGAAGCTTCTTTAATCTTTTTTAAAGAACCAAATTTTTTTAATAATTCCTTCTTACGAACCTCACCAATACCTTCAATCAAATCTAATCTAGAAGCAAGTGCTCCTTTAGATTTAATATTTCTATGATATGTTATAGCATATCTATGTACTTCATCTTGTATCTTAGTTAAAAATAAGAATAAATTAGTATCTTTACTAACTTCTAAAATTTCATAATTAGAATTCATAATAGCATTAGTTCTATGTTTATCATTTTTAACTAAACCAATAATAGTAATATTTAAATTCAAAGAATCAATTATTTCTTTACAAACACCTATTTGAGTCTTTCCACCATCCATAACAATGATATCAGGCATTCTTTCATTATCCATAAGAAGTCTATAATATCTTCTATAAATAACTTCTCTCATAGCACTTAAATCATCTTTAACTGAAACATCTAATTTATATTTACGATATTCATTCTTATTAGGCAAAAAATCATCAAAAACAACCATACCACCAACATAATAAGTACCAAATAAATGAGAATTATCAAAAGCTTCAATTCTAGAAGCACTAGAAATATTAAGTAATTCCTTTAATTCTTTAACAGCATTAATTCTTTTTAAATCATCTTTTTCTATAGTTTCTTCTCTTAATCTATATTGTTCTTCTGCATTCTCTCTAGCTAAATCAATTAATTTCTTTATTTTTCCTTTACTAGGTTTATAAACATTAATATTAAAATATTCACTCATTAGATCAATATCAAAATCATCTGATACATATAATTCATGAGGCATAATACCCTGTTTATCATAGAATTTAATTAAATATTCTAAAGAAGCATCTACAGGATCATCTAAACAACCAATAATTTCATTATGTCTACCAAATAACAATCCATTTCTAATAAAGAATATCTCTATACTTAAATAATTCTTATCACAATAATAATTAATTACATCAAAATCATTACTATTATTAAGATCAATTTTTTGTTTCTTAAGAGTAGTATTAATATCATCAATCATTAATTTATATTCTTGTGCTCTTTCATAATTCATATCATTAGATGCTTCCAACATTTTTTGATTTAATTTTGAAGTAACAATTGAACTATTTCCTCTTAAGAATGATTTAACTTCTTCTATCATTTCATTAATCTTATATTCACTAACATCTAATTTACAATAACCTAAACACTCATGTATATGATAATAAAGACATAAATCTTTCTTTAATCGATCACATTTTCTTAAAGGATATACTCTATTTATTATTTCTACAGTTCTGCGAGCTGCTCCTGCATTAGGATAAGGTCCAAATAAATTACCTTTCATTTTCTTTCTTTTAACATTTCGAACAACTTTAACTACAGGATATTTCTCATGAGTAACTTCAATATATGGATAACTCTTATCATCACGAAGTAATATATTATATTTAGGATCATATTTCTTTATTAAAGTAATTTCTAATATTAAAGATTCTAATTCTGAAGATGTAACAATATATTCAAAATCATCAATATCTTCAACAAGCATTCTAGTTTTACCAGTAACAGTTCTAGTAAAATAACTTCTTAATCTTCTTTGTAAGTTTTTAGCTTTTCCTACATATATTACTACCCCATCTTTATTTTTCATTTGATAACTACCAGGTTTAGTAGGAACTAAAGCTAACTTTTCTTTAAAATCCTTCATATAATCACTTCCAACTCATATTATAACATAATATTACAAATAAAAAGGAAGTAAAGACTTCCTTAATATTATTAACTATTCTCTACTTCATCTAATAGATTTTCACCATCATCTTCTTCATCAGCAATTAACTTATCATCTTCATCTTTTTTTTCATATTTTATTTCGACATTTTGAGTAAAATCCATCTTCTCATCAGAAGTCAATTGTTCTCTAGCTTGATCAATTGTTATAGTTTCAACTTCAGGTTGAGGAGTTAAATCTTGTCTTCCAACAACTTCCCAGTTATTAGAACCATCAGGCTTTCTAATAACTCCAGTTTCTTCTAACTCATCAATTATACGACCAGCTCTATTATATCCAACTTTAAACTTTCTTTGAATCATAGAAGCACTGGCTTTATTAGTAGAAGTAATTAAGTCAACAACTTCATCATATAAAGGATCTAAATCATTTATATTAATTCCAGCTCCACCAGAACTAGCACCAGATAGATTCTCTAATGTAGCATCATATTGTGCTTCTTGTTGAGATTTAACATGATCACAAATTCTTTTTATTTCATCATCTGTGATGAATGATCCTTGAATACGTGTAGGAGTATTAGTACCAATTGGCATATATAACATATCACCTTTACCAAGAAGTTTTTCTGCTCCAACCATATCAAGAATAGTACGAGAATCAATTCCAGATCCAACAGCAAATGCGATACGAGAAGGAATATTAGCCTTAATTAAACCTGTAATAACTTCAGTTGAAGGTCTTTGAGTTGCTACAATTAAATGCATACCAGCAGCTCTTGCTTTTTGAGTAATACGTAAAATAGAATCTTCAACATCTTTAGCAGCAACCATCATCAAGTCACTTAACTCGTCTATAATAATTACAATATAAGGCATTCTCTTTTTCTTTTCACTATTCTTTTTATTTTCTTTATCAATATAATCATTGTAAGATTCAATATTCTTTGTACCAGTATCACTAAATTGATGATAACGTCTCTCCATCTCTTGAACCATCTTTTGAAGCAATACGCTAGCTTCTTTAGGATCATTAACTACAGGACACATCAAATGAGGAATACCATTATAAACAGATAATTCAACTACTTTAGGATCAACCATAGCAAGTTTAACTTCATCAGGCTTAGCCCTCATCAATATAGAACAAATAATACCATTAACACATACACTCTTACCAGAACCAGTAGTACCAGCAATAAGTAAGTGCGGCATTTTATCTATTCTACAAGTACCTATATCACCCATAATACTTTTACCTAAAGGTACTAATAACTTTTGATCAAATTGAGATTTCATTTCATTAGAATCAATTATTTCTCTAAAACTAACACTTCTAGGATGATCATTAGCAAACTCAATTCCTACAGTTCTTTTACCAGGAATAGGAGCTTCAATTCTTACATCTTTCTTAGCAAGTTCTAAAGCAATTTCTCTATTAATACTTGTAATCTTATTAACACGTGTACCAGAAGCAACCTCTAACTCATATTGCGCAACAGTAGGTCCAACATGTACTTCTTTAACAGTAGCAGTAATATTAAAATCTTTTAAAACATTTTCTAAATGTTGAATATTTTCATTAATAGCATCTTGTTGCTTATCATCATCAATATCATCTTTCTTAATTTCATCTAATAAATCAATACTAGGTAATTGATAATTTTCATTAATAACGACTTCTTTTTTCTGAGGCTCACTCTTAACAATAACAGGCTGAGCAGCTTGATTATCTACTTCTGTATCCTTATGAAGACCTGTAATAATAGCAGTAGAAGTAAGAGCCTTTTCTTCCACTTTGTCATCATCGTCGTCTTCATCATCGTCTTTTGAAGTCTCAATTTTTTCTTTTATCTTTTCTTTTCCAGCAATAAATTTTTCAGAGATAGTTCCAAAGAAATCAAATCCAATAATCATAAATAATCCAAATATTATTAATAATCCAGATATAATATACATTCCTACCATAGAGAATAATTTAACAAATATAATAGCAAGAACGCCTCCAATAACACCTCCACCACAATAGAAGTAATTATTTATTCCACCACCACTCATTAGTGTCTTAAATGTATCAATAATATGATTCATAGTATCATTAAATACAAACATGGCATTACCACCATTAGTAAAAAATCCTCTATGAAATAAAATAACACTACCTAAAAATAATAAATAAGCGCCAAGAAATCTAGTTGAAAATAAATCAGCTTCTTCATCTTTAACCAAAAGTATTAATCCTATAACTACTAATCCAAGCAATAACACATAACATAATAAAGATCCAACTAATAGTATAGTAACCCAATGAATAAATTTACCAACTATTCCAAAATTACCAAAACCAAGTATACTTAATATAATAAGAAATATACCTGTTAATTGATATTTATATTTAAAAACAGTTTTCTTTTTTCTTTTTCTTTTAGCCATAGATCCTCACCCTATAAGTCAATTATACAATAAAAGAAATAAAAAAAAAAGAACTAGACAGTTCTTAAATTTTTATAGACAATTAATTATGCTCTTGAAACATATTTTCCGTCAGAAGTAGAAACTACTATAGTCTCCCCTTCTTCTATAAATAAAGGAACTCTAACTAATAGTCCAGTCTCAACAGTAGCATCTTTTAATGCATTGTTAGTAGTGTTACCCTTAACAGCAGGTTCAGTATGAGTTACTTTTAAATTAATCTTATCAGGTAAATCAATACCAATAACTTCTCCTTCAAAAGAAGTAACATATACTTCAGCATTTTCAATTAAGAAATTAACTCCATCTCCTAAATGATCTTTAGTTAGACTTATTTGTTCATAAGTTTCCATATTCATGAAATAATATTCATCATTCATAGAATATAAGTATTGCATTAATTGTTTTTCAATTCTAGCAGTTTGAACCTTAACACCAGCATTAAAAGTCTTTTCAAATATAGCTCCACTTCTTAAATTTTTAAGTTTTGCTTTAACTATTGCTGCACCTTTACCAGGTTTAACATGTTGAGTTTCCATAACTACAAAGATATCACCATCTACTTGAATCGTAATACCATTTTTTAAATCATTAGTACTAATCAATTAGATTACCTCCTTATTACTTTTTCTCCTTATGTTCAGTATGTTTTCTACAAGTTGGACAATATTTACTTAATTCAAGACGATCAACAGTTTTCTTAACATTTTTTTCTACACGATAATTTTCTTGACCACAAACACCACAAACTAAAGTTTTGTATTGTCTATTTCCTACTTTTGCCATTTCAATACCTCCTTTAACGCCTGTATATATTATAACAAAATTCTTTGAAATATCAAGATATTTTAATATTAAACAATAACAAAAGGATTGTCTATTGTACCATCACCCATTTGAACTAAAGTATTAACTTTAAGTTCAATAACAGGTCGAACTCCAAATTCTTGATCTAATGTATAAGTCTCATTTAATGATTTACTTCCATTTATAGCATACATCTTACTAGATCCATTAAAACCATCACTACCTAATAACCAATAATTACCACCATTATATAAATAATAAGTTGAATTACCTCTACTAGACTTAAGAGTACCACCACCAGCAAGTATTGCTTCCTCTACACTTAATAATCCAATAGGATATCTAAGTTTACCATTATTAATATTAATACTATATTTCTTATCACAACCAGTTGTAGGTATACCTTTATATATTCTATAACTAGTACAATAATACTTATCATCACCATCTAATATTCTTTGAATATAATTAGGAATAATATAATCCATATAAGATTCATCAACTTTTTCTCTAGTGTTCTTTTCTATTTTTTTATTTTCATCAAGTAAAGAGCTTTCATCTTTAGTGGACATACTATCTAAATAACCAAACCAACTCATAACATTAGTATCATTACAAAAATTAATATCTTCATTTAAATAATCTTTATAAATATCAATATTTTCAATATACCATTTATCAATATAATCTTTAATCATAGAATCATTATAATTAATATACTTTTCTCCTCTATAACTCATATTATAAGGACTATTACCAATAGTAGTATCTAAAACATTACATGTATTATCACTAGATAATCCAGAATAAATTAATCTAATAGAACCAACATCAGTAGTTCTAACTATTCTAAAACAATAACTACCAAGTTTAACATAGTTATTATTAACTACTCCTCGATAATAATAAATAGGATAACTATCATTAATAGAACTATCAATTACAAATAACCCAGAAGTAGTAACATCTTCACTAGAACGAGTAAAATCAATAGATTTATCACTCAAAGGATTACTATCTTTAATAATTTGATTTAATCCATTAACCTCAACAACTTCTTTATTATGAGATAATTCATAACTATCACAACCACTATCTTTATATATCTTTCCACTAAGTAATAAATATTTAATTAATAGAAAAGAACCAACCAATAAAAGTATTATAAATATAAATATAAATAAGCCACTAAAAATTCCACCCTTTTTTTCTTTTTCCATTTATACTCACCCTACAATAAAATTATATCATAAAAAAAGAATATAAATAAATTATATTCTTAACCTTCTTTGCAATAATAATTAGCACTATTATAATCAAAATTAAACTTTTCAGTAGTTACATCATTCTTAGTAACTTTACTATAATCATTATCTCCTGAATTAAGTGTATAAGTACCATCAGTTAGATAAACACTATAAGTCTCACTAGCAACATTTATTCTGATGTAACCTTCATATTTTTTACTATTTTCATATAATACTTTAGATTCATCATTTCCAATCAAAACATATATATGTTCTGCAGGGATTGTAACAACTGATTTAAAGTTTGTTCCATCATTAGTACAAATCAATCCATCATTTTGAAATAATGTTTTTACTTGTTTACCATAAGTATTAGCAGCACTTACTAAATTCTTTTTATAAGTAGTTCCACCCATATTCTTAGTATGATATAAAACAAGTCCAAAAGCAGCAGCTATTATTATGATAAATAATATTATAACCAAACTCTTCTTCATAATCTTACCCTGTAACTACACATGCTGTAGCACCACTAGGTGCAGTAGTAGTTGCGCCTGTAACACTTACATCTGCTCTTGTCAATTGATCAGCTGGAACGCCAGATCCATCTATAGCAGCTTTTTCCGAAGTAATACCATGTTTACCAGTATCAACCATAGAAACATAATAAGTAAGTTTAATACTATTAGAACCAGTAGTACCAGCGCCACCAGCGCCACCAGCACCACCAGCACCACCAGCAGAAGGGGTAACAGTCTCAACATAAACTAACACATAACCATTTACATCTGCAGTACCCCAAGAAGATTTTCCTCCATCACCAATTAATGCAGATGCATTATTGTAAGCATCAGAAGAATCTTTCTCAGTCTTAAATTCTACATAATAATATTTATTATCTGATGGAAGTGCACTAGCAACCTTTCTATCAGTACCAGAACCACAAGAAATCTCATCAGCAGCCCATGCATTTCTTACTGCTTCTACATAAGTTTGAGCAGTTGTTATAAATGTATTTTTTCTTGCATTTTCAATTGTTCTAGAAACTGCAGGTATAGCAACTAACATCAATATACCTAAAATAGTAATAACAGCAAGTAACTCAATTAATGTAAAACCTTTTTTATCTATCATATTTTCTCTCCTATCTTTACAATAAAAATATATCACATTATTTTTTTTAAAACAATATCTTTACAAAACTATTTGTCATTAGCATCATATAACACTTCATCAGTAGTAAGAAGATGATCCCATGTAGTGCCAGCATACCTATCAGAAATATATTTTTTTTGAATAGTCATTCCAGGAACTGAAGGATTCGTATTTGCTCCTTCACTAATAATAAAATCTTTTGTTTTCCTATAACCAGGATCATCTTTATTTAAATCAAAATCAGTAGTTTTTACAAATCCTACACCACGGTCTCCAGAACGATTAGCACAAGTTACAGTACATGTAGTAGTTGGACTACATCCAGGAGCAGGATCACTAACATTTTTACATTCCATTAATTGAACATAATAATCATATTTTCCACCACTATTACATATTACAACATAAGATAAATGTGAATAATAAGCACCACCTTGAGGAGGATCATTAAAATCACCATTATCAAGAAATGACAAATCCATTAAAATACATCTGCCATTAGAGGGTTTTTCAATAGTCGCATCAGTATTACCTCTCATCTTATACCCAGCAGCAGTTGCTAGTTTTTTAGCATCTTCAATATAAATAATATTCTTTTGATTATTTAAAATACTCATAATATTAGGCGCAGCAACAGCCATAAGTAATCCTAATATAACTAATGCAGCAAGCAACTCAATTAAAGTAAATCCTTTTCTATCAATTTTCATATCATCACCATCCTAATTATATCACAAACAAAAAAAAAGAAAGTTATTTTAATTCACTTTCTATCATTTTTATCTTTTTCTTGATAAGAAACTGTCTACTCCAATCATTTTTAGGTAGAAGTTTTTGAATAATATGATTACTTTTTAATTCTCTCTCATAATATTCATAAAATAACTTATCTTTATTTTTCAATAATATAGGTCCAAAATAATATTCTTTTTTCTTATATCTTTTCTTACCCTTTTTAAATACTAAAATATTATAAATATATTTATCTTTTACTAATAATTCATTATCTATATAATAACCTATCTTAACTAAATATTTTCTAACAGCTTCAACATAATTATTAGGACTTAGAATAAATGTATCAATATCTTTTATCTTAGAAATATTATTTCTAATAATACTTATAATATTTAAACCACCCATACCACATATAATAACTCCATCTTCACCATTATATGTATCAAGTCCATCTCCTAATCTAAGTTCACCATTTACTTTATTAGATTTATAATTTTTTTTAGCATTATCTAACGGTCCTTGTTTATTGTCAGAACCAACTATTTTTATATTCTTTTTTAATAGATAAACTTCTAGTAATCCATGATCACAACCAATATCTAAATAAGAAAGGTGACTTGAGGTTAAGTCACTTATTGCTTTTAATCTATTATTTAATTTTATCATTCAGTTAAGAAATCCTTTAATTTTCTAGATCTAGAAGGATGTTTTAATTTACGTAAAGCTTTAGCTTCAATTTGACGAATTCTCTCACGAGTAACACCAAATATTTGTCCAACTTCTTCTAAAGTTCTACATTGACCATCATCTAATCCAAATCTTAATCTTAATACTTTTTCTTCTCTTTCAGTTAAAGTTGATAAAACATTATTTAATTCTTCTTTTAACATTTCAACTGTAGCATATTCTTCAGGTCCCATTGTATGACCATCAGGAATAAAATCACCTAAATGAGAATCTTCTTCTTCTCCAATAGGAGTTTCTAAAGATACAGGATCTTGTGATATTTTATATACTTCTCTGACTTTATCTACTGTAATATCTAATCTTTCAGCTATTTCTTCATCTGTAGGTTCTCTATTTAATTCTTGAGTAAGTTGTCTTTGTACTCTAGCTAATTTATTAATAGTTTCAACCATGTGTACAGGAACTCTAATAGTTCTAGCTTGATCAGCTATAGCTCTAGTAATAGCTTGTCTAATCCACCAAGTTGCATAAGTAGAAAACTTATAACCTTTACTAGGATCAAACTTATCTACTGCTTTCATTAATCCGATATTTCCTTCTTGAATCAAGTCTAAGAATAACATTCCACGTCCAACATATCTTTTAGCAATACTAACTACAAGTCTTAAATTTGATTCAGCAAGAACTCTCTTAGCCTCTGGATCTCCTTCTTCAACTCTTTTAGCATATTCAAATTCTTCAGCACTAGTAAGTAAGTTAATTCTACCTATTTCTTTTAAATACATTCTAACTGGATCATTAATCTTTACATCTTTACTTAATGTTAAATCTTCTACATTAGTAGTATCAGTTATTTCTTCACCACTAGCATCATCTTCAGTTTCTTCTTCACTAGAAACAACATTTACTCCAGCATCAACTAAATTATTATATAATTCATCTAATGCATCACTATCCATATCAAGACCTTTTAACTCATCAGCCAATTGCTCATAAGTAATAAAACCTTGCTTTAGACCTAAATCAATTAATTTCTTTTCTCTTTCTTCAAGAGTTTTTATTTCCCCAATCATATTTACTCTCCCATCCTAAGCTTAGTAATTCTATCTGCAATTTTAGCTTGTTCAACTGGATCATATTCTTTTTTTATTAAAGATGTTAATCTCTCTATTTCTTTCCTAAGACTATAATTCTTCACTACATTAAAATAGTCCATTAATTCATCTTTGTCAACCTTATCCACGTAATTATCATCTAAAATTTCATTTAGAATACTAAGAACATCTTCACTATTAGATGCATAAGTATAAAAATCAGCAATATTAATATTTCCATAATTATGATAATAATAAATAATTTCAGCATTTAAGAGTCTATATTTATCAGAAGGATAATTTAAATGAGCCTTTTCAACTTCATTAATCACCCAATCATTATTTAACATAAAATATAAGATTTGCTCTATAGCCTTCTGATATTTATCTTTTCTCTTCTTTTTCTTAATATCTTTAGGAATATTAATCGCAACAACTTTTTCATTTTGACTAAACTTCTCTAGTTGCTTTTCCAACGTATTATAACTCAAATCATATTCTTTTGCAAGGTTTCTAAGTTCAATTTCTCTTCTAACACTATCATTTATCTTAGCAACTTCTCTTAATACATTATTTATATAATTAGATTTTTCTTCAACACTATTAAAATTAACATTTTCTTTTAACTTATCTATTTTAAAATCACTAAAACTAATAGCATTTTCAAGTAAAGATAAAAATCTTTCTTTACCATTATTCATTATAAATGAATCAGGATCATCTGGATTAGGAAGAGGAAGTACTTTTACTTCAACTCCTTCTTTCAAGAATAATTCTCCATTTTTTAATGTAGCATTAACTCCAGGATCATCACCATCTAAACATAAAATAATATTATTACTTAATCTTTTAATTAAAGCAATTTGTTCCTTAGTTAAAGCAGTACCCATCAAAGCAACAGTATTTCTAACTCCAATAGTACTTGCTCTAATAACATCCATAAATCCTTCCATTACTATAATGGAATGAGCATTTCTAGCTTCTTCTCTAGCTTCTTCATAATGATACAATAATTCACTCTTCTTAAAGATAGGACTTTCCTTTGTATTAACATATTTAGAAGTATTAGAATCCTTATATATTCTTCCACTAAAACCTACATAATGGCCATAAATATCTTTTAAAGGAAACATAATTCTATCTATATACATATCATGTTCATTAGAAGACAACCCTATATCATTTAAAGTAGATATACTATACTTTTTACCTACAAGTAATTTTGTTAAATCATCTCGATTAGGTAAAGATAGTCCAATTTCAAATTCTTTAATTACATCTTCCCCTAATTTTCTATTCTTCAAATATTCTCTAGCATCTTTTCCCATAGTAGAATTCAAATTATTTTGATAATACTTAGTAGCTAAATCATAAGCTTCATATAAATTATCATATTTAGTTGATTTCTTTTCTACTTTAACAGATGAAACATCTACTCCACATTTATCTCCTAAATATTTTAAAGCATTCCTAAAATCAACATGATCATAATTCATAATGAAGTTAAATACATTTCCAGCGGCACCACAAGAAAAGCATTTATAAATTTGCTTGTCTCTAGATACACTCATAGATGGATTTGTATCATCATGAAAAGGACAAACACCCCAATAGTTTTTGCCCTTTTTAACTAAAGGTAGTCTTTCCCCAATAACATCAACTATATCTATTTTATTTCTAATAGTATTAGCTAAATCATTATTCAAGAAAATCACCACCTTTTCTTTACTTTAATCCCCATAAGCTTTTTATTATGAAATTCACCGAATTCTTTGTAATCTTCACTATAATTACTGTTATAAAGAATTCTTTTACGAGACAAATTAAATCTTCTTATTCTACCATTATAATATCCAATATTATGATAATAACTATATAAAGTAACTCTACCTAATCTATAAACATCTAAATAGTTTTCATCATCCAATATATTTAAACATCTATTAAGATAAACATTATAAACACTATTAAGTTTTAGTTCTTTATCATAAAATCCTAATACATCTGAAATATTACTACCAATAATAGACTTAACAGCACAGTTCAACTTATTATCTTTTATCGCTTTTCTATGTACTCTCATATATTCTAAAGCAACACCATAGTAAGTAGATACATAATCACGATCAGTAACACCAGATATATCAATTGTCTCTAAATATTTTTCATAATCCATATAAAATTATATTAATGATTTTCTAAAGAAAATCTCTACTTCCTTATTAACATAAACATTAATTTTACCTTTACTAGATATCTTTACAAAACCAAGTCCACTAACTACTAAATCATTATCATATTTAACATCATATGTACTTTTATTTAAATCAGTTAATTTAGTATTATTTATATTTATTCTTTCTATTTTTAATTCATTAGATACAAAAACAGCAAAGCTATTTCTAATACCCTCCAAATAATCAATTCTAATAAGATCATTTATGATGATACCCTGTCCAGCTCTAAGCTGATAGATTCTAGGTTTAATCTCTTTTTTAGGACTAATCTTCTTAACTAATTCAATAGGAAGATTATTAATAATACTACCAGAATCAATTAATCCAGGAGTATCAATTAAAGTTAAATAATCATTAACTACAATACTCAAAGTATTTAAAGTAGTACTAGGAAGAGGACTACTAGTTAAAGAATCAGCGTTCTCACTATAGTTTCTAATAATATTATTAATTACACTACTCTTTCCAGCATTAGTTCTACCTACTACATAAACATTCTTAGAAGTTTGAAAATACTTAATTCTCTTTAATAAATAATCCATATTGTAATTATTAATTGTACTAACAGGAATTATCTCATCAAAGAAAATATCATAGTTCTTAAAATAATCAACTAATTTTTCTTCTTTAACACTCTTAGGTAAAACATCTCTTTTATTAAGAACTAAAATCATCTTATTAGGAATAATATTTCTAATAACATCAAAATCTTTTTCTAAATTAATTAAATCAGTAATATATAAAACTAAATCATTAGTTTTACCTACAGCCTCTAACATTTTCATATATTCAACATTATTATTAGTTACAAGTTGATATTCACCATAATTTTTTATTCTAAAACATCTTTGACAAAAATCATTTTCTAAATTTGTAGTGTACCCAGGCATTAATATATTTTCATCTTGTAAGAGGACACCACATCCTAAACATTTTTTCTCATTCATAGTATTTTCCTCTTTCGAATATTCCTTTTCTCATATATTTCTTAACAATAGCATTTTCTATCTTTCTATTTAAGAACGTTATCTTCATATCTTTCTCACCTAATGGATCAACTAAAATAGTTTTAATACGAAATCTATTTCCAGCAAAAATATCAGTAACTATTTGATCTCCTATTATAACCATTTCCTTTTTCTTTAAAGAATAATTTTTCTTTATTCTGCTTAATCCAAAAATACTAGGTTTAAAACTCCAACTAACTCCACCAATACCTAAATCTTTTAGATAAGACTCAATTCTACTTCTAGTATTATTAGAACAAATAAGCACTAAAAAGTCTTTTTTTAATCTTTTAATTAAATCTTTAGTTTTTTTAGGACACTTATCATTACTAATTAAACCTAATGTATTATCAAGATCATATATTAAACAAGTAACTCCTTCTTCTTTTAGTTTGTCATAGTCTATATGATAAATATCTTTGTAATATCTAGTTGGTTTAAACCTCATAAAATCACCGCCATTATTATATAATAATAATATAGAATAAATCAAATTAATACTTAAATTTCTTAAATATAGTCTTTAATGTTTCAGCTGCAAATTTTCTATTTAAAACAACAGCATAAATTATTGATAATATCGCAACAACAATATTTATATATAAATTATTATAATAGTACGCAACAAATGCTATTACAAAAACAAATACTAAAGACAATATACTCTTTTTATTAAATGTTATTTTCATATATTTCTTTAAATCAAAATATCTACTCATCATCATAGTAAAGTATGCTACTGCTGTAGATATTGCTGCTGCAAAAAGACCAATTTGTTTAATAAAACATATATTTACTACTATATTTATAATTGCTCCTATTATAGTAACATAAGCAACTTCCTTAGTCTTTTTAAGTCCAATATAGATTCCAGTATATAAAACAATAACTACATTAAATACATAAGCTACTACAAGTATTGGAATATACTTAAGAGCTTCATTAAATTTAGAATTTACAAATATTGGAAATACAAAAGGCATTAATGTAATAAGTAATAGTCCAACACATCCAAATAATTTAATCATTGAATTAATAATTTCAGAGAAAAATTCTTCTCTATCTTTATCATTTATATGCAAAGCACTACTCTCACTCCAACTTAAATTAAAAATACCAAGTAATGCATTCATAATAGTCGGAAATTTATTACTAATTGCATAAATACCATTAGCAGCTGTTCCTATAACCCAAGAAACTATTGTTCTGTCAGATACATTAACTATCCACCAACTAATACTATTTGGGACTAGTGGAAGTGAATAACCTAACATCTTTTTAATTAACTTTGTATCTTTTAATTTAATAGAAAAATATTTATATAATTTTAATCTAAAGAATATATAAACACAACATATAAAATTAGCAAAAGCCATAGAGAAAATCATACCGGTTTCTCTATAACCAAATCCACATATTAAAACAATATTAGAAACAATAGTAACAAGACCAGTCACAATACAAGCAATACTATAATCAATAGTTTTCCCCATACCACGGCAAACTTGTAATAAATCATCACTTAAAGTACAAACAATAACAGAAAAATAAATCAATAATTTATATGGAAAATTTACAAATAAACAAACTATAGAATAAATAACACTAAATATTAATAAAGCTATAAATATAATATAAAAGTTATTAGTAATATTAGATTTATTATCTTTATCTCTTCCTCTACTATCAACTAAAAATCTAAATACACTCATTCCACTTTGAATAGAAATTATAGGTACAAATAAAGTAACATAAGTTTGTATTAAATCTACAATACCATACTCTTTAGTACTTAAATATGATGTATATAAAGGTAATAAAAAGAATGATATAAATTGTGTAGATGTCTTACCTATAAATAAAATAATTGTATTTTTTATGAGTTCTTTTTTCTTTTTATCCATAAATGTCCTCCGAAATATAAAAATATTCCAAATAAATAACCTATACTATCAATAATTACATCTAAAAAGTTCCCATCTCTACCAGGAATAAAACTTTGATGTATCTCATCACTACAAGCATACAAAAAACACATTAATATAGAAAATAATAATATATTTTTGAAAGTTATATTAAATTCAAATAATAAACTGCAAAGAGTAAAGCCTAATATAAAATAAATAATTATATGAGCAGTTTTTCTTACAACAATAACATATTTATCAATTATCTTTTGTTCTTCAGCCTTACTTAATTTATTATTATTAAATTTATAATAAATATTTAATATTATAGAATCACTTTTCTTTGTAGATTCTACACCATTATCATTAGAAAATGAAAAAATATTAATCATACATAAAAGTATAATAAATATTTTTACAATTATTCTACATATTTTGAAATTTTTCATCAATTGCTTTTCTTGCAACTTCTGCTTCATCATAAGGAATATATTCTCCTTTTGTAATTTGATAAGGCTCATTACCTTTGCAAAGAAGTAACACTATATCTCCTTCTTCCGCATTATAAATAACCTTATTAACTGCTTCTTCTCTGTCTATGATAATTTCATAATTATCAGTTTTAACATCACTTACCATCATGTCGCAAATATCTTTTGGATCTTCATCTCTAGGATCATCTGTTGTAAAAATAGTTTTATCAGCATAATCACAACAAATCTTTCCAATGACAGGTCTTTTTTCTTGATCTCTTCCTCCAGCACTACCTATAACAACATATATTTTATTATGATCTAATTCCTTACTAAATTTTAAAATAGCTTCAATAGCATGAGGAGTATGTGCAAAATCAACTATAACCATAAATGGATTATCAATAATAATATCCATTCTTCCCTCTACTTTGATATTTTTAATATTCTTAACTAATTCTTCCATCTCAAAACCAAGACAAGTACATGCAAGTAATGCGCTTGCTAAATTATAAATGTTATATAAAGCTAATAAAGGACTATTAACTTCATAAGTTTTATCTTTATATTTAAAAACGATATCAGTATGATCAACATATAATTTATAAGAAACAATTTCCATATCAGCACCATTCATACCATATGTAACAACTTGACCATTACTAGCTTCTCTAAATTCTTCAAAATAATCATCGTCTTTATTTAAAACACAAAAACCATATTTCTTAGTTTTTCTAAATAAATCTTTTTTACATTCTTTATAATTATCAAAAGTCTTATGAATATTTAAATGTTCAGGCGCAATATTAGAATATATAGAAACATCAAAATCAAAAGTAGTTAATCTATTTCTATAGAAAGCTTCACTAGATGTTTCCATTGATACATACTTGCAGCCATTATTTCTAAATATATCTAAAAATTTATATAATAAGTGAGCATCAGGAGTAGTATTAATTAAATGCTCATGAAAATTAGTACAAGTTGCCCCATTAGTACCAATATAACCACAAACATCTTCTCCAATTAAAGTTCTAACTATTTCAGCAATAGTTGTCTTACCATCAGTTCCAGTAACCGCAATAAATTTCAAATCATTTTGAGGATTACCATAAAACTTTCTACATATCTTAGGAAATTCCTCATTAGTATTATTTACTTTAATTAAAGGAACACTTTTTTCTCCAACATCATGAGATATAACACAAGCTACAGCTCCATGTTCTATCGCATCATCTATATAATCATGTCTGTCTGCACTAACACCCATAGTACAAACAAACAAATCGCCATCTATGCATTCTTTAGAATTAAGTGAAATACCTTTTATTAGTACATCACTATCAGTGTTTTCAAACAATTCATTTAATTTCATCATATGACTCACCTACTTAAAATTATACAGTAAATATATCTAAAAATAAAGTAAACACTTTCTCAGAATTAGATTTTATTGTAAAATTAAATAAGGTGATATTATGAAAGTTATATTATTTGGAGCAGGCTCAGATTTAGGTACACATATAGATGGAGCAAAATTAGGTCCAACTCAAATAAAAAATGATATACAATCATCATTTCCTGGAGAAATAGTAGAACAATATCAAGATAATAATATAATTAAAAGTCGAAATTTATCAGATAGAAGAAAAAATGAGTATGAAATAGAAGAATTTAATTCAACTGCTTATGAAAAATTAATAGAATTAAAAAGCAGAGAAGATACTTTTGTAATGACTATAGGTGGAGATGATATTGTAACAATACCTTCAGTTCTAGCAAGTAAAAAAGTGTTAGAAGATGTAGGCCTAATTTATTTTACAGGAGCATGTTTATATGATACTTATAAAACATCTCCTAATGGTAATATGAGAGATTTAACTATCGCAAGTATAAATAATTATAAAACTGAAGGAATGAACTATTATGCAAATGATAGAATATTTCCAGGTAAAACAGTAATTATTGGTTGTAGAGAAATGACTGATCAACAAAATGAAAATTTAAAATACTCAGGAGTAAATGTTTTCACAGCAAGAAATATAAAAGAAGAAGGTATAGAAGACATATTAGATAAAGCCTTTCAACTAGCAGTAGAAAAAACAAAAGGAGTACATGTAGTATTCTCCTTAGGATTTATAGATCCAGAATACGCTCCAGGTGTATCAGAACCAAAATTCGATGGATTTGATGAAACAATAGTAACAACAATACATGAATACTTAGTAAAGCACATAGATTTAATAGTTGGATATGACTTAGTAGATTTTAATCCATTACGTGATGAAGATAGAAAAACAGAACAAATTGCAGTTAACTGTATTGCTTCAATGGTAAATGCAGCACAAACTAAAGAAAGATTAGAAAAATTAGAAAAGAAATATTAAAAGATATCCACTTGGATATCTTTTTTAATCACTATAATTTGGACAACTCAAAATTGCTTTATAAGAAAATTTACCTTTTTCTACAAAGGTTACTTCCACTTTAGTATCAGTACGATTACAAGGTTGCTTAGCACTATCTACAAATTCACCCATATAATTGTTATCCTGTAGAGTTCCTAAAGAAATACTAGTAGTTTCACCTTCTCTAGGATATAAACCCTGATTCTTTTGTAAATAAGATTTAGTTGCATTAATCAACTCTTTCTTTTGAGTAACATAATAATTTTCATTACCCTTTTTTATTAATCCATTAACTGCAACAATACCAATAACAGAAATAATACCTAATATAGTAACAACAGCTAATACCTCAATCATAGTAAATCCATTTCTCTTATTATTTTTTTTTCTTTTTTTCTTACTCATAATCTCAATCCTCTAGTTATAAGTTATTAAATATTTAATTTTAAATCAAGAAAAAAGAAGTAATTTTACTTCTTATTTACTATTAAAAGTTTCTTTCTCTTAAGAATATAGGAATATCATCATTATCTACATCAGAATTATAACTTGGTTTTTCTTCTTTCTCAGATAAAGCTTCAACATTCTTAGGAACTTGACTTCTTCTACTTGTTGTAGGAATCAATAATTCTTCAGGTTCATCATCCTTTTCTTCATCTATATCTTTATCAAATCCAGTAGCAATTACTGTAACAATAACTTCTTCAGATAAATTCTCATTAATTACAGAACCAAATATTGTATTAATATCTTTTTGTGATGCAGCTCTAACAACTTCAGCTGCTTGTTCTGCTTCAAATAATGTTAAATTAACTCCACCAGTAATATTAATAATAGCATCTGTTGCTCCCTCTATTGATGTTTCAAGTAGTGGTGATGAAACAGCTTGTCTAGCAGCTTCAATCGCTCTATCCTCACCCATTCCAATACCAATACCAATGATTGCTCTACCTGAATTCTCCATTACAGATTTAATATCAGCAAAGTCTAAGTTAACAAGACCAACTACAGCAATCAAATCAGAAATTGATTGAACACCACGACGAAGTACATTATCTACTTCTTTAAATGCTTCAAGCATAGGTGTAGTCTTATCAATAATAGTTCTTAATCTATCATTTGGAATAACAATTAATGTATCAACATGATTCTTTAATTCTTCAATTCCTTGTAATGCATTTTGCATTCTTCTTTTTCCTTCGAATGAAAAAGGCTTAGTAACAATCGCAACAGTTAACGCTCCAAGTGCTTGTGATATTTCAGCTACTACAGAAGCAGCCCCAGTACCAGTTCCACCACCCATTCCACAAGTAATGAAAACCATATCTGCACCTGTTAATGCATCTTCTATTTCTTTTTTAGATTCAACTGCAGATTCACGACCAATTTCAGGTCTTCCACCAGCACCTAACCCATCAGTTAATGCAGCACCAATTTGAATTTTAACATCTGCTTTTGAATTATTTAATACTTGTAAATCAGTATTAGCCGCAATGAATTCAACACCTTTAACACCAGATTCAACCATTCTATTAATAGCGTTTCCTCCACCTCCACCAAGTCCAATAACCTTGATTTTGGCTAATTGATCCATCTCTAATCCACCTTGCATAACACCTATCCTCCTTAATTGTCGAAGAAATGTCCAAACATTTTACGAGCTATACCCTTGTTAGAGACACCTTCGTTCACAGAAACTAAATTTTTAAATTCATTTTCATTTATCATGTTATAACTCTTTCCCCTTAGAGTTAATTTATCATCAAAATATATACAACTTCCAAGTGCACTAGAAAATTTATTATTACGAATACCCATAATATCAATTTTACATACTTTTCCAATACCATTAAAATAAATATCTACTAGGTGATCCATACCATTAATTTCGCTTAATCCACCTGTAACAATTATATAACTAATTTTTCTATTTGTTAAGTTTTTTATTTCTTCTAAAGATAATTTAAGTATTTCTCTAATACGAGCTTCTACTACTTTAGATAAACCTATCTGTTTAACCACCTTATCTTTACCTTCATTATCTTTAATAGTAGTTTCTTCATTATAATCAGCATCTACTCCTACAGCATATGCAAATTCTTCTTTTAATTTTCTAGATTCCTTTAAATCACAATTATAAATATATGAAACATCTTTATCAACATTAATACTTCCCATACCAATAACACTATTCTTAATTTGAATACCTTTATTAAATACAGAAATATTAGTACTAGTCTCACCTATATTAACAACAGCACCTACACTATTATCATATACATTATTTTTAACAGTATAATAATCTCCTGTAGATTTAAAACAAACATCTATTGTATCTACACCAGCTAATTTTAAAGTTTCAAGAACTCTATACATAGAACTCTTATCTATAGAACTAATAACTATTTTAGATTCTAATACTTTGCCACTTAATCCTTTAGGATCTTTTACTTTCTTAACTCCATCTATAACAAAATAAATAGGTGTAGAAGTAACTAATTCTTGATCTTCAAAGTCAATTTTACCTATCGCATCATTAAGTAAATTAGTAATATCAGCACCAGTAATCTTTTGACTATCTAAAGTATCAACACTACCTTCAACTATATCCATTTTAAGATGAATAGGATTCAAACAACAAACAGCCTTAGTAATAGTAAGACCTAACATATTTTCTATCTCATTTAAACTTTTTCTAATTAATGTAGAAACACCCTTAGTATTAGTAATTTCACCATTACTTAAATAAGGACATGGAGTACTAACAGAAGAAAGTAAATTAAATTTATTCTTAATTTTTTCTAATACAACAATTTTAATACTATTAGTACCAATATCTATTCCAGTATAAACATTACCCATCTATTTTCCTCCTACAATATAAATTAATTATACAATAATTTATATCATTTGAAAAGAAAAAGACTACTTTTTATAATAAACAAAGTAGTTAGGATCTTCACTAATCAATTTATAATTATCAAATATATAATCACATATATTATTATCAAATTGATTATGTCCCTCATAAGAATTTTTATTTATTATAAAATAAGTATCTTTTTTATTATTAAATTCTTTTATAATTCTATTTTCACCATCATACCCATGATTACCATAAAACAAATTGGTATAATAATTAATATCTCTATTATGATTAATATTATAAAAGGTAGCATTCTCTCCTAATAAAATATAATTATCCATCTTATATTTAGAAACTAATTCATCAACATAATTATTTAATTTAATATAATTAATACTCGTATAATAATTAGGATAATGCTTACTATGATAAAAAGTAGTTTTATATGTATTAATATGTATGAAGAAGTAACCTAATATAAATAAAAAACTACAGATTAATATAGGAATACTATACTTAAATTTATAATCAAAGTAATTAAGATAAATAACTAATATACAAAATAAGAAATAAGAGAAATGATTTAAATCACATATAGGAATAATAAAACCTATAGGCATTAATAAAAATAAATAAGTAATTTTATCTTTACTCTTAATAATAATATAAATATTAATAAGAAATAATATTATAGAAAGAACTAACCATAGATTAATACCTAAATTATTAGAAGAATTAAAATCAAGCATACCTAAAACAGTCAAATTAATAAAATCTTTAAATAAACCAAATATTAATAAATAAAGAATAAAAATTAACAAAGGAATAAAGATACCAACAATTATCTTAAAAAATGATTTTATATCTTTAAATAAATAATAGATAAATGGAATTATAAAGAATATTCCTGTACTATGCTTAGTTAATATAGATAAACCAATACATATACCAATTAGAAAGTTACTTTTCTTATTTTTATATAAATAATAAATTAATATAAACCAAAATATCATTAATAAATTATATGTTTGTGTGACAGGATATAACTTACATATAGAAATTAAAAGTATAAATAAATAAGCTTTATAATCATATAATTTAAATAATAAATAAAATATTAAAGTACCTATAATAGCATTCCCTACAGTAAATGAAATAAAAGAATCATGAACTAATAAGAATGCTGCTGAATAAAAATAATATAAAGGAGTTGTAATAATATTTAAATCTACATAAGGCAATTTTCCATATATTAAAGGGCGACTATACCCATACATTAATGTAGCGTCATAAATATTATGATAATATCCAAAGAAATTATATATTAACATAAAGAAAATAAATATAAATATTAATCTTATAATACTTTTCTTCATAATTACTCCTTATAATAAACAGAAAAATCTTCTACTTTGTATTTCATATCAGAAACTTCTATTATATAATCATATATTTCCATACAAAATTGAGTATCTTCTCTTTTATTAACATAAAAATATACATCATGCATATCATCGATTTTTTTCTTCATTTTATTTATACCATCATAACCAAAGTTACCATTGTCAGGTACATCAAAATAAGTAATTTTATGATCACTCATAACATCAAAAAACATACTATCATAACTATACATATAATTATTATCTCTACTTGAATAATCAATATAAACATTATTGATATACTCTTCTAACCTATCACTAACTATATAACCATAAAAATATTTATCAGTTAAAATATTTTTATCTTTAAATAAATTCCAATTCAAATAAATATTTATTCCTACAACAAAAATAAATATTAAAGAACAAAATAAGTATATATATTTAATATATTTTTTACTAATAGTTACATTATAAATAAGAATAAATAAATAAACAAAAATAAAATAATTAAAATGAAATTGATCCATAATTGGAATTATAAAGGAATAAGTTCCTAATAAATAATAATTATTAATATCTTTAGGATTCTTAATAAAACGATATATTAAATAAGCTAATAATATAATACTAACAATTAATATATATAGAATAAATCCACTATTAGAAGAACCAAAATCAAATAATCCAAAAACAGTTAAATCAAGAAACTCATACAAGTTATGATTAATTAATAAATATATTAAGAAAACGACTAATAAAGGAATAATTCCTAATAATCTTTTTTTTATCTTAGAAAAATCAAATGTACCTATCAAAGTAACAAGTAAATAGAATATTCCAATGCTATGTTTAGTAAGAATAATTAAAGAAAGTATAACTCCTATTAAATAATCATTTTTATTATTCTTTTCTAAATATAATAGAATTAATATTAAGAAAATAGCTAGAAAATTATAATTAGGTAATATAAAAAAGAATTTAGGAAAAGCAATTATAGGTAATAATAAAATAATTTTATTACCTATAAGTTTATACATAAAAACAAAAAACAAAGTAACTAAAATTGCCTGCTCAAATAAAAATACTAAATAACCGTCTTTTATAAATAATAAAATACTCATAAGATATTGAGATAAAGGTGGCATTAAAATATTAAAATCTTTATAAGGAATTTCCCCTATCCTAATAGCATGACTCATGCCATAATTCCAGGTAACATCAGCATAATTGATAGAAAATAGTATTAATAAAGAATATACAACAATAAATAAACCTAATACTATTAATATATTTTTAATAGTCTTTTTCATATTATCACCTACTCTTTATAATATACTTTATTACCCATAATTTCATATTTAAACTGGCAATTTTCAATAATATATTCATTTATCTCAATAGCACTTTGTTTATTAGTACAACCATTTAAATAGAAATAAACATCATGCATATCATCAATTTTCTTTTTCATTTTATTAATTCCATTATATCCAAAATTACCATAATTATTATTAGAAAAATAATCAATATTTTTATCAGTAATTATATTAAATATCATTGAATCACAACTAAACATATAATTATTATCACGTCTTTTATAATCTTCACTAACTATAGTTCTATATTTATTAGAAGCACTACTTTCAAAATAATATTCAAAATGATTATAATTATAGAATTTGTAATTATTTAGTCTATCTTTATTAATAACAAAAGTATTAAAATAAAGAATACCTATAACAATAAAATAAAATAAAACTTTAAATAAAATACTATATTGAACATTATGATTAATCAATAACACTAATATAAATATAAAATAAAGATAACAAACATGATTAGAATCACATATCGGAATTATAAAAGAAAATGATCCAATTAAATAATAAATAGTTATATCTTTATAATTATTTTTAATTCTAACAATTAAATAGATAAAAATAGGGAGAGTAAATAAAGCGGGAATAAAATTAATCAATGTATTACTAGAAAAATCAAACATACCTAAAAAGCATAAATCTATAAAAGATTTAAAACTATTAGTAAATATTAAATATAAAAGAAAAATTATATTCATAGGAATAAATCCAATTATTCTTTTTTTTATTTTTAATAAATCAAAAGTACTTATTAATGCCATTATAAAAAGGAAAATGCCAATACTCTGTTTAGTTAAAAATAATAAAGAGAAAACAAAACCTATGAGATAATCAGTTTTATTATTCTTTTCTAAATATAACAAAAAAACAATCAATAACATACAAAAATAATTGTAATTAGGATATATTACATAAGAACATAACATTAATAAAATTAAAAAATAAATCTTTTTATCTAATAATTTATCTAATATAAAAATAAGTACTAATAAAAGAATTGCTTGTTCTATAAAAAAGACATATAAAGAGTCTTTAATTAATAAACCAATACTCATAATAAAAGGATATAAAGGTGTAAGTATAATATTAAAATCTCTATAAGGAACTTCACCTATTCTAATAGCATGACTAAAACCATAATTCCAAATAATATCAGCATCTCCAGAAGAAAAAAATAAAAAGAAACTAAAAAATATAATGAATAAAAATAAGTATTTACTAGTATTCAAAATATATTTTTTAGCCTCTTTCATATATTACTCCTTAATTTCAAAATGATTACCATTGTCTAGATATAATACTCCTTTATGTCCGTCTAATTGAACAACAATATTATCATAATAATTAATTTTATTAAACTTAGTAAGAGTAATATATACTAAATTACCATCATCCATGTATAATTTAAATCTTTCATCATCTAAAGAAGTACTAGAATACTCAATATCACTAATTTTAATTAAAACATTATTATTTACCTTATTAAGAGCTTTTATAAATCGTTTATATTTCTTTTTAGGAACATAATTATTTAATCTAGGAATATCAAACTTATATATACATTTATCTATTCCTAAAGAAGAATTATCATCAAAAACAACATTTTTACTATAAATATCATAAACAATAGGTTTCTTTTCATTAACATCAATAATTAAGCTTCTATTAAATTTTCTTTTAACATTAACATCACCTATATAAGGAGATTTTTTTAATTTTTTTTCAACTTTTGAACCACTTGTAAGTAAAAAAGAAGGATAATCTATTACACCACCCAATTCTAAAATATAATCATCTTTTATATAGGTAGTATTTTTAACTATTATATTTTTTATAGGTCTATCTAATAAAAATTTACAAACTAAAACAATACCTAAAATAACAATTATAAGTATTAATAAAGGTAATATTTTAATTTTCCTTTTCTTTACTTTACTAGCCATATTACTCCCAATTTACAAATTCTTGTTCACATTTTAAATCAATATTAAATTTTTCAAGCACAGTATCATGAACTAACATAATTAATTCATGTATATCAGTAGCAGTAGCATGATCATAATTAATAATAAAATTAGCATGCTTTTCTGATACCATTGCGCCACCTATCCTCTTACCTTTTAAACCAGCCTCTTCGATAAGTCTTCCAGCAAAATCACCTTCAGGATTACGAAAAACACTACCGCAAGAAGGATATTCTAAAGGTTGAGATTCAATTCTTCTCTTACGTCTATCATTCATAACTTCTAAAATAGCTTCTTTTTTCCCATTTTTTAATTGAATTAAAGCTTCTAAACAAATGTATCCCGGATGTTTTTTCAAAAAAGAATCTCTATAATGGAAATCCAATTCTAAATTAGTAAGAGTAATAACTTCAAATTCATCAGTTAATACTTTTACATTTTTAACTATATAACCCATATCACTTTTATAAGCACCAGCATTCATATATACTGCTCCACCTATACTTCCAGGTATACCAGAAGCAAACTCTAATCCAGTCAAATCTCTTTTAGCACACATAGAAGATAATTTTATAAGAGAGAAACCTGCTCCTACTCTAACTCTACTTTGAGATAGAAACTCAACTTTATCAAAATCTTTTAATTTAATTAAAACTCCATCATATAATTCATCACTAAATAATAAATTAGTACAATTACCAATTATTTTCCACTTAATATTATTAATTTTTAGTAGTTTTAATAAATCTATAAGTTCATTTAAATGATTAGGATAAGCAATAACTCTAGCTTTTCCTCCAGCTTTATAAGAAGTTATTTTTTCTAACTCAACATTTTCATCAACTTTAATATTTAATTTTTTAATATCTTTAATAATACTTTTATCCATTGTTTTCACCAATAACTTTCTTAATGACATCATATATTCTGCTGCTTGAATCTTTTATTCCTAATTTCAAACTATTTTCATGAATACTCTCATAATATTTATTATCATCAAACAATTTATCAATAGTATTAATTATCTTATTAACTCCAAATTCTTCCTCACTAACAACTATTGCTGCTCCAGCATCTTCTAATTCTTTAGCGTTAACCATTTGATGATTATGAGTAACATAAGGACTAGGAACTAATATAGTAGGAAGCCCAATAGAAGTAACTTCAGCTATAGTAGAAGCCCCAGCTCTAGATACCATTAAATCACTATCTTTCATAAGATTAATTAAATTATCACAATAACTTAATAATTTAACATTTTCAGGCACTAATACATCTTTATAATTATCAATATAATTCTTACCAGTAATAACTAATACCTGATAATTTTTATTTTTAAATGCAGGAATTAATTCCTTAATCTTATTAGTCATAGTAATGGAACCTAAACTACCCATAACAAATATAACTAACTTTTTATTATCATCAAATCCAAATTTAGATTTACTCATCTTTTTAACATTAATGATTTCTTCACTTCTAGGATTTCCAGTATAAACACATTTCTCTTCAGGAAAATATTTAACACTACCAGGAAGTGAAACACATATTTTTTTAACTTTCTTAGTAAGCAATTTATTAGATAATCCAGGAATAGAATTTTGTTCATGAATAATTGAAGGAATTCCTAATTTATAAGCCGCATTTAAAACAGGTAAAGTAATATACCCACCTACACCAATAACTATATCAGGCTTAAATTCTCTAAGTATATCTAAAGCCTCTTTATAACCTTTTCTATATTTTTTAAAAACACTAATATTATGAAATAATCTATGTCTGTCTAATCCTTCTATATCAAGTCCTTTAAAAGGAATACCTGCTTTAGGAACAATATCCTTTTCCATTTTAGTAGAAGTACCAATATATAAAATATCACTTTTCTTATCTTCCGATTTAATTTTATTTATTATTGATAGAGCCGGATATATATGACCTCCACTACCTCCTGCCACAACAACATATTTCATATAAAAGTCACCTCAAGTCTTTATACATAATTATTATACCATTATTATAAAAAAAACTATTATTTATTTTAATAATTTATGTAAACATGATAGAATATAGCAAAGGAAGTAATAGAATGAAAATAGGAATTATAGCTGAATTTAATCCATTACATAATGGCCATTTATATTTAATAAATAAGATAAAAGAAAAGTATGAAGATGCTTCTATAATCTTAGTATTAAGTGGAAACTATACCCAAAGAGGAATACCATCAATTATAGATAAATGGAAAAAAACTGAATTATCTCTAAAATTAGGAATAGATTTAGTAGTAGAATTACCCTTTCCTTTTTCAACTCAATCAGCTGACTATTTTGCATATGGCGCAACTACTATACTAAACTATTTAAAAGTAGATAAATTAGTATTTGGATCAGAATCAAATGACATAAAAGTATTAGAAAAAATAGTAGATGCTCAAAAAGATGATAAGTTTAATACTTTAGTAAAACTCTATTGCAAATCAGGATATAACTATCCAACAGCACTATCTCTTTCATTAGAAGAATTAACTAATGAGAAAATAACAACTCCAAATGATCTTTTAGGAATAAGTTATATTAAAGCAATAAAAGAAAACAACTACAATATTGAAGTAGAAACAATAAAAAGAACAAATGACTATCATAAAGAAGAATTAGAAGAAGATATATCTTCCGCAACATCAATTAGAAAAGCCTTAAAAGAAGGAATAGATATATCTAATCAAGTACCAAAAATAGAACTAGATTACTTAAATGAATTACATTATATAGATGATTATTTCAACATAATAAAATATAAAATTATTACAGAAGATGATTTATCAATATATCAAACAGTAGATAAAGAAATAATTAAAAAGTTAAAGAAAGAAATATTAAACTCAAATAATATAGATGAATTTATAAAAAGAATTAAAACAAAAAGATATACTTATAACAAGATTAGTAGAATGTTACTACATATATTAACTAATTTTACTAAAGAAAAAGCGAAACTATTTAATGATATAACCTATATTAGAATATTAGGAATTAATAATACAGGAAGAACAATACTAAATAACATAAAAAAAGATATAGATATTCCTATAATAAGTAAAATAACAAAAGAAAAAGATCCAATGTTAGAATACGAATTAGAAGTAGATAAAATATACTATTTAAAATCTACTGATACTAATGATAAATTAATTTATTATAAGGAGGATAAAAAATGATTAAACAAAAAGCCACAGGAGAATTAATAGTAATATCTGGCCCATCAGGAGCAGGAAAAGGAACAGTAATATCAAAATTATTAGAAGATAATAAAGATTTATGGTTATCTATTTCTGCTACATCTAGGAAGCCCAGAGGAAAAGAAAAAGATGGAGTCGAATACTACTTTCTATCAGAAGAAGATTTTGTTAAAAAAATTGATGAAGACTACTTCTTAGAATATGCTAAATATCAAGATAATTATTATGGAACTCCTAAATCAACAATAGTAGATAAATTAAAAGAAGGACTAGACGTAATATTAGAAATAGAAATACAAGGAGCAGCTAAAATAAAAGAATTAGTTCCTGAAGCCATTTTTATATTTATTCTACCTCCTACCGAAAAAGAATTACTAAAAAGATTAATTGGTAGAAATACTGAAGATAGTAATAAAATAATTAAAAGATTTGAAAGAGCATATAAAGAAATAAACGAAGTAACAAAATATAATTATGTAGTCGTAAATGATGAGATAGATAATGCAGTTGAAAAAGTAAAATCAATAATAAAAGCAGAAAAATGCCGAGTAGATAGAATTGAAGATATAACTCTAGCAAATCAAGAAGAAATAATCCACGAAGCAATTATTAACAAAAAATTCATAGATAAAACTATATATGACAATATTAAAAAATAATTATTAAAATCATAACAAAAAAAGTTAGGTTTTTATACCCAACTTTTTTTATTTATTATTCTCATTGCTGTTAAGGCTATCATCATTAGTAGAAATACCACTATTATCTTTTTATATGTTGTTTTTGGATTCTCAAATTTTTTATCTACCATCTTTATTACATTTTCTTTTTGTTGCTTGAATTCTTCTCCTTCATAGATGTTTACTTTTCCTTCTTCATCTATTTTGAATTTAATATCTTCTGCTTTTAAGTATCCTTCTGGTACTTTTTCTTCATGTAATGTATAGGTTTCAAGTTCATTTAATACTCCATATAGTTCTTCAGCTTTTTCACTTGATGTGAATTCTTTTATTACGTTTCCTTTTGAATCTATTATTTGTAATAATGCTCCTGATATTTTATTTCCTTTTTCATCTGTTTTTTCAATACTTAATAATGTCTTATCATCAGATAT
>ONIZ01000032.1 GCA_900317975.1 uncultured Bacillota bacterium
AAAAGTAAATGTTTCAAATGAAGTTCCTGATAATGTATATTATGTTCATCATGGAGCTAAAGTTAGATATATGAACCCATTATATAAAGGTAAAAGAATATATGATGAATGTAAAATAGCAAAAAGATATATAGATAATAATTTATCTTATAGTATGGATAATTATGTATATATAGATAATATTAATTTTTAGGAGGTATATATGAAAAAAGTATTATTATCAAGTATTATTGTATTAAGTTTATTTCTATTAGTAGGTTGCAAAAATAAGGAAATAAAAGAAGTGGATAGTCCAGAAGTAATTGAATTAGAAGGTAATCCTACTACAGGATATGAATGGAATTGTGTTGCTAAAGATAAAGACATGATAAAAGTTGAATCTATTTATAAACCTGATGAAACAACTAGTGAAATTACTGGACAAGGCGGAACATATCTATTTACTGTAACAGGTCTAAAAAAAGGCAATACTACTATTATATGTAACTATTCAAGAAACTGGGAAGAAACTATTAATGATGAAATAAAAGAATACAATGTTACAGTAGATAAGAAGTTAAAAGTATCAATTGAAGAAAATAATAATTAAAAAGTTAAAATAATTAATAAAAAAGATAATAATATAAATGAAGTGGAATTATGATAATTTCACTTTTTATTATTATGAGATAATTATAGTAATATAATTTTATGGGGATAATAGGTATTAAATTAAAATTCATATATAAATTACTTCTAAATTTGAAAAAGAAAAAAACTTTTTTGGTATAATTTAGTTATCAAGAAATTTTTTGCAATTGCCAACGATGATAAGAAATATAACGTTTACACTATAATTTAGATACAGTTTTATTTATTTGGATATTCAAACAAGTAACATACTATTATATCAGTGGAACAAATACCACGTGATAAAATCAGAAGGAGGTATGATAAATGAAAAATAATATAATAACAACAGAAATGGTTGTTAAAGAAACAAAAGTTGGAGTAATGAGAGTTGGAAATGTAAATTATATATCACTTACTGATTTGGCAAAGTATCAAAATTCCAGTGATCCATCTTTTACAGTAAAGAATTGGCTTCGTAGAATTACAACTATTGATTATATTGGGTTGTGGGAAGAAATACATAACGATAATTTTAATTTGGTCGAATTCGACCAAATTAAAACCGAGTATGGTAGAAATTCTTTTGCGATGTCTCCAACACAATGGATAAAAAGAACCAATGCTATTGGAATAATTTCAAAAGGTGGAAGATATAGTATTGGAACATATGCTCATCCTGATATTGCTTTTGAATTTGCTAGTTGGCTATCTCCTGAATTCAAATTATATTTGATTACAGAATTTGAAAGATTAAAGACTAACGAGGCATATCAACGAAAAATAGATTGGCAAGCTAATAGATTATTATCAAAGTTAAATTATATTGTACATACTGATGCTATAAAAAATAATATTGTTCCAGAACTTACAGAAAAACAAAAGAAATTAGTTTATGCAGAAGAAGCGGATGTTTTAAATGTAGCATTATTTGGCATGACTGCTAAGGAATGGAGAGAGAAAAATCCAAAACTTGCAGAGGAAGGAAATATGAGAGATTATACCGATTTACTTCATTTGATTATACTCAATAACCTTCAGAACACAAATGCACAACTAATAGAAGAAAATATATCTCAAAAAGAAAGATTAATAAAACTAAATAACATTGCTAGAAGGCAAATGGAAATATTAAAATACAATAAAAATATTAAAGAATTAGAAACTTTGCAAAAACAAGTTAATGATGATAGATTAATGATTAGTGACAAAGATTAAGATACTAAAAAAGTGAAGTATAAATACGAATTTAGATAAATTTGGAGATTGATAGGATTTTGCAAAGTATGTAAATGTGAAAATTTAAGCAAGTTTAAAGTACATAGTTTATCTAATTTGAAGAAAATGCATAAATATAAATAGCACTTTGCAGTTTCAAAAAATACTGCTTGCCGAGATTGCACGGAATAGGGTTGATTCAACTAAAGATAACATTGATTTAACAAATCTCAAAGGGAATATGTTTATGAAATCAGGAACTGAAATTGCTAAGAATTATTTATCATTAGAAGAGTTAGAAATAATGAATATAGAAGTTAAAGCGTAAAAAAATAATTTAATATTAAAAATATAAAAAGTTGATGCAATAAATGGATAAGAAGAAAAATATATTATCATGAACTATAGTAATGACTTAAAAGTATAAGGGAGATATAAAAGAATGAGTGAAATAGAAGAAAAATTAAGAAAAAAATTAAAAGAATACACTTTTGATTATGAAAATAATGATATATCAGGAGTAATGAATTTACTTGATACTGATGAAGATATGCAAAAAATGTATGATTATATAGTTGATAATAATATTACTGATACAGATGATATCTATGATTATGGAATTGAATTATGTGATGATTTTGAATATATTGATGGAATAGAAGAAGATTAAAATTAATATTTTTTTATTATTTAACAATTTATAGTATAATAATCTTGAAAGGAGGATTATTATATGAAGAAATGTAAGATTATAATGAATCCTCAAAGTGGAAAAAAGAAAAAAGTAAATTATCATGCTATGTATGATTTGTTAAGAAAACATGGCTATGATGGAGAAATAATCTTTACTAAAGGTGCTAAAGATGCTACTAGAATAGTAGAAGAATTACCTAATGATGTAGATTTAGTTATATCTTGTGGTGGAGATGGAACTCTTAATGAAGTTGTTACTGGAGATATGAAACGTAAGCATAAATTAACTTTAGCTAATCTTCCACTAGGAACAGTTAATGATGTAGGAAATATGTATGGACTTAACAAAGGAATATTAGAAAACTTAGAATTATTATTGAGTGGAAAACCTAAAAAAATAGATGTTTGTTATATTAATGACTCAGCATTTGTATATGTTGCTTGTTTAGGAGATTATATTGATATGGCTTATTCAACACCAAGAGAACTAAAAGCAAAATATGGAAAATTAGGATATGTATTATATGGAGTAAAACAATTTATAACAAAAAAAGTACATCATTATAAAGTTAGATATACAGTAAATGGAAAAACTTATGAAGATGATTTATCATTCTTCTTCATAACAAATTCATCACGTATCGCAGGCTTTAATGATGTATATTATGATATAAAACTAGATGATGGAATGTTTGAAGTAGCATTTGCTAAAATAAATAGAAAAAAAGATATGTTTTCTACATTAATACAATTAGGAACAAAAGATATAAAAGATGTAAAAGAAGTAACATATTATAGAACAAAAGAAATAGAAATAGAATTTCTTGATCCACCTAAATCATCATGGTGTATTGATGGAGAAGAATATAAATATACAGGAACTACTTTTAATCTAAAAGTAGTACAAGGACCAAAAATGTTATTACCAAAAGATAATGTAAAATTATTATTTGACTAAAAGGAACTATCATAGTTTCTTTTTATTTTGAAAATATGATATTATAAATAAGAGGAAAGTTATGAAAGTAAAAGATGAAAGAAAATTTACAATAAAATTATTTCTTGTATTGTTATATTTAATATTAATAACAATATTATTTGTAGTGTCTTTCTCTATTTATAAAAATACTAATAAAACAACCCCTTTTAGAGAGGTAACATCAACAAATGAATATGCCCAGATAGAAATATCTAAAATGTCAGATAAATTTGCTTATTACAAAGATAAAGATATAGGAATACATTATGTAACTGAAACAGAAGATACTGGAATATGGCATACTTACTTAATTGCTATAAAAGAAAGTGAAATATCTAAATATCAAGATTTAATAGATTACTCTTATGGAAAAACAAATGTTGCTCCTGAAAGAATAATAGTTAAAGGATATCCTGTAGAAATAAATGAAGAATTAAAAGAAATATCTATTAAGCATTTAAATGAGTTTTTACCTACATATAATGAAGTACAAATAACTAATGATAATTATAATGATTATTTAACTAACTGTTATTTAGATACTACTATTTCAAAAGAGAATAAAGTTTCTTTTGGATTAATAATAACACTATCATTATTGTTAATTATACTAGTATTATTAATATATACAATTAAAGAAAATAATAGAATAGTAGTAGGAATAGATAGAAAAATAGAAAAACATAAAAGAAAAATAATAAGAATAAAGAATAAATTTAAGAGGAAAAAATAATATGAAATTAGAAGAAATATCATTAAATGAATATGAAGAATTTATAAATAGTTTAGGCATTAAGAATACTCTAATTAGAATGAATAATAGATCATACATTGGAATAAAAGAAAATAATAAATTAATTGGAGTAGATATGATAGGAACAGCTAAAAGAAAAACTTTTGGTAAATATGCTTTTTATTCAGCAGTAGGTCCAATATTTAGTAGGAAAGATAAAGAAGTATTAGATTTCTATATTAATAATATTAAAGAATATGTTAAAAATCATAATGGATATGTATTTATATTAGGAGAAACTATTTCTAATAAATACGGTCTAGAGAAGGAATATCCAATAACTAGACATTATAAATTAATGAAATTTTTTGAATCATTAAGATAAATAGATAATTATATTGTTATCTATTTTTTTATGATAAAATTAATATGAGGTTATTATGAAAAAGATAAATAAAAAGAAAATAGTATTAATGATCATTCTAACTATAGGTATTATTCTAATTTTAGTAGGAATTATATTAGGAATAATAAAACTTGTAGAAAGATATCGTATAGCTCATGCAACAGTTTTAGTAGTATTAAAAGAAAACTTAGATGTAGAAGTATATAAAGAAGCAGAAGTAAAAGATTTTATTACTAAATTAAATGGAGAGTTAATTACAAATTACAAAGTTGATACATCCGAACTAGGTAAAAAAGAAATAACTTTTGAATATATCAATGATGAAAATATAAAAATTCCATATACTATAGAAATCAATGTAGTAGATAAAACCCCTCCTCAAATAAGTACTTATAATAATGTTTATGTTTATACAGATGAAGTTAATTTTGTAGATGACTTATTCTGTGGAGATAATTATGATGATGAACCAAAATGTTATATTGAAGGAGAATATGATATTAATACTCCTAATACTTATAATGTCACTTTCGTAGGAGAAGACTCATCAGGCAATAAAAACATGAAAAATATGAATCTAGTAGTAAGAGAAAGATCTAAATCAAATACAAACAATACAACTAATACAGAAGAGTTTACTTTTTCATCTAGTTCAAAAGAATTTTCTGAAATAAGAGATAAGTATAAGAATGAGAATACTTTAATTGGAATAGATGTATCAAAATGGCAAGGAAATATAGACTTTTCCAAAGTAAAAGAAGCTGGAGTAGAATTTGCAATGCTAAGAGTTGGTATACAAAAAGGATTGGATGGAGAATATAATCTAGATACAAAATTCAAAGATTATATAGAAGGATTTACTAAAGAAGATATTCCTGTAGGCGTATATTTCTTCTCATATGCTAACTCTAAAGAAGAAGCAAAAAAACAAGCTAAATGGGTAATTAAACAAATAAAGAAATATGATATAGATCTCCCTGTAGCATTCGATTGGGAAAACTGGGATGGATATAGAAATTTTAATGTCAGTTTTCATACTTTAAATGAAGTAGCAAATGAATTTATGGATGTGGTTGAATCTAAAGGATATGACTCAATGCTATATTCCAGTAAAAACTATCTAAACATGGTTTGGAAATATACAAACCATGATGTATGGCTTGCCCACTACACAGAACAAACAGATTATGATAAAGACTATATAATGTGGCAATTAACTGAAAAAGGTAAAGTTCCTGGAATAGAAGGAAATTATACAGATATAAACATTCTATATAAAGATAAAATAAAAACAAAAAGATGAAATATATATAAGAGTTAAAGAAAAAGGTATCTGATTTACAAGAGAATTGTATATACAGACCTCCACTCAATATTAATTTTACTAAAAAGATTAAAAATGTTACACTAACTATAGAAGATGGGACTAAATTAGAAGAGTGCAAATAAAAGGAGAATAATAGATGAAAAAGAAAGATAAAAAGAGAAATAAAAGATTTAGAATAATATTACTAGTAGTATGTACATTAATCTTTTTATTACTATTATTTATAATTATTGGAAAATGGAGAATAAGTGGAACAACCATCTATAGAACAACTTTAGGAAAATGTAATAGTGCAGAAGCTTATGATAATGAGAGTGAATTAAATAAAAAAGGTGAATGCTTAAAAAGAGGATACTATATTGATAATAAAAGAATAAATGTAAATATTGGATCTATTAATTGTGCAAATAGTATAGAAATTGTAAAACTAAAAGTTGATAAGAAAATGAATGTTAATATCAAAGTAAAAGAAAAGAAGTCCAAAACACAAGCAAAATGTATGTGTAAGCCTTCTCTTAATATTATATTTACTAAAAAAGTAAATAGTGTAACTGTAACAACAGAAGATGGAATAAAACTACGTCAATGTAATTAAAAAAGGAGAGAATATGAAAAAATATTTATTTATATTATTAGCAGTAATAACTATGTTTATATTTAATTCACAAAATGTTTTTGCAAGCACAACTCATAATATAACAATAAACTTTGAAGAACTAGGAGATGCAGTAGTAGATGAAGATGTTGAGGTATGGATAAGAGCAGAAAATAAGAACAAAGTTCCAACTACCTTTTCCATAATAGATGAAGATGGTATAGAATCAGAACAATCATTAAATAATAGTAAGTGGTATAGCAAACATGTAGAGTTTAATAAAACAAAGAAAAAATATGAATTAAAAAATGTACCAACTGGAATAAAAATATATATAAGCCATAGTCTTTCTTCCTTCGCCAAAAATAGATTATATTATATGAATGTAAAATCTTCTAACCAATCGATTGATATGTCTAGTTATAATAAAAGTATAATTAACGAGGATTATTCTGATACACTAATATCATTTTCTTATGATTTGTCAGATTCTGATGAAGATATAATAATAAACGTTGGGGCAGAATCAAAATATTTTGAGAAAAAAGTAGATCTTAAAGTAAAACAAGAACTAAATAATTATCCAATTAAGGCAGGATTATTTAATTATAAGTTAATGGATTTAGAAGGAAATGTAATAAAAACAACAACTAATGACGAGAATGGAAATGTTATTTTTAAAGATTTAATGGTAACTACAGAAGATGTAGATGATAAAACAGTTCGTTTTTATAAAATAGTTCAAGAGCCTAGTAATAGTAAAGAGTTTATAATTGATAAAAATATTATATATGCAACTATAAAAACAAGATATAATTATGATGGATTAGAAGTTCAGACAGCATATTATAAAGATGATGGAAAAGATGATGAAAAATATAATCATCCATATAAAAGAAAAGTCTTTCATGCAACTGAAGAAGAATTAGAAGGTCAAGCATATGCTGTTTTAGATAAAAATACAGGTGTTTTAACATTTTTTAGAGATGAACCTAATAAATATACTAACAAGCAAGAAATCAACAATAAAATATATTATACGGGTTTTGAAGAAAAAGAAGAATTTGATGTCTGGTCATACAATGATAGTATAAAAGAAATTGTTTTTAAAGATGCAATAAAACCAAAAGGAATTAAATATTGGTTCAGTAATTTATATAATTTAGAAAAAGCTGATATATCTAAATTAGATACATCACAAATCAAATCGTTAGATGTTTTCTTTAGTGATTGCAAAAAGTTAAAAGAATTGGATATATCAACAATGGATGTAAGGAACGTAACATCAATGTTTAAGTCATTATATATGTTAGATGTTGAATACATAGATTTAACTGCATGGGAGTTAAATCAAAACTTAACTCGTTTTCAAATGTCTGAAATGATTTCATTTATGCCAAGACTTAAATATTTAAATATTTCCAATTTAGGCAATTGGTCATCTAGTGCTGAATTTTCTAATCTTCCATGTCTAGAAAAAATAGTAATTGGGGATGATTATACTTTTTATGGAGCAGGCTTTCATTCTCTTCAACCTAGCCAATGGTATAATCCAAAGAAGAATAAATCATACACAGGAATAGAGATTAGAGAAAATTTGATGCAACATAAAGAATCAATGGCAGGTTACTATATAAGACCAACTTGTACTTTTTCTGAAAAGTTTGTTAATGAATATAGAAAACCAATAGATAAAAACCCCGAAACAAAGGGTACAATAATCAAAACAAAAGATTAAAAATAGTATTACTAATAGCATGTATATTAATCTTTTTATTACTATTATTCATAATTATTGGAAAATGAAGAATAAGTGGAACAACCATCTATAGAACAACTTTAGGAAAATGTAATAGTGCAGAAGCTTATGATAATGAGAGTGGATTAAATAAAAAAGGTTAATGCTTAAAAAGAGGATACTATATTGATAATAAAAGAATAAATGTAAATATTGGATCTATAAATTGCGCAAGCAATATAGAAATTATGAAAATTAAAGTAGATAAGAAAATGAATGTAAATATTAAAGTTAAAGAAAAGAAATCTAGAGAGCAAGCAAAATGTATGTGTAAACCATCAATTAATATTATTTTTACCAAAAAAGTAAATAGTGTAACTATAACAACAGAAGATGGAATAAAACTACGTCAATGTAATTAAAAAAGGAGAGAATATGAAAAAATATTTATTTATATTATTAGCAGTAATAGCTATGTTTATATTTAATTCACAAAATGTTTTTGCAAAAACAACTCATAATATAACAATAAACTTTGAAGAACTAGGAGATGCAGTAATAGATGAGGATGTTAAGGTATGGATAAGAGCAGAAAGTAAGAACAAAGTTCCAACTACCTTTTCCATAATAGATGAAGATGGTATAGAATCAGAACAATCATTAAATAATAGTAATTGGTATAGTTATGGAAAATATGTAAAGTTTAATAAAACAAAGAAAAAATATGAATTAAAAAATGTACCAACTGGAATAAATATATTTATAAGATATAGTCTTTCTAAGTATAATTAACGAGGATTATTCTGATACAGAAATATCATTTTTTTATGATTTGTCAGATTCTGATGAAGATATAATATTAAACGTAGGGGCTGAATCAAAAGAATTTGAAAAGAAAGTAGATGTTGAAGTAAAACAAGAATTAAAAAATCATCCACTAAAAAAAGGAATGTTCAATTACAGATTAATGGATTTAGATAATAATGTAATCAAAACCACAACAAATGATGAAAACGGAAATGTTATATTTAAAGATTTAATGGTGACTACAGAGGATGTAGATGATGAAACAGTTCGTTTATATAAAATAGTTCAAGATCCTATTAATGATAAAAACTACACTATTGACAAAAACATAATATATGTAACTATAAAAACAAAATATACAACTGATGGATTAAGAACAATTGTAGCTTACTATAAAGATGATGGAGATGATTCTCCAGAAAGATATGGTACAACTTATAAAAGAAAAGTCTTTCATGCAACTGAAGAAGAATTACAAGGACAAGCATATGCTGTTTTAGATAAAAATACAGGTGTTTTAACATTTTTTAGAGATGAACCAAACAAATATACTAATAAACAAGAAATTGACAATAAAATATATTATACAGATTTTGAAGATGGCAGTTATTATAGTTGGACAAATGATAATACTAGAATAGTAAAAATAGTTTTCAAAGACGCTATAAAACCAAAAAGTATTTATGGGTGGTTTGAAAGATTAAATGAACTAGAAGAATTAGATATTTCAAAATTGGATACATCATTAATTAAAAGTTTAAACTCTTTTTTAGAAGAGTCTCGCAAACTAAAAGAGGTTGACATCACCACAATGGATACTACAAAAGTAAAAGATTTATCGGATGCTTTTAAAAATAGTGGTATAGAATATATTGATTTTAATTATTGGAGTTTTGAGTCACTTAATGGAAACTTTCCTGAACTTCTCAACGGTGCAACCAATTTAAAATATTTAAATATCTCAAATTTTAATATGGAGTCTGCTAGTGCGGAATTTACTAATTTAAGTTGCTTAGAAAAAATAGTAATTGGAGATGATTACGATTTTTTCAGAGCTGGCTTCACTTCCAGAAATAAACAATGGTATAACCCAAAGAAAAATAAAATATATTCAACAAGAGAGATTAGAGATAATTTGTATTATAAAACTGAATCAATGGCTGGTTACTATATAAGACCAACTTGTACTTTTTCTGAAAAGTTTGTTAATGAATATAGAAAACCAATAGATAAAAACCCCGAAACAAAGGGTACAATAATCTTAACAGGATGTATAGTTATTAAGAAAAAGAAAAATATCTAAAAACAAAGTTAAGAAAAAGTGTCGAAAACGACACTTTTTATATATATTTATAAATTTCTATAATAAGATTACCACTTTTAGTATTTTTCTTAATATCAATAAATTTATACTTACCAAATCTTCTAATACTAAAGATATCACCAGGATGTAGATTATAAGAATTATTCTTTAAATAATTATAATTTAACATGATATCTTTATCAGAAATAAGATCTTTAACTTTACTTCTATTACTATTAATAATTTTACTAACAACAGTATCAATTCTTAAACTACTAACAATTAATTCTATACTTTCATATTCTCGCTCATAGTTACTTAATACATCTAGATTAACTCTTTCAATTTCAATATTAAATCTTCCTACTTTATTAAAAGATCTTTCTATCTCATCTGAAATAATACCTAAAACATAAAAATAATACTTATTATTTGTAATAACTATATCTCCAAACAACGATTTATCTAAATTTAAATTATATAATGAGCCCATTATATCTTGATGTTTTAATATATTATTAGTTTTTATTTCATACAAAAAAACATCAGGTTCTTTTTTATATAATATGACTTTTTCACTATCATTATAAGGTTTATAAATAGAGTATTCCTCTTTTTTTAAATGACCTTTTACTTGATTAAACTCATAGTTATCTAAAAAATAAGTATATCCAAAATTATATAATCTATTAATATTCTTCTCAACTAAATACATAATTATATTATATTAAAAAGAAATATAAATGAAAAGTAACAATTTTTTTCTTTTTTTTACACAAAAACATGAAGTATGATAAAATGTAAGTAGGGTGGTAGAATGATAAAGATATCGAATGAAAAAATAGCTGACTTCCTGATGTTAAAACTTGGTAAACTTGATAATAATTTTAAAAAAGAAGAACTAGCAACTGTTAAAAGTTTATTTCTTAATTCTAAAGATGCTAATGGTAATGATGAAGAAATAGATTTAACAATATTAAAATATTTTACCAATTTAGAAGAATTAGAATTAACTAATTTAAATATCAACAATGAAATTACTGTTATGTTATCAAAGTTAAAGAAATTAGAAACAATTACTTTTAACAAATGTTCATTTGAAAATCCTAATGTACTTCAGATGCTAAAAGTACATTCCCTAAATATTATTAATTCAAGTATACAAGATACTAAATTTTTAGAAAGCTTAAAGATATTAAAAAAACTATCACTTATAGGATTAGATAATGTTTATATCAAAGATATAAATAATCTAATTAATCTAAAATATCTAAGATTATCTAATAGTAAAATAATTGATTTTAAAGAAGAACTATTAGTTCCTAATTTAGAAGAATTATATATAGATAATACTAATTTATATGAATTTACTCTTTTAAAGATTCCACTAAGAAAAAAATTAAAGAAATTATGTATTTCAGATAATATCTATTTAAGTAATAGAAATTATATTAGAGAATTAAAAGATATAAGTATTTATAATGAAAATATGGTTAAATACATATATTAGAAAGAGAGAAAAATGAGAATATTGAGTTTATTTGATTGTCCATTAGAAGAGATAAAGGGGTTAGTTCCTATCATAAAGGAACAGGGGTTTGATGCGGTTCAAATTAGTCCTCTACAAAAGACAAAAGATGACTCATCCAAAGAGTGGTGGATGCTATACCAACCAATTTCCATGGAATTAGGAAATAAAATAGGATCAAAAGAAGAATTAAAGCAATTATGTGATGTAGCAAATTCATACGGAGTATATATTATTGCTGATGTCGTAGTAAATCATTTAGCTGGATCTGATAATGAAGGATCTCTTACTCCACATCCAAATTGTGACAAAGAATTATTATATAACCCTGATTGTTGGAAAGAAAAGAAAAACATGGGACCAAAAGACTGGGATGATAGATACAAAGTAACACATTATTGTATGGGGCTACCTGGCCTAAATCCAAGAAATGAAATAGTTCAAAGAAAAGTAATTAATATGTTAAATGAATATGCTGATTTAGGAGTAAATGGCTTTAGATTTGATGCAGCAAAAAGTATAGCACTTCCAGAAGAATTTGGAGAAAATTGTAGATTTTTCCCTAATGTAACATATAGCCTAAAAAGATGGATTCCTATAATTTATGGAGAAGTCTTATTTTCAGATAAAGAATTAATAGGAAGATATTCTAAATATATGAAAGTATTAACAACAGGTGATTCTGATGAAAGAGATTCAATAATTAGATTTGTTGAAAATAAAGACAGTTTCTTATCAGGAGATGTAGGTAAGTGGACTGCAAATTGGCCAGTAGAAAAAGTAGTAGATGACTATGCAAACTGGTTAACTCCAAACTATCCAAATAGCTTATTCTATGCAAGAAATACATATGGAAGATCTTCAGAAGATTGGCATGCATGGAAAAGTGAGAAAGTAAGAAAAGCAAACAAAGTTAAAGTCTTAAAATAAAAAAGAATAAATAGGAGGGCACTATGAAAAAGATACTAGTATTAAATGGAAGTCCAAGAGAAAATGGTAATACAAGAACATTATCAGAAGCTTTTATTACACGTTGTATACAAAGAGGTTATACTGTAAAAAAATACAATATTCCTGATTTGGACATTAAAGGTTGTAATGATTGTGAAAGATGCTTTTATACAGGAGTTCCATGTGTAATAGATGATGATTTCAATGAAATTGCTAATGAAATAATAGAATCAGATGTAATAGTATTTTCTCTACCTGTTTATTTTTATTCAATACCAGGAAATATGAAATGTCTAATAGATAGATTTAATGCATTTGATGTAGGAAATATAGATATATCTAATAAAAGTTATGCAATTATTTCATGTTGTGAAGATAATGATATGTCTTCCTTTGATGGAATTAGAATTCCTTTAGAAAGAATGGGTAGATTCTTTGGTTGGAATCTACTTGATGAAGTATTAGCTCCATCTATGCTAAGAAGGGGAGATATAGATAATACTGATGGTATCAGAAGGTGTAAAGATCTAGCTGATAAAATAGTATAGATTAATACAAAAATTATTTAGAAGGTGAGTGTTTATTATGTTAAAAAGAAGTGCAGGTATATTACCTTATAAATATATTGATAATGATGTATATATATATTTGGAGCATCCAGGAGGACCTTTCTGGGAGAAAAAAGATGAATGGAGTATATGTAAAGGAGAATACACAGAAGAAAAAGCAATAGATGCTGCTATAAGAGAATTCTATGAAGAATCAGGAACTAAAGTAGATAAAGATAAATTAACTTTTCTAACTTCATATAAAATAAATAAAAGAAAGATTGTTACTTTATATATAACTAATATGGATATAGATGTATCTAAAATGACATCAAATACATTTACTAGAGAATATCCAAAAGATTCAGGAATTATTAATGAATATCCTGAAATGGATGAAGCTAAATGGTTTAGTTTAAATGATGCTAAAGGAAAAATATTTCCTAGTCAATTAAAATTATTAAGAAAGTTTGAAGAATATATAAAATGAAAGTATTAACTGTTAAAGAACCTTGGGCTTCTCTAATAGCTTATGGATATAAAGAATATGAATTTCGTTCATGGAAAACTAATTATAGAGGTAAAATTCTAATTCATGCAGGAAAGTCATTAGAAAAAGATGTATCTGAATTATTCAAAGATTATAATTTAGATTATTCAAAAGGTGAAATTATCGCAGTAGCAGACCTAACAGATTGTATTTTAGTAGATGAAAAATTTAATGAAGAACTATTAAATAAAAATGAATTAGTTTATGGACATTCTAATCATACTATGAAGTATGCATGGAAATTAGAAAATGTTAAAATAATTGATAAAATTAAAATAAATGGAAAGTTAGGCTTATGGAATTATGAAGGTACTTATAATATCTGATATACATGGATCATATAAAAATCTACAAGAGGTTCTAGAAAAAGAAACATCATTTGATAGATTAGTAATACTAGGAGATATTTTAAATGGACCAGTAGATAGAGACTCTAAAGAAAAAACTGCTGATTTATTAAACAGATATAAAGACAAAATACTTTCTGTAGCAGGCAATAATGATGGATATCTAGATGAATTATTAGATTTTAATAATACAAATTATTTTAATTTATTATATATAGATAATAGAATTTGGTTTCTAACACACGGCCATATCTATAATAGATATAATATGCCAGATATTAATTATGATATTTATCTTCAAGGACATAGACATGTTCCTTTAATGTCCAAAGAAAATAATAAATTATATCTAAATCCAGGTAGTATATCACTACCAAGACAAGGAACTAAGACATATATGTTTTATGAAGATAATATTTTTTATTTAAAAACAATAGAAGGAAATATAATACAAAAAATAGAATGTAGTTAAACTACATTCTTTTTGTTTTAGGATTCACTTTTATATAAGTTTTGATAAACATCACTTTTTTCTAATAATTCTTTATGTTTTCCTGAATCAACTAATTTACCTTTATCAATAATATTAATTACATCAGCATCTACTATAGTAGAAAGTCTATGAGCAACAATTACTATAGTATGATCTTTTACTAAATCATCAATTGTTTTCTTAATATAGTCTTGACTCTCATTATCTAATGCAGAAGTTGCTTCATCAAATAATATTATAGGACTATTTTTAAGTAATGTTCTTGCTATGGCAATACGTTGTTTTTGTCCTCCTGATAAGTTAACTCCACCTTCACCTATAATAGTGTCATAACCATTAGGTAAACTCATAATATAATCATCTATATAAGCTCTCTTACATACTTCTCTAACTTCTTCTAATTTAATATCTTCTTTAACATATCTAAAGTTATCCATAATACTTAAATTAAATAAGAAAGGAGTTTGTCTAATTATAGATATGTTTTTACGTAATGACTCTTCAGTTAAATCTTTAATGTCAATTCCATCTATAAGTATTTTTCCTTCAGTAGAATCGAAATACCTAAGAAGTAAATTAAATAGAGTAGACTTACCATTACCACTACGTCCAACAATAGCAACCTTCTTATTAGGTTCAATCTTTAAATTTAATCCAGTTAAAGTATAATCTTCATCTTCTCTATACTTAAATTTAACATTCTTAAATTCAATTTTTCCTTTAATATTATCTAATTCTATATCTCCAAATTTCTCATCTTTATAAAGTTTATTATTAACAATTTCATCTATTCTTTTTAAAGATACAGTTACTTTATTATAACTAACTCCAAAATCACTGATACTTTCAACAACTTCATCTATTCTCCAAATATAAGATTCTAATACTATAAATAAACTATAAATGATTTTTCCTTGTATAAAATATAAACCTGCAGTATATAGTATAATAAATTGCAATATGAAATATATTAAATTATTTAATGAATAATACCATACTTGATAATTTCTAATTTTCTTTTCATGTATAAATAAATTCTTTAAATCATTAAATATATTTCTTTCTACATTATCTTTTATACCTAATGCTTTTATTTCTCTTATACCTGTAATATTTTCAGTAGCAGTTTTTACATAATTATCTGCTTCTTTCTTAATAGATTCTTGAGTTTTCTTAATTCTAGGAAAGAATTTATAAGAAATAAATCCCATTAATATACCAAATATTATTACTTCTATTCCTAATACCCAAGAAATTGAAAAAGTTAATCCAATTACAATGATAACTACTAAAGATTTACAAATTAATCTAATTAATTTATTCATTAATTCCATAACTCTATCTGTATCATTATATAGTCTATTAATAAACTCTCCAACCCCGATATCTTCAAATGCTATAGCAGGTAAATCATCTATCTTAGTATAAAGATCTTTACTAACATTATTCATAAACTTAATTTCAAAATAATTATAAAGCTTATCTCTAGGAATTTGTAATATGGAATAACAGAATATATATACAGCATCCCATAATCCTAAGAAAATAATAAAGTTAACGAAGTCTTTCAATATTAAGAATTCTAAAGCTTTACCCCAAAAATATGCCGCAAGTAGAGCAGGTAGATAAGAAAGTAAGACTAGTAATAAATAGATAAATAATTTAAATTTGTCATCTTTTAAGTAATGCCATAATAACTTAAAATTCTTTGTCTTTTTCATATTTCCACCTCCAAAATAAAATGACTACTTATTAGTAGTCATTAAAAAGAATAAATAGGAGTATAAATCATATTTACTTTTAAATAACTACTAATTTTTAAATGTTTAAATTTTCTAAATGCTTTAATCATGCTTATCCCTCCTAAAACAAATTAATAATAGCATATAATTTTTATATTGTCAACCATTTTTTATTAACATAAAATAATTGTAAGGCACTTGACTAAATTTATAGTAGTAGTAAAATAAAGTAGGTGATTATTATGAGTAAAGAAAAATCTCTTTTATTTTCTATAAAAGATTTAGAAAATGAAATAAAGAAAAATTTATTAAAAGAAGAATCTAAGAATAATGATTCTTATCATTTAAGTGGAACTCAACATCGTATTATGAAATATTTAATAAATCATAAAGATGAAGATGTTCATCAAAATGTTTTAGAAAAAGAACTTAATTTAACTAGATCTACTATATCTGGTGTTTTACAAACTATGGAAAAACATCAAATAATAGAAAGAAAAAAATCTAAATTAGATACAAGAACTAAAACAATTTCTTTATCCAATAAGTCTGAAGAAAAATATATAGAAGGAAAAAACAAACTAATTAAATTAGAAAAGAAGGCTAGAAAGAATCTTACTCAATCTGAAATAAATGATTTTATAAGAATAATAAATATAATTAAAGAAAGTATTAATGACTAGGAGGTATTATGTTCAAAATATTAAAAAACTTAAATAAAAAACAAAAAGTATTAATAATATTTTCAATTATATTAATATGTTTACAAGTATGGTTAGAATTGAAAATGCCTGATTACATGGCAACTATCACTACTTTAGTTGAAACTGAAGGATCTAAAATGATAGATATCATAAAAAATGGTTCTATGATGTTACTATGTGCTCTAGGTTCACTTACTACTTCAATTCTAACAGGCTATTTACTAGCATATGTTACTTGTAATTTTTCACTTAATGTAAGAAAAAATATATTTAAAAAAGTTGAAGAGTTATCAACTCATGATATTAAGGAATTTTCTACATCAAGTCTAATTACTCGTACTACTAATGATGTTACTCAAATAGAAATGTTTTTAGGTATGGGATTACAATTATTAATTAAATCACCTATAACTGCTGTATGGGCTGTTACAAAAATACTTAATAAGAGTTGGGAATGGTCAACAATTACAGGAATAGCTGTATTAATTCTATTATCAGTAGTTGTTGTATTAATAGCTGTAGTAGTACCTAAATTTAAAATCATTCAAAAATTAACTGATAAGATTAATAATGTAACTAGAGAAAATATTACAGGTGTTAGAGTAATAAGAGCATTTAATGCTGAAAATTATCAAGAAAACAAATTTTCAAAAGTTAATAAAGATTTAATGAGTACTCACTTATTTACTCAAACAAGAATGGCTATTATTCAACCAACAATGTATTTAGTATTAAATGGATTAACACTTACAATTTATTTTGTAGGAGCAATTCTAATTAAGAATGCTATGTTTGCTAATAAACTAACTTTATTTGGAAATATGATAGTATTCTCAGCTTATGCTATGCAAGTAATTGCTTCATTCTTAATGCTTGCTATGATATTTATGATTCTACCTCGTGCAGAGGTATCTGCCAAAAGAATTAATGAAGTATTAGAAAAAGAACCATCTATTAAAGAAGGAAACTTTGATGGTGAAACTAAAGAAAAAGGAACTATAGAATTTAGAGATGTTTCATTTAGATATCCTGATGCAGATGAATATATATTAAAAGATATAGATTTCAAAGCTAATAAAGGAGAAACAGTTGCTTTTATTGGTATGACTGGATCAGGAAAATCTACTTTAATAAACTTAATACCAAGATTATATGATGCTACAGTAGGAGAAGTTCTAGTAGATGGAGTTAATGTAAAAGAGTATAAAGAAGAAGCTCTAAATAATAAAATAGGATATGTATCTCAAAAAGCAGTTTTATTTGATGGAGATGTTAATTTTAATGTTTCTTTTGGAGAATCAAAAAAAGAAATTACTGATAAAAAAATAAAAGAAGCTATTAAAGTTGCTCAAGCAAAAGATTTTGTTGAAGACATGGACGATAAATATGAATCACATATTGCCTCATCTGGAACTAATATCTCAGGAGGCCAAAAACAAAGATTATCTATCGCAAGAGCAATTGCTAGAGATCCAGAAATATATATATTTGATGATTCATTTAGTGCATTAGACTATAAAACTGATAGCACTTTAAGAAAAGAATTAAATGAATATACAAAAGATGCTACAGTATTAATAGTTGCCCAAAGAATAGGAACAATTATGAATGCAGATAAAATAATAGTTCTAAATAATGGTGAAGTAGCAGGTACAGGAACTCATAAAGAACTATTAAAAACATGTAAAATATATAAAGAAATAGCATTATCACAATTAACAGAGGAGGAATTAGAAAATGAATAATGAAGAAAAAAGACATGAAACAAGACCTCCTCGTAGAGGTCATGGTCCTGGAAGAGGAATGGCTCCAGGAGAAAAACCAAAAGACTTTAAAAAAGCTATAGGAAGACTAATAAAAGAACTAGGTCTATTTAAATACTTTATTATAATAGCAGTTCTACTTTCAGTAGCATCTTCTGTAATATCAATTATTACTCCTGATAAATTAGCTGATTTAACAGATAAAATATCTGCTGGAATTATTATTAATGGTGATAATTTACAAGAATTAATAGAAACAACAACTAAATCTATGGAAAGTGAAAAATTTACTAAAAGAGTAGGAAATATATTATCAATAGATTTATCACAAGAAAATATTCAAAAAATTATGTTAAATGAAAATATTTCTACTGATAGTAAAACAAAACTACAAAAATTATTAATAGACAGTTCAAAAGATCCATCTAAATTCAGTGAAGAATTATCAAAACTAGATGAAGATATTTTAAAAGAATTATTAAAAACAACTACATATAATAATGTAGAAATAACTTCAAATGATAAAATTTCATTTATTAAAAGTTTAAATAAATTAAGAGAAGGTAAAGCTACTATTCCTAATAGTATTAAAAAAGTAATATTTGATGAAGTAGAAGTAGCTGGAATAAAAGTATCTTCATCTGATCAAGCAGAATTTTTAACACTTCTATCTAGCATAGGAGAAAATAATAAAAAAGATAAAGCTCATACTGAATTATATAAATCAATTGATAAAATGCCTGAAAGTATTAAGAAAGTAATAGCTCCTAAAATGGATTTATCTACTATAAAAAAGATTTCACTATTATTATTAGTTTTATATTTAATTAGTGCAGCATTTAGTTTTACAGAACATATATTAATGGCAAATGTTTCTAATAGATTTGCATTTAATCTAAGAAATAGAATATCTAAAAAGATTAATAAATTACCACTTAATTATTTTGATAATCATACTACTGGAAATACAATGTCTATAGTAACTAATGATATAGATACTATTACTCAGTCTCTAAATCAAAGTGCAGCATCTCTTGTTTCAGCAATTACACTATTAACTGGATCAATTATCATGATGTTTAAAACTAATGTATTGATGGCTTTAACTGGAATAGGAGCATCTTTATTTGGATTCTTATTTGTAGGTATAATTATTTCTAAATCACAAAAATATTTTGTTGCTCGTCAAAAAGAATTAGGTAATTTAAATGGACATATTGAAGAAATGTATGAATCACTTAATATTATAAAAACATATAATGGTAAAGAATATGCTGATTCTAAATTTGACAAATATAACAATAATATGTATAAAGCAAATTTTATGTCTCAATTCTTATCAGGCTTAATGCCTCCAATGATGGGATTTATTGGTAACTTTGGATATGTTGCTGTATGTATTGTAGGAGCATTGCTTACTATGAATGGAACAATCTCATTTGGAGTAATTGTAGCATTTATGTCTTATATTAGATTATTTACTAATCCACTAAATCAAATTGCTCAAGGATTAAATGCTCTACAATCAGGAGCAGCAGCATCAGAAAGAGTATTTGAATATGTTGATGAAGAAGAAATGAAAAATGAAGACAATTTAACTGAAGAATTATTAAATAGTGATGCTAAAGGAAATATTGAATTTAAAAATGTTAAATTTACTTATGCAGGAAATGATCATCCTACAATAAAAGGATTCTCTGCTAAAGTAAAAAGTGGTCAAAAGATTGCAATCGTAGGACCAACTGGAGCAGGTAAAACTACAATGGTTAACCTACTTATGAAATTTTATGATATAGACAGCGGAGATATCTTAATAGATGGAAAATCAATTAAGAACTTAACAAGAGAAAACATACATGAATTATTTACAATGGTTCTTCAAGATACGTGGTTATTTGAAGGAACAGTAAAAGAAAATATAAAGTTTAATAAAGATGAATTAACAGATAGAGATATTGAAAAAGTATGTGAAATAGTTGGCTTAGATCACTATATAAAAACTCTACCTAAAGGATATAATTCTGAAATTAATAATGCTAATTCAGTATCAGCTGGAGAAAGACAGTTACTAACAATTGCAAGAGCTATGTTAGAAGATTCTCCATTCTTAATACTAGATGAAGCAACATCAAATGTAGATACAAGAACAGAAGAAGTAGTTCAAATGGCTATGGATAAATTAGCTGAAAATAGAACAAGTTTCATAATTGCTCATAGATTATCTACCATTAAAAATGCTGATTTAATATTAGTAATGAATCATGGAGATATCATTGAACAAGGAACACATGAAGAATTAATGGAACAAAAAGGTTTCTATTCTGAATTATATAATTCACAATTTGAACTATAATGAAAATTTACAAAGAAAAAAGCAAGAAATGTTTATATTTTTAAACATTTCTTTTATAATGTAATTATAGGAGGTTGTAAAAAATGATAAAATTTATACAATATGGTTGTGGAAAGATGAGTAAATATACTGTTAAATTTGCAGTAGAAGCAGGTATGAAACTAGTTGGAGCAGTAGATATTAACCCAAATGTAATTGGAACTGAAATTGAAGGAGTAAAAGTAGTAGGAAAAGAAGACTTTGAAAAAGTTCTTACTAAAGAAAAACCTGATATTGTTATAGTTACTACTATGTCTTTATTAAGTGACTTAGAAGAAGTATTAACTATCTGTGCAAAAAATGGAGTAAATGCTATTACTACTTGTGAAGAAGCTTTCTATCCTAAAGTATCTAATCCTAATTTAACTAATAAGATTGATCAATTGGCAAAAGCTCATAATTGTACTATTACAGGTACAGGTTATCAAGATGCTTATTGGGGTAATTTAATAACTACTATAGCAGGATCTACTCATGGAATAACTAAGATTAAAGGATCTTCATCTTATAATGTTGAAGACTATGGAATTGCTTTAGCTGAAGTACATGGTTCTGGTATGACTTTAGAAGAATTCGACGAAAAAGTAGCTTCTAACGATAAAATTAGTGATGAAGAAAGACTAGAAGTAATTAACAGCGGAAATTATACTCCAAGTTATATGTGGAATGTAGTACCTTGGATTGCTGAAAAATTAGGTCTTCACTTAAATGGTATGATGAAACAAGTATGTGTTCCTCTAACACATGAGACTGATATTGAATCATCAACATTGGGAATGACTGTAAAAGCAGGAAATGCTACTGGAATGAGTGCAATTGTAACAGGAGAAACTACAGAAGGAATAACTATTGAAGCAGAATGTATTGGTAAAGTATATGCTCCAGATGAATTTGATAAAAATGAATGGACAGTATTTGGAGAACCTGATACAACACTTGTTATTAATAAACCAGATACAGTTAGACTAACTTGTGCAACAATAGTAAATCGTATTCCAGATGTTATAGCATCTAAACCAGGATTTATCCCAACATGTGAAATGGGAGAATTAAAGTATTTAAAAAATAAGTAAAAAATAAAAAGGCATCAAAAGAACTGATTTGAAAAAAATCTACACGAAATAAAAAGAACGTGTAGATTTTTTATGTGATAAAATATATAAAAGGAGAATCAGAATGGCAAAAAAA
>ONIZ01000013.1 GCA_900317975.1 uncultured Bacillota bacterium
TTTGAATAGTAAGCTATAAATAAACTTATTAAGATAATTATAAAACTGACAAAGTAGAAGATTAATGTTTGTATAAATTTTGAATTATATAATTCATTTTTAGTAACAGGTAGTGTATAAGTTAGATATGATTCATCTTTATATAAAGAATCTCTAAATCTAACCCAACTTCTCATCATTACATTAATAATAATATTAGCAATCATAGCAATTACACATCCTGAGGATATTTTATATAGAATAACTATCATAACTGATTGATCAGGTAATGTTAATAATCTTGTAATTATACTAAAAAATATAGCTAATATATAAAATATACTCATATTTTTAATCATGTACTTTAAATCATATTTTAATAATTTATTTAGCATTTGAACATCCTCCTAAATATTTCATCTATTGATGATTTTTCTTTATTTCTAAGTTTATCAGCATCACTTTGTAATACTATTTTTCCTTTATCAATAAATATTACTTCATCTAGAATTCGTTCAATATCAGATATTAGATGCGTTGAAATAATAACACTAGCTTCTTCATTGAAATTAGATAGTATTGTATCTAATACATAATCTCTTGTTGCTGGATCTACTCCTCCTAAAGGTTCATCTAATATATATAGGTCTGCTTTTCTGGACATTACAAGTACTAATTGTACTTTTTCTTGCATACCTTTACTCATTTTAGTTAGTTTTTGATTAATATCCAAGTCTAAATCTTTTAATAATTTTTTAGCCTTTTTTTCATCGAAGTTATCATAAAAATCATTAAATACTTCTATTATTTCAGATACTTTCATCTGTTTATTTAAATAAGTTCTTTCTGGTAAATAGGAAACAACTTTTTTTGTTTCAACTCCGATTTTATTTCCTTTGATTAATATTTCTCCACTAGTAGGTGTTAATAAATCATTTATTAGTTTTATTAATGTAGTTTTTCCAGCACCATTTTTTCCTAATAAACCTATTATTTTTCCGTTAGAAATTGTTAAATTAATATTTTTTAGTATTTTCTTTTTATCAAAATCTTTATTTAGATTTTTAATTTCTAATAATTCCATATTATTCATCTATCCCTTCTAGATATTTTATAGAGTCAGCTTTTCCAAGACCTATTTTTTTCATACCTTGAAAGTAACTTCTAGCAAGAGTAGAAGCATATTCATCTTTTAATTTTTTTATCATTTCTTCATCATTTGTAACATATTTACCGTTAGTTCTTTCAGTATATATAAGATTCATACTTTCAAGTTCAGCTAGGGCTTTTTGCATTGTATTAGGATTAACTTTAAAAGTATTTGAAAAATCTCTAACAGATGGAAGCTTGTCTCCACATTTAAATACTCCTGAAATTAGGTATATTTTCATATATTCTAATAATTGAACATATATAGGAATATTATTATCAAAAGTAAATTCCATAAACTCACCTCATTGTGTTATTTGATTAATACAATGATATTGTATATTATAACTATGTATATGTCAATATTAAAAAAATAACTCACTACCTTATGTTTAGTGAGTTGCTAATTTTTTTCTTTATAATTATATTAATCATTAAAAAAATATGAATTATTAATTTTTATTTTTGAGTCTTATACTTAAATAAGTAAGACGGTCTATGTCCTTCTCCAGTCTTCATTTTTTCTGTTTTTTCAACTTTAGATGCAATTATTCTTCTAAATGGAGCATCTATTAATTTCTTTCCTAATAATACTTCATATACTTGTTGTAGTTCTCCTAATGTGAAATATTCAGGCATCATATTAAATACTATATCTGATGAATTTACTTTTTCTTTTATCTTTTCTATTCCTGATACGATTACTACATCATGATCAAATGCTAGCATGTTGTTTTTATTAGAAATATAATCATATCTATCTGTAATTTTATTTCTTAATACTTTATTTACTTCAAAAGAAATAGTTTCTGTACCATTATCTAGTACTAGGAATACCACTCCATCTTTTTCTTCTATTAAAGTAATATCAAACCATGAAGCGTTTTTAACATCTTGTTTTAATTCGTTTTTATCAATTAGTGCTACATATGCAGTAGAGATTACTCTCATTCTTGGATCTCTATCTATTCTATCAAAAGTATATAATTGTTCTAAGTAGATATCCTCTAAATTAGTTTCTCTTTTTAATACTCTTTTTGTACAATCTTCTAGTGTTTCTGTTTTAGGATTTAAAAATCCACCTGGTAGACACCATTTATCTTTATATGGATAATCATCTCTTTTTACAAGTAAAATACTCATCATTTTCTTATCAGTTTTACGATAATTATTAGAATCTTTAGAAGAAACACTTAAAATTAATATATCAGTAGTCATAGATAATTTATCATATATAGATGAATCATAATTCTTTAAAAATTCTTCTTCAGTTAAATAATCACTCATATATATCACCAGTTTAATTATATATTAAATTCCTTTTTATAGCAATTTTTCATTTATTTTCTTTGCAAATCCATAACGATCAAATCTTAATACTTTTATCTTTTGTTTTCCTATTTTACTACTGATAGAATCAACATCATTAAATAAAATATCTTCTCCATCAAAAGTAACAACTAAATCATCATTATCAGGAATTAAATCTACACTAACTTCTTCAGGTATAATAACAGACTTAGTTAATGGTCGATATCTATTTGAATTGATAGGTGCCATAGGAGTTATTTGTAAACTTGAAAATGATGGATAAACAATACTACCATTATAACTTAGATTATGAGCAGTTGAACCAATACTAGTTGCTAACATAATGCCATCGCCCACATAATTTTCTAAAAGATCATCTTCGATATAAACATCCGCTTTAAATAATTTAGAATTAATATCTTTTATGACAATTTCATTTAAAGAGAAATACTTTGATTCTTTATCCTTACAAACAATATCTGTTTCTTGAATTCCTATATGATCAACTTTATAGTTTTCAACCATTAAATCATCAATAAACTCATCAACTTCATCAATTTTTACATCTTGAAGAAAACCTAAATGGCCAGTATTAATGCCTACATAATAAAGATCACTATTAAAACTATTTTGACGAACCATTCTAAGAAATGAACCATCTCCACCAATAGCTATTCCTAGAGAAAAATCATCATTATCATCTTCAATTACTTTAAAATCTCTCGCAGTAAGTTTATTTCTAACTAAACGAGCAAATTTTATAGACTTATCATTTTTGTTTACAAATAACCGGATATTTTTAATCATACTATCACCTACCATATAACTTTTTCTTATTTATGTAATTAATTACCTTCTTATCTAAATTATTATTACTGCCATTTCTAATATCAGTAGAAGAAACATCTAAATAATTAAAATCATCTATAATTTTTATCTTATTATTATCAATATTTTTTAAATATTTAGATATATTCATTTCTCCTCTTCTAAAAATAATAATGTTATATTTCAATATTATATCTAAGTTTTTCCATTTATGAAATTGAATTATATTATCAGAGCCTAATATTAGAAATAATTCATCATCTTTATAATCTTTTTTTATACTTTCAAGTACTTGATAAGTATATGGATAGTTGTTATGAATTGTATCAATAATAATATTTTTGTCTTCAAAAAACTTTAACATAGCAACTCTATCATCTACACAAACTAAATCTTGTTTATCCCAATAATTGGGAGTAGCAAGTACAAATACTTTATCTACTAAATCATGATCTAATAAGTAATGAATAACTTTTAAATGACCATTATGAACAGGATTAAAACTTCCTACATATATGCCTAATCTCATATTTAATTTTCATCTCTTTTATAAATTGGAATATTAAACTTATGTTGATTTGCGTAGTGTTTTGCTAAAATCTTCTTTTTAACTTTTTCATCTACTTCTTCACCATTCATTACTTTAGCAACATCATTATATGTAAATCCTAATTTTTCTTCATCACTCATTCCACTTAAACCATCATCAGGAGTTTTATAAAGAACTTTATCAGGTACATTTAATACTTCACCTATTTTTATAACTTCTTCTACTGTTAAATCTCCTAATACATTTATGTCTGATACTCCGTCTCCTCCTTTTGTAAAATATCCTACAAAAGCTTCACATTTATTACCTGTACCAGCAACTATATAAGGTTTCTTTTGAACTTCAGAATAAAGAGCTGCTAGATAATAGAAGGCTGTCATACGAAGTCTTGGTTTTAAATTAATATCACTATTTTTTAATTCTTCTTCAGTAAAATTACCTAATTTATTAATTTCATCTTTAAAAATATCATTTACTTGTGTTAAATCTACATTTATTAATTTAAATCCATAAAAGTCAGATACTAATTTTGCATCATCTCTATCACTTTCTTTAGAATGACATGGAAGAGTTACTCCTAAAACATTTTCTTTTCCTAAAGCTTCAGTAAATAAGCCAGCAACAACTCCTGAATCTTTTCCTCCACTTATACCAATAACTACTCCACCTAAATTATTTTTTTCATAATAATCTCTAATAAACTTAACAATTCTATCTTTTTCTTCTTTTGCATTAAATTCTTTCATAATAATTATCCTTTCTTAATATATTTTTTTGCTCTTTCTATTGTTAATTGACTTCCTCCATCAAGTATTAAATTCATATCTAATAGTTCATATAATTCATCTATAGAACATTTAAAGTATCTAATATATTCATCTTTATCTAATTTTTGATTAGATATTTTCTTACAATCTAGTGCAAGAAATCCTTTATTAAATGCTTCACTACATCCTTCATCTTGATAAAAACCACATACTTCAATTAAATTATTGGACTGATAACCTGTTTCTTCCTCTAGTTCTCTTCTTGCTCCATCAATATATGTTTCCCCTTTTTCTACATATCCTGCAGGAAGAGCAATACCTATAGTAGATTTAGTAAATATTCTAGGTTGAACTGTTAAAATTACTTGATTATCTGAAGTAACAGGAAGAACTATTGAAGCATTACCTGGTCCATTTCCTTTAATTAGTTTTTCTCTGACAACAGTTCTTCCATCATTTAAATAACTTCTATATCTTTTTGTTTTTAAGAATCTACTATTTGTATCTAATAATTCTTGTCTTTTAGTTTTTAATTCTTCAATATAAGAATTAATTTCATTTAGTTTTTCTTGTCTCATTTACTCTTTTTACTAATTGTTTAGGTTTATCAGTCTTATTTTTATGCATTTCAATTAATTGATTTTTTAATTCTCTTAGTTTATCTGTTAAGTCCATATAGTATTCATGTGGTTCATTAATACGAGTAACTTCTGGATATAAAGTCTTAAATTCTTCATCACAATATTTTTGTCTTTCTTTTAAGTCAGGTTGTTCATAAACTAATTCACCATTAATAAAGATTGGTTCTTGTAACTGTCTTTTTCTATAATTTTCAATTTCTTGTTTTTTCCATGTTTCTACAGGATGTACTAAAGTATATTTTTTATCTGGAATTATTTCATCTGGTAGCGCAAGTACATCTCCTATTGCGTAACCTGTTTCTAGATCATAAAATCTATATGCAATCTTTCGTCCTGGATTAATAGTTTTTGCTGTATCATCACTTACTTTTATTTTTGGAATTATTTTGTCTTTTTCTTCTACAGCAACTAGTTTATACACTCCTCCTACTCTTTCTTTAGGTGCTGCTATATTATCACCTGCACCAATTGAATCAATTACTGCTCCTTGTTTTAATAAATCTCTAATAGAATATTCATTAAGTCCGTTACTTAAGCATATTTTTGCATCTGGATATCCTGCTTCATCAAGCATTTTTCTTGCTTCTTTAGATAAATAAGCTAAATCTCCACTATCAATTCTTATTCCTTTAAATGGATATCCATTTGGTTTTAAGTAATCATTTGCTACTTTAATAGCATTAGGAATACCACTTCTTAAAGTGTCATATGTATCAACTAAGAATAAGCAATTATCTGGATTTGATTTTGCATATTCTAAAAATGCATCATATTCGTCTTCACAATCAGTAACAAGTGAATGTGCCATTGTACCTAAAACTGGTATATTATATTTCATTCCAGCATATGTATTACTTGTTCCAACACAACCTCCAACAAATGCATGTTTACTTGCCTCTATTGCTGAATCAATTCCTCTAGCACGTCTTGCTCCAAACTCCATTACAGGAATATTTCCGGCTTCATTTGTAATTCTTTTAGCAGCTGTAGTAACTAAACTTCCGTGATTGAAATTAGCAAGTAAAGCGGTTTCTAGAAGTTGAGCTGTAACTATATCTGCTTTAACAGTAAGAACTGGCTCATTTGGAAATACAGCAGTTCCATCAGGTACAGCATAAACATCTCCTTTAAATTTTAAATCTTTTAAATAATTTAAGAATTTTTCATTGAATACTCCAAGAGATTTTAAATAGTCAATTTCTTCTTCTCCAAATTTAAAGTTCTTAATAAAATCTATTGTTTCTTCAAGACCACCACTCATTGTATATCCACCATCGAATGGATTCTTTCTAAAAAATATATCAAAGTATACTTGTTGATCTTTTTTTCCTTCATTAAAATATGTTTGAGCCATTGTTAACTCATAAAAATCTGTCATTAATGTTTTATTATTATTCATTTTATTTTTCTCCTTCTTTTTATCATTTTGATAATAATTATTTTAAAAAAATATATTATCTTTTCTTTACTAATTGAATTCCTTGTTGTTTCATTAAAAGTTTTGCTGCATCTACATATTCTTGTCTTGCATCTTCTGCATAAGTTGCTATTGCGTCTTCATGTACTCTAATAGTATGTAATCTATTCCATTGATCTAAGTAATTAGCAAGTCCCATAGCTCCATTAAAATCACATATATCTGTGCAGCAACCTGCTATATCAAATTCATTTAGTTCTTGATGTTGTTCTATGAATTCTCTAAATTTAGGTGCTTCCATAAAGCTTGTAGAGTTCTTTTCAATAACAAATGTATCTTCAGCCTCTACAAATGGTTTTAATTCATCTACAATCTCTGCTTCTTTAGTTCCTCTAACGCAATGTGCTCCACCAAACCTATCAAATTCAGCAGCATTTTCATCATGAGTATCTTTAATAAATACAATTGCCTTTCCAGCATTCTTTGCTTCTTTTATTAATTCGATTTGTCTAGGAATTACTCTAGCTATTTCTTCATCATGTAGTGCTCCTTCTCTTACAAATCCATTTACCATGTCTACTATAATTAGACATCCTTTGTATAGTTTTAAATTATTTACTTTTTTCATTTCTTTTTTCTCCTATCTCTTTTTCTTATTATCATTTTAGTAATATCTTCGTTGTAAAAAAAATTACTTATTTTATAATCTCATTAAGATTAAATCCTTCGTATTTGTCTAATATCTCTTCATTATCTATCCAACCTCCACATAAATTTCCATTAGTATGGAATACCATTTCATATACAGTATCTTTGTTTTTTTCTTTTTCTATATATTGTTGATTTAGATCAGCTGATTCTGATGCGATAGTACATCCTTTATATTTATATATTTCTACATAGTAGTAATATCCTAATATATTTAAATATGGTTTTAATTCGGGGTATTTTTCAAAGTCTTCCCATATATCATTTAGTTTTATTTTATTTGAATCACAATATTCAATTTTTTCTTTATTAACAGCTTTGTGATCATAATCCATTAATTCTCTAAAGATAAAATTATTTGCTCCTACTTTAATATATTCATCAACATACTTTTTTATCTCTTCTACACTGTTTACACTTTCTTTTAGTAAAAGACAACTTATTCTATGTTTTAATGGAGACTTATTAGCTATATCTAGTATTTTCTTTAAGTCTTCCATAGATGAATATTCTGTATCTTTTTCATATCTCATTATTTTTCTATTGATATTATCATCATATGAAGTTCTACTAATATTTAGATGATCCCAATGATATTTAATTAAATTATTAAGTATTGTATCTCCATCTTGGATATTGAATAATCCCGATCCGTTTGTAGTTATAGTTCTTTTTCTAAAACCATATTTATCAACTAATTTTAATACATCAGTAAGTATTGGGGATATAGTTGGTTCTCCTCCAGTAATAGATACCGATGGATTAAGTGGTCTTACTACTTTTAGCACTTCTTCTAACCTTCTTAAGTATTCTCTTTTGTTTTTTATATGTATTTTGTTATATAGCAAATTTCTATGGGCATATCTTAGTTGCGCTACACAGAATTTACAATCAGCATTACATATATCATCAACGAATATACTGAAGTTAAAATTTTTATATACTTGTTTATCTCCACCATCTTTAAAGTGATATGGAACCATTTCATATTCTTTTATGTCATAGTCTTTTTGTCTTGCATATCTAAGTGATTTATCAAATATTATTTCTCTTTCTGCTCCAACTTTTTTCATATTAATTTCTCCTTAAAATTTTTAATTATGTTACCATTAAAATCTTCTCTTAGTATTCCATTTCTAAATGAAGTATTTTTAACGCTAGTTTTATTATTGTTTTTCTTTTGTTTATAATGTTTAACTATATAATCTTTATATTCATATACTTCCACATCATATACTTCAGCAACTATATAATCTATTAATTTAAATTCTTTATTTGGTTTAAATGTATCTATCATTTTAGGTGATGACTTTACTCCTACTAATTCTCTAAACATTACTGTTGGTACTCCTAAATTATGATAATAATCAACAAATTCTAAAATCTTATCCATTGAATCTACATAACCATTTATTAAGTTACAGCTTATTCTCATTTCAGCATCATGATTATTAAAGAAGTTTGCTAGTTTTTCAATATCATTATCAGTAATAGAGTCAATTCCCATTATTTCTTTATTATTTTTTATATCCATTCTACTAATACTAATATTATGTACAGCACCATTTTCTACCATATATTCACATACTTCTTTACCTTTATATTTCTTAAGTAGATTTAGTCCATTAGTACTTATCGTTCTAAAACGGAATCCATAGTCATGGCACATCTTTAATGTCTTAACAAATCTTTCAATTTTAATTGTTGGTTCTCCTCCAGTAATTGTTATTTCAAACTCACTTGGGGATAATTCATTTAATGTCTCTTTTAATGACTTATAGTAAAAACTATCACTTTTATCTTGATTGGTATAATTACTATTGATACAAAAGAAACATTTTGAATTACAGACATTAGTAATAAATAAAGATAAGTTGTTAGGGATATAAATGTTTACTTTCTTATCAAAAATCTTTATTTCTTTATCTTTGTGTACTTCTTGATTATGTTGTTCAGTAGAGAGTTCACTTTTTTTAGTAAATTTTAATGTGTTCATAGTAATTTCTCCTCATAATCACTTCTAGCAATCAAATCTTGATTAAAACAAGTACCATCACTTGCATATAAGAACCAATTATCAATATTTTGTACTATTAACGGTTTATCATACTTACTATTTTTTAACTTTCCATAAGATTGTAGATAATAGATATTAGAGTGATCATATAAATCATTTTCTTTTAATAAATTATCTAAATTTTCATCTTTATCCTTTCTTTTTCTAACATTAAATATGATATTTATATATTTTATGTACTTAACAGAAAATAATAGTAAGTTCATTTTATATAAAAAATTTTTTTCTACTTTAATTAACCAATAATTAATACTGATTTTGAATTCTATTAAGATTTTATTCCAGTTAGCTATATCTATAAATCTCTTCATATAATTTTGTAATTCAATACCATTACTTAAAATAATTATTTTTAAACATCTATTGGTACTTATTGCATATTCTATAAATAGGAAGATATCTTTATTAAGTATTGGTTCTCCTCCTTCTAGTTGTAATTCAAATTTGCCTTTACAATTATCTATAATCTTTTTAAATGTTTCAAAGTCCATAAAAGTATTTTTATCTGTGCCTGAATACATACAACAGAACGGACAATTAGTATTACATTTATTTGTTAGATTGATATATAGTCTAGTTCCTTTTTTCATAGCATTCACCTCTTATTATCATTTTGGTAATATCATATTTTAAAAAAATAAATGTTTTGTTTTTATCTTTTTGATAATATCAAATATTTAAAATTATGCAAGTTTCTCTCACTTGTTATTACCATTATAGTAATAACAGAATATTTTGTCAACACTTTTTTTATTTTTTTAATTACACAATAAAAAACTAGTATATAAATACTAGCTTTTGATTATTTTTTTCTAACCGTAATTAACCTATCATTAAATATCCACTTAAAATCATTCCAACGACACTTACTACTATTGAAATAACATTTAACTTAATTAATGAATCATATTTATCATTTAAAATTTGTTTATGTTTTTTAAGAGATGATAAATTTATAATTGTATAACCTATTGATATTCCATACACCCAAGGTGAAACTACCATATTAATTGTAAATAATAATAAAAATGTAATTGCTATACAGGCGCAACTAAATATAAGTGGTCCTTTTGCTGATTTTATAATTCTATCAGCACTTTCAGTATATAATTCATTATTTTGTACATTTTGACCACTACTATCTCTTATATTTGATAATCCGAATTTGTTGCCAGCAATTACTACAACATCAGCAAAAGTGTCACCTGAAATATTTATGTTTTGATCCATAGTCTTATTGAAAGATATAGTATGATTGCCTGAACTTACATTTAAAACTACAGTTTCACCATTTTTAATAGTTCCCACCTTATTATTATCAATAAATATATTAAATTTTATTAATGCACCTACAAAGTCTTTTGGTCTAGTTAAAGTCAATCTATATGTACCATTATTAGTATTTTGTGTATTTGTATTAACATTTTGTTGATTATTATCTAATACTGCACCACATTGTCCACATACAATTGCACCTGGATTATTTTGAAAACCACATTTACTACAAAACATCTTACTTACTCCTTATTCTTAAATTAATTAGATTATATTTCAATACTATTATGAATTTACTTTCTAATTGTAATTTCATTATACTATAAGCATTTATGTTCTAATATTGTTTTTTGCACTGATAAGTGTCCAATGTCAATTTAAGTTTTGATATAAAGAAATCAGGTATTATCCCTTATTTAATTATTTTTTCGAATGCATTTGCATTTAATATTGTATTAGAAATAAATTCTCCTTTATAGAAGTTAGCCCAATTATTAATAATACATGGAGCATTTTTAGCTTTATCTAATGAATCTATCTTTATAAAGTTTAATTTGATATTTTTTCCTTTAGCATAATCAGATAGTTCTTTTACTTCATATTCTACATAAGGACATTCATTAGAATAGTAGATTGTGAAATCTTTATCTTCTATTTTCATAGCTCTAGCACTATCATTAAATCTTGGTGTTTCTTTATCATCAAATTGTAATACCATTAATTCATAATCATTAATAGTATCTACTACTTTAAATCCGAAATGCTCGAAAAATTTCTTATCACCAATGAATGGCTTTTTCTTTTGTGTAACTATTGTACAAATTCCACTCATTTTTCTCTTTTTAGCATCTTCTATTGCATATTCTAATAATTCTTTACCAATGCCTTTACCTTTAAAACTTCCAGCTACCCATAAACAATAAATATACATATAGTTTTTACCATTTATAGGAACCCATGCTGTTTCTATAGGTTCATATTCAATAAAGATTTTACCTCTAGCATTAAGTTTTCTAAATATATGTCCATCTTTTAATTTACTCTTAATCCATTCTTTCTTTTTATCTACACCTTCTTGATGTTTAGGATCTCCTATTGCACAACAAATATGTTCTTCGTCAATATTTTTTTCATCTAAATTAATATACTCATTCATTTTCTATCTCCTCATCTCCTATATATTTATTATACCAAAAAAAGACCTCAAATGGTCTTTTTCAATGTATCAAAAATTCATAAGGTTTTTTCCAACTATTATAGTCCGTTTTGTTCTACTCCATATACAGCCTGTTCATATGTGAAGCCTTCGAATTCAAGTTGTTTTATTAAGCCATCTCTTGAAAATGCCATTGTATCTAAGTATTCTTTTGCTTTTTTTACTGCTTGTTCATTCCAATCAACACTAACATTATCAACTCCATATGTAGCATCTTCATTTGAAAAGCCTTCAAATTCAAGTTGTTTTATTAAGCCATCTCTTGAAAATGTCATTACAGCTAAATATTCTTTTGCTTTTCTTACAGCATTTTTTTGACTAACCGTTGGTTCTTTACCTAGTGAATAAGTAATAGTTATTTTACTACCTTCTGTAACTTGTTCTGTTGCATTAACACTTTGTTTTATATATCCATCTTTTTCTATAGAATCCGAATATTCTCTTTTAAAATCACAATTTAATTTCTTCTCTTTACACCAAATCAATATCTCACTTTCTGACATACCACTAAAGTCAATTACTTCAACTTTTACCTTATTAACTGTATTTGTTCTACTATTAGAGCTTGTGTCACCATTATTTGTAGATGTTTCATCTCCGTTATTTCCAAATGCGATTACTAAAAATAATATTGCAAAAACAACAGTAAGTATTATTTTTGTATTCTTTTTCATTTCAGGATGAAACTTCCACATTAAAAAAATTCCTACTGGGGCAAAGAATACAAGCATTACCCACATAAACCATGCTTTACTATAAAACTTACTAGATTCATCAATTGTATCTTTACTCTCTTTTTCTGAGTCTGACTTTTCTTCTTTTTTTATTACTTTTAATTGTCTTCCACATTTTGGGCAAACTATCGCATCTTTTTCAATCTCTTCACCACAAAACTTACAAAATTTTTTATCCATTCTTACTCCTCCTAAACATAATATGGATTAGGCTTACATATAATAGTTATTAAATCAACTATTACACCTATTCCGAATAAGCCAATTGTAAATATATACAAAAGTCCCATTCCAATTTTTCCTTCATAAAACTTATGTCCACCTAACACGCCTAAGAAAATACATAATAATAATGCTATCCATTTATCACATTGTTTTTTTCCATATGCTCCATTAAGTGTATTACTATTGTTAATAATAACTGGTGTTTTTGAATCAGATGTTTCTGTTTTTAATTCTTCTATTTGTTTGCCACACTTGGGACATAAAACAGCATCAATAGCTACCTTATTGCCACAAAATTCACAAAACTTTGTTTCCATATTATCCCTTTCTCTTCCACTAAAATATTAGCAAGTTATAGGCTAACTTACTTTTTTATTATATCACAAATATTATTGAACTAACTAAATAAATCATAATACTTTTTAGTTTGGCATCTTTATGTATATGCAAGATTTTCTAATATTAATATAAGCGAATTAATTAAACGACTTGCTGACAAAAGAAATAATTGTGTGATATTACTTTTTTACTATCCATACCCACTTTTCTTTTAAAGATAATCTTTTAAATTCATATCCATAGTTTAGCAATTCTTTTTTATATGTTAAAAACGCATGATCAAAGTCAAAGCCAGTTATTTTTTTTACTTCTTCAAATGATAATTTATATTCATCTTTTTTATTATCTTTTATATATTTCCATAATGGTTCATATTTACTCATATACTATCTCCTATTTTGTTTTTTTATCTCTTCTTATAAATAATTATTTCTGGATTACTTCCATTATCTCCATATTCACAGACAAGTAAAAAATTCATATTAGCAAGCATTCCAAAGCATTTTTTCATATTTTCATCATTAAATAAGCATTCTACTTGATTACCAAGATATGCTTCATTATCGTCTAACAACTTAACGTGTTCTCCATTTGGAAGAGTATACTCCATATTAACAAATTCTCCTTGTAGTGGATATAATTCTTTTATCATAGGCATACCTTCTATATTTAAAGAATTAAATTCATTAATTAGTTCTTTTTTAATAGATTCAAAACTATCTTTTCCACCAACTTCAATATACTTTGCTATCCAACATTTTTTACCAAAAGGACAACCATTTGTTTCTTTACATCCTTTGCATTTACTATTTTTAAATAATTCACATTCCTCACAATTAGCACCACATATTGATTCCATACTAATACCTCCATATATTTAATATATCATTATATTAACTATTACAAGCCTTGAATAAAATTCTAATGTATGCTTATTATTCTATTTTTTTAGATCTTTGCATGTATCTAATATTATATTTCTTAATACCTCTTGATTATCTACATCATCTACAAGATACATTGGTTTAGCATTTTTATATGGAATGGCTTCTTGCATATTATATTTTTTATTACTATCAACTATTTTAATAAGTAATCTATCATCATAAATACCACCAAATAATATCCCATTATAATAAAGTAAGTATTCTCCCATCATTGACTTACAAGTTATATTATCTGATAAGCTTAATTGTTCTAAAATAAAATCTCTATAATCTTTTGTTGTAGCCATTAAATCAACTCCTAATAATTATTATATCAAAAATAAAGACCATTTCTGGTCTTTTCATATGCTTTTTCATGGTATCTAGAATACTTTTTAATGTTTTTCCACAATTTTTTAGTAAGATTTTATATTTTCCCATTATATTTATATAATTTTTTTACTATTGGTGAATATTCAACTTTTGATAAATCTTTTGACTTTTTTTCAGCAATATATTTTGTTAAATACATACTTTGTATAAGCATTTGATAGTCATCTAATATTTGATCTTCAAATTGTTTTAGCTCCTCTAGCATCATTTTATCAAACTCAGTATTTCTATTATAATATATTGCTACAGCATTATAATTAATACCAAATGTGCTTCTACCATGACAATAAGAGTATTTATCATGAACTATAGGTATTCCTATTCCTGATTCAACCATAGTAGATTCTAAATATTTTGATGATGTACTTGTATCATAACCACTAAATATTTCATATATATCACTTTCTAAATCAAAATTGAATGATGTTTCTCCTATACAATCTAGTATTAGACTATCTTGTCCATTCAAATAATAATCCATTAATATACTTACTGGAATAAGTGTTGCACCAAGTGATATAAAACTTCTTTCTTTATCGATAGTAGTATCATATTTTAAATATGTCACATCACTATCATCAAATGAATTATTAGATAATAAGTATCTTCTTAAACCTTTTAAGAAAGATAATTCTACACCATAATTATTTCCACTATAGCTACATGCTACTACATTTTTAAATGAAGTATTGTTCCTATATAGAAAATCTCTTGGTTCACTATTAACTGAAACTATACCATTTTTAGTGTTAATGACTTTTGCTCCAAACTCACTTACTACACTTGATCCTCCTACTCCACTAAATAATGTAGGCTCGCTTAATTTAGATAATTCGTCTCTAATAAACTCTAAATCAGTATTATCTAATGAATCAACCACCCTTTCTTTTAAAAATTCAAAATTTGTTTTCATGTTTTTTTCCATAAAAAATCTCCTTTCAAGTTAAATATAACTTAAAAGGAGGAAGTATTTCGTCTACTCATATTTTTCATCTAATAATTCATATTTAATTATTCTTTTTAATTCAAAATGTCTAATATCTTGTTTCTTTTCACAAAATGCAGCACAGTACCAACCATCTTGAAATAAAAACATTTCTGCAGGATCAATTACTCTCTCATTTTCACCTTTACCATAAGAATAATATAGTATTTTAACTTTTCTTTTTTCTTTTATTGCTCTTGTTAATAAATTATATTTCTTACCATTTTCATCTTTCAAATTTAATTCTTTTTCTTCTTGCTTGCTTCCTATGTATACACCTTTAATTTTATCTTGAAGTAGTATAAGTTCATCTTTTATGTCTTTATCTTTTTCACTTGTTATGTACTTATCTAATAATTTTGCATCTTTCATTTTAAATTTTCTAACAGGCATACGAACTGATTGATTTAATACGTATCCACCATATGGTCCCATTATTGTATCTATATAAATACCTGCTTTTTCTAAATCTTCTTTATATACTCTTATCATTCTTTCTGATACTTCAAGTTCGTTGGATAATTCACTTATGCTATATTTTCTTCCAGACTGTAAAAGTTGTAACATTGTTAATACATTTGATATTTTAGACACAAAACCACCTATGTCAATTATATCATATTTATTATCTTTCAAAATATCCGTAATAAGGCATCTAAAAAAACCAACAATAAAAAAGCCCTTATTTTATGGGCTTTTTAACTACTTTCCGTGACATTGTTTCTACTTTTTCCCGCTCCCACATGGCATTTAAGTTTGGCACTTTTTCGTCAATGGTTTTTGTTAAATCCTTATACTTCCTCACTTTTAGTATTTTTTTCACTGTTTATCACTGCTCATCTATAGCTGAGGGTATCTAAAAAGGTATCTAAAATTTGACAATGTTGAAGTTTTTCCAATTTTTAAGTAACCTAATTTTATTTAAAAATTACTTTTAAGAATACTTTTTTACCTTTTTGAAGAATCAATGAATTATCAGTTAAATCTTTATCAGTTATTATTTGATCTACTGAACTTATTTTTTCTTGGTTAAGTGATATACCATTCTGTTCTATTAATCTTCTTGCTTCTGATTTAGAACTTACTAACTTAGACTCAACAAGTAAATCAATTATATTAATATCTAATAAATTTTTTGATAATTCTACACTTGGCATATTTTTTGATACACCTTTGTTACCAAATAATTCTTCTGCAGTCTTTTGAGCATTTAAAGCTTCTTCTTCTCCATGAACTAATTTAGTTACCTCAAATGCTAATAATTTTTTAGCTTCTCTAATATCTTTTTTACATAATTCTTTTATGTCAGATATTTCCATTCTTGTAAAGAATGATAAACTTCTTTCTACATCTTCATCAAATGAATTAATCCACGCTTGGAAAAAGTCGAATGGTGTAGTTTTATCTCTTGATACCCATAGTGTACCACTTGCAGTTTTACCCATTTTTTCTCCATCAGCCTTTATCAATAATGGACAAGTCCATCCAAATAATGGATCTATCTTTTTGCCCTCACTAAATCCTATCTTTCTAGATAAATCAGCTCCTGCTAAAATATTTCCCCATTGATCTGAACCACCTATTTGTAATCTACATCCAAATTCTTTATTTAAATGTACGAAGTCAAATGCTTGCATTAACATGTAACCCATCTCTAGGAATGTTAATCCACCATTTTCTAATCTCTTTTTGTAGCAATCTGCTGATAGCATATTATTAACATTGAAGTGTACTCCAATATCTCTCATAAAATCTACATATGTCTTATCACAAATCCAATCAGCATTATCTACTATGATTGCTGGATTATCTCCATCAGTTCTTACAAATCTTTTTACTAATTCTTTTACTTCTGCTTTATTGTGAGCAACCTCTTCTTTTGATAGCATTTTTCTCATATCACTTTTTCCTGTTGGATCTCCAATTAAAGCAGTAGCTCCACCTATTAATATTATTCCATGATGCCCAAAATCTTGTAACCATCTAAACATTGTTAATGCAAAGAAATGTCCTATATGTAATGAATCTGCTGTAGGATCTATTCCTAAGTAGAATGTCATAGGTTCTCCATTAACTAAATCAATAATTTCTTGTTCATGTGTAAGGTCTTTAACATAACCTCTTTCTTTTAAAATATCAAATAATTTCTTTTCCATTTTTATTTCCTCCTAAATAATTTGTATAGTTAATTAAATTACAATCATCAAAGTAATAATAGTAATAGTCACTATCCATACAAATCACCTCCTTGAAAATAAAAAAGAGCAATCATCCCTAAAGGACGAATTGCTCGTGGTACCACCTTTGTTTGTAATAATAGTTTATTACCTCTTATTGATAACGGTGTCTTCACCGACTTAAAATCATCACTTGTAATTCACTATCTTAATTTTGTTTGTTTCCACCAACCACAAACTCTCTATAAATCATATTAAAATAATTACTTCAAATGAATCGCTTTTTAATTAACTGAGCTGATTATACTATATTTTATTAATTTTTGCAATTTATTCCACTTAAATTATAAAAACGTACAATTTTTATTTTTTTAGATACGTTTTGTATCTAATTTGAAATTAAAGTTTAAATAGACGTTTTACCCTTATTTTATAAAGCTTTGCAATATTTTTATAACGTATCTAAAATTTGTCATTGTTGAATTTTTTACAACTTTTGAGTATTAGATTTTTAATCCCACTTTTTCTTTAACAATATCCATTTTTTTAGAAGCATATACTCTAGCCTTATTGGCTCCATCAGTTAAGATTTCTTTTAGGTGTTGTTCATTATTTCTATATTCGTAAAACTTATCTTGAATCTCTTTTATAAAATTACAAACACTGTCAGCAACTTCAATTTTAAAATCTTTATAATTATAATCTTTATATTTTTCATTTGCTTCTTCTATTGTCATATTATTAACTACACAGACTAATGATATTAAATTTGATATTCCCGGTTTATTATCTTCATCATAATAAACTTTTCCCTCACTATCTGTACAAGCAGACATTATTTTCTTTCTTGTTATTTCTATATCATCTAACATAAATATTGTCCCTTTATCATCCTTTGGAGCAGACTTACTCATCTTAATGGTTGGATCTTGCAAGTTCATTATTTTAGCACCAATTTTTGGAATTTGATATTCTGGTAATTTGAAAGTATTACCATAAATATTATTAAATCTTTCTCCAAAATCTCTAGTCTTTTCTATATGTTGTCTTTGATCATCACCAACAGGTACTATTTCAGCATCATATAATAATATATCTGCTGCCATTAATGTTGGATATATAAACAATCCCATGTCTTTTTCACTTTTTCCTAATTGTTGTTTTTTAGATTTAAATTGTGTCATTCTAGATAGTTCTCCTACACTACATTGAAATGACATCAAAAATCCTAAATTGCAATGTTCTAAAACATCACTTTGCATAAATAATGCCGTATTATTAATATCAATTCCACAAGCCATATACATTGCTGTTATATCTAAAATATTATTTCTTATTTCTTTTGGATCAATATAAGTTGTTAATCCATGAATATCTGCAATAAATATTAAAGAATTATATTTGTATTGCTGTTCTACAAATCCTTTTATCCCTCCAATGTAATTTGCTAAAGTTATACTTCCTGTAGGTCTTACACCTGTAATCATTGTTTTCATATTTTTTCCTTCTTTCTTATATTTTTATATTTTAAATCAATGATTAATATAACTTACACCATCGTTTCACATACTTTTCCATACAACCATCTCCTTCTTATAAATAAAAAAAGATTCCAGTCTAAAAATTAAGACAAGAATCTTGTGCCACCTAATAATAGTTTCATTTCATATACCATCATATATGTTCACTTGATAACGGGTAGAAACTCCCGATTTTTCATACTTTAATTAATTTCTGAAAAACTCTCTTTGGTCCATTCAATATTCATCCATTGCAACTTTCCATCAACCAGCTGCTTTCTATAAATTTCATAAATATCTACTTCTCCAAATCACTGATTTAAAATATGGTTAGATTATAGCACTTTTTTGTAATTTTTGCAAATATCTATATAAAATGTGGAATCATAGAAAAACCCGCAACCCTTTATTTTATGCGGGTTTGCGAGTTTATTTGCCGTGACACTGTTTATATTTCTTGCCTGAGCCACATGAACTTTTTTGATTAATATTATCAATACTATTAGTATTATTAGTATTTCCTTTATTTTCAATGGCTCAAGGTGTGGTAACATTCAATATTTTGAGTACTATTTATATCTCATTTAATCATTAAATATTTATACTCTGCGAACAAATTGCGAACATTGTTGGCATATTGTTCGCATTTTTGTCCATGCAATTTGGTTCTATCATATAATTATAATAATCACAAGAATAATAAAAAAGAAATTGATTTCACAATTCCTAATATCTTGCTTTTATACAAATAAATAATTATACAACTATTTAAGTATTATTTCTTTACCATCTTTAGAATAGTAATGGAATGAAATACTTCTTTTTGCAAAATCGTCTATATTATCTACTGAACTATAGCATAATAATATTCTTTTTATTACACTATCCAAAGTATTAATATTGCGTTTATTTGACTTTTTTATAATTAGAACAAGAAAGTGATTATTTACTTATAAAAATATCATGATCTTTTCCATCATCATCTTTATAGTGAACATATTCACTTGTTACATTACCTTTAGAATCTAAATTTTTCATTTTTGAGTAAGCTGTAATATTTCCATTTCCATCAGAAATATAACCAGATTCAAAATCAGTATTATTTGACATTTCACCAACAACATCTAACATGGAAGGCATTCCCAATATAGTATGAAATATCAAGCCTAGAACAAAGAATGGATAAGAAATAATACCAAATATAAATGTAGTAATCCATCTCAATATTGCAGAAAATCCCTTATATCCTAGTTGATGAATAATCTCCATACGATTTTTATAATTAATAACACCAAATACACCAGCAATAAAGCAAAGTATAGATGGTACTATCATATTTGCCTCAAATTTCATTATCATAGAAACAATCATACCAATGGATAATACAATTCCCCAAGATGCTAAAAAATCTTTCCAATCATATGACACGATAATATTATATTTTTCATTTGTTTTATAAATAGTCTTGATAAGCCATATCAAAAGTTTAAAAAATAAAAAGGATAATACAAATAATAGAATTAATCCCACGATAAGAGTAGTTCTCATTCCAAATTTTACATATAAAACTTCATTTAAATACTTATTATTATCGAAAAAGTACATAATTTGATCACTAAAAAAATAGATTATGATGATAAATCCTAAAATCCCAAAACCTAAAAATTTTAATATCTTTTTTATCATTATATTTTCACTTCCTCATATATTTTTCATTATTAGCATCAATTAACATTTTGTTATCTGCATCTAGAGTTAAATAAATATCTGTTGAACTTTCACTTACTTTTAATGTAATAAGATGATCATAAACATCGTATGAACTGCATCCCATATTTGATTGCCCATAAATATATGTACAACTTTTATCTTTATTTAAAATAATTGTTCCAGTTCCATCATCAGCTAACGAACCGTCTGCTAATACCATATAATAAGTCCCAGTATAATAATCATTTATATTTGATGTATTGCTTTCATTTTGTTGTTCTATTGAATCATTTTGATTAGATGTAATATCATCTTGTACTTGAATATTTTCTTTTAAATTGTTATTTGAAGCTTTAGAATCATTTTTAGCATTGTTATTACCACATCCTGTTAATCCTATAATCAAAATTCCTATTAACATAATACTTAATAATTTCTTTTTCATAAATAAACTCCTATCAATATATAAAAAAATCTATGTAGCAAACTACATAGATTATAACACATATCAATTGTTATTACCATTCTTTGAAAAAATAAATTAATTACTAATATTAGAATATCAAATTTCTCTTCATTGTCCGCTACTAATAGTCTATTTTCGAAAAAGACTTTTTTATGCTAAAGAATATTTTTATTTTTTCTGTAATCAAAATATCACCTTTTTTGATATATCTTCTTACACCTCCTCTTGAAGCAATTTCAAATCGATATTGATATAACTTTCCCCTTTTCATAATTCTAATCTCTGACATAATGTTCCCTGTCCTTTCTTATTTTTGCAAAGAAAAACTAGCAATCTATATGCTAGTTTCATTATTTCACTAAAATGTGCACATTATATACTCCCTTTATTTATAAGGTTTTAAAGAGATTATTTTGAATATTTTATACTTTTATGTGCACAAAATGTGCACATTTGAGAAAATTGGTGCTTTTTTTGTGCACATAAATTTCCTCAAAGCCTTATTTTGCGGCTATTTTCCATGACATTGTTTGTACTTCTTACCTGAGCCACATGGACAAAGATCATTTCTACCTACTTTTTTAACTCTTTTTGGTTGTGATTTAGAGCTTCCTTTATCAGGGTCATTTGTTTGAATATTCTTAGTTGTTTCTTTTCTTTCTATATTTTGTCTAATTTCTGCTTTTATTAATGTAATAGATACATCTTTATCTATTCTTTGTAACATTTGATCAAATAGGTCATAGCCTTCCATAGTATATGCTCTTAATGGATCTTCTTGTGCATATCCTCTTAAGTGAATACCTTCTCTTAAATGTGACATTGTATTAATATGTTCCATCCAATAATGATCTACTATTTGTAGAGTTATTACTTTTTCAAATTCTTGAGTTATTTCTTCTGGTAATTTCTCTAATTTAGCATCATATTCTTCTGTTACTCTCTTAACTATTAAATCTATTACTTCATCTGCTGGTAAATCTTTTATTTCTTTTACTTTGAAATCTTTCTTTAATAAGTTTTCATTAGCAAATTCAGCTATATCTTCATAATCTTTTTCATTTAATACTTGTTCTGTTACTAAATGTGATTTTACTAAATCTTCGATATGGTGTCTAAATGTTTCTAGTACCATCTCATGAATTGATTCTTGTTCTAGTATTCTATTTCTCTTCTTATAGATGATATCTCTTTGATCATTCATTACATTGTCATATTCTAGTAATTGTTTACGTACGTCAAAGTTATTTCCTTCAACTCTTTTTTGTGCTGATTCAATAGAACGAGAGAATGTTTTTGATGTTATTGCTTGGTCTTCCATACCCATGTTCTTCATCATTTCTCCGATTCTATCTGAACCGAATCTTACCATTAAGTCATCCTTCATTGATACGAAGAATTGAGTGTATCCTGGATCTCCTTGACGTCCTGAACGTCCACGTAACTGATTATCTATACGACGTGATTCATGACGTTCGGTTCCAATAACACAAAGTCCACCTAATGCTCTTATTTCATCTGATAATTTAATATCTGTACCACGACCAGCCATATTTGTTGCGATTGTAACTGATTTATGTAGACCGATATTTGCAATTATTTCAGCTTCACGTTCATGATTTTTAGCATTTAATGTTTCATGAGGTATTCCTGCTTTATCTAACATTCCTGATATTAATTCAGATGTTTCTATTGCTATAGTACCTATTAATACAGGTTGCCCTTTACCGTATAATTCTTTTACTTTTTCAATAATTGCTTTATATTTTGCTTCTTTAGTTGCATAAACTATATCTGGAGCATCTATTCTTATTACAGGTTTATTAGTAGGAATTTCTATAACATACATATTATATATATTTCTAAATTCTTCTTCTTCTGTTTTAGCTGTACCTGTCATACCTGATAATTTATTATACATTCTGAATAAATTTTGGAATGTAATTGTTGCGAGAGTTTTTGTTTCTTCGTTGATAGTTACTCCTTCTTTAGCTTCTATTGCTTGATGAAGTCCATCAGAGTATGCTCTACCTTTCATTAAACGTCCAGTAAATTGATCAACTATAACTATTTGTCCATCTTGAACTACATAATCCACATCATTCTTCATAGCATAGTTTGCACGTAGTGCTTGGTTGATAAAATGTAGTAGTGTAGCATTTTCTATATCGTATAAATTGTCGATGTGGAACATTTTTTCTGCTTTTTCTGATCCTTTTTCATTTAAATTAACGCTCTTTGTTTTTTCATCATAAATGAAATCTACATCTTCTTTAATACTTTTAGCAAATCTATCTGCATCTTTGTATAGATTGGCATTTTTCATTTCTCCACCTGAAATGATTAATGGTGTTCTAGCTTCATCTATTAATACTGAGTCAACCTCGTCTACAATAGCAAAGTTTAGAGGACGTTGTACTCTATCTTCTTTTCTAATTACCATATTATCTCTTAAGTAGTCAAATCCAACTTCATTATTTGTAGAATATAAGATATCACAGTTATATGCATCTTGTTTTTCTTGTGGAGACATATCTCTTTTATTAACTCCTACTGTTAATCCTAAAAATCTATGTATTCCACCCATCCATTCAGCATCACGTCCAGCTAGGTATTCGTTTACTGTAATTATATGAACACCTTTACCTTCTAATGCATTTAAATATGCTGGTAATACAGCTGTTAATGTTTTTCCTTCACCTGTTTTCATTTCAGCAATGTTACCATAATGGATTGCTAAGGCACCTAACAATTGTACAGGGAATGGCTTTTCTCCTATTACTCTGTATGCAGCTTCTCTTGCAGTAGCAAAAGCTTCTACTAATATATCTTCTAGAGTTTCCCCTTTATCTAATCTCTCTTTGAATTTGCTTGTTTTATCTTGTAATTCAGTATCTGTCATTTTTGAATATTCATCTTCTAATGCGATGATTTGATCAGCAATTTTTTGGAATCTTTTTAATTCTTTATATTCATGATCAAGTAGTCTTCTTAATATTCCCAATTAAATTACACCAACCTTTCTTTTTCGAGCTATTCGATTAGTATTATATCAAATTTTTATAAATATTTAAAGATTATTATATATATCATATATTCCAAATAAAAAAGGTCTAAATATTAGACCTTTTTGAATTACTTTTATTCTTCTGTTATTAGACCATAATCTTTGTCTTTTCTTCTATATACTACTGCTGCCTTTCCAGTTTCACTATCATGGTACATAAAGAAATCATGTCCTAATAATTCCATTTGAAGTATAGCTTCATCTTCATCCATTGGCTTAACTTCAATTGTTTTTCTCTTTGTAATTTTCTTTTCCCCTCTAACAGGTTCAATAGCATCTATTGTGAAATCTATTGCGTTAGTTTTCTTAGTTGCTAACCTAGTCTTATTCTTTCTAATTTGTCTTTCTAATTTGTCTATTGTTTTATCAACAGCTGCATAGAAATCTGCATTTCCTTCTTCAGAACGTAAAATATACGATTTTAATGGAATTGTAACCTCAACTCTTTGATTCTTTTTATCACTTTTTACTATTACTTTAGCTCGAACTTCATCGGTATTCTTTAGGTATTTATCTAATTTTCCTAACTTTTCTTCGATATAACTCTTCATAGCATCAGTGATTTTAATCTTATCACCTCTAATGATGAACTCCATAATATCGCCTCCTTGTAACTTTAGTATAACATAGTTAATCCAGAAAAAAAAGAAGTTATCGTCTAACTCCTTTGAATTTATTAGAAATTCTCTCTAATAGTTTTGGATTTTTTTCTGAAATAATTGATGTATGAAATACAAACCAAACTGCTAGTATAAATAAAACTATATATATAATTTGTCCTATTTCTTTATCTTTTGTTAAATAGAAGATTGAAGCCATAGAGAACATTATATTTATTGCATATATTATTAATACTGTTACTACTGGTGAGAAGTTCATTCCTAATAGTTGATGATGGAAATGTTCTTTGTCAGCTTTAAATGGAGCTTGTTTTCTAAGTAATCTTCTTATTATTGCGAATAATGTATCTAAAATTGGAATTGCTAGAACTGAGACAGGTACAAAGAATGAAATCAAGGCCGGTCCTTTAAATTCTAATAGTGTTATTATTCCTATAATAAATCCCATGAATGTAGCACAATCTCCTGCAAATATTTTTGCTGGATGGAAGTTGTGTAATAAGAATCCTAGAGTTGATCCTAACATTATTAAAGATAGTACTAGTACTAGTGAGTTATATCTTCCTTGATAAAATGCTATAAATGCAATTGTTGCATAGAATATTGAACATATTCCTCCACTTAATCCATCTAATCCATCTATTAAGTTAATTATATTAGTACATGCTACTAAGAAGAATAGTGTTATTGGATATGCCCATATACCAAAATCAAAAGTTAAACCAAAGATTGATATATTATTTAATAATATTTTTCCATAGAATACTATTACGCATGCTGCAATGATATGTCCTATTAATTTTTGATATGCTCTTATTGGTTTTATGTCATCTGTTATTCCTGTGAGAATTACTATAAAACTACCAATAAGAATTGAATTCATTCTTAAACTTTGTTCTCCAAAGAGCATATATCCTACTAGAAATGCTAAGAATATTCCTACTCCTCCAAGTTTAGGCATTACTTTCTTATGAATATGCCTATGTCCTTCTTTGTTAGTTGGGACATCTAGCGCTCCTACATGAACGGCTATTTTTTTCATAAAAATCATTATTATTGCGGATACTATGAATGTTGTTAATACAATCATACCCCCATTTGCTATTTGTTCTTTCATATTATTCTCCTAAATCATTCTAAATGTAGTGAATACATCCATTATAAAATTTGTAACTAAATATATGATTGATATTGTTAATAAAAAATAAAACATTGTAGATTGAAAAGGTCTATTCTTTTTAAATATTTGATTAATATTGACTGAGTCTATTGACCAGATTGTTAATATTGATACTATAATGTATACAAAAAACTTACCTTTCATATTTACCTTCCTCATACATAGTTATTTTATTTATTCTACGACTATGTTTTTCTAAGTTAGAGAAAGGTGTATTAATAAATGTTTTTACTATTTCGATAGCTTCTTCTATAGTGGTTTTTTCTCCAAAAGCTACTATATTACTATCATTATCATTTCTTGTATATTTTGCTTCTTCAGAATTAGATACTTTTGCACATCTTATTCCTTTTACTTTATTACACGCTATAGATATTCCTATTCCAGAACCACAGATGGCTACTCCAAAATCAACATCATTATTTACTACTGATTCACCTAATTTAAAAGCATAATCAGGATAATCTGTTGATTCCTCACTATTTGTTCCATAATCAATTATTTCATATGAATCTTTAAAATAATCAATTAATTCTTCTTTCAATTTTAATCCTCTATGATCACTAGCAAATCCTATTTTCATTTATTTTCACCTTTTTCTTTCCTAGTTTTATAAAATTCATTTCTCCATATTCTTGAGAAAATAATAATAGTTCCTCTCTTGTTGAATCGTTTATAACACTACTATTGTAGTCATCTATTTCTCTAATATTTGAAGGTAATTCACTAACATAATAATCTGATTCTAGTATTATATCTCTACTTAATACGTATTTTTCATTAGTATTTATATTTTCTAGAAAAATTGAATATCTATAATATCTAGTTCCTATGTTTATCTGAGCCCCAGACATATGGCAAGTATATGTTTTCTTTGCTTTAGACTCTCTAACTCTAGGATAACATAGCATAATTCTTCCATGTGAATAATTATCTATTAAACTTTGTTCATATAATTCATATGATTCTTGTTCTGATAATCCTTCTATATATCCATTTTTTAATATCTCTCTAATTTCATTCATCCTGTACTCCCTACTGAAATTATAACATTAGATAAAAAAAAAGAAAACTGATTATTATTCAGCTTCTTTAGTATCAAAACCATATTTCTTGTTGAATTTATCTACACGACCAGCATGAGATGCTCTAGTTTGTTGTCCAGTATAGAATGGATGACAAGCTGAACAAATTTCAACATTAATTTCTTCTTTAATTGATTTTGTTTTGAAAGTATTTCCACATGCACAAGTAACTGTACATTCTTTCATTTCAGGATGAATTCCTTTTTTCATTAATACTTCCTCCCTTCGCCATGACAAAAATAAGTCATAGATATGAATTGCTTTTATATTGTAGCAAATTCTTCCATTTTTTGCAAGGTTTTTAATCATTTTATTTTTCTTAAATATATATTATAATTAAATGGAGGTGTTAAGATGGAACTTGTTATTGATATACCTAAAAAAGAATATGAATCTTTTGTAGAAAAAAGTCCTTATGGACATTTTATGCAAAGTTATTATTTTGGGCAGATTAGAAAATGGAAAAACTTTATTCCTCACTATGTAGGATTACGTGATAATAAGAAGTTAGTTTGTGTTGCTTTACTTCTTGAAAAGAAGCTATTAGCTGGTTATTCATATTATTATTGTCCTAGAGGTTATGTAATAGATTTTAATAATCATGATTTAGTTAAAGAGTTTACTTCTAAGTTAAAAGACTTTGCTAGAAAGAATAAATCTATATTTATTAAAATAGATCCTGCTATCAAATTACATGATTTAGATCCTGAAGGTAATGTTATTGGTAATGATAATAGTAGTATTGTTAACTATTTAAAGAGTATCGGATATAAGCACCTTGGATATAATTTAGGGTTTGAGAGAGAACAGCCTAGATTTACTTTTAGAATAGATTTAGATAAGCCTTTTGATGAAGTATATTCGAATATGCATCCTACTACTAGAAAGATATTAAACAAGGGTAATCAATTTGATTTAGATGTTTATAAAGGAACAATCAATGATATAGAAGATTTTTATGTTACTATGAGTGATACATCTAAAAGAGAAGGTATCTTACAAGCCCCTATCGAATATTATAGAACCTTTTATAAAGTATTTAACGATGTTGGAATGAGTGATTTGTACATAGTTAAAGCTAATATTAAGAAAGTAGAAGATTCTTTTAATAATAAAATTAAAGAAGTTAAGAATACTATTGAAACTCTTAATGATAAAGTTGTTAGAAATAAAGATAGAGAAAAAAATCAAAATAAGATTAATGATTTAGAAAAACAATTAGATAAATTAAATAATATATTGAATAATTTAAATAATATTAAAGAAAAAGAACTTGTTCTTTCTTCTATTATTACTGTTAAATATGGAGATAAAGTTTGGACAGTACATGGTGGAAATAATTCAAAACTAATGGAATTAAATGGTAATTATTTGTGTTATTACTCAATTATGAGAGATGCTCATGAAGAAGGATATAAATGTATGGATTGTTTTGGTACCTGTGGTTATGCTAATCCAGATAAAAGTAATCCTATATATGGAATCCACTCTTTTAAAAAGAGACTTGGTGGTGAATATACTGAATTTATTGGAGAATTTGATTTAATAACTAATAAATTTATGTATTTTGTTTTTAAAACATTAATTCCTATATATAGAAAAATTAAAAGAAAGAAAAAGAAAAAGGGTGAAGATTAATCTTCATCCTTTATTTCTTTTCTTTATTGTAATTTCAACCGCACCACTTTATATATATTTTAATTCTATATCATATGCACATTTATAGTCAAATATTTTCCTTGGCATACTATTTATCTCAAACGAAATGTTATCTAAATAATATTGTGTTACATTTTTCATTGAGTTTCCCTTTGGTATAAATCTTCTTACCAATGCATTTGTTCTTTCGTTTGTTCCCCTTTGGAATGAACAATATGGATCACATTTATATAATTTTACTCCGAGTTTCTTTGCACTTAATCCTAAAGCTTGAAATTCTAATCCATTATCTACTGTAATTGATTTTACTATTATTTCGTTTCTTAAAATAAATTCATATATTATTTTATCTATATAATATTCGTTTTTATATTCTGCTTTTATTAACCACACTCTTCTTGAACATCTATCTACTATAGATATTATTGACGAATACTCATTTCTTTTTCCTAAAATAGAATCTATTTCTAAATGTCCTAATTCATCTCTTTTGTTGATATACTTTGGTCTTAGACTTATTGGCAATACTGTTTTATGGTCTATATTCCACATTGTATGATTCATCATAGATGTTCTTTTTCCTCTTCTTTTTTTATAACATAAGTCTCTTTTAGTTAGATTTACTTTTCCTTTGTTTATCCAATTATATACCTGTTTAACAGAAGGACATTTAACATTTAGATGTGTCTTTTTAAATTTATAAATACATACTTCTATTGAACATGTTTTATAATCATAATGACTATACAAATAATCTAAAAAGATACTATATTTATTATTTATATCTATTTTTCTCTTTTTATAAAGTCCTGATTTATATCTAGAAATGGTTGAATGACTTATTCCAAGTGCTTCAGCTGTTTTTCTCATAGATAGTCCTTGATCAAGCAAAACATCAATTTGTGCTTTCTTTTCTTTAGTTAATTGTTTATAATTCATGTAGGAGCCTCCTTGCCGGGATTTGGCTCCTTTATTGTATCAAAAAGCCGCACCGGAGTGGTGCGGTTGAAATTTCAATTTAGGAAAGAAAAAGGGTGAAGATTAATCTTCATCCTTTATTTCTTTTAGTTTTAATTTAGCGCCTACGCTAGTTAATTTTTCTATTATTTGTTCATATCCTCTAAGAATATGTTCTACATTGGTTACTGTAGTTTTTCCTGATGCTGCTAGTCCTGCTGCTACCATAGCAGCTCCTGCTCTTAAGTCTGTTGCAACTACTTGATGTCCTTTTAATTCAGTTGGTCCAATTATTGTAGCTGTTTGATTTTTAACAGTGATATCTGAACCCATCATATTTAAATAATTTATATGCATAAATCTATTTTCCCAGATTGTTTCTGTTAGTTTTGATTTTCCATTACATTGAGTTAATAATACTGTTAATGGTTGTTGTAAGTCTGTTGGAAATCCTGGATATACAGCTGTTTTTATATTAGTAGGTTTTAGATTTGTTCCTTTGCTAACTATTACATAATCTTGACCTACTTCTAGATCTATTCCTATTTCTTCTAATTTAGATAATAGTGCTTCTAAATGTTCTGGAATTAAATTATCTATTTTTAAGTTCTTTCCACATAATGCTCCCATAATGATGTAAGTTCCTGCTTCAATTCTATCTGGTATTATTTCATGGAAACATTTATGTAGACTCTCTACTCCTTCAATTGTTATTCTAGAAGTTCCTGCTCCTGTAATTTTTGCTCCCATATTGTTTAAAAACGTAGCAACATTTACTATTTCTGGTTCTTTAGCAGCATTATCTATTATTGTTTTTCCTTTTGCTAATACAGCAGCTAACATAATATTAATAGTTGCTCCTACTGAAGCTATATCTAAATAGATATTTGCACCTTTTAGTTCTTTTGCTTCTACAGTATATTTACTTTTATCTTTTGTAACTACTGCTCCTAATGCTTCAAATCCTTTTAAATGTAAGTCTATTGGTCTTGCTCCTATTGAGCATCCTCCTGGGAAAAACATTGATACTTTATGATATTTTCCAAGTAGTGCACCCATAAAATAATAAGATGCTCTTAACTTTTTAGAATGTTCTTCTGCAATTTCAGTATTTACCATATTTTTTGGATTTATAACTAAACTTCCACTTGCTCGTGTAGTTTCAACGTTTAAGTCGTGTAAGATATCACATAGAGCATCTGTATCAGTTATTTCAGGAATATTACAAATAGTAACTTCTTCATCTGCTAAAATTGCAGCAGGAATAATTGCAACAGTTGCATTTTTTGCACCACTAACTCTAATGGTTCCTGATAATTCTTTTCCGCCTTCAATTTCAATTATTTTCATATATATTCTCCTATCTGATAGTTCTACAATTTTATAATAATTTGTTAGATAGTTTTTGTCAATTATAGTAACATCTTTAATGTAAATTAGATGTTATAAATATCATTCTATCTCTTCCCTGTAAATCCTTTTTTATTACTATTTGTATATCTTTCAAATAGTTGTTAGCTAAAGATTCTATATCTTTTGCTTGGTCTGCTCCTATTTCAAAAGCTATTAGGAACTTTTCTTTAAGATTATTGCTAATATCTTTTAATATTTTCTTATAGCAATCTAGTCCATCTTGTCCAGCATATAAAGCCTCATGTGGTTCATTATTTTTTACTATATCTTCTATTTGTTCATCATCTTTTATATATGGTGGATTTGAAATAATAATGTCATACTTCTTTTCCACATTAGATAAGCAATCACTTTGAAATACATTCGCTCTTGAATTTAAATTTCCACAGTTTTTGTTAGTAACTTCTAGTGCTTTTTCAGATATATCTACTAAATCCACAGTTTTTGTTGATAATTTTTTTTCTAAAGTTAGACCTATTACTCCACTACCACATCCTATATCTAAAATTTCCACAGGATTTGTGAATAAAGATTTTGCTATAGAAATTGTATTTTCAACTAATTCTTCTGTTTCAAATCTAGGAATAAGCACATTTTCGTTTATATAAAAGTCTTGTCCATAAAAATTAACATGACCTAATACATACTGAATTGGCTTATCATTTTTAATTGCTTCTATTTCTTTTGTGTATATTTTCATTTTATCAACAGGCACTTCATCATTTAAATGAACTAATAATTCCAATGGATTTAGATTTAGTAAGTCACCTAACAATATCTTAGCATGGTCTGAATGAATCTCTTTTTTAGCATATATTAGAGCTTGTTCAATTGTCACTTTCTTCTCCTTGAAGTTTCTTTAATTGTTCAGCTTCTCTTAGGGCAGTAAATAATTCATTTAAATCTCCATCCATAATTCTATCTAGATTTTTACTAGTAAATCCTATTCTATGATCAGTAACCCTGTTTTGTGGATAGTTATATGTTCTTATTTTTTCTGCTCTATCTCCAGTTCCTATTTTATTTCTTCTTTCTTCTCCTGATGCTTCTTCTTGTTCTTGTAATTTCATTTCATATAATCTGGATTTTAATACTTTCATAGCTTGTTCTTTATTTTGAATTTGACTTCTTTCATTTTGACAAGTTACTACCGTATTGGTTGGTAGATGGGTAATTCTTACTGCTGAGTCTGTTGTATTTACTCCTTGTCCACCTTTTCCACTAGATCTATAGATATCTATTCTTAAGTCTCCTGGATTAATTTCTATATCTATTTCATCATCTACTTCAGGCATAGCAAGAACTGTTGCTGTAGAAGTTTGTAATCTACCATTTGCTTCAGTTACTGGAACCCTTTGTACTCTATGTGATCCACTTTCATATTTAAAGAATGAATAAGCATCTTTTCCTGATATTATAAATTCTATTTGACTATATCCTCCTGCTGTTCCTTCAATAGAGTTATATACATCATACTTAAATCCTTGTTTTTCAGCATATCTTGTATACATTCTAAACAAATCTCCTGCAAAGATATTTGCTTCATCTCCACCGGCTGCACCTCTAATTTCCATAACAACATTTTTATTATCATTAGGATCTTTTGGGATTAATAATATTTCTAATTCTCCTTCTAATTTTTCTTTTTCTGATGTTAGATTATTAAATTCCTCTTTAGCCATTTCGCCTAATTCAGGATCATTCATCATTTCTTTAGCTTCTTCAATATCATTTAATACTTTTTTATATTTTTTGTAGCAAGCAATTAATTCTTCTAAATTAGCTAATTCTTTGGAATATTCCTTTGTTTTAGTAACATCACTTAATACTTCTTGCTTAGTAAGCTCTGTTTCCAAAAAATTATATCTATCAAGTATTTTATCTAATCTTTCTATCATATAATATTATCCTTTCAATCAGTTTGTATTATAACATAATAATTTGAAGAAAAAAACTAGATTAATTATCTAGTTCTAATTCATCTTCGTCAATAATTACAAGATCTTTTAAATCTTCGTCTGTTGAATCATCTGAGAATGTATCATCATCTGTATCATCATAATTATCTTCTTCTGACATTTCCATATCACTTTGAGATACATTGTCTTCTTCTTCAAGTTCTTCATCATCTTCTTCATCTTCATCAATATCTGATGATGATTTATGATTAACTCTTAAATCTAGTTTTCCATTATCTAATAAAATGAAATCTTTGTCAGTTGAAATTTGAGTATAATATTCTGCTATTTTATTTTCAAATGTAGATTCTGGTAATTCTAGTAATTTGATTATTTTCTTAAATAAATTAGCAATTGTTTGAGGTTTTTTTGCATCTTGAATAATCAATTTAGTTATTTCTTTATTTGTTAATTGTTCTAATTCTTCTTTTTTCATTTTCTTTAGGCTCATGTTTAGGCCCTCCTTGCAAAATTTGCTTAATTAAATTTACCATTAAACTTATAACACATATCTTTTATACGCGCAATAGTTTTTTTAGTTTTTATGCATATAGTTTTTATATTGGTTATTTTTCTTTTCTTTTTGGAATGATAAATCCATTTGAGTATAAAAATTATCTTCTATTTGTTCAGGTATTTCTGCTATAGGTAATCCTCTTCTATTAAGTATTATCATATTAACTAAATCTCTTTGAACAATTTTAGAAGGACTAACTATATCTAAATTATCTTTATTAACTCTATCATCTAGTAATATATCAAAACTATCATAAACAGTTTTTAATCCTTTTATTCCATTTTTATCATATTCTCTTTTATATACTTCTTCTGCTCTTATAGCTAGTTGTCTGTATTCCTTTATTGGAGTATAGAAATCTTTCATTTTGTCGTATCTTGTATTTAGGTTTTGTATTAAAGAACCTAAACTTAATCTTATGTTTTCATCTTCATAAATAATACTATCATCATTAAATATTGAATCTACAATGTCTAAAGTAAAATCTTCTCTTTTAGATGTATCTGAATCATCATTATAAACTCCTGATACTAGTATTAATTGTATTAATGTTGCTTTTAGGTATCTTTCTATTTCTTCCTTTATAAATTCATCTCTAAAAATCTTATTATATTTTTTCTTTTCTCCGATTATATTTGCTATATGTTTTTTAATATTATTAGGAAATATAGATTCTTCAATTTTTTCCATTATTGTGATTTCTCCTTAGTGACTAGAATATTATACACTTATTTATAAAAAATACAATACTTATAATATAAAAAGATTGCCTAATGCAATCTACATTTTTTCAGGTACTTTAATTGCTAAAATATCTAGTAATATACTACATATATCATAAGTTAATTTAGTTAAAGTTAACCAGTTTGTTCTTCTTTCAATGTTTTCTTCTGTTAATACTTTGTTTTTAGCATAAAAAGTATTATATAAAGAACAAATATTATATAAATAATCAGCTATTTCATTTAATGATCTTGTTTTTAATGCTTTATTTATTATATTTGGTAAATCTAATATTAATTGAACTAAATCTTTGTAGTCATCTTCAATCTTAGTTATTTTAGATTTATCCATATCAGCTGCATTATTTAGTAATGATTTCATTCTGATTGTTGTATATAGAATATATGGGCCGGTTTTTCCTTCTATATCAGTAAATTTTTCTACTTCAAAGATATAATCAGTTTCTCTATATGGTACTAAATCAGCATATTTTAAAGCTGCTATTGCGACTGTTTTAGCTATTTCAGGTGCTTCTTCTTCGGTTACTTTATCATTATTAATTCTAGTTATAGTAGAGTTATAAACTAAGTTAATTAATCCTTTTAGAGTCATTACTCCACCATCTCTAGTTTTGAATGGCTTTCCATCTTTTCCATTCATTGTACCAAAGCCTATATGTTCCATTTGTTCTTTATCAAATAAACCTAATTTTTCTGTTGCTCTAAAAACTTGTTCAAAGTGAAGTCCTTGGCGAGAATCTACTACATACCATATTTCATCTGGATTAATTTCTTCTTTTCTTTGTAATAATGTTAATAAATCAGTTGTTTCATAAGATATTGTTCCATTTGATTTTATATATAGTAGTGGAGGTATTTCAATCTTGTCATTTTCTTCTTTTACTTCTATTACTTTAGCGCCTTCACTTTCAACTAAAATATTCTTTTCTGCAATTATTTCATCTAATTTATCTTGATATTCTATAGCGTCACTTTCACCATTCCAAAGTTCAAAATCTACATTGATATCATTATAAACTTCTCTTATATCTGCTTTTGATATTTCAACTATTTTTTTCCATAAGTCATAATACCCTCTTTCATGGTGTTGTATTTTATTAGTTATATCTCTTCCATCTTCTAAATAAGCATCATCTTCTTTTGCTCTTTGTGAAGCATATGGATATATTTCTTCTAAATCTTCATTAGATATAGGTAATTCTACTTCTGAGTAATCGCCTTCATAGTTTTCATCAAAATAAGGTAGATCTGGATATCTTTCTTTTAATTCTTTTACTACAAAACCTAATGGTCTTCCATAATCTCCTAAGTGAGCATCTCCTATTACTTCATATCCAACTGATTTAGCTAATCTCTTTAGAGCTTCACCAATATTTGCACTTCTTAAATGTCCTACATGTAATGCTTTAGCAACATTTGCTCCACCATAATCAATAATAATCTTTTTAGACTCTTGTTTTTCTATTAGATCTTTAGGATTATTAACTGCTTTATTAATATTATCTATTAAGAATTCTTCACTTAATTTTAGATTAATAAAACCAGGACCTGCAATATTAATATCAGTAAAAATACTATTCTTTTCTAATTCTTTCACAACATTTTCAGCTATTTCTCTAGGATTAGTATGATAAGTTGATGCTAGTGACATACAATCATTTATTTGATAATCACCTAAGTCTTTTCTAGCTGATGGCTTTAGTTCAATACTATCTACTTTATAACCTGCTTTTTCAAAAGTATTTATTAATTCTTTATTTATCTCAGTAATTATATTCATATTAACTCCTTTATTTCATATTCTATTATTTCTTCTTCTAATTTATATTTAATATTTATATCATTCTTATTTTTATCTATACTTAATACCTGTAAGATGGGATTAAACTCTTTATTTAATTCTTTAATTAATATGTTTGCTTTTTCCTCATTAAAATCATAATTTAGAATTAAATCTTTTGTTTCTCTATGAAGAATGTTCTTATTATAATTATATTTTACTATAGAATTCTCTTCATTATAAGTAATTATTCCATCTAAAAAAATAGCCCGAACTTTATCCGACTTAATATTATCATTATTCTTAATTTTATAAATAATATTAATCTTTGACATACTTTCCCTCTTTTTGACGAATATATTATAACATATTTTATTATAATTTTCTTAATATTAGCCATAATTTTTGATATACTTATAATGAGGTGATGATATGCCATATCAAATTATTATTGCTATTGTTATTGTAGTATGTATTTTATTAATATTAATATTGTTAGGTAAAAATAAATTTAATTTTTCTATTATAAAAATTGAAGAGGCTGAATCTAATATAGAAATATATTTAGAAAAGAAAAGAAATTTATTAGAAAGAGCTATTCCTGTATTAAAGAAGGAATTAAAACAAGATGATTTCTTAAAAAGTTTAGATAAATTAGATAAAGATGTCTTAAATCATTTTCAAATTAACACTTTATTACATAATGCTTATTTAGAATTATTAGGCATAATCGATGAAAATGAAAAGTTACTTAAAAGTAAAACTATTACTAAAATAGTTAGAGATTTAGACTCTAATGAACAAAATAGGATTGGTAGTATTAAATATTATAATGATAATGTTACTAATTTTAATAAATTAGTTAACTCTTTTCCTACTAATATTATTGCTTTCTTTAGTAAATATAAGAATAAAGATTATTATAATGACGAAGATAAAGAAATGGGTGAGATATTAGAAGAAAAAGATGAAAAAGTAATAGTCAATCAAGAAAAGTTTGGTGAAGATGTTCAAAAATATGAATCAATTAAAGATGTTGATGAAGAAAATGAAGAAATTGATGAATTAGTTATAGATAATAAAGAAGCAGAAAATGATGATGAGGAGTTTGATGAAGAATATCAAGAAACTTTAGAACGTCTTGATGAAGATAATGATGAAGATGAAACAGATGGAATTGATAATACAACAGATGAAATTGTTATTGATAATCAAGATATTGATGAATATGATGAGGAGAAGGACAAATAATGACTTTTATAGATAGAATTATTGATAGAGCTAAAAAGAATAAGAAGACTGTTGTTCTTCCTGAGACAATGGATGATAGGGTTTTAAAAGCAGCTGAGGTTATTGTCAATGAAGGAATTGCTAATGTTATATTAATTGGTAATAAAGAAGAAATATTAAAAAATAATAGTAATCTAGATAAATGTAAGATTATTGATCCTAATGAAGATATTAGTTTTACTAATGATTTGATTTCAAAACTTGTAGAAATAAGAAAAAATAAGGGATTAACTGAAGAAGAAGCTAGAAGGTTACTTACTGAAGATTATATGTATTATGCTTGTATGTTAGTAAAGGTTGGTATGGCTGACGGTGTAGTTAGTGGCGCTTGTCATTCTACTGCTAATACTCTACGTCCTGCATTACAAATTATTAAGACTAAAGAAGATTGTAAGTTGGTTAGCGCTTTCTTCTTAATGGTAGTTCCGGATTGTCAATATGGTTCAAATGGAACCTTTATATTTGCAGATTCTGGGCTATGGTTGCTATGCTATCTCATTCTAGTATGGGTAGTGCTAAACATGAATTAGTTGATAAAGTTGTTAACGGGGTTAATCTTACAAAAGAAATGTATCCTAACTTAAAGGTTGATGGAGAATTGCAATTAGATGCCGCTATTGTTCCTGAAGTTGCTCATAGTAAAGCACCTAACTCTAGTGTTGCAGGTCATGCTAATGTTTTGATTTTTCCTAATTTAGATGCTGGAAATATTGGATATAAACTAGTTCAAAGACTTGCTAAAGCTGAAGCTTATGGGCCTATTACACAAGGTATAGCTGCTCCGATAAATGATTTAAGTAGAGGATGTTCTAATGATTTAAGTAGAGGATGTTCTGTAGAAGATATTGTTGGAGTTGTTGCAATTACTTGTGTACAAGCTCAAGGTTAATTTTAAAAATAAAATATCCACAAATAATGTGGATATTTTTTTATGTTGAAGAAGCTGCTTGAGCTCTATCTATGTCATTAGTTATAGCAACAATTATTGTTAGTATTAATATATAATCTTTCTCATCAAATATATCAATAATATATTGGTCTCCTATTGTTAGATACTTTCTCGTTATTTCACCAACTTTTTCATCTTTATTGTTATATACAATAAAGCTATGAGCTAAAAAGTTACCTTCTACTCTATAATTGTTTGATATTTCATAATCATTTTTAAATAATTTAAATTTTTTCTTTATACTAAATTCTTTTTGTCCATTGATATATATATTATAATTTGGCATTAAATGAAATAATTCTTGTTCTATATATGCAAGTTCTTTGCCATTTGGATCTTTTACCCATGTTTTTGAACCTATCGATATAGCTTTACTAGAAATCTCTAGAATATTCTTGTCTTGTTCATCTTTAATAAAATATCGATTGTGAAATGAGAATATTTTTTCTTTTATATATAATTTCATTCTACTCTCCAATCTATCTCTTCTATTCCATTTTTCTTTAGAAACTCATTTGTTTTTGAGAATGGTTTACTTCCAAAGAATCCATTTCTTGCTGAAAATGGTGATGGATGAGCTGATTCTATTATTAAATGCTTTTTGTTTGTTATTAGCTCTTTCTTCTTGCGAGCATATGCTCCCCATAGTATAAATACTATCGGGGTTTCTTTTTCATTTAATATTTTTATAACATTATCTGTGAATATTTCCCATCCTTTATTAGCATGTGAAGTTGGTTTATGTTCTTCTACTGTTAGCACTGCATTTAATAGTAGTACACCTTCTTTTGCCCATGGTTTAAGTGAATTAGATTTAGGAAATTGTATTCCTAAGTCATTTTCTAGTTCCTTAAAAATGTTTTGGAGTGAAGGAGGTTTTAATACTTCATTTGATACTGAGAAGGATAGTCCTTCTGCTTGATTAGGTCCGTGATATGGATCTTGACCTAGTATGACTACTTTTACTTTATCAAAATCTGTATATCTAAAAGCATTAAATACTTCATTTTGAGGTGGATATATCGTTTTGTTTTTGTATTCCTCTTTTATAAAATCTAATAGTTCTCCAAAATACTCTTTTTTAAATTCATTAGATAATACTTTATCCCAACTGTTTCCTATCATATTACACCTACTTATGATATGACTCATTATTTAATATTTTAAATGATCTATATATTTGTTCTAATAATATAACTCTAAATAGTTGATGTGGAAATGTCATTTTAGAAAAAGATAATTTATAATTGCTTCTTTCTTTTACGGTACTAGATATTCCATAACTACCACCTATTACAAATACTATATTTGGATTAATTGTTTGAATAGATTCTATTTTTTCAGCAAATTCTTCTGAAGATAGTTCTTTTCCTTCTATTTCTAGAGTTATTACATAATCTTTAGAATCTATATGTTTTAATACTTCTATTCCTTCCAAATTAATTGATTTATCTATATCATCATATGATATATCTTTTACTTCAATTATTTCTAATTTAGTATATTTAGATAGTCTTTTTTTATATTCTTCTATTGCATTTCTAAAATAATCTTCTTTTATACTTCCTACACATATTATTTTTATCATATTAAACCTCTATTAATTCTGTTCCTGTATCTTGATTAGCTATTATTACATTAATATCATCGTCTATTTGTTCTTTTACGGTATTATACGCTAATTCTTTAGTATTATTTGTTTCACTTAGATGAGCTAAAACTATATTTTTGGTATTAGAACCTACAATTTTTTTAAGATATTTAGCTGTTGTGTAATTAGATAAGTGTCCATAATCAGAGATTACTCTTTCCTTTAAAAATCTAGGATATGGGCCATTCATTAACATTTCTTCATCATGATTAGATTCTATTATATACATATCTTTATTTATCATTGTATCCAAGAACTTTCTATTAATATATCCAGTATCTGTTACATATGTAATAGTTTTTCCTTCGCAAGTTATATTATAACCTACTGAGCATGGAGCATCATGAGATGTGTGTATTAAATTAATATGTATTCCATTAATATCAGTATCATCATCTATATATATACAATCTTCTTCTGTTAATATAGGTATAAATTCTTTAAGAGATTTGAACATTTTCTGTGGAATAAATAATTTTAAATTACTTTTTTTAATAAATGTTTCTACTCCCTTGATATGATCTTTGTGATTATGAGTTATTAATAATCCTGCAAAATCACTTATATCTAAATTTAGTTTAGTTATTTCTTCTATTAGTTTTTTATATGATATTCCTAAGTCTATTATTAGCTTTATAGTGTCAGAAAGGATAATTGTACAATTACCCTTTGATCCACTTTCTATAACTTTTATTTTCATGAATATAATGCCATTGAGTTGAATGAGTTTCCGCCTGAACCATATTTTATTGGATATCCACTATATGCTCCAAAGTGTAAGTGAACTCCATAGGCTACTCCTGTATTACCCATAGCACCAATTACTTGTCCTTTTGATACTGTTTCATTTTCACTAACATATCTTTGACTTAGGTGACCATAATATGTATATATTCCATTATGATGATCTATTACTATATATTGACCATTTATTGATTGATATCCTGATTCTTTTACTGTTCCTGAATTTGCTGCAAAAATTGCTGAACCATATCCACAACCTGCGATATCGTTACCATCGTGTAATGATCCCCAACGATAACCATATCCACTTGATATAGAAGATGGTGATCCACATGTTGCAGGCCATCCCCAGTTACCAGATATTGCGACTGGAGAACCGTAAGCAGCGCTTGCTCTTCTCTTAGTACCTTTAACTATAATTTCTTTTATAGGTTCTTTTAATACTTTTGTTTCTATAGTTACTGTATTAACTGTTACTCCATTTACTTTTTGTATTTGTTGAGTAACTCTATTTTTTCCATTAGCTCCAGCTTGTCTTACTTCTTGGTAATCTGTATATTGATTAGGATCTTCTTGTGTTTCAGTTGTATATTGTTTATCTTCATCCTTAATAATATAGTCTTCTTCTACAACATCAACTTGTGGTTGAACTACTCCTACTTTTAAGTTTTGTCCTGGATATAACAGTGTTTTTACATCTGTTATATCATTATTTGCTATCATAAGTTCTTCTGTAGACATTTGGTTGTTGAAAGCTACTTTTTCTATTGTATCTCCTGGTTGAACAACATAATTTGATTGTTCTTCTGTAGTACCAAATAATAAATATTTACTTAGTTCTTCTTCATCTAAATATATCTTTTTATCTATTGGTATTCTTTGTTTTGAAATAGATATTTTATTTTTGATATATATATTTTCTATAAGAGATCCTGTCTCTTTAATTTCTGCTTGAGTTTTATTAGCATAGGCATCATACAGGTCAGATGTTATGAATGCTTTTGCTGTATTAACTGCTGAATTAGTAAATACATCTTTATCTATTACATAAATTGTTTGAGCATCAGTTTTTACTTTTTCACTATCTGCTTGAGTTTTTGTTACTCCACCTATTCTTACTCTATATCCATTTATAGTTAATGGTGAAATATCTTTTATTTTTTCATATATTTCTTCTACTGTATAGATATTATTATTATATGTATATTCTTGTTTTATTTCTAAATCTTTTGGAGTATATACTTTATCAACATTATATTTCTTTTTTACTTCTTCTTCTTTTTTGTTTATATACTTTTCTAATTCAGATTTAGATTCTATTAATCCTATATATTTTCCTTTAAGATATACTCTATATACTTTTTGTGGACTTGTTAATTTATTACTAGTTGTAGTAAATCCTAATGATAATGGGATTAATGTAATTAATAATATTAACAATAAATATTTTATTTTCCTATTCATATGATTCTTCCTTTTTATCTTCTCTTCTTAAACTTAAGAATGTAGATGTATTCTTCTTAAATAATAGTTCTATTGTTGCAGTTGATCCGTTACGATGCTTTCCTATTATTAATTCTGAAATACTATTATTATCTTCAGTTCTAGCTTCTTTATTATAATAATCATCTCTATATAAGAAAGCAACTATATCCGCATCTTGTTCTATAGAGCCTGATTCTCTTAAATCTGACATAATTGGTCTTTTGTCTTCTCTTGTTTCAACACTACGAGATAATTGAGATAGTGCTATTATTGGAACATTTAATTCTAGAGCTAATGTTTTTAAGCTTCTTGATATATCTGATACTTCTTGTTGTCTATTAGTACCATAATTTTTTCCACCTGATATTAATTGTAGATAATCTATTACTATCAATGATAATCCATGTTCTGAAGATGCTAATCTACGACATTTTGCTCTTATTTCACCAATTGATATTCCTGCTGTATCATCTATCATTAAGTTTGTTCCTGATAGTTGTGACATAGCTTCATTTACTCTCTTCCAGTCTTCGTTAAGTAGTTTTCCTGTTCTTAATTTATATCCATCAATTTGTCCTAATGATGAAATAATTCTTGTTGCTAACTGTTCTGCTGGCATTTCTAAGTTGAATACAGCTACTGCTTTATCTTGTATCTTAGCAGCATTTGTTGCTATATTTAAGGCAAATGCAGTTTTTCCCATAGCAGGACGTGCTGCTATAATTATTAATTCACCTGCATGAAGTCCTGTTGTTATTTTATCAAAGTCATATAATCCAGTAGCAAGTCCAGTAATTTCATTCTTATTTTCAGCTAAGAATTCTAAATTTGCTTCTGTTTTTTGTAATACATCTTTTATGCTTCTAAATTCTGTTGATTTTCTGTTTTTAACTATATCTAGAATCTTTTTTTCAGAATTATCTAATATTTCATTTACCGTTTCATCTGTTGAATATCCATCACTTGCTATTTCTTCTGCTGTTGTTATTAATCTCCTTAATATTGATGATTCTTGTACTATATTTATGTAATAATCAATATTTGATGCTGTTGGAACGAAGTTAACTACTTCTGTTAGATATTCTACTCCTCCGACTTCATTTAATTCTTTTTTCTTTTGAAGTTTTGCTGTTAGTGTTGTTAAGTCTAGTGGAGTAGACTCATCTGATAATTCAATAATACTTTTAAATATCTTTTGGTTTTTTTCATCATAAAAGTCTTCTGGTGACACACTCTCGATTGCTTTTTGCATAGCATATTTAGTTAAAAAGCATGCGCCTAATACAGATTCTTCAGCTTCTAAATTGTTAGGTAATGTCCTTATAGGCATGTTATCACCTCTACTTTATTAAGTGTACTTTTACTGTTGCTACAATTTTTGGATATAGTTCTATTTCTACATTGTGGAATCCTAAACTAGAAATAGAATTGTCCATTTTAATCATATTTTTTTCTATTTTTATATCTTTCTTTCCTAATTCATCTTTTATTTGTTTAGCACTTACACTTCCAAATACTTTGTCTCCTACTCCTGTTTTTACTTGGAATTCTAGTACTTCTTTATCAATTAATTTCTTTAATTCTTTTGCTTTTTCTTGTTCTTCTAAATCTTTTGCTTTCTTTTCTTTATTCTCTTTTTCTAATTGTCTTAAAGAGTCTTTTGTTTTTAAAACTGCATATCCGTTTTTTATTAGGTAATTCTCTGCATAACCATTTTTTACATCCTTAATATCCCCTTTTTTTCCTTGGCCACGTAAATCTTTAATGAATATAACTTCCATTATTTTACCTCCTCTTCAATTATTTTTTTCAACTTATCATGAACTTTACTTATTTTATCTTCTTTAATAGTTGCTGCTCCATGATAAGCATCTCCTCCTCCTTTAAAGTTTGATAATATTTGATTTATATCAAATTCTCCTAAGCTTCTTGCACTTATTCCTATTTCTTCTTTTGATAGTTTTCCTATTACAAAAGATGCTTCTATATTATTGAAATATAATAATGTATCTGCAACCTTAGCTATATCTTCTCTTCTATATATAGTGTATGGAGATCCTTTTGTTATAGCAATATTTCCTATTGTTTCTACACTTGTTAATAATTTTTCTCTTTCTGTATATTCTGCTAGATCTTGTTTTAGAAGATATTGTACTTTTTGAGCACTTGCTCCTAAACAAGATAAATAATATGCTGAATAATATGTTTCTTTAGTTGTTTTTAGTATAAAGTTGTTAGTATCTAATACGATACCAGCTAATAATACTGTTGAATAATATGGATCTAATTCCAAATCATATTTTTCTATTAATTGAGTTATCATTTCACAAGTACTTGATACTTCTGGTTCTATTATATGATAGGCATCTTTAATAGTTCCTTTTCCTGTGTTGTGATGGTCTAAAATAACTTTTCTATCAAACTTTTTAAGAGCTTCTACACTTTGTACTAATTCTGTTTTATTAGTATCTAGTATTACTAGTAAGTTTTTACTATTTTTTGGATGCATCTTTTCTTCAATTTCTTCTGTCTTTATTATTTCTATACATCCAGTTAATTCTATTAGTACTTTTGCTACTCCTGCTTCATGTTTTTTTTCATCTATTATAATATAAACATTTTTACGTTTCTTTTTAATTATTTCATATAACCCTATAGTACTTCCTAAAGCATCTAAATCTAAGTTTTTATGAGCCATTAAAAATATATTTTTAGAATTTCTTATGAATTTCATCAGTTTATTAATGTTATTTTTTTCTTCCATAATTTGCTCCTTCCACTAGAAATACGCACTTTTCATTACATAATTTATTTTACTATAATATAATGAGTAATTCAAATAAAGAGAACAAAAAAGTAGTTATTTTTCATAACTACTTAGTATATGGTAAATATGCTATTGCACGAGCTCTTTTGATTTCTCTTGCTACTACTCTTTGATGACGAGCGCATGTACCAGTTACTCTTCTAGGAACAATTTTTCCTCTTTCATTAATATATTTCTTAAGAGTTTCTGGATCTTTATAATCAACTGTCTTACCAGCACATAATTGACATACTTTTTTTCTTCTTCTATTAAATTCTGCCATGACTATCCTCCTTTTTTAGTTAGAATGGTAATTCATCATCGCTAATTTCAATATTTTGTCCAAAGTCAGCAAATGGATTTGAATCTACATCTGTGCTTTGTGGAGCCTCATCCTTAAAATCATAAGGAGTTGGTTCTGATGATGAACTTGTTTCTCCTGATGGCATAGATGAACCATTATTAGAATTTTTACTACCCATGAATTCAACTGAATTTGCTATAACTTCTGTAACATATCTTTTTTGTCCATTATTATCATCATAATTTCTTACTTGAATTCTTCCTTCTACAGCAACTTGTGAACCTTTAGCTAAATAATTTTTAACATTTTCAGCTTGTTTATTCCAAACAACTATTGGGATAAAATCAGTTCCTCTTTCTTGTGTATTTGAATTAAATGGTCTATCGACAGCTATTGTGAAATTACAAACAGCTGCATTTCCAGAAGTGTATCTTAATTCTGGGTCTCTTGTTAATCTTCCTATTAAAACTACTTTATTCATACTATACCTCTTTTTTATTAATCTTCTACTCTAATAATTAAATGACGAAGTAAATTCTCATTTAATCTTGCAACACGATCAAATTCTTCAATTGTTTCTTTATTAGCTTCTATTTCATAATAGAAATAGTAACCTGTATTAAACTTTTTAATTTCATAAGCTAATTCTTTTTGACCTATTGCTTTTTCTGTAGTGATATTAGCTTTATCATTTACTAATACTTCCTTTAACGCATCTGCAGTCTTAGTAACTTCAGCTTCTTCCATATCAGGTCTAACAATAAAAGTTATTTCATATTTATTCATGACTACACCTCCTTTTGGTCTATTGGCTATATATTTTATAGCAAGGAGTATTTTAAATACTCGCATGTATTATAACAAAGTTATTTTTGTTTGTCTAGTTATTTGTAGAAGAAACCTACAAAATTTTGTCCCTTCTTTGATAGGTTTCCTTTACTAAATTCCGAATGAGAATAATATCTATCATCTTTTGCAACATCAATATCATTTATCTCAATATTTTTTATGCCATAATCTTTTAATTGTTTTAATATTGCTCCAGTTAAATCTATATGATATCCATCATCTTCCTTTGTAATATAATCTTTCCAGACATCTTCATTTGTTGCCCATGACGGATATTTATCATATATATATGATTCTTTTTTTATTGAACTACCTATATAGATATATAAGTCATCTAAATTACTGTTTACTTCTTTTTCTAGTGCTTTTATTGTATCTATTGGTAATAATCTATCAATGTATGGCGCTCCACAATGAGATAGAGCTGTATATCCTTTATTTCTATCTTCTACTATTAATATAGGACAATCTGCTTGAGGATTTGCTATACCTACACCTTTATATATTGACGGAAGTATCAATATATCAGCTTCTAAATTCTCAGTATAATAATCTTCTTTATCCATAAATTTATTATTTAACAATATATAGTGGCCATCTGGATAATTCAATTTATTTGTTACACTCTTTTGATTTGCATGAAATATATGATTTCCATCAAAATTATATTTATTACCTAGTTTTATTCTGTTTTGATGAAACGCTTCTTTTCTTACTTCTTCCGGAGTATTTTCTTCATAAAATTTAGGTGCAGTAGACATTATTCCTATATCTTTTCCAGATTCAAATATTATAATTTTACTTTCCATTAAACATTAAATCTAAAATGACAGATGTCTCCATCTTGCATTAGATAATCCTTTCCTTCTAATCTAAGTCTTCCTGCTTCTTTTACTTTTAGTTCATCACCATATTTAATTAGATCCTCATATGACATTATTTCTGCTTTTATGAATCCTTTTTCAAAGTCAGTATGGATTATTCCAGCACATTTTTTAGCATTCATTCCTTCTTTAAAAGTCCATGCTCTTACTTCATCTGGTCCAACTGTGAAAAATGTTCTTAATCCTAATATTTTATATGTTGCTTGAACTAGTTGTTCTAATCCTGATTCTTCTATTCCTAATGCTTCTAGCATTTCTTTTTTATCTTCATCCTCTAATTCTGATAAGTCTTCTTCAACTTTTGCACATAATTTAACTACTTGTGAATTTTCTTTTTCTGCATATTCTTTTACTGTTTTTACGTATTCATTATCTTCTTTTCCTATTTCGTCTTCATCAATATTTGCTAAATATATGATAGGTTTTAAAGTTAGAAAACTAAAGGATTTGATAGCTGATAATTCTTCATCAGTAAAGTCTACTGATCTTAAAGATATTCCTTTTTCTAGATTTTCTTTTGCTTTTTCTAATGCATTTAGTTCTAATAAATCATTTTTGTCTTTTGTAGTTCTTGCTTTCTTTCCTACTTTTTCTAATCTATTATTAACTATATCTAGGTCAGCTATAGTTAATTCTAAATTTATTGTTTCAATATCTCTTATTGGATCTATGTTTCCTTCAACATGGATTATTTTTCCGTTTTCAAAGCATCTTACTACTTCTACAATAGCATCTGTTTCTCTAATATGTGATAGGAATTTATTACCTAATCCTTCTCCTTTAGATGCTCCTTTTACTAATCCAGCTATGTCAGTAAATTCATATGCTGTTGGAATAAACTTCTTTGGATTATACATATCTTTCAATTTATCCATTCTATCATCATGTACAGTTACTACTCCTACATTTGGTTCTATTGTTGCAAATGGATAGTTTTCTGCTAGTATTTTTTGATTAGTTATTGCATTAAATAAAGTTGATTTACCTACATTAGGTAATCCTACTATTCCAGCTGTTAAACTCATTTATATCCCTCATTTCTTGCTTTATTATATCATATTACAATAAAAAAGTTCTAATAATTAGAACTTTTATAATGTTGGTAATGCACCTTTTCCTAAAGGTATTCCTAAAATGTACCATCCTACTATTAATAATATCCATGTTAGAGACATTATTAAGAAATATGGTCTTATTAATTTTATTGAAGAACCTATTGTATATGGTTTCTTCTTATTTAAGTTATATATATTTAAGAATCCTATATATATAACAAAACTTCCTAACAATGGTGTTATTCCATTTGTCATTGATATTCCTGTTCTCATTACAACTTGAGCAAATTCTGGTGAGATATTTGCTTGCATAAATGTTGGTACTAAAACAGGTGACATTATCATCCATTTTTGTGAAGGACTAGTTAAGAATATATTAGCTATAGCAACTAATAATAGTGAAACTATTATTAATGTTACTCCACTTAAATTCATTGATGATAATAAATTTGTTATCCAAGTTGTTATAATTGGTCCTATATTAGTTTGTTTATAAATATTAATGAATTGACTTACAAAGAACATAAGTAGAATTATACTTCCAATGTTTTTAAATTTACTGCTTGCTTCTTCTATCAATTCTTTATCGTTCTTGAATGATCTTGCTCCTATACCATATGCTAGACCTGTAATCATGAAGAAAATTGATACCATTACAGTAAAGCTGTCTTGGAAGTATGCGTTTTCTCCAAATAATTGATCTACATATGTTGCAGCATCATTATCAAGTAAGAATCCTGATGAAGGTAATCCTGGTATTAATGAATATATATAGATTAATAAAAGGATAATTCCAACTATTAAAGAGAATCTTAAGCCTCTCTTTTCGTTTCTTTCTCTTTCTATTTTCTTTTGTTCTTCTTCTTCTAAATTAATAACTCTATATTGCTCAGTTTTTGCAAATTCTTCTTCTTTTTTATAGTGTCCAATCTTTGGAGCAATAATTTTTTCTATTACTATCGTTCCTATGATTGAAGTTATTATTGAAGATACTATTATATATATTAAGTTTGATGATAATGCTACATGATGTGCATCATCTATTAGGTGCGCTGCTGCTGAAGTATAATCAAGTAAACTAATATCTAGTGAACCTACAAATATTGAAATTCCATAACCAAATGCTATTCCACAAAATGAAGTAACTATACCTAAAATAGGATTTCTTCCATTTATGAAATAAATTAAAGCAAACATAGGAATTAGTATTGAATAGCCAACCTCATTTATTAATGATGATGATATTCCTAAGAATAATACTATTAATGTTAATAACCAATTTGGTATCTTATTTAGATATCTTTTTGAGAATACTTCTATTAATCCTGTTCCTTCAGCTATAGATAAACCAACTAATGATATTAATAAAGTTCCTAATGGAGCAAAACTTAAGAAGTTAGTTAATGAATTACTTAGAATATACTTTATTTCTTTAAAATTAAATAGTCCTTCTACGGCAATTAAGATAGGATCTAAGGTGTGAGTATTTTCATTAATAGTGTTATATGTTGCTTGCATTTGAAATGCTGATAATATTTGACTTAATACTATTAATAATATTGATAGAAATAAAAATGTTGTTATTGGATGAAAATAGAACTTTTTTAATTTTCTTTTCTTTTTATCATTCATTCATTTTCCTCCTTAACTATTCTTTTTAATTTTTTATTAAATTCTATTCTTGGAAGCATTATTATTCTTCCACAGTTAACACATTTAATTTTGATATCGGCACCTAATCTAACTATTTCCCATAAATTAGTTCCACAAGGATGTTGTTTTTTCATTATTACTTTAGTGCCTAATTCGTAATTTAATTCTTTATTTTCCATGATGCACCTCAATTTGATTATATGGAATAGGTATTCCTGCTTTATCTAGATGATCTTTTATTTGTTTTCTTAAATACCTTTCTGTTTCAAAATGTTTCATTGATTTTGCTGGAACAGAAATTCTATATACTACAGAAGATTCTGATAATGATTGAATTCCCCATAATAATAAATCACCTTCTGAATTTGGTACTTTATCATTAATTTCTTCTATCATATCTTTCAATACCTTTTCAACTTTATCTGTTTTTTCTTCATATGGTGTTGATATATCTACTATTGCTAGTTGTGGATTTTCTGAGTAGTTAATAACTTTATCCATATATCTATTAGAAACTATATATTTAGCTCCTTTAAAATTTGTTATTTCTGTTGTTTTTAAACTTATAGAAGTTACTTCTCCCATAAAATTATCTACTTCAATAGTATCCCCAACCTCATATTGTCCTTCTGTTATTATAGCAAATCCAGCGATAAGGTCTTTTGCTAAATCTTGAAAAGCTAATCCTATGATAGCTGTTCCTAAACCTAATCCAGCTACTAATGTTGTTACATTAAATCCCCAAACTGCTAAAATTGCTACAATAGTAATTATAATTATCATGTATTTAATTATACTCAATATTAAATTTTGAATAGTTTTCATTCTTTGAAAATGTACATTATTTATTCTTTTTTTGTTTCCTTTTAAAGTTTTTATTACTATTTTCTTTATTATTTTATAAATTATTATTGCAACTATAATATATATTAGAGATTTTATTAATGCTAATAAATTTATACTTTCAATAAATTTTATCATTAGTTATCACTTTCCAAATTCATAATTTCTAATAATCTATTTAAATCATTAGAATTAACAAAACTAATTTCTATTTTATTTTTCTTTATTCTTACTTTTGTTCCTAATTTTTCACATAATTCGTTTTCTATAAATTGATATTCATTTTTTGTATTAGATGATTTAGTTATCTTATTTTTTCTTTCATATTTTTCATTAGATGTCATATTTTCTAATTCATGAACACTAATTTTTTCTTTTTTAATTTTTTTAACAAGATCTTCTTGTTGTTTTTTGTTTTCTAATTTACTTAGTATTCTAGCATGTGCCATAGATATATTTTTTTCTTGAACATCTTTTTGAATATCATTAGGTAAAGATAATAAACCTAACATATTAGTTATATGAGATCTACTCTTTCCTAATCTCTTAGCTAATTCTTCTTGTGTTATATTTAAGTTTTCTTGTAGTTTTTTATAAGCATTAGCTTCTTCTATTGCTGTTAAGTTTTCTCTTTGTAGATTTTCTAATAAGGCTATTTCCATCATTTCTTGATCATTAAAATCTCTAACGATTGCTGGAATTTCTTTTAATCCAGCCATGATTGATGCTTTTACTCTTCGTTCACCAGCTATGATTTCATAACCTTTTATTCCTTTTTTAACTATAATAGGTTGGAATACTCCATGTTCTTTGATTGAATCTGATAATTCTTGTAATGCATCTTCATCAAATGTTTTTCTTGGTTGGTAAGGGTTTGCTCTTAATTCATCTAATTTAATATTTTGAATAGAGTCTTTTGTTGCTTCGTTAAGAATTTTTTCTTCAACCTTTCCATAATCTAATGGTTCATTATTAAATAATTCTTCCAAACCTCTTCCTAATGCTCTTCTTTTATTTTCATTTTCCATTTCTAGCAATCACTTCCTTTGCTAAATTTAAATATGCTTCAGATCCTCTACTTTTTGGATCATATGCAATAATAGGTTCTCCATGTGATGGAGCTTCTGTTAATCTTACTAATCTTGGAATTATTGTATTATATACTTTTTCTTTAAAGAATTTTCTAATTTCTTCAACTACTTCAAAACCTAGATTTGTTCTTGAATCTAGCATAGTTAATAATACTCCTTCAATATTTAATGTAGGATTTAAATTTTTTTGTGCTAACATTATTGTTCTTAGTAATTGTGTTATTCCTTCTAAAGCAAAGAATTCACATTGTACAGGTATTATAACTGAATTAGAAGCAGTTAATGCATTAGTAGTAATTACTCCTAATGATGGAGGACAATCTATTATTATGAAATCATAATTATCTTTAATAGGCTCTAAGCTTTTTTTTAATTGTTCTCCCTTTGAAAAATTCTCTTCAGTTTTGCTTTTCTCAACTAATTCAATATCTAATCCAGCTAAATTAATAGTTGCTGGAATTACATATAAGTCTTTATATTTTGTTTTAATCATAGCATCATCTATTGTGCATTCTCCTACTAAAACATCATATATACTTTTTTCTATATCTCCTTTATTAATACCTACTCCAGTAGTTGTATTTCCTTGTGGATCTAAATCTATTAATAATACTTTTTTACCTAGAACAGCTAATGATGCAGAAAGATTTATACTTGTGGTAGTCTTTCCAACGCCACCTTTTTGATTTACTAAAGATATAACCTTTCCCATCTAATCACCCTTTTCTCAATATTACTAGTTTATTGTATCAAATATAACTATTTTTTTAAATGTTTTTAGAAAAAAAAGTAGAAATAATTTTCTACTATTCTTTATCAATCTTAATCATGAATTGAGTTGCTTTTTCAAAGTCCATTTCATCACATGATATCTTTATTCCTTTTAGTTTTAATTTCTCTACTAATTCTCTGATTTCATTCTTTGCTTCAGTGATAGTCATATCATGTTCTTCTTGTTTCATACTAGCAACAACATCTTTTATTGAAGTATCTGCTTTATTATTTGTATTTATTTCATTAGGTAAATTAATACCCATTAGGTCATTACTCTTGAAATAATCTTCTATTTTTCTATCTGAAATAGTATCTTCTTCTGAAGTTTTTACTATAGCTTCAGCTGGTGTTAAGAATTTAGAATTATTTCCAAATTCATTATTTTCAATAGAAGGTATTGTTGGTTTTCCACTATTAATATTTAAGAAATTATCTAATGATGATCCGTTACTATCCTTATCTGGTGTATTAATATCAGTAGCATTGTCTCTTATTTTATTTATATCAACTGGCATAGTTGGTTGTAAGAAATTTTGACCTCCAACTACATCTTTAACATCATCATCATCTTTTTTTACATCGCCATAATTTAAAAATTTAGGTGTTCCATCAGAACTATCATCATCTTCTTCATCATCAAGTATTTTAATTTTTCCATAATTGCTGTTAGGTGTTTCAATTTTCATTGTTGGATTTAATGGTGCGTTATTTAAATATGTATTTATATTTGAAACATCTTCTTTTTCTTTAGAATCAGGATACATCTCTTTTATTCTCCTATCTACTTCTTTAACACTTAATTTTTCTGTAACAATTTGTTTGAATAATTCTTTTTGTTTCTTTGGATCTTCTACTTTTAATAGAAGTCTAGCGTGATGCTCAGGTATTTGTTTTTTTAATATAGCATCTTGAATAGGATCTGGTAATTGTAATAATCTTAATTTATTAGCTACTGCAGATTGACTCTTACCCATTGTCTTAGCAAGTTCTTCTTGAGTCATTTCATCTAATTCAAGAATCTTTTGAAATGTTCTTGCTTCTTCTATAGGATTTAAGTTCTTTCTTTGTAGATTTTCTAATAAAGCAACTTTTGATGCTTCTTTATCATCTAGATTATTTATAATAGCAGGTATTGTTGTTTTGCCTGCTAAAGCAGATGCTTTATATCTTCTTTCTCCAGCAATGATTTCATATTTTCCATTAACACTACGAACTATAATTGGTTGAATTACACCATGCTCTTTTATAGATAAAGCTAATTCTTTTAATTCTTGTTCGTCAAATACTTCTCTAGGTTGAAATCTGTTAGGAATTATATCATCTAAGTTTAGTTGTAATATTTCTTTATTACTTTCATTGTTCATAGCTTTCCCTCTATTCTTTTATACTATGTTATCATTATATTATATTTTTTTCATTCTTTCAACTTTTAATTCAAAATAAAAGAAGTTTAACTATTTATTCTTTATCATAATTAAACTTCTTTTTATATCGTCTTTTAGATAAAACTTATCTATTTTTATTATGTTATATTTCTTTTGAATATTTTTTTCCACATCTTTTGTTAATTCTTTATCTATATCACCTTTCATAGCTATGAGTTTTCCATCTTTATTTAATAAATGCATTGTATATTTTAGTAATGTTTCTATATTAGCTACTGCACGTGATACTACTAAGTCATATTTTTCTTTATATTCTTCTGCTCTAGTATGAACTGTCTTTGTATCTTTTAAATCTAGTCTTTTGATAACTTCGTCAATAAATCTTAATTTTTTTTCTTTAGAATCTATTAATGTTAATTTTAGATGAGGATAGAATATTTTTAAGATTATTCCAGGTATACCTGCTCCGGTTCCTACGTCACAAATATCATTTATTTCTTCTAATTTTTGTATTCTTACTACAGTTAATGAATCATAAAAATGTTTTAAATACGCATCTTCTTTATCTATAATTCTAGTTAGATTTATTTTATTATTCCATTCAATCAACATATCATAATATGTTTCAAGATCAGCTAGTTGTTTATCTGTTGGATTAATCCCTAGACTTTTTATACTTTCTATAAATTCATTATTGTTCATTATATTTTCTCCTTAGATATACCATTAGTATTGAGATATCTGCTGGATTAACTCCACTAATACGTGATGCTTGACCTAATGTTGTTGGCATTACCTTAATTAATTTTTCTCTAGCCTCACTAGCTAGATTAGATACTTTATTATAATCAATATCTTTAGGTATTTGTTTTTCTTCTAAAGATAACATTTTTTCTGCTTCTTTTGTTGCTTTTTTGATATAACCTTCATACTTGCATTCTATTTCTATTTCTTCTAGAACTTCTTTATCATAATCTAAATCTATATATTCATTTAAATCTTTTATTTTTATTTCAGGTCTTTTTAATAATTCATATAGGCTTATTCCTTCTTTTAATGGCGTTGTTCCTAGTGAATCTAAATATTCTAATACATCTTTCTTTGGTGTTATTCTTGTTTCTTTTAACTCTTTTGTTAGTTTTTCTATATTATTAATTTTTTCTTTATACTTAGAATAATCTTCTTCATTAATTAAACCTATTTCATGACCATAATCTTTTAATCTAATATCAGCATTATCATTTCTTAGAAGTAATCTATACTCTGCTCTACTTGTTAATAATCTATATGGATCTTTTATTCCTTTAGTTACTAAATCATCTATTAGTACTCCAATATAAGCTTCATTTCTTTTTAATACTAATGGTTCTTGATTATTTATTTTTCTTGATGCATTTATTCCTGCTATTAAACCTTGTCCTGCAGCTTCTTCATAACCACTTGTTCCATTTATTTGTCCTGCTGTGAATAAATTTTCTATTACTTTTGTTTCTAATGATTGATTTAATTGTAATGAATCTATTGCATCATATTCTATAGCATAAGCATATTTTAGTATTTTAGCATTTTCTAATCCTGGAAGTGAGTGAACCATTTCTTCTTGTACTTCATATGGCATACTTGTTGAAAAACCTTGTATATAGATACTATTTCCATATTCAGGATCATCTGCTACTAAACTTTCAGGTTCTAAGAATAATTGATGTCTTTCTTTATCAGAAAATCTTACTACTTTATCTTCAATTGATGGACAATATCTTGGTCCTACTCCAGTTACATATCCTCCATACATACTTGATTCATTTAAGTGTTCTTTAATTATTTCATGAGTTTTTTCATTAGTATATATTAAATGACATGGAGTTTGATTATTTACATCATAATATACTTTGTTACTAAATGAGAAAGTATATTCTTCTTTATCTCCTTCTTCTACTGATGTTTTAGTAAAATCTATTGTATTTTTATCTACACGTTGTGGTGTTCCTGTTTTTAATCTTAATATTGTGAAACCGTATTCTTTTAACTTATCAGAAAGTGAATTTGATCTTCTCTCTCCATGTGGACCTCCTGGTGTTCTATTTGATCCTGTTAATATATCTGCTTTTAAATAAGTTCCTGTAGTTAATATTACTGCTTTTGAAGTAATTTTATTTCCATCTTCTAATACTACTCCACCTATTTTGTTGTCATTAACTATTAAATCCTCTACTAAAGATTCTTTTATTTCTAAATTTTCTGTATCTTTTAGAGTTTTTAACATTTCTTTTGGATATATATTTTTATCTGCTTGGGCACGTAGTGCTTGTACTGCTGGACCTTTTTTTGTATTTAACATTTTTATTTGGATACAAGCTTTATCAGCATTTTTTGCCATTTCTCCACCTAAGGCATCTATTTCTCTTACAACTATACCTTTTGCTGGACCTCCAATTGAAGGATTACATGGCATATCAGCTATATTATTAATATTTCCTGTTATTAATAATGTTTTATTATTTAGTCTTGCTGAAGCTAAGGCTGCCTCACATCCTGCATGTCCACCACCTACTACTATAATGTCATAATCCATATATATCACCTACTTTCCTACACAGAAGTTTTTAAATAAATTATCTATTATTTCATCTGAATATGTTTCTCCAATTATTTCTCCTAAAGTGTTGAAACATTCATTTAAATCAATTTCAATTATATCTACTGGCATATTTTTATTAAGAGCAGTTTCTGCTTGCTTTATTTCTTTTAATGCTTTTTTAGCAAGAGATATTTGTCTTGTATTTGATAAGTATGTATAATCTTTTGATTTAATCTTTTCTATATTAAATAATTCTTTTATTTTTTCTTTTAATTCTTCAATTCCTTCTTCTTTAATTGTTGAAGTATATACTACATTTTCAATATCTTTAGGTAGATTAATTTTTGAATCTAAATCTACTTTGTTTATTACTATTATTCTTTCCTTATTTTTTGTTTTTTCTAATATTTCTTTATCATCTTTAGATAATTTTTCATTATTATTTAATACTACAATTACTAAATCTGCATCTTTAATTAAAGATAAAGACTTTTCTACTCCTATACTTTCTACAACATCATTTGTACTTCTTATTCCAGCAGTATCTATTATATTAATGATAATTCCATCTAAATTTATTTCACCTTCTACTATATCTCTTGTTGTTCCAGCAATGTTTGTTACTATTGCTTTATCTTCATTAAGAAGTTTATTTAAGATAGAACTTTTTCCTACATTTGGTTTTCCTAATATTATTGTTTTAATACCTTGTTTGATTGGCATAACATTATTAGATTCTTTAATTAATTTATCTAAATCTTTTTTTAGTACTTCTATACTACTCTTAATATTATCTTTAGTTACTACTTCAATATCATAGTATTCAGGATAATCTATATTTACTTCTATTTGAGATAATAAATCTTTTAATGTCTTTCTATAGTCTTGTATTAATTTTGTTATGTTTCCTTGTAATGTTGATATTGCTAAACGTCTTGCATCATTAGTTTTTGATTCAATGATATCCATTACTGATTCTGATTCTACTAAATCTATTCTTCCATTTAAAAAAGCTCTTTTAGTAAATTCTCCTGGTTCTGCTAGTCTAGCACCATTATTTAACATTGTTTCTAATATACGATTAGTTGCTATAATACCTCCATGACAGTTAATTTCAACAATATCTTCTGTAGTATATGTCTTAGGTGCTCTCATAATTGAAACTAATACTTCATCTATTATTTCATCATTATCTTTTATGAAACCATAATTAATAGTATGAGATTCAACTTTAGTTAAATCTTTTCCTTTAAAGCAATTATTTACTATAGAAATAGCATCTTTTCCAGATAGTCTAACTATTGAAATTGCTCCTACTCCTAAAGCTGTTGAAATTGCTACTATTGTGTCATTCATGGTAACTCTCCTTTTTCCTGGAATATTATAGCATATTTATATAGATATCGAAATATTTTTTTGTAAAATATCCCATGCTATTATAATTTTATCATTTATGTTTATTTTTATTAGTAATAAAATATTTATTTAGTGTAAATAGTGAAAAGTAAAAAAAAAGAGATAGAACTGATTTGAAAAAAATCTACACGAAATAAAAAGAACGTGTAGATTTTTTATGTGATAAAATATATAAAAGGAGAATCAGAATGGCAAAAAAAGG
>ONIZ01000054.1 GCA_900317975.1 uncultured Bacillota bacterium
TCTAACCATAAGAATATTGTAGTAGCAATATAAATAGATGAATATGTACCTGATATCAATCCTATTAACATAGCTACGTTAAATGTAAGTATATCATTAGTTCCTAATAAAAGTAAAATGATTACAGGAATTAAAGTAGTTAAAGTAGTATAAACACTTCTTAAGAATGTAGATTGAATCCCTTTATTAACTAACATCTCTAAAGTATCTCTATCCATTTTCTTATCATATTTATTTAATTTTTCTCTAATACGATCGAATATAACAATTGTATCATTAATTGAATAACCAATTATAGCTAGAACTGCAGCAATAAACATAGAAGATACTTCTAATCTAATAAATGCAAACATAGCAAATATAACTAAAACATCATGTAGTAAAGCAATAACTCCACCTACAGCATAACTAAATTTAAATCTAATAGATACATAGATAATAATACCTAACATTGATAGTAACACTGCAATAATTGCATTCTTAACAAGTTCTTTTTGAACTATATTAGAAACAACACCAATATTAACTTTAGCTTCATATTTATCTTCAAAATAATTATTTAATTCTTTAACTTGATCACCATCTAAAGCATCTTTTAATATAATTGAAGTCTCATCATTAGTAATATCAATACTAGATGATTCTAATTTATATTTAGCTAAATCACTTCTAATTGAAGCTTTAGAAATATCTTTATCACTAACAATAGTAATAGATGTACCTGATTTATAATCAATTCCTAAATTTAGTCCCTTAACTCCAATCATAATAGCACCAGCTAAAATTATAACACAAGATAGTATCATAAATAATTTACGATATTTTAAGAAATTAACATTATCAAATATTCTCTTAGGAGTCTCTTCATTTTTACTAACATCTGGAATCTTTTTCTTATTAACATTTATAAATAAACCAACTTTATCATTAAAGAATCCACCTTTAGTAAATAACTTTAACATAACTCTTGTTAAGAATACCATTGTAAACATAGTAACAACAACAGTAATTATTAACATAGTCGCAAATCCTTTAATTGAACTTTCTCCAAAATAGAACATTATAATTGCAACTATTAAAGTAGTTATATTAGCATCTATAATTGCACTAAAACTAGATTTAGATCCCTCTTTAACTGCAGTAGTTAAACTTCTACCTGCATATAATTCATCTTTTATTCTAGCAAACATTACTATATTTGAATCTACTGCCATTCCTATACCAAGAACAAGTGCAGCAATACCAGGTAGTGTTAAAACTCCACCTACTAACCAGAATAATAAGAATACTAAGAAAGTATATAAAACTATAGCAATAGAAGATATAAATCCAGCAAAATGATAGATTAATAACAATACTAATATTATTAAAGCAATAGCAATAACACCTGCTTTAAAAGTAGTAGATAAAGTTCTATCTCCAAATGAAGCTCCAACTGTATTAGAACTAATTTCACTTAATTTTGTTGGAAGAGAACCACTATTAATTAAATCTACTAAATTAGATACTTCTTCTTGAGTAAAATTACCTTGAATAATAACATCACTAGCAAAACCTTGTGATACAGTAGCAGCACTTAAACAGTTAGATTCACTAGTACCACATTGATTTCCTTCTTTAGCATATGAGTCTTCACCCTCAGCATAATCCAACCAAATAACTATTAAATTCTTATTAGTACCCATTTTAGATACTCTATTAGTTACATCATAGAAAGTATCTTTATCTTTAACTGATAAAGCAACTGCAGGATTACCAGCAGCATCTTGACCAATTTTAGCACCACCAGATGATAAAACATCACTAGTCATAAGTAAATTATCATTAACATCTCTAAATGATAACGTAGCAACTGTACTTAATTGTTCTCTTGCTTGTTCAGGATCTTTAACGCCTGCTAATTTAACACGAATTTTATCGTTACCCTCAATAGTAATTTCAGGCTCACTTACACCCAAACTATCAATTCTCTTAGATAATGTCTTATATGTCGCAACTAACTTATCTCTAGACATTTTAGATCCATCAATACTCTCAGCTTTATATAAAATTTCAAAACCACCTTGTAAATCAAGCCCATATTTTAAACCCCCAAATAAAGGTTTAAATAAAAAACATACTCCTACTATTATTACAATAAATAAAAATGTAGTAATAATAATACTAGATTTTTTCTTCATAATTACACCTCTTTATAATAATTAATAACCTCTATAGCATCAAGTGTCATAATATCATTGACAATATCATATAAAGTCAAATTATTTGCTTTAGCCCATTTCTCTTTAGTTAAATAGTCCCAAATATTACTAATACCAATACTATGACCTTGTTTCATTAGTAATCTTTGTTTCAACCTAAGAGAAGGTAAAACTCTAATATATAAATCTTCAATATTATTAAAATCAATTTCCATAATAACACCTAAAAACATTTATATTATAACGGATTTAACTAAAAAGATAAATACTTTTTAATTATTTCTTTTCTCTAGCTCTAGGAAAACTATTTCTATATACTTCTTTTAATCTATCAGTACTAACATGAGTATATACCTGAGTAGCTTTAATAGATTCATGTCCAAGTAATTTTTGTACAGATAATAAACTACATCCATTATTAAGCAAATGTGTAGCAAAAGAATGCCTTATCATATGAGGACTTATCTTCTTTTCTATACTAGTTTTTTCAATTATTTTATCAAGAATAAATCTTACTCCTCTATCAGTAAGTTGATTACCATCATTATTTAAAAACAAATATTCACTATTATGAACATTTAATCTAAAGTAACCATCATTTAAGTACATATTCAAATATTCTTCACAATATTCTCCATATTCAACAATTCTCTCTTTATTACCTTTTCCAAGTATTAAGACATTTTTCATACTTTGATTAATATCTTTTACTTTGATATTAACTAATTCAGATACACGAACACCTGTAGCATATAACATTTCAAGTATTAATCTATCTCTTTGACCTAAAGGTTTTCTTAAATCAGGAACTTCAAACAATTCCTCTAATTCATTATATTCAAAATATCTAGGTAATTTCTTTTCCTTTTTAGGTCCACTAACTAAACTAAAAGGATTACTACTTACAATATTAGAATTAGCTAAATATTTATAGTATCCCCTTAAAGAACTAAGTTTTCTATCCATACTACTATTAGTATTATTTTTTTCATCTTTTAAATACATTAAATAAAATCTAATATCTTCATATCTTATATCTCTATATTCTATATGTTCTCTATCTAAATAAAAGAAATATTCAACCAAATCTTCCTGATAATTTAAAACAGTATGTTCTGAATATTTCTTCTCATATTTCAAATGATCTAAATATGGAGAAATTGTTCTAAGTATTTCTTCTTTTCTTTTATCATCCATATTTATTTTCTTTTACCTTTCTTTTCAACAACATCTTTTTGAATAGTATAAAATTTATATAATTTATTCAATACTCTATCACTCTTCTTAGTACTTGTAGTAACCAATCTATGTATTTGATTATAATAATGAGTTTTTTCTTCATATATTTCACTAGATTCTAAAGGATAATTGTCTAGTCGTTCTCTATAAAAATTATAGAAAAAAACATTTCTCAATAAAGCTTGACTCATCATTCCATTAATCATTTTCTTATCACTAAAACTATAATCATAATTAAATGCATCAAAATTAAAGTAGTATCTTTCTCCATCATAACCAATAGATCCATAAGGCATATACTTTTCATCTGTTAATAAATCAATTATTTCAGATCTAGCCCTATTCTTCTCTCTTTCACTCTTATCATGTAAATTAATTTTTTTAATAGATGCCATATCTAATTTAAATTCACTATTTTCTACTCCAATAGCAACATCAGGAGTATCTGTAACTTCAATATCAGGAACTGCCTTAATCTCTCCAGAATTAACCTTTCTAGATAATACACAATTATCAGGAACTTTATGAGGATGAATACTAGTAATATGAATAAATTCATCAGGTCCACCAAGAAAGCTCATTTGACCAAATCCATTTTCTAAAGTTCTAACTAAATCATTAGTAAGACCTCTTCTACTCCTATCAATTAGCTCTTCTTCTTTAATAACATCATTTAAACCATCAAGACTAATTTTACCTTCCAAAGATTCATATAAATTAAATGATACACATACATCTCTCATTAATTGATAACTACTTCTTAGCCAATAATTATCTTTATTAAAAACTTTATTACCATCTTTACCTATCTTCCCAAACATACTAATTGTTTGATAAATAATATCTTTAAAAGGCTTATATAATTTACTACTATTAAATAATCTATTATATAAAGAATGATTTTTACACAATTTATAAGTAGTATTAAAAATAGGTCTATAATCAAAATCTTCTTTATTTTTACTAGCAAGAGCAACATCTCTAATATTAGAAACATATTTGCCATTATATAAAATATCTTTTATTTTTAAATCATGACTTCTACCCAAACTAGCTATAAATAAATCATCATCCTCCGACAAATTATAACCATATGAATTAATATCTGCTATTAATTCAGTCTTATTACTAAAGTTTAAAGTATATAAATCAATATTTTCTAAGACAGAACTATCACCTACCATAATTGATTTATATTCATTAGTATTAGGATTTCTAGATACAATATAATAATTCGCCATAGTCTCACCTATTCTTATTATAAAATAAAAAACTTACTATTTCTAGTAAGTTTTATTTAATATAATCACATTCCATACATTTAACATCTCCATCTTTATCAGTAACTAATAATTTACCACATTCTGGACATGTTTCACCTGTAGGTTTATCCCAAGAAGCTGTCTTACATTTAGGATAATTGTTACAACCCCAAAAGATTTTACCCTTTTTAGTTTTTCTTTCAACAATTTGCCCCTTTCCACAAACAGGACAATCCATTAAAACAGTCTCTTCAGCTTTATCTTTCTTTATATATTTACAAGTAGGAAAATTACTACAAGCAACAAATTCTCCATATTTACCTTTTCTAATTACTAAAGGAGAACCACATTCTGGGCAAACCTCTCCAGTCTCTTTAGCAGGAGTCTTTTCCATTTCACTAAATGCTTTCTTAACTAAAGGTTCAAACTCATCATAAAATTTAGTTAATACATCAACCCAAATTAGTTTACCTTCAGCTATCTCATCTAATTCTTCTTCCATATTAGAAGTATATTTAACATTAATTATCTTAGAGAAAAATTCTTGTAATTTATCAATAGCTTCAAAACCTATTTCTAAAGGTTTAAACTTCTTATCTTCCATTTCTACATAACCATGAGTTCTAATTGTATCAATAATAGTAGCATATGTAGAAGGTCTACCTATACCTAAACTTTCTAATTCTCTAATTAAACTTGCTTCAGTATATCTTGATGGTGGTTGAGTAAAGTGTTGTTTCTTTTCAACATCATCAGTAATTTTTGTTTCTCCAACAGTAAAATCAGGTAATTTTTTATCATCTTTTTCTTCATAATCACCATATATTTTTAAATAACCATCAAATACTACAATACTACCAGTAGTTTTAAATTTATAACCATTGTTATCTAAAATAATAGTTGTTTGATCAAGTATAGCATCAGCCATTAATGAAGCAAGTGCTCTCTTATATATTAAGGTATATAATTTTAATTCATCTTTATCTAAATATTCTTTAATCTTGTCAGGCTCTCTTAAAATACTAGTTGGACGAATTGCCTCATGAGCATCTTGAACATTTTCTGTTTTCTTTTTACTAACTTTAACAGAACCTTTATAATCTTCACCATATTTTTCTTCGATAAATTTCAAAGAACTAGAAATAAACTCATCACTTAATCTAATAGAGTCAGTTCTCATATAAGTAATAAGACCTACTCTTTCACTTCCAAGATCTACACCTTCATATAACTTTTGAGCAATGCTCATAGTTCTTTTAGCACTAAATCCAAGTTTATTAGAAGCTTCTTGTTGAAGAGTACTTGTAATAAATGGAGGTTTACTACTCCTCTTAGTTTTCTTTTTCTCAACATTTTCAACTACATATTTATTAGTAATATTATCAAGAACCTTATCAGCATCAGCTTCTGTATCTAATTTAGTTTCTTGTTTATTATCCTTAATATAAAAGTAATCGGCATCAAATTTATCAAAATGAGCAGTAATAGTCCAATACTCTTTAGGAACAAAAGCAAGTATTTCTCTTTCCCTATCTACGATTAATTTTAAAGCTACACTTTGTACACGACCAGCACTTTTTGCATCAATCTTAGCTTGTAATAATTTACTTAATCTAAAACCAATAATTCTATCAAGAATTCTTCTAGTTTCTTGTGATTTAACTAAATTATCATCAATCATACCAGGATTATT
>ONIZ01000016.1 GCA_900317975.1 uncultured Bacillota bacterium
GATGCAAATCCAAGTCAAGGTGCTGCTAAACATTGTACAAATTGTGGTGCAGAACTTGAAAATGGAGCAGAATTTTGTAAAAGTTGTGGATCAAAAGTTAATTAAAAAGTAATAAAGCACTTGAAATTCAAGTGCTTTTATTGTATAATCTTATTTGTCAGTTGAAATTGTCTGCGTAGCTCAGCTGGATAGAGCAATCGCCTTCTAAGCGATCGGTCAGGCGTTCGAATCGCCTCGCGGACACCATTTTAATAAATTACTAACTAGAAATAGTTAGTTTTTTTATTAAAAAAATTAATTAGTAAAGATTACATTTATTATAATAATATTTAATTGATGATATGTTTTTAGTTTGATATACTTATGATAGAAGGAGATTATATTAAGTGGTTTTTATGAAAAAAAGATATAATATTGTAGTATTGTTATTAGTTATAATTGTTTTTATTTTCTTTTGTTCTATATTTTCTAATAAAAATGAAATTGCTAGTGTTAAAAGTGATGAACAATTAAAACATTTTTCTAAGATGAATAACGATTATGATAATAACTTTAATATGTTCGAAAAAATAATAATGTTACCTTTTAGTGTTTTTTATAATGGAAGTCACATATATCATTATGAAAATCAATGGGGTGATATTCAATCTTCAGAACCTATTAGGATTGAAGATGCTGCTATGACTAATTCTGAAGGTACTAAAGATTATTCTAGAACTAATATTCAAGTACAAGGTGTAGATGAAGCAGATATTGTTAAAACTGACGGAGATTATATATATTCATTATCTGAAAATAACGTTATTATTACTAATGTAAAAGATCCTGCTAATATTAAAGTTGAATCTAAAATTAATGAGAAGATTCCTGAAGACTTAATTTTGTATAAAGATAAATTAGTAATAATATCAGCTGATAATAGTCGTGATTATGGACAAAGTAATACTATTGTTAGTATTTATGATATTAGTGATAAAGCTAATCCTAAAAAAGTTAAGAGTTTTGAATTATATGAGCCCTATTTTACAACTAGATGTATTGATAATAAATTATATGTATTTTCTAGTGGCTATTTAAGAGTAAAAGATGATAAAGTAGTTAGAAATTATAAAGAAGATAATAAAACTAAAGAACTTAGTTTAGATAAAATTAAATATTTAAAAGATTCTTATAGTAATATTCAAACATTAATAGCTGAAGTTGATTTAAATAATTTAGATAAAAATATTAATTTAGATTCATATTTAATAGATATCTTTAATTCTTATATATCTGAAGATAATATTTATTTACTTGATGAAAATTATAATCAAGATGAAACTGTTAGACCGTATGATATATTTGGACCTAAAGGAATTTTCGTTGCGTTTGAAGATGTTGATTTTTCATATAATGGAATAACTACTATCTATAAATTTAATATTAATAAAAATAAGGGTGTTTCATATAGTGCTAAGACTGATATAGATGGACGTACAATTAATCAATATTCTATGGATGAAAAAGATGGTAATTTAAGAATTGCTTTAGAAAGTGCTGATGGTACTAGAATAGCTATTCTTGATGATAAACTACATTTATTAGGTGAAACTGAAAAGGTAGCTGAAGATGAAGAAATGCGTGCTTCTAGATTTGTTGGAGATAAAGCTTACTTAGTTACTTATGAAACTACTGATCCATTATTTGTAGTTGATTTGAGTGATGTAAAAGATCCTAAAATATTAGGTGAATTAAAGATACCTGGATATAGTACTTACTTACATCCGTATGATGATACTCATTTGATAGGTATTGGGTTAGATACTGAAGAAATAATTGATAGAGATGAATTTGGTGAAGTAATTAGTTCTAGGGCTATTGTTACAGGAATGAAGATGAGTTTATTTGATGTAAGTGATGTTAATAATCCTAAACAATTGTCTCAAACTACAATTGGAGATAGTAGAACAGTTTCTGCTGTATTAACTAATCCAAAGGCATTGCTATTTTCAAAAGAAAAGGAATTAATTGCTATACCTGTTAATAATTATCAAGATGAATTTAGTATTGAAGATTATGAAGATGTAACTGAAGCATTTCTTGATTATGATAAACCTTATATTTCAGAAGGCTATTTTGTTTATAATATTAATCTAGAAAATGGATTTACTTTAAAAGGTGTTATTAATCATGAAAGAAGTGAATCAACTAATTATTATAATAGAAATTCTAAATTACTTAGAGGTTTGTATATCGAAGATGATTTATTTACTGTTTCAGAAGAAGCAATTAAAGTTAATAAATTAGATAATTTAGATGAAATATCTAATATTAGTTTGAAAGGAGATAAATAAAATGAAAGAAAAGAATGAAGAACGTCCTGTTAGCCATATTATTGCTTTAGTATTAGGGATTATTTCTGCTTTGACTACTTTTTTCTGGTATATTGCATTACCTTGTGGTATTACTGCTATTGTTTTAGGTGTTAATACTTATAAAAAGATGGGAAGTAAAATGGGTCTTGCAGGTATGATTACTGGTATTATAGGAGTAGCATTTACATTATTAATCTATATATTTTTCTTTATAATTTTAGTTTTACAAAATGGTGGATTATATTAATAATTAGTTTATTTGAAGTAAATTGAACTATTAACAACTTAATGTTGTTAATAGTTTTTTGTTTAAAAACAATTGCTTTTTCCTAATAATATAATGGGTGATTATCATGAAAGTAGTAATACAAGATGGTGAAAAAAATTGTGGAGTAGCTTGTCTTTTATCTATTATTAGACATTATGGTGGAGATATATCTCAAGAAATACTAAGAGAGTACACTAATACTTCTAAAGATGGAGTTAGCGCTTTAAGCTTAATTAATTGTGCTAAGAGTATTGGTTTTGATGCAGTAGGTGTACATGGAGAAATTGATGATATTGATAGAAGTAAATTGCCTGTAATTGCTCATATTATGGTTAATAAGAATATAAAACATTTTATTGTAATATATGAGATGAATGATTCTAAAGATAAAATTATTATTATGGATCCTAGTATAGGAAAAAAAGTAATTAGTTTTTCTGAATTATCTCTTCTTAGTACTAGAAATTTTATTTATTTAACTCCTAATAAGAAGATTCCTGTGTATAAATATAGAAAAATAGTAAAAGAAACGATAATAGATTTTGTACTTATAAATAAAATGCTAATATTTATTTTAAGTGTTTTGACTATTATTTATTTTATATTAGGAATACTAATATCTTTTCATTTTAAATACTTAGTTGATTTTAGTATTAATTATGATATTAGTAGTAATTTATATATAATTAGTTATTTTATATTAGCTTTATATATTTTAAAAAATATTAATTCTATTGAGATTAATATAATTAGTTTAAAACTTATTAATAAATTAGATTTTATTCTTAATAATAAAATATTTAAACAGTTATTATTACTTCCTTTTTCTTATTATAAAAATAGATCTACTGGAGAAATTATCAATAGATTAAAAGATTTAAATGTAATTAGAGAATATATTACTAATATATTAATCTTTTTATTTAGTGATGTTGTATCAATTGTTGTTTTTATTGTGTTTATGTTTAATATAGTAAAGAAAATTACTTTATTAGTTATTATTTATTCTATTTTGATAATATTTATTAATTTATTTAAAAAAAATATTTTAAAGAATAAATTATTAAAAGTTAAAAATAAAGAAGACATTGTAAATAGTAAATTAATTGAAGGTATTAATAATTTTGTTACAATAAAGAATAATCATATAGAGAAAAGATTAATTGATGAATATAAAATTAATTATAATAAATTAATTAATAGTAATTATAAATTTATTAAGAATAATTATATATTTAGTTTTATAGATGATCTTTTTAATAATATTCTAATTGTATTTATATATTTATTTGGAAGCTATTATGTAATTATAGATAGAATTAGTATTATTGAACTATTTATTTATATTAATTTTTTTAATTATTATTTAAGTAGTTTTAATAGAATAATTACTATTATTAATAATTATAGCTCTTATAGTATTAGTAGAAGAAGAATAGATGATTTATTTAATATTAATTATGAATCTTTTAGAGACTCTTATTATTTTTTACCTTATGATTTAAAAGGCAGTATTAAAATTAGTAATTTGAATTATAAAATAGGTAATAGAATATTATTTAATAATTTAAATTTGAATATTAAATATGGTGAAAAGATTCTTGTTACTGGTAAAAGTGGTAGTGGAAAATCTACTTTATTTAGGATATTAATGAGATATATTTTAATAGATTATGGTGTTGTATCTATTAATAATATTGATATTAATCATTATCATTTAGAATCAATTAGATCTAATATAACTTATGTTAATAATAATGAATATTTATTTAATGATACTTTAATCAATAATATTTGTATGTATAAAGATTATGATTTAGAGGAGATTAATAAATTAAAAGATATTTGTTTAATTAATTATGATTTAGATAAGATGATCGAAGAAAACGGATTTAATTTTAGTAGTGGAGAAAAACAGAGAGTGGTGCTTGCTAGAGCATTATTTAGAAATAGTAATATTTATATATTTGATGAAGCTCTTAATCAGATTGATATTTATAGAGAAAAAAAGATTCTTACTAATATTTTTAAATATTATAAAGATAAGACAATTATTATAATTAGTCATAGAAATAATAATAAGAATTTATTTGATAGATGTTTAGTGCTAGATGAAGGGAGAATTTATGAGAAATAATTTTAATGTTATAAGTATATTTATAATATTTATTATTGGATTATTTATATTATTTATTTTTTCATATAATTATAAAATTAAAGAATATAAAGAGTTTAATTTAATACATTTAAATAATAATAAATATGAATTAATCGTAAATAAAAATGATTTAAGATTACTTACTAATAATAAAACTATTTATATTAATAATAAAAAATATAAATATAAGATAATTGAAGTAAATAGAGATGTTATTGATAGAGAAAAAATAAAATATAGTGAAGTTAAAATTAGTTTGGATAAATCTATTAATAAAGATATTATAGTTAGTTATGTTTTTTATAAAAATAATAGACTTATAGATATTTTTGGAATTATATATAAATAATTATTCATTGTTATTTTCGTTGTTTTATGATATAATATAGGCCATATTTAGGGGGTCTATATTATGTTTGATAAAATATATGGAGATATTGGGTATAATGATATGTTATGTTTTATGCCTAAAGATACTATGGAATATCCAATTAATAGAGAATCATATAGAGGAGTATTTAGAAATTATAATAATGCTACTACAGAGATTGCTTATCAAAATAGTTTACTCTTAAGTCAAATATTTGGAAGTAGATTTAATGACTTTAAGTATAGTTTTAGGAATGCTATTAATCCTAGTTTAGTTTATGATGATGGTTGGAAATTACAAATAACTCCTGTGGCATTTTTCAATTCTATTTTAAGTGAAGCTGGTAGTGATGATGTTATTACACATAAAGATAAAGATTTAATAATAGAAAAACTAAATAATTTAATAGATGAAATTTCTAGTAAGAGTGATGAAGAGTTTTTTGATGGTATAAATTATTATTTAAAGAAGAATATGCGTTATAGTAATTTAAATAAAAATAATTATATAGATTTTATAAATTATAGTATAAGAAATATTGATAGTATTTTATCTATTCCTAATATAGAGTCCGATAAATTAAATAATAATTCTTTACCTAAAGATATTTTATATGCTTGTAGTATTAATGCTCTTGATATTATGGAAAGTTCTAATAGTAGTGATTTATGTGTATTACCTAATTACTATTATGATAGAGTTTCTAGTATAGGAAGAAGTGCATATCCTCATAAGTGTTATGTTAATGGTACAGGTTATTTTGGTTATAATTGTTATAATGATAAATATTCTTCATTAAAACAGTCTAATCCTGATTTATTTAATAGAAGTGGTAACTTAATGGATAATGTTACTTTGCTTGATACATTTGCATTAATTAGACCAGGACACTCTGATGATAAAAGAATTACAGTTAGTGAAGTTACAAAGAGAAATAGTTATCAAATGAGTGAAGAAGAAATTGCTGCTGTAAGGGATAAGATTGATTTCTTTGAAAGTACTCCTTATAAAACTAAAGTAGCTGGTCTAAATAGATTTGATGGTTATTTTGGATATGTTTATGATAATGACTATTTAGTATTTGTTAAATTCTATGCTAATAAGAGAGAATCTCGTGGTGGACGTGGTAATGCTATATACGTATTGCCTGCAGATTTATTAGATCTTAGTCTTAGTGATAAACAACATATAATTAACTATATTAAAAATAGTGGTGATGATAGAGCTTTTAGAATTATTCAAAGAAGTGAAAGATATAAAGATAGAGTTAATGAAGTTATTGAACATGATAATGTAAGTAAGACATCTTTTGATGATATAATAGAATCATATAATAAAAAGGGTAGAGTATTAGTTAAATAAAAAGATAGGAAGGTGATATTATGTTAAAATTTTATAAGACTACTGCAGTAGAAAAGAAATTAAAAAAAGCTAAAACTATTACAGAAAATTCATGGATTGATATGGTATCGCCGGATAAAGAGGAAATAGAACAAGTTGTAAAGATTACTGGTATAGATGAAGATCTTATTTTAAAAATGTTAGATGATGAAGAAAGACCTCGTATTGAAGAATCTGGTAATGCAGTATTAATAGTAATAGATACTCCTTATTTAGAAACTGAAGAAGATCATTTTGTTTATAATACTAGTCCATTAGGAATTATTGTTACTACAAATAACTTTGTTATTACTGTTAGTCCTAGTGTCAATAAAATATTAACTAATTTTAAGAAAAATAAAGTTAAAGATTTTAGAACTGCTAAAAAGACTAGATTTGTTATTCAAATTTTATATAATACAGCTCAAGCTTATATTCGAGCATTAAGAGTAGTTAATAGAAAGATTGAATTAAAAGAAGAGGTATTATCTAAATCTACTAGTAATAGAGATTTATTAGATATGCTAGATTTAGAAAAAACATTAGTATATTTTCTTACATCATTAAAAGCAAATGACTTAGTTTTAGATAAATTAAGTAAGGGCGGAGTATTACCTTTATTTGAAGGTGATGATGATTTATTGGATGATGCAATAATTGAAAATAAACAAGCTATTGAACAATCTGAAATCTATAGAAATATCTTAAGCAGTATTACTGAAACATATGGAACTATAGTTAGTAATAATCTAAATGAAATAATGAAATTCTTAGCTGGAGCAACAATTGTAATTAGTGTTCCTACTATGATTAGTTCTTTCTTAGGTATGAATGTTCCTTTAGGAGAATTAGCTAATAATCCTTTATCTGCATCATTAATATTTATAGCTAGTGTTGTTCTTTCAATAATTGTTGCAATAATTTTATATAAGAAAAATATGTTATAAGATATCATTTGATATCTTTTTTATTTATTATGAAATTTGTTTTTTTACTGCTTTTCTATCTTTGAATTTTATATTTTTCTAATATGTTATCATTTTTTAGTTTAATAATTCTTTTAAAAAATAAAATTTGATTGTTTGACCTTCTTTTTTTTATTCTATATGATGGCTTTGAAAGGAGGTAATATGAAAGTTTTAAATGATAATGAACTTGAAAGAGTTACTGGTGGTGCGATAGGGACGACTACTTTAATTGTTCTTATTGGTATTGGAGTAGTCTCTTTGGTTGTTTTTTTATCAGGTGTTTTTAATGGTTATACTAATCCAGGGAGGTGTAATAATGAAGGAAGTTAGTGATAACGAATTAGAAAAAATTATAGGAGGGGATTCTCTTAGTGCTGGAGTAGTTAATGGAATAGTAAAAATTATTCAAACTCTATATGATGCTGGTACTGGTTTTGGAGGTGCAATAAGAAGAATGCATGATGATGATTTATGTCCTACAAAATAGTTAAAATTATATTAATAATATTATTAATATCACTTTTTGGATATTTATTAGCATATATTTATGATTTTGGTAATATTATTGGAAATTTAATAAGATGTGGTTAATTTTTTAAAAATTGATGCCTTTTTGTCAAAAAAAATCTATTTTTCTCATAAAAATGTTGTAATTTAAAGAAATATTTGCTATAATTCATTTTAGTTGAAAACCGAAGGGAGGGATAAGGAAGATGGCAACTAAAGTTGTAGTTAGAGGAAATTTGGATCAAGCTCTAAAGAAATTTAAGGCTAAAGTTAACAAAAACGGCATCCCTCAAGAAACCAAAAAACATGAAGGTTATGATAAACCTGGTGTTAGAAGAAGAGCAGCTGAAAAAGAAGGTAAGAAAAATGCTGCTAAAAGAAATCGTCAAAATAATAGAGATAGAGATTAATCTATCTTTTTTTATTTCTTTGATATATAATATTACTGAGGTGGAAAATATGGTAGAAGAATTAAAAAAAGACATGGTTGAAGCAATGAAGAATCATGAGAAGGAACGTTTAGCAGTTATTAGAGCAGTTAAAGCTGGAATGGATAAAGAAAGAATTGATAATAAAAGAGAAGTTAATGATGAATTATTAATTGATGTTGTTAATAGAGAAATTAAAATGAGAAAAGAATCTATTGTTGAATTTGAAAAAGGTAATAGAGAAGATTTAATTGCTCAATATAATGATGAAATTAGTATTTTACAAAAATATTTACCAGAACAATTAAGTATGGAAGAAGTAAATAAAATAATAGATGAAATATTTGATGAAGTTAAACCTACTAGTCAAAAAGATATGGGACCTATTATGAAAGAAGCAACTTCTAAACTTAAAGGTAAAACTGATATGAAAGAAGTAAGCAATATAATAAGAACTAAATTACAAGAACTATAGTTCTTTTTTTATAATTATAATAAATTGAAAAACTCATCTTTTTAGGGTAAAATATATATGAAAAGGGAGTACTTATGAAGAACTATTTGTCTAGTACATTACATGATTTAATTTATAATACATTACCAATGATAGTTATTACTGTAATTGTATGTATTTTATTAAGAGTTATATATTTAATTAAGAATGAAGTTCATTTTACTTTATATAGAGAATTATTTATGTTGACCTTTATAATATATATTTTATCTTTATTCCAAATAGTAACTATTCAAGATACTGTGTCTTGGTCTACTAATAATTTTATTCCTTTTAAAGAGATTACTAGATATGATCTATGGAGTCATGGTTTCTTTAAGAATGTTATAGGTAATATTTGTTTGTTTTTACCTTTTGGTTATTTTATAAGTTATATTCTTAAAAGTAAAAAGTTTTATGAACCTTTATTTATAACTTTTGTATGTAGTTTATCTATTGAATTAGTACAAATGATGATAGGTAGAGTGTTCGATGTAGATGATATTATATTGAATGTTATTGGTGGTATGTTAGGTTATTGCTTTTATAATGGTATGTTAGGTTATTGCTTTTATAAATTATTTTATTTTATTGGTAGTAAGATACCTAAAGTATTAAAAAATGAATACTTATTAGATGCAATATCTATCATATTATTTAGTTTAGTTATATATATTATATTTTTGATATAGGAGTTTTTATGGATAATGAAATAATGATTTTTAATCAGACTAATGAAGATATTCCTGAATTAGATTTAGTTAAAAAAGTTTTAGAATTTGGTATGAAAAAAGAGAAACTTAATCATACTAGTTTTAATGTTATTATTGTTGATAATAACTATATTCATGAATTAAATAAGAATTATAGAGATATTGATAGAGAAACAGATGTTATTACATTTGCTTTAGAAGATGAAGATAGTGTTAAGTTACCTGGTGATATGAGAATATTAGGTGATATTTATATATCTATTGATAAAGCAAGATCACAGGCTATTGAATATGGTCATTCTTTTGAAAGAGAAATATGCTTTTTAGCTGTACATGGTTTTTATCATTTACTAGGATATGATCATATGAATGAAGAAGAAGAAAAAGTTATGTTTGGTAAACAAGAGGAGGTACTTAGCGAATATGGGGTTACTAGATAGATTTAGAAGAAAAAGTCCTAAAAGAAATAAAGATACTGGTACTTGGATAGAAAGATATTGGAAAAGTTTTAATCATGCGATAGATGGTATTATATATACATTAAAATATGAACATAATATGGTAATTATATTTATTGCGACTATTATAGTAGTAGGATTATCATTTTATTTTAAAATTAAGGCTTATGAATGGTTATTTATTGTTTTAGTAATTGGTGGAATAATGTGTACTGAGTTAATTAACTCTTCAATTGAAGCTGCGATAGATTTATGTACAACTGAAATGCACCCTTTAGCAAAAATTGCGAAAGATACAGCTAGTGGAGCAACTTTAGTTTTAGTTATTGTTTCTATAATAGGTGGATTAATAATATTTTTACCTAGATTTATTTCATTATTTGGAGGTACTTTATGATAGATAAATTAAAAGAATTAGCTAATAACTCTTATAGTCCATATTCTCATTTTAGAGTAGCGACTATTCTAATTATGAAAGATGGAGTAGAAATACCTGGAGTTAATGTAGAAAATGCTGCTTATGGTTCTTCTATTTGTTCAGAAAGAAGTGCCATACTAACTGCAATTAGTAATGGATATAAAAAAGGAGATTTTAAAGAATTACATTGTCTATGTGCAGATAGTGATAAGATTAGTACTAGTTGTTTTGCTTGCAGACAAGTTATATCAGAATTATTTGATAAAGACGTAAAATGCTTTTTTTATTCTAATACTGGAGAAGTATTATGCGTAACGGTAGAAGAGTTATGTCCTTATCCTTTTGGAGAAGATGATTTAAAATGAAATGTGGATTTGTAAGTATATTAGGAAGACCTAATGTTGGAAAAAGCACTTTACTTAATAAAATAATAGGAGAAAAACTTGCTATAACATCTAATGTTTCTGGTACTACTAGAAATATTATTAATGGTATTTATAATGATAAAGATTCTCAAATTATTTTTGTAGATACTCCTGGTATTCATAAACCTAAAAATGAGTTAGAGAGAGTTACAAATAGAATGAGTTATGACAATTATGAAGGTGCTGACTTGATATTATTTATGGTTGATGCTAAAGCTGGATATGGTAGAGGAGATCAATTCATATTAAATAGAATAAAAGAAGATAATATTCCAATAATATTACTTCTAAATAAAGTAGATTTAGTTAGTGATAAGAGTAAGATATTAGATATAATAGATAAAGTTAAAGATGAGGCTAACTTTGTTGATATTATTCCTATTAGTGCAAGAAAAAATATTTATGATTTAATTAATACTATTAAGAAGTATTTGCCTGACGGAGAAAAAATATATGAAGATGATGATCTTACTAATGTTTCATTAAAGTTTATGATGAGTGAATATGTAAGAGAAAAGTTATTATTACTTACTCATGATGAAATACCTCATACAGTAAGTTGTTATTGTGAAGAATATACTGATACAGGTAAAACTGTAAATATAAAAGTTGTAATTGTGGTAGATAGAGATAATCTTAAAAAGATAGTAATAGGTAAGAATGGAGCTATGCTTAAAGAAGTAGGAATACTTGCTAGACGTGATATGGAGCACTTCTTAGGTAAGAAAGTAATGCTAGAAACTTATGTTAAGACACTAAAAGATTGGAGAAATAGTACTAAATTGCTTACTGAACTAGGTTTTGAAAATGAAGATAATTGATGTTGATGGTATTGTTTTAAATGATACTAATTATAGTGAATCTAGTAAAATACTAAATGTTCTTACTAAAGAATATGGCTTAATTGGTGTCATGAGTAAAGGATGTAGAAATATTAAGTCTAAATTGTCTGGGGTTAGTAGAAAATTAGTATATGGTACTTTTCATATTTATTATAAAGAAAAAGGATTATCTACTTTGATAGGAGTAGATATAATAAACGACTTTTCTAATATTGAAAAAGATCTAATGAGAATTAGTTATGCTTCATATATATTAGATTTAACTAGGCAAGTATTAAGAGAAAGTGATGATAGTGAAATATATAATATACTTGTTTCTACATTAATTAAGATAAATGAAGGTTTAGATCCGTTAGCTTTAACCAATATTTTAGAAGTTAAATTTTTAGATTATTTAGGGGTTAAGCCTTCACTTGATCAATGTACATTATGTGGAAATAGTGATGATATTGTTACTCTTTCAAGTAGTAGTGGGGGGCTAGTTTGTGGAAGTTGTCATACTGATGAAGCTTTAGTTAATATAAAGTCTGTTCAAATGATACGAATGTATTATTATGTTGATATAGATAAGATTACTAAATTGGATGTAAGTGATGAAGTAAAAAACGATATTAATAATTTCTTGGATGATTATTATGAAAGATATACCGGCCTTTATTTGAAAAGTAAAGATTTTATAAAGAAAGTTAATATGTTAAATTAACTTTTTTATTTATGTCAACGCACTATTTGTTACATGTAAGTCTACGAAAAGTAAGTGTAAAAATTTACACAAACTATAAAAATATTTACGGCTATATATTGTAAATTAACAGCCTTTTTTATATACTAAAATTGTCAAGTATATAAAGGGGTGATTTATATCAAGACTTATGAAGATATACAATTAGAACAAGCTAAGAAGAAAAATAGATATCTTGCGATATTATTGATTTTGTTTGTTGTTGTATTACTTACAGCTACAACATATATTGGTTCTATTGTTCTTCCTATGGTTTGATATATTAATTAGTATTGTGTATAAAGTAGATTCAATCTACTTTTTTTTGTTATAATTAATATGGTGATAATATGGATTTTGAAAATGTAATTAAAGAAAGATATTCTGTTAGAAAATTTTTAGATAAGCCTGTTGAAGAAGATAAAATACAAAAAATAATGGAAGCTTGTATGATGGCTCCTACAGCAAAGAATAAGCAACCTATAAAAGTTTTTGTTGTTAAGAGTAGTGAAGGACTTGAAAAGATTGATAGTATTAGCGTATGTAGATATAATGCACCACTAGTATTTTTAGTTTGTTATGATTTAGATAATTGTTGGTATAGTGAAGATGGAAAAATTAATTCAGGAATAGAGGATGCCTCAATTTGCACTACTCATATGATGTTAGAAGCTTATAATATTGGTTTAGGTAGCTGTTGGATTAATTTAATGGATTATTCTAAATGTAGAGAGGTATTTAATTTAGATGAGAATATAGTACCTTTATGTTTATTAGATGTTGGTTATTCTGATATTGGTGCTGGACCTCTTCATTCTAAAACTAAAGAAATTAATGAAGTATTTAGTATAATGTGAGGCCTATATGTTTAGAATAAAAGTTGATATTAATCAGGAAAATGGTGTTTTTGCAGGAGGAAAAGCTAGAAATACTCCTTGATATTTATAAAAAATAGTAGTATAATCTATTTATCGATGTGATGACGGATCTGGCAAATCTCGAGCAATATAAAATAGAGTTGATTCTTCTAGAATAACTAAGGTGGAACCGCGGATAATTATTCGTCCTTAGATATTCTAGAAGTTTTTTTATTTATAGGAGGTATTATGAAAATATTTATTGGGTGTTCTTCTCATACTGATATAGATAATTCTTGTATAGAAGATAGTATTTATATAGCTAATAATTTAAGTAAGTGGTATGACCTAAATATGGGAGGCTTAATAGATGGCGGTATGATGGGAAATATTACTAATATATTCTTAGATAATAATAGAAAAGTTACTATTTATACATTAAAAATATATGGTGAAGATTTTAGTGGTTTTAGAGGAGATTATAAGTATTTAGATAATACTTTTATGAGAACTTCTAATTTATATAATGATTCAGATAAGATTTTATTCTTACCTGGAGGATCCGGGACCTTTGCTGAAATATTTGGTATGTTAGAAGATCTTAGAACAATTGATACTAGTAAAGAAATGATTATATATAACAAAGATAATTATTATACTGATATTATCAAATTACTAAATAAAGCTATAAAAAATAAATTTAATGATATTAATATACTTGATTATATTAAAGTATTTAATGATAAAGATGATTTGATTAATTATTTGGAGGTAAAGTAAATGGAAAATTTAAAGATGGAAGATTTAGTTAATTATTGTAAACAATATGGATTTATATTTCAGGGTAGTGAAATATATGGAGGACTTGCTAATACATGGGATTATGGTCCATTAGGAGCAAGACTTAAAAATAATATTAAAGATTCTTGGAGAAAGAGATTTATTCAAGAGAGACCTAATGCTTATGAAGTTGATGCTGCTATACTTATGCATCCAAGAGTTTGGGAAGCAAGTGGTCATGTAGGAAGTTTTTCTGATCCTTTAGTTGATTGTAAAAATTGTAAAATGCGTTACAGAGCAGATAATTTAATAGATGATTATGATGAAAATGCTCATGCTGATGGTATGACTCAAGAAGAAATGATTAAATATATTAGAGATAATAAAGTACCTTGTCCAAAATGTGGTAAAAGTGATTTTACTGATATTAGACAATTTAATTTAATGTTTGAGACTCATAGAGGTGTTACTGAAGATGGTAAAAATAAAGTGTATTTAAGACCTGAAAATGCTCAAGGCGAGTATGTTAACTTTTTAAATGTTCAAAGAACTATGAGAGCTAAATTACCTTTTAGTATTGGACAAATAGGTAAAGCTTTTAGAAATGAGATTACTCCTGGTAATTTTACTTTTAGAACAATTGAATTTGAACAAATGGAATATCAAACATTTTGTAAAGAAGGAACTGATTCAGATTTATATAAATATTTCAAAGAATATGGTAAACAATACTTTATGGATTTAGGTATTCCTGAAGATAAATTAAGATATCATGATCATGAAAAATTAGCTCATTATGCTAAAGAGGCATGTGACATTGAATATAAGTTTTGTTTTGGATGGGGAGAAGTTAATGGTACTCATAATAGAACTAATTTTGATTTAAGCCGTCATCAAGAATATTCAACTGTATCACAAGAATATTTAGATCCTGATACTAATGAGAAATATATACCTTATATAATTGAATCAACTTATGGTTGTGATAGAACTGTTTTAGCTATTTTAGATAATAGTTATTGTAAAGAAGAATTAGAAAACGGAGAAACTCGTGAAGTTATGAAGTTTATTCCTTATTTAGCTCCTTATAAATTAGCAATACTTCCTTTAGCAAAGAAATATCATGGTGAAAAAGCTAATGAAATATATAATGAATTATCTAAATATTTTATGTGTAGTTATGATGAAACTGGATCTATTGGTAAAAGATATAGAAGAAGTGATGCAATTGGTACACCTTGGTGTTTAACAGTAGATAATGATACTTTAGAGAATGGTACTGTTACTTTAAGAGATAGAGATACTATGGAACAAGTTACTTTAAAATTAGATGAAGTTAAAGATTATATAGAAGAAAGAATTAATTTTTAATTCTTTCTTTACTTTTATAATGCTATGAGTTATAATATAAAGGCTTTTTAGGGGGGCGAAAAATATATGGCTAATGAAAATTATATAGAAGAATTAAAATTAGATATTGTTGATAGCAGAATTGAGGCTCAAAGAGAAAGAGCTAAAAGAGACTTAGAGGCTGATTTAAAAGCTTTAGCTGATGAGTTTGAACAAAGAAGATTTGATATATTAGATAAATATATTAATAGGATTAGAGATTTAAATCATTATGAAAATGATATTCAAATGGGAGACTTCTTTTATTTATCTGATTTAACATGTGCTTTAAGCCAAATGATTTCTAGTGCTGAAGGAGAAAAATATCTTTCTCATAAAACTGATGTTATGGATAAAAATGGTAATGTTGTTAAAACAATTGTATCTTTTGTAAAAGAAGATTGTATTGATGGTATAGATGATAAGATTGGTTATATGTATTCTCTTGATCCTGAATCTGTAAAAGAGGCAAATCCTAATTATGTTTATTTAACAGAATATGATGGTAGTAAACTTGGTAATATTAGAGATTATTTACATGGTGATCTTAATATTCATGGTACTGAAGTAATGGTAACATTTAATCCTTATAATAGCTATTTAGATGATAGACATGTTTTAGGTAGAATGTATGATCCTCATTTTGATTATGTAAATAATTTTATGAATACAGCTACTCAATCTAAGATGTTACATGGTTTTGAGAAAACTGATGATTTTGCTCAAATGGCAATTGTTCATGGAGTTGGTATTTATAAAAAGAATAATTCTAGAGCAAGAAAAGGAAGAATTAAGAGTATTTTTAATAAAAAATAGTGAAATTGTTGACAATATTTATAAAATATGATTAAATATAAGTCGTTAAGAAATGGAAAGAGATTTATATCCACCTGACTAGAGCGAATAGCAGTAGGTAAAGAGCCAAATGAAATTATTAAATATTTAAATATATTATTATTAATTTTGTTTTGTGTTTTTTAAAGTGGATATGAATAATATCTGCTTTTTCTTTTGATGGAGGTGTTATTTATAGCAAAGAATAGGGATAACATGTTGATTAATGATCAAATTCATGCAAGTCAGTTATTAGTAATTGGACCTAATGGAGAACAAGTGGGAGTTAAACCTTTAGAGGATGCATTAACTTTAGCTCGTTATGCGTCACTTGATTTGGTTCTTATTTCACCTAATGCTAATCCACCAGTTGCTAAAGTAATGGATTATAATAAATTCCGTTACGAAAAGCGTAAAAAAGAGAAAGAAAACATTAGAAAGCAAAAAGCTAATGTATCTGAATTGAAAGAATTTAGATTATCACCTGTTATTGATGTTGGTGACTTTGAAACTAAACTTAGAAATGCAACTAAATATTTAGAAAAAGGCGATAGAATAAAATTAACTATTCGTTTTAAAGGTCGTCAAATGGCTCATACTGAATTAGGAAATGAGGTTCTAGAGAGGTTTGCATCTCGTGTTGAAGACATTGCAGATATTGAACAAAAACCAAATTTAGATGGTAGGGTAATGACTATGTTGCTTGTACCTAAAAAAGACAAATAGGAGGAAATTATGGCAAAAAATAAAATTAAGACTCGTAAGAGTATAGCTAAAGTATTAAATAAACGTAAAAACGATTATAAGATTGGATCTCATGGATCTCGTCATAATACTGGTAGTAAAAATGGTAAATTTAATAGAAAGGCTAGAAAAGGATCTACTTTATCTAAGGCTGATCAATCAAGATTTAAAAACATCTTAAAATAATTAGAGGAGGAATAATACAATGGCAAGAGTAAAGAATGGAGCTGTTACTAAAGCTCGTCATAAGAAAGTGTTAAAAGCTGCTAAAGGTTATTTTGGTAGTAAGCATAGATTATATAAAAGAGCTAAAGAACAATTAATGACATCTAGAAAATATGCTTATAGAGATAGAAAACAAAAGAAGAGAGATTTTAGAAAATTATGGATTGCTAGAATTAATGCAGCTTGTAGAATGAATGAAATTAGTTATTCTAAATTTATTAATGGATTAACTAGATCAGGAGTTGAAGTTAATAGAAAAATGTTATCTGAATTAGCTATAGCTGATCCTAAGGCATTTACTAAATTAGTAGAAGTTGCTAAGAAAGGATTAGAACTTAAAGAAGTAAAAGAAGTAAAAGTAGATTCTACTGAAGTTACTATTTCCGGAAAAACTACTAAGAGTGAAGCTAAGAAAGAAACTAAAAAAGAAGTAAAAGAAGATAAAAAGGAAACTAAAAAAGAAGAAAAAGAGGACAAAGTTAGTTATTCTGCAATGAAAGTTGCTGAATTAAAAGAAATAGCTGCATCTAAAAATATAGATGTGACTGGTATGAAAAAAGCAGATATTGTTGCTGCATTAGAAAAATAATCATATTAGTGGATTTATTTGCCTAGTGCCTACGGGTGACAAATTGTTAGAAACTAATAGAAGAAAAAACGAAAAGGAGATTTTACAATGAGTGTTGTATCAATGAATTATTTATTAGAAGCTGGTGTTCAATTTGGACATCAGAAAAGACGTTGGAATCCTAAGATGAAACAATATATTTATACATCTAGGGATGACATTTATATTATCGATTTACAAAAAGCAGTTAAGTGCTTAGAAGATGCTTATGAAGCAATGAAAGAAATAGCTAGCAATGGTGGACAAGTACTATTTATAGGTACTAAGAAACAAGCTCAAGAAGCTGCTAAAGAATGTGCTGAAAGAGTTGGAATGTATTATGTTAATACAAGATGGCTTGGTGGTACATTAACTAACTTTAGAACTATTAGATCTAGAGTTACTAGAATGGAAGAAATTGAAAAACAAGAAGAAGATGGAACTTTTGAAGCATTACCTAAAAAAGAAGTAATTAAGATTAGAAAAGAATATGCTAAATTAGTTAATAATTTAAGTGGTATTCGTAATATGACTAAATTACCTCAAGCTTTAGTTATTGTTGATCCTAAGAAAGAAGAAAATGCTATTAAAGAAGCTAGAATATTAGGAATTCCTGTATTTGGTATTGTAGATACTAACTGTGATCCTGATATGGTAGATTATGTTATTCCTGGTAATGATGATGCTATTAGAAGTGTTAAATTATTATTTGGAGTTTTAACTAATGCTATTGCAGAAGTTAATGGTAATGAAGTAATTGATTATATTTCTGAAGATGAAAAAGTTAAAGATCAAGAAGAAGTAGAAGAAAATGTTAAGAGTGAAAATACTCCTAATAAAGAAGAAAAGAAAGCTCCTAAAGCTAAAAAAGTAGAAAAAGAAGTTAATGAAGAAAAAGAAGAAGTTGAAGTAAAAGAAGAAAAGGAAGAAACTGAAGAAACAGAAGATCTTTCTAAAGTAACATTAGCTGATTTAAAAGCTAGAGCTAAAGAAGCTGGAGTTAAAGGTTATTCAACTATGAAAAAGGTTGAATTAATCGAAGCCTTAAGTAAGTAATTATTAGGAAGATTTATATCTTCCTTTTATTATTAATTTTTTATATAATATTATGTGTAGAAGGAGATTAAAAAATGATTAAAGCAAGTGATGTTAAAGAATTAAGAGAAAAAACTGGTGCTGGTATGATGGATTGTAAGAAAGCACTTACTGAAGTAGACGGAGATATGGAAAAAGCTATTGATTGGCTAAGAGAAAAAGGAATTGCTAAAGCTGAAAAGAAAGCTTCTAGAATTGCTGCTGAAGGTTTAGCAACTGTTAAAGTTGATGGAAATAAAGCTGTTATATTAGAAGTTAACTGTGAAACAGATTTTGTTGCAAGTAATGAAAATTTCACAGGATTTATTGATGAATTAGCAGAAGCATTATTAAAGAATAATCCAAAAGATATGGATGAAGCTAATGAATTAGATCTAGGTGGAGAAACAGTTAGTGAAAGAATTATTAGTTTAACTGCTAAAATTGGAGAAAAATTATCATTTAGAAGATTTGAAGTTGTTGAAAAGAATGATGATGAAATTTTTGGTAGCTATCTACATTTAGGTGGAAAAATTGCTAGTTTAGTTGTTTTAAACGGTGGAAATGAAGAAGTTGCTAAAGATGTTGCTATGCAAGATGCAGCTATGTCACCTGTAGGAGTAACTCGTGAAGATATTCCTGAAGAAATGGTTGAAAGAGAAAAAGAAGTTATTAAAGAACAAATTAAAAATGATGAAAAGAATGCTAAGAAGCCAGAAGATGTTATTGAAAAAATGGCTGTTGGTAAATTAAACAAATTCTATAAAGAAGTTTGCTTAGTTGAACAAGAATTTATTAAAGATTCATCTTTAACTATTGAAAAATATTTAGAAAGTAATAATGCTACTATTGTTAAAGCTTGCAGATATGCTGTCGGAGAAGGAATTGAAAAGAGACAAGAAGATTTTGCTAGTGAAGTAATGAGTCAAATTCAAAACGCATAGGAGTTTTTATGAAAAAACTATTAATTCTTTTATTTATTGGTTTAATAACTATTACTGGTTGTTCTTCTGTTAAAGTAAGTAATAAGAGTAGAATGGATGATAATGAGAAATTTTCTGTTGAATATAATGTTTCTAAAAAAAATCCATTTAAATATGCTAGAGTACATGATGTAATTGATTTATTAAGTGATGGGACAGGTATTGTTTACTTTGCTGATAGTGATGATGAGAAGAGTCTTTATTATACTGAGTTAATACTTGATACATTAAATTCTAGTGAATTAAATGAAATATATTATTATAATCCTAGTAATATTAAAGAAAATAATACTAAAAATTATAAAGAAATTATTACTATTTTAGAAGATTATTTACCTGAGGATAATGATTCTAATGTGTATTTAGATATACCTAATTTAATATTTGTTAAAAATGGAAAAATTATTGGTCATACTTATATTGATTCTAAATATGATATGGATGATTTATTAGAGGAAAAAGAAAAAAAGAAATTAATAAAAGAATTGAAAAAGGTGATTGAAGATTATAAAAGTGCTTAATGCACTTTTTTATTTAAAATTAATAATTTTTATTATATAATTATGGTGAGGTGTAATTATGAGTCAAATATTAGAAAATAGTAAGAAAGATATGGATAAAACTATTGAAACATTAAATCATAGGTTTGCTACTGTTCGAGCTGGTAGAGCTAACCCTTCAAGTCTTGATGGTGTAATGGTTGAGTATTATGGTACTCCAACTCCTTTAAAGAGTTTAGCAACTATTACTGTACCTGAAGCTAGAATTTTACAAATTAAACCTTTTGATAAACATTCTTTAGGTGATATTGAAAAAGCTATTGTTGCGGCTAATTTAGGATATAATCCTTCTAATGATGGAGAAACTATTAGAATAGTTATTCCACAATTAACTGAGGAAAGAAGAGAAGAATTAGTTAAACAAGTTAAGAAATTAGCTGAAGAAGAAAAAGTTGCTATTCGTAATATTAGAAAAGGTGCTATGGATGATATTAAAGAAGAAGCAGAAAATGAAGATGAGCAAGATAGATTAGAAAAGCAATTACAAGATCAAGTTAATGAATATAATAAAAAGATTGAAGCAGAATTAAAGAAAAAAGAAGAAGAGTTAAGAACAGTATAAATATCTTGTAATATTTAATATTTGTGATAGAATACATATATCGACTTTGATTAAGGAGTAGTAGAAAATGTAGCTTATTAGAGAGTCTATGGTTGGTGAGAATAGATTAAGCAAGTTTTTCGAATTCGCCTTAGGAGTTCTTATTAATAGTAAGCGTTGTTCGCGTTAAGAATTAGAGTGTATAGTAGAAGACTATAAATTAAGGTGGTACCACGTAGTTTGCGTCCTTAAATTATAGTCTTTTTTTATAAAATAAAGGAGATTTTATTATGATAGATGATGTAAAGAAAGAATTAGAGAAAGATCTTAAAGAAGTAAAAGATTTAAAAGAATTAAATGATTTAAAGATTAAATATCTAAGTAAGAATGGATTAATTACTAAATTAAATAGTTCTATTAAAGATGTTGATCCTAGTGAGAGGGCTGAATTTGGTAAGAAAGTAAATGAAGTAAAAGTATTATTTAATGATTTCTATGAGAAAACTAAAGATAATTTAGAAAAAGAAGAATTAAATAAGAAATTAATTCAAGATAGTGTAGATGTTACTTTACCTGCTACTAAAGTTAGACAGGGTAGTCCAAACATTGTTGAAAAACTAATTGAAGAAGTTGAAGAAGTTTTCCTTAATATGGGATATGACGTAGTAGATGGGCCTGAGGTTGAGTTAGATAAATATAACTTTGAAATGTTAAATATTCCTAAAGGACATCCTGCAAGAGATGCTCAAGATACTTTCTATATTGATGGTGATGAAATTTTACTTAGAAGTCAAACTTCTCCTGTACAAGTTCGTACTATGTTAGAGGGTAAGGGAGTAGAACCTATCAGAATGATTTGTCCTGGAAAAACATATCGTAGAGATGATGATGATGCATCTCATTCACATCAATTTATGCAAATAGAAGGATTAATTGTTGATAAAAATATTTCTTTATCTGATTTAAAAGGAACTATGGATGTAATATTTAAAAGATTATTAGGAGAAAAGACTGAAACTAGATTCCATCCTAGTTATTATCCATTTACTGAACCTAGTGTTGAAGTTGATGTAACTTGTTCAAATTGTAAAGGAAAAGGTTGCGGTGTTTGTAAACATAGTGGTTGGGTAACTGTTGTTGGAGCAGGAGTTGTTCATCCTGATGTACTTAGAATGAGTGGATATGATCCTAGTATTTGGAGTGGATTTGCATTTGGATTTGGAGCAGAAAGACTTGCTATGATGAAATATGATATCAATGATATTAGAGTTTTCTATAATACAGATTTAAGAGAAGTTAAAACATTTGATAGGGAGGATGAAGAATAATGATAAGTCTTAATTGGGTAGCTGATTATATTGATATATCTGATCAAGAACCAAAAGAACTTGCTAAAAAAATAACTGAAGCAGGTATCAATGTAGAAGCAGTAATTACTCATCATATAGATAATTTAGTTATTGGTGAGATAAAAACAGTTGAAGATCATCCTGATAGTGACCATCTACATGTTTGTATGGTAGATATTGGTAATAAAGAATTACAACAAATTGTATGTGGTGCTCCAAATGTTAGAGAAGGATTAAAAGTAATAGTTGCATTGCCTGGAGCAGTATTGCCAGGAGATTTTGAAATTAAGAAGAGTAAAATTCGTGGAGTAGAATCTAATGGTATGATTTGTGCTTTATTTGAATTAGGTTTAGAAGAAAAAACTGATGAAACTTATGCAAAAGGAATTACTGAATTAGATGATGATGCTAAAGTTGGTAAAGATCCATTAGCTTATTTAGGACTTGATGATACTTTATATGATTTAGATGTTCATAAACATAGAAATAATGATTGTTATTATCATATAGGATTTGCTTATGAAATAGCTTGCATTTTAAATAGAAAAGTAAAATTACCTGAATTAAAATTTAAAACTATTAAAGATAAAATAGATGATTATTTCAAATTAGAAATTAAAACTGGTAGATGTCCTTATTACATGGCTCGTGAAGTTAGAGATGTAGTTATTAAAGAAAGTCCTGATTTTATCAAAAAGAGATTACTTGCTGCTGGAATGAGACCTATTAACAATGTTGTAGATATTTCTAATTATGTAATGCTTGAATTTGGTCAACCACTTCATTTCTTTGACAAAGATAAGTTAGGTGACAAGATTTTAGTTAGGGATGCTAAAGATGGAGAAAAGATTATTACATTAGATGGAAAGGAAAGAGAACTAGATTCTAATGATATTGTTATTACTGATGGTAAAAAGCCAGTATGTATTGCCGGAGTAATGGGTGGACAAAATACTGAAGTTGATGAAAATACTAAAAATATATTAATTGAATCAGCTATATTTGATGCTGTTAGTATTAGAAATACTTCTAAGAAGTTAAATCTTCCTAGTGAAGCATCAATCAGATATGGAAAGGGATTATGTTCTGAATATACTGAAATGGCTAGTAAGAGAGCAGTTTCATTACTAGAAAAATATGCTGATGGAAAAGTAGTTGATAGTTTTGTACTAGTAGATAATGTTAAACATGAGAAAAGAGAAATTGAATTTGTAGCAGAAGATGTTAATAAAATACTTGGAATGCATATCAGTGAAGAAGATATGTGTAAAGAATTAGAAAGACTAGATTTTCCTTATAAATTAAAAGATCATAAGTTTGTTGCAACTATTCCTGCTAGAAGGTTGGATATTGAGCCTTATGTTAATGATATTGCTGAAGAAATAGGTAGACTTTATGGATATAATAATTTAGAATCTACACTACCTCAAGTAGCTACTAGAAGAGGTAGATATATAGGAGATGTTAAATATAGAAAATTAGTATCTAAGAGACTTAGATCTTTAGGATTAAATGAAGTTAAGACTTATACATTAGTTAGTCCTACTATGGCAGACATGTTTAAATATGAAGATGTTAAACATGTAGTACTTCCTAATCCAATGAGTGTAGATAAAAGCATTATTAGAACTACATTAATTCCATCATTATTAAATACTTATTCATATAACAAAGCTCGTGGAGTAGAAGATGTATTTATTTATGAAATTGCTAAAACATATAATGATAAATATGATGAGATTTCTAAAGTAAGTGGATTAATTAAAGGTAATTACTTATATGGATTAAAACAAAATATTAAAGCTGATTTCTTCTATGTAAAAGGAATTATAGAGAATTTACTTGATTATATGGGATATAATTCTAGATATTCATTTAAAAAGAGTAGTTATGATGATTTTCATCCTGGTGTATGTGCTGATATATTAATTGATAATAAAAAAATTGGTGTTATAGGTAGAGTTCATCCTAATATAGAAAAAGAAGATGTATATGTATTCGAATTGAATTTAGACTGTTTATATGGAAAAACTAATCAATTAAAATATAAAGAATCATTTAAATATCCTTCTATAGAAAAAGATATGGCTTATATTTTAGATAAAGATGTTCAAGTAGGAGATGTAATATCTACAATTAAAAAAGCTTCTAGTAAAATACTACAAGAAGTAGGAGTATTTGATTTATATGAAGGCGACAAAATAGATAGTAATAAGAAGAGTGTTGCATTTAACCTATTATATAATGGAATTGATAGAACTCTTACTGATGAAGAAGTTATGATTGACTTTAACAAAATAGTTTCTAAAGTTGTTGAAAAATTCAAATGTGAATTAAGAGACAAATAGAATAACTACACAAAATTTTGTGTAGTTTTTTTATTTTATTTATGTTAATATTTTAATAGGTGATGATATGAGTGAGTATAGAGCTTACAATGGTAAGATAGATTATGATGTTGATATGTGGAGTAATGGAGATATGTATAAGAATCAATATGATTCTCAAAGAGTATATACAAATAATATTATTTCTAGTAATACTAAAAACTCTTATACTGTAAGAGATACTACAGTAGATGATCAGTTTGAAGAACAAACTCAAACTATTGAAAGATATATAACTGCTATGGAACAAATAGATGATCAAGTAGATTTTCAAACAGAACAGTATACTCAACAAGATACTCAACAAGCAACTCAAACACAAGAAGTTGCTCAAGTAAAACAGTATACTCAACAAGCAACTCAAACTCAACAAGTTGCTCAAACTCAGCAAGTAGCTCAAACACAACAAGCTACTCAAACACAACAAGTTGCTCAAGCAGAACAATATATTCAACAAGCAACTCAAACTCAACAAGTAGCTCAAACAGAACAATATTCTCAACAAACAGCTCAAACTCAGCAAGTAGCTCAAATGCAACAGACTACTCAAACACAACAATATAATCAACAAGTTGCTCAAACTCAAAATTCTACACAACAATATGCTAATCAAGTACAAAATTTATATAATGAGCAAATAGATCAAGCATTTAATGATATTGAAGTATTAACTTAGAATTAGTAATTATTTATTACTAATTTTTTTTATGATAAAATATATTTGGTGGATAATATGCAATTTAAGGTTAACAATGAAATATATGATGTAGTTATTATTAGAAAAAGAACAACTAGAAATACTTATATCAGGGTTAAAGAAGATATGAAAATTTATGTAACTACTAATACTTTTACACTTAATATTTTTATTAAAGATTTATTAGAAAAATCATATAATGAAATTGCTAAAATGATAGAGACTCAAAAAAGAAAAAATATTAATAATGATGGATTCTATTATTTAGGTAAAAGATATAATATTGTTTATAAAGATGTTAGGGGTATTAAATTAGATGAAGATAATTGTTATATGAAGGAAGGATATGATGTAGATACTTTCTATAAAAAAGAAGCTTCTAAAATATTTAAAGAAAAATTAGAAGAGAATTATAATAAATTTACTCGTAATATACCTGAACCAACTTTAAGAATTAGAAAGATGAAGACAAGGTGGGGGGTTTGTAATGTTAGAACACATGTTATTACGCTTAATTTAGAACTTATAAAAAGAGATCCTAAATATTTAAATTATGTAATTATGCATGAATTATCTCATTTAATACATGGTAATCATTCAAAAAGATTTTGGAATTTAGTTGAAGAAAACTGTCCTGGGTGTAAAAAAATTGGAAAAGAAATGAAGGAGTTTTTATGATAAGCAGTGTGAATAATAAAATTATTAAAGAATATTCTAAATTAAAAGATAGAAAATTTAGGAAGACTTCTAAGTACTTTTTAGTTGAAACATATCATTTGGTAGAAGAAGCTTATAAAGCTGGAAGATTAAAAGAAGTTTTTGTTTTATCAGAAGGAGTTTATTCAATTGATGTAAATATTACTGTAGTTAGTTTAGATGTTATGAAGAAATTATCTTCTACTAATACACCTCCTAATATAATTGGAGTAGTTGAAAAGAAAACTTCTAATGAAATTATTGGTAATAAAATATTACTTATTGATAGAGTTCAAGATCCTGGTAACTTAGGAACTATCATTAGAAGTAGTTGTGCATTTAATGTTGATACTATTGTTATATCTCCTGATTCAGTTGATTTATATAATCCTAAAGTTATTAGAAGTGCTGAAGGTATGATGTTTCAAATTAATATTGTCACAAGAGACTTAGTTAAAGTTATTAATAATTTAAAAGAAAAAGATTTCATTATTTATGGTACTGATGTTTCTGATGGTATTAATCCTAGAAGATTAGATAATGAAGCTAAGAATAAGTTTGCGATAGTTATGGGTAATGAAGGAAATGGACTTAGTTATGAAGTATATGATGCTTGTGATAAGTTTTTATATATTCCTATGAATGAGAAAACTGAAAGTTTAAATGTAGGGGTTGCTGCATCAATTATTTTATATGAAATGAGTTGTTTAGATGAATAAAGTATATATAGGTAAAATTGTTAATACTCATGGTATTAAAGGAGAACTTAGAATAAGAAGTGATTTTCCTTATAAAGATAGAGTATTTGTTAAAGGTAATAATTTAATTATTGGTGATAAAGAATATAATATTAAAAGTTATCGTAAGCATAAAACTTTTGATATGGTTTTTTTAGATGATTATCATGATATTAATGAAGTATTATTTTTAGTAGGAAAAAAAGTATATTTTGATAGAGATTTATTACAATTAAATGATACTGAAATAACAGATGAAGAATTAATTTGCTATAAAGTAATTACTAATGATGGTAGAAGTGGTATAATACTAGAAATATTTTCTACGGGTAGAAATAATAAGTTAATTAGAATTAAATTAGATAAAGAAATATTAGTTCCTTATAATGAAGAATTTATTTCTATTGATAAATCTAATAAGACTATTACTGTAAATTTAATAGATGGGATGTAATAATATGAAAATAGATATTTTAACATTATTTCCAAATATGTTTGATGGTGTGTTTACTGAATCTATAATTAAAAGAGCAATTGATACTGAAAAAGTTGAAATTAATCTTATTAATTTTAGAGATTATACAGATGATCCTCATAATAAGGTTGATGATACTCCTTATGGTGGTGGAGCTGGTATGGTTTTAATGTGCCAACCTATATTTGATTGTGTTAAATCTATTAGAACGGATGATTCTAAAGTAATATTACTTACTCCTAGTGGAGTTCCATATAAACAAAAAATGGCTTTTGAATTATCTCATGAAAAACATTTAATTATTATATGTGGACACTATGAAGGATTTGATGAGAGAATAAGATCTATTTGTGATTTAGAAATAAGTATAGGTGATTATGTATTAACTGGTGGAGAAGTACCTGCGATGGTATTGGTTGATTCTATTACTAGGTTAATTCCTGGTGTTATCAATGAACAAAGTTATTTAGAAGATTCTTTCTCTTATAAAGATAATTATTTATTAGATTATCCTACATATACTAAGCCTAGAGTATATGAGGGAATGGAAGTTCCTGAAGTTTTACTTTCAGGTGATCATAAAAGAATAGAGGAGTATAGAAAAGAAGAAAGTATTAAACGTACAAAAGAAGTTAGACCTGATTTACTGGGAGATGATTAAAATGTATAAACTAGATAAAAAGAAACATACATTTAAGAGAATTAATTATGATTATGATGATGTTTATAGTTATATATTGCCTTCTAGGAAGAGTTTTCATGTTGATGGAGAAGAAATAGTAAACATTATTCTATATGATAAGAAGTTAGGTCATCCTTTTGTATCTAGAGTTGTTAATCATAAGTTTAATAAATTAATAAATGAATTAATGGATTTATTATTAAGTGATGAAGATGATGATGGTGATATCTATAAGATTTGTTTAGATAGAGTAGAAAAATTTAGATTAATGATAAAAGTTAAATATAGAAAATTCTTAATGAAAAAAGAATTAGAAGAAATGAGTAAAAAATTAATAATTATTCAAAAAGAAGCTGAAAGTAAATTAATTAGTATAAATGATAAAAATATAGTTAAAAGTACAAGTAAAGGTAAATAATAATATTATTATTTTAAATAGTATGTTATAATCTAAAGTAGATAGGGTTACTGGTTAGGAGTGATTATATGGCAAGTAGTGAACTTAAAAAGAAAAAGAAAAAAAGTAGTTATAAAAAAACTTCTAATAAGACTAGTAAAAGTCGTAGTAAAAAGAAGAATAATAAAAACTATAAGAAGAGTTATCCATATAGCAAAAGTAAAAAAACTCAAACTACTAAGACTAGAGCTGCTAAATTAGAAAATAATGTTTCTATTAAGATTGATGATAAGAAAGAAAAGTTAAATTATAGTATTTTAGATGAAAATATTAATAATGATTATAAAAAGAAAAAAGTTCAAAATAGCCGTAAGATTAAAACTGATTTTAATGATGAATTAGAAATAGAAACTTTAAAAGATGAAGAGTTAAAGGTTGTTATTGAAGATATTTCTAACGATGTAATTGATTTTGATGATGAGACTCCTGCTGAAATAGAAGAAAAAGAAGAAGTTAATGAAGAAATAGTTTCTGAAGAAGATGGTGAGCCTGAAAAAGATGATACTCAAGATTTAGAGAATGAGGAAACTAAAGAATCTGATGAAGAAACTAAGGAGTTAGAAGGAGTTCCAAAAAAAGAAGATTTAGATAATATTATTGCTATAAACGAAGATATTGATGTAATAAATAAATTAATTGAAGAAATTGATAAAGATGAAGTAGAAGAATTAAATATAGAAGAACCTGATGAAATTGATTTAGATGATGATTTAATTGCTCCTGTTATTTCTTCAGAGGAAAAAGATGATGAAGAATTAGATAATCTTATTTCTATTTCTTTGGATTCAGTTAAAGAAAAAGAAGAAAATTTATCAGATGTACATGAAGAGGATTTATCTAATGTACAAGAAGAAGAACCTATAATTAAAGATGAACAAGAACTAATTGAAGATAGTGAAATACTTGATGACTCTAATACAGAAGAATTAGATATTCTTACAATAGAGTCTGATGAAGATCATTCTGGAGTAGATGAGTCTACTAGTGAAAGAATAGAAGCAGAGGATATTCATAATATTAGTATGACTGATAATAAGGAAGATATATTAGAAAGTACTAAGATTATAGAAGAAGCTTTTGATGATTCTAATAGAAGAGCAAAGGAGATTTATTCTCATTTAGATGATGGAGTTATTCCTAGTAGTTCTGAAGATAAAGGATATAAAAAGTTTATTTTTAGATTAATAATATTAATAATAATCTTATTATTATCAATATTCTTTATAATAAATTTTTCTATTAAATATATAAATGATAGTAATGTTAAAGATGTTAATTATTATGAATCTAGTTCTATTAAATATACTTTATGTAATCAAGGAAATTGTGTAGAAGAAACAGAAATGAATGGTAGTTATGATAGTATTAGTACAACTTTTGGTTATAAATCTAAGTTTGATGAAAAAATATCATATAATATGAATTATAGTGTTGTTTCTTTATTTGAAATTGTTGATCCTGAGACGAAAGATGTTGTATTTAAAGATGAAGAAAATGTTTTAACTAAAGAAATTGAAGCTGTAAAAACTGATGAATTGAAGTTTAGTCAGGATTTAGATTTTCCTATAACTAAATTTAGAGAAGAACTTTCTAAATATAATGAAGGTAAAGATAAAACTTATTTAGGAAATGTAAAACTTATAATGTATATTAGTGGTATTAATGATAAGAAACAAGTTTCTATGTTAACTATTCCTTTACAAAATGATATGTTAAAGAAAAATGTAGTTTCATATAACACGGGTGATGCGACTATTACTATTAGTAATAAAAGTGATAGTGGAGTAATCTATGTATGCTTAATGATAATATCTTTATCTATAGTAATAGGTGCTTGTATAGGATTAATTGTATTATTAAATACTTCAAGTTATGATGAAGACTAATTTAGTCTTCTTTTTTTATAAATTTATTTGCACATATAGATATTTTGTGTTATAATTTAACTTGTCAATTAAGCAGTAATCCGCTTTTATTTATATATTATGATTACATTAATGCATGAATTTCTAGAAAGGAGAACTTATATATGAACATTATTGACAAGATTAATGCTAAACAACTTAATCCAAATGTTCCTGAATTTAGAGTTGGAGATACTGTAAGAGTAGATGTTAAGATCGTTGAAGGTAAAAGAAGTAGAATCCAAACTTATGAAGGAATTGTAGTATCTAAAAAGGGTGGAAGTGTTACTGAAACTTTTACTGTTAGAAAAATGTCTAGTGGTGTAGGAGTTGAAAGAACTTTCCCTGTACACTCTCCTAAAGTTGCTAAAATAACTGTTGTTAGAAAAGGTAAAGTTAGAAGAGCTAAGTTAAACTTCTTAAAGGATATGGTTGGTACATATCGTATAAAAGAAAGAGGTCAACAATAAAAATAAGGTTTAACACCTTATTTTTTTTGTGATATAATTCTATTATGAAAAATGAAAAGATTAAGAAAATTATTAAAGAATATTTACCTTATGTTTTAATTATAATAGCAGTATTACTAATTAAAAGATTTGTAATATCTCCTGTAAATGTAGTTGGTGATTCTATGTATCCTACATTACATGATGGTTATGTTATGTTACTTGATGAAATATATTACAAGTTTGATAAATTAGAAAGATTTGATATTGTTGTTGTTAAATATAAGGATGCTAGTGGTAAGAGTGAATATATAATTAAGAGAGTTATTGGCTTACCTGGAGAAACTATTAGTTATGAGAATGGTAAATTATATGTTAATGGTAAATATGTAAAAGAAAAGTTTAGTCATGAAGGTACTAAAGACTTTAAAGCAGTAACATTAGGTGATAATAAATATTTTGTTATGGGTGATAATAGAAAGATTAGTTTAGATAGTAGATATATTGGTCCTATAGATAAAGATGATATTAGAGGTAGAACTATTATTTCTATTTATCCATTTAGTAAATTTGGTAAAAGTAATTATTAGTTACTTTATATGATATAATTATTATAGGAGGATGATAATATGACTAACGTTATAGTAGCAATTATAATTGGAGCTATTGCTGGATGGTTAGCTAGTCTAATTATGAAAACTAAAGGAGGATTACTTAGAAATATCATTTTAGGTGTTATTGGTGGAGTAGTTGGTTCTTTTGTATTAGGATTAGTTGGAATTAGTGGATCTGGGTTTGTTGGAAACATATTAGTTTCTTTAGTAGGAGCTTGTATTGTTGTTGCAATAGGAAA
>ONIZ01000037.1 GCA_900317975.1 uncultured Bacillota bacterium
CCTAGCTATGCATTAAATTATAAAACCCCAATTGAATATAGAACTCAATTAGGGTTTAAATAAAGAGTTTTTATTGTCTACTTTTTATTGACAAGTTCATCCATAAAAACTTGAGTTTTATTATTAACCAGTTACAGTAATTGAAACCTTCTTATTAGATGTAATCTCATATGTAAGAGTTAAATCATCACCAGTAACTTTTACTGTATATTCACTTGTTCCAGGTTTAGCATTGCTTAAATCTACATAAGCTTTAACATTATCTACTGTAACCTTTTGAATAGATTCACTACTACCAGTAACTTTAACAGTAACAGTAGAATCAGCTTCACTAGCAGCCTGAGCAGTCATACCAGCAGGTAAATTCTCAGGAATAATTCTAACTCCTTCAATAGTCTTAGATTCACTTGAATCTAGAGTAACCTTAACAGTAATTTGTGTTTCACTTAATTCAGTAATTCCGTTAGGAGCATTTAAAGTAATATTAAACGTCTTATCTTTACTTAACTTATCAACATCAATTTCTACTTCTAATTGTTCTAACTTATCAACAGCAGCTTCACTACCATAAACAGTTACTTTACTAATATTGCTTTCAATAGATTTAATAGATTTACCTAGACTAACTGTTCCCTTAGGAATAACCTTAATAGGTACTTCTTTACTTGGAGAAGTAATACCTAATTTACATGTTATAGTCTTAGGAACTATTTCAACATTAATAACTTTACCATTAGTATCATAAGCAACTAAAGGTACATCTTTTAGAGTAACTTCACCAACTGAACCAGCAGGTATATCATTAACATCTACTAATGCTTTAACAGTTGCTACTTTATCAAGACTTTCTTGACTACCCTTAACAATAACTTCAGATCTATCTAAAGTAACTTTATCAATATATAACTTAGAATCCAATTCATCTTGATGTAATATATCGTAAGTAAGTGATTTAGTAGTACTTACCTTCTTATAAATAGTAATTGTTACTTCACTAGGATCTAATTTATAATCTAAACTCTTTAATGGTTGAGAATATTTTAACTTAACTTTATGTTGACCAGGTTTTAAACCAGTCAAGTCAACAGTAACTCCATTAGATGGAGACTGTTTAGCTAAGAAAATATGTCTTTTTTGACCAACTAATGTAATATCAACAGCCTCAGGTAATCCTTCAACAACATATAATTCTTCATTATATATAGCAGTTACAGGTTGTTGATATAATATTTCAGCATATTGATCAATAGTAACATCATTTTCTTTATCAATAACTATAAAAGCAGAAAATGCAAGAATCAAACTTATAATAAGTAAGAATGATTTATTTCCACTCATTTTATCTAAGAACTTACCACCATCATTAATCCATTCACCAAATTTAAAGAATAATTTAGTAAGTGGAGTAAGTAAAATCTTATCAAAAAATCTACCAATAGAACTGAATATTCTTATAAAAATATTATTACTTTTCTTCTTCATAAATATCTTCCTCTTCCTCAGTCTCGTAATCTTCTTCAGTTCTAGGTTTTAATTCATCTATTAATAACATTCTTACATCATCTAAACTTAAATCGTATAGCATTTCACCTTTAATACAAATGCTTATCTTTCCTGTTTCTTCACTAACAACAATATTTATAGCATCTGTTTCTTCGCTTAATCCTAAAGCAGCTCTATGTCTAGTACCTAGATTTCTATTAATCTTTGTACTACTACTTGTAGGGAAAACTGCTCCAGCACAAGTAATTCTATCTCCTTGAATAATACATCCACCATCATGTAATGGATTACCTTCATAGAATATAGCAACTAATAAATCACTTGATAAATCAGCATAAACTTTTTTAGCTTTTTCAATATAATTTGCTAAAGAAACGTCTCTTTCTAAAACAATTAAAGCACCAATTCGTTCTCTAGACATATATTCACAAGCATTAACTATCTCATAAACTAATCTTTCTCTTTCATCAACAGTTAATGTCTTATGTTTACCAAGTAATTGACTACGACCTAATTGTTCCAAAATAGTTCTAATTTCAGGTTGAAAAACAACTATTAACGCAATAGGTCCCCATTCAATAATATATTGTAATAAAACTTGTACAGTAACAAGATTAAATAAATCACTAATTATATTCAAAATAACAATAAAAATAACACCTTTAAAAATAAGAGCTAATTTAACGTTATTCTTAATATTTTTAAATATATAATAAAATATAGCCCATACAATAAAAATATCAATTAAATTTCTAATAATGGACAAAACATTTATGTTCATCGCATCTCCTCCAATAAAAATAAGTGACAACCTTAATTATCAATTATCACTTATAATTTTAACATTTCAACACTAAAATATCAACGCATTAAGCACTTTTTTTCAAAGTCCTTCCTCTTCCCTTAGCATTATTGTCATCTTTCTTAACACTAAAGTAAACAACCTTGTTATCAACTTTTGGTCTTGTTTTAATATAATTATCATATTCCATGCGTTCTTCGTCAGTTGCATGTTGAGATATGACATCTTTATTATCCATACAAACAAGCTTTAATCTATCTCCAAAATGATAATTATCAACTTCTGAAGTCAATGACATAGTTTCCTCTTCAAAATGATAATGTTTGCCATCTAAATCTTTAAGTCTAATAGACCCCTCTATGGCAGAACCATCTAATGCAACTCTAAGTCCATTTTCTCCAACCTCTACAACAGTTCCCATATACTCTTCACCAACATGATCTTTCATATATTGAGCACTTCTTAGCCCAAATACAGCTCTTTCAACATCATCAGCTGCTCTTTCTTTCTTTGAAGTATGTTCACCTATTTCTATTAAATTAACCGGAGTTATTTTTTTACCAACATTTTCATGGAAAATATTTTGATAAATCAATCTATGAATAACTAAATCAGGATATCTTCTGATAGGAGAAGTAAAATGACAATAGTAAGGCTCACCCAATCCATAATGACCTATATTTATAGGACTATATTTAGCTTTACTCATACCTCTTATAGCTCTATTCAATAAAACTCCTGCTAAATGTCCAGTATTATTTTTAATATAACTAATCAAATCACGTAAATTTCTAGGATTAGAACAACATTCCTCAGCATCATACTTATTATATCTATGACCAGCTATATTCATTAAGTGAATTAAATCGCCAATCTTTTCATCATTAGGAGTATCATGAACACGATATAAACACGGAAAACCATTGTTAGATAAATGCTTAGCAACAGTAACATTAGCAGCAATCATACATTCTTCTATTAAATCTTCAGCTATATCATTAATTCTTTCATAACTACCTATAACATAACCATCTTTATCATATTTAAGTTCTTTATCACCAGTACCAAATTCGATAGCATTATGTTTTAATCTCTTCTTTCTAAGTATATAACTTAATTGTTCTAAAGTCTTTAATGTTTTAACATGTGGTGCATATTGAGGATCAACAACATCATTTTTTAAGATATCATTAACTTTATCATAACTCATCTTTAAATTAGATTTTATAACCCCTTTAACAATTCTATGATTAACAACATTTCCATCGTTATCTATTTCCATATTACAAGTAATTGTAAGTCTTTCTTCATCAGGATTCAAAGAACATATACCATTAGATATTTCATGAGGTAACATAGGAATAACTTTACCACCGGCATATGTACTAGTTCCTTTACGATAAGCATCTAAGTCAAGTGCAGAACCTGCTTTAACATAGTGAGCAACATCCGCAATATGTACTCTTAATAAAAAGTTTCCATTTTCAAGTCTTTTACAACTTAAAGCATCATCCATATCTTTAGTATCAGCACCATCGATAGTAAAAGTTTCTTCATCAGTATAGTCTTCTCTACCAACTTTATCCATAGGAAGAACTTTAGTAGGAGTATCTTTTACTTGTTGCAAAGATTCTTCACTAAAATCATCATCCATTCCATATTTTAATGCTTCCCATCTAATCTCATTATCAGGAGAATCCTTATGAGCTAATTTTCTCAAAACACGACAAGTATAAACATTACTATATCCACTATTATTATTAACTTTAACTTTTAATCTATCACCAACAACTAATTGAGAATGATCAACTTGTTCTTCATTCAATATAATTCTTACATCGGATAATGTCTTATCAACAGGCTTCATATAAAAACCATATTCATCCTTAAACACTTCACCATATAAATCACCAAGTCTATCCTCAAGCACAGTATATACAATATTATTAGACTTTTTTCCTGATCCTTCTACATTTACTAAAACCAAATCACCACTATGAGCACCATTATAGCCATCACGTGATACACGAAATTCAGTTTTATTAATAACTAAATCTCCAAAATCATTAATATATGAATTATCTTCTATTACTTTAGCCCCTTTACTATCAAAAGTAAATTTTCCTTTATGAAAAGATGTATTCCTAAGTAATTTAAAACCATCACCAATTCGAATAATTTCATAGTTTTTCTCTAAATCTTCAACTATGCCCATAATTTCAAGAATATCATCTTCAGATAAATTTGTCTTATCAGGATTATCTTTTAAATATCTATTTTTTACTTTTTCTATAATTTCCTCTAAAGAAATAACCTTTTTAGATTTTCTTAATACTTTTAATACATACTCATTCAACTGAATCACCCACCAATTTCATTATAACAAAAACATTTTTAATAAAAAAAGGAAAAATAGAATTTTCCTTATTTTAATTAACTTATTCTTCTAACATACATTAATCTATCATAGGATCCATTTTCCCATCCAGAAACACTACTTAATATTACTCCAGTACTATAATTCGCAGCATGAATCATCATACCATTTCCAACATATATAGCAGAATGTGTTACTCGACCATTATGACCCCAACTTAATATGTCTCCAGGCATAGCGTTTTCATAACTAACTCCTACACCATCATAAGCTTGTGTTGATGAACTTCTACTAACGTAAATTCCTGCCCTAGAATATACATATTGAACAAACCCAGAACAGTCAAATCCACTAGGAGTATTTCCACCAGATGCATAAGGACTTCCAAGTAAAGCATAAGCAATTTGTACTATGTCGCCTCCAGCAGCATTAAGTGCTGCATTATCAACAACTCTATAATTTGTATTCGATTGGTGTTGTGGTTGAACTACAGGTTCAGGCTTTTTATTAACAGTAACCGTATAATTAGTAACAGTTTTATTATTAGCCTTATCAACCGCAACTACCTCAACATTATATTCACCATTAGTATTAGTATCTAAATTAGTATTAATAGTATAGTAACTTAAATCACCATCACTAACAGATTCTTTATACTCTAAATTATCACCATCATCAACGACAGACTCGATATAATCTCTAACATTTAAAGAATCACCTTCAGTAATAGAAATTGAAGTCTCTTTTAGTTTGATTTCAGGTTCACTAATATCCATAACATTAACAGCTACTGGAATCACTTTAGTAACATTATCTTTTTTAACTTCAATCAAAACATCTTGTCTTCCTAATTTTTTAGTATCTATATCTTGTATTATTGTATATGATAATCCATCTTTTTTTATTAAATTATCTAATTTAACTTCTTTACCATATACAATGTCATATCCCTTTAAATCCACATTTAAACTCTCGTATAGATTATCTCTATAATAAACAAAACCACTAATAGAAATAATAATTAGTAATAATGCTAAAATAGAAATTCTAAAACAAGAATTCTTATATTTTAACATAAATATTTCACTCCTTGATTTATAGCGACGTTATCTATACTACCATATGAAAATATATAAGTCAAATTAGCACAAAAAAAATAGGCACTAGCCTATTATAATAAATTATCTTTATTAGGAGTAACTTCACAACTAATTGGATTATGATCACTTAAAAAGCCACAATCATTAGAAGTTGTATCTACAGCAAACTTAGCACAATCAAAACCTTTTAAATATATGTGATCTATCATTCTCATATCAGGTCTACTAGGAAAACTACCACCCATATAATCAAAGAAAGGATCTAAATATTTATGTTCTTTAATATATTTAGGAATATTCTTATTATTTAAACTCATATTAAAGTCTCCTGTAATAATAAGCAGTTCATCTTTATCTAATTCATCATCAATTATACTTTGAAAAATATCTAATTGTTTCTTTTTATTTTTTCCATCAGTATTATCAATATGAGTATTAATAATCATATATCTATGATTATCATCCATAAAATGACATACAACACATATTCTAGGTAAATTATCTTCTTTTTCTTTAAGTCCTATTAAATTAGGATTATGAGTAAGAGCATAAGTCTTTTCAGAAATAATTTTATATTTCTTATCTAAAAAGATAGAGCAATATTCTCTAAGTAAGATATTCTTACTACTTCCAACAGTACCTACAATATTATATTTATCTAAATGTTTTCTATATAATCTTAAAGATTTATCTGTTAATTCTTGAAAACCAATTATATCAGGTTTCTTTTCTTTAATATAATTGATAACTCTTTTATACCTACCAAATTTAAATAAAATAAATCTTTTAACATTAAATGACATAATCAACATAAAATCACCTACAACTTATTATAACATATCTTTTAAATTATATAAAATGTAAAACTATAGCAAAAATCAAAAGAAAAGGCTTTTATTTTGAAGCCTTATATTTAGTTAAAAATATTTCATATAACTCATTGCATTTATCTTTATCCATATCTTTTTTATCTTCGTAAGGATATGGAATATTTAACTTAATATATTTTTCTCTACCAAGTCTATGAAAAGGTAAAAACTCTATTTTTTCAATATTATCAATATGTTTTAAGTATTCAACTAAAGAATCTAAGTATTCTTCATTATCCATTATTCCAGGAACAACAACTTGTCTAATCCAAATTTTCTTTTCTAATTTATTGCATGCATCAATAAAGTTTTCTACTTCTCCAAGTTCACTTCCTGTAATATCTTTATAGCCCTCTTTACCAGTATGTTTAACATCAAGTAAAACTAAATCTATATACTTTAACAGTTCTTCATAATTGCCAAAACCAACTCCAGCAGTATCTAAACAAGTATGTATGCCTTCTTCCTTTAATTTTTTACACAATTCAATTATAAAGGGCGCATGTAATAAAGGTTCTCCTCCTGAAAAAGTAACACCACCAGTCTCTCTAAAATAAGGCTTACATCTCATTATCTTATCAAAGACTTCATCAATTGTATAATTATCCTCTCGTCTTTGCCACATCTCAGGATTATGACAATACTTGCACCTTAACATACATCCATTAAAGAATACTACACATCTAATTCCTGGTCCGTCCACTAAACCAAATGTTTCAATTGAATCTATACTAGCTTTCATTTACATACTCTCATGGAATGTACGAGCAATTACTTCTTCCTGTTGCTTTCTTGTTAATCTATTAAAGTGAACAGCATAACCAGAAACTCTAATAGTCAAAAGTGGATATTTATCTGGATGTTCCATCGCATCAATTAAAGTTTCTCTATTTAATACATTAACATTTAAATGATGTGCACCTTGTGAGAAATAACCATCCATCATACTGCATAGATTTGTTATTCTTTCCTCTATATCATTTCCTAAAGCCTCAGGAATAATAGAGAAAGTGTTAGAAATTCCATCTTTACAACAATCTCCATAAGGAAGTTTAGCAACACTATTTAAAGAAGCTATAGCTCCACTATGATCTCTTCCATGCATTGGATTAGCTCCAGGAGCAAAAGGAACTCCAGCTGCTCTACCATCAGGAGTAGCACCAGTTTTAGAACCATATACTACATTAGAAGTAATAGTAAGAACAGATAAAGTATCTTCAGCATCTCTATAAGTTTGATGTTTATCTAATTCATTTCTAAAAAATCTTACTAACTTAACAGCTATATCATCAACTCTATCATCATCATTACCATATTGAGGATAATCACCCTCTATCTCAAAATCTACAGTAATACCATCTTTATCTCTAATAGGTTTAACTTTAGCATATTTAATAGCGCTTAAAGAATCTACCGCAACACTCAAACCAGCTACACCATAAGCCATATATCTATGAACATCAACATCATGCAAAGCCATTTGACCAGCTTCATAAGCATATTTATCATGCATATAATGAATAATATTCATTGCATTAGAATATATATCAGCAACTTTACTCAATACTTTTTTATATTCTTTGACAACTTTATCATAATCAAGAACTTTATCATTCATTATTTCAAAGCCATCTAATACTTTTTCTTTTAATCTTTCATCAGTTCCACCATTAATTGCTAATAAAAGTGATTTAGCTAAATTACAACGAGCTCCAAAGAATTGCATATCTTTACCAACTCTCATAGCAGAAACACAACATGCTATAGCATAATCATCACCATAAATAGGACGCATTAACTCATCACTTTCATATTGTATCGCATCAGTATCAATACTTAGTTTTGCACAATATTTTTTAAATGTATCTGGCAAGAATTCACTCCATAAAACAGTCATATTTGGTTCAGGAGCAGGTCCTAAATTCTCTAAAGTATGCAAAATACGATAAGAATTCTTAGTTACCATATGTCTACCATCTACACCCATTCCAGATATAGAACAAGTTACCCAAGTAGGATCACCAGAGAACAATTCATCATATTCAGGAGTTCTTAAATGTCTAACTAATCTTAATTTTATAATAAAATTATCAATTAATTCTTGAGCTTCTTTTTCAGTTAATCTTTTAGCTTTAATATCTCTTTCAATATAACAATCTAAGAAAGCATCAACTCTTCCTAAACTCATTGCAGCCCCATTATTTTCTTTAACTGAAGCTAAATACCCAAAATATAACCATTGTACTGCTTCTTTAGCATTCTTAGCAGGTTTTCTTATATTAAAACCATAACTTTCAGCCATTTTAGCAATTTCATCTAAAGCACGATATTGCATAGAAACTTCTTCTCTACGTCTAATTAAATCATCTGACATAGGCCCTACTAATTTATTAAAATCTTCTACTCTTTTTTGTTGTAAAAAATCAATACCATATAAAGCAATTCTTCTATAATCACCAATAATTCTACCTCTACCATAAGCATCAGGTAAACCAGTTAATAGACCAACATGTCTTGCTTTTCTTATCTCAGGAGTATAAGCATCAAAAACCCCTTGATTATGAGTTTTTCTAAATTCGTTGAAATATTTATCAACGGTAGGTGCTAGTTTATAACCATAAGCTTTTAATTCCTCGTAAACCATCCTAATACCACCATAAGGATTAACAATTCTTTTTAGAGGTTTATCAGTTTGTAATCCAACAATTACATTATCATCTTTATTAATATATCCAGGTTTAAAAGAATTAATTCCACTCATATGAACAGTATCAATATCTAAAACATGTTTTTCTAATTCTTCTTTTAATAAAGACTTACATTTGTTCCAAACACTATTAGTTTTATCAGTTGTTCCTTCTAGAAAAGATTCATCCCCACTATATTGAGTATAATTCTTTTGAATGAAATCTCTTACATCAATATTAGTTGTCCAATTACCTTCAACAAAATTTTTCCATTCTTTTATCATAACTATACCTCCGCATACTAATTTTAACACATAATCAAATATGATAGAGTTGTTATAATCATAAAAGTAATAACTTTTACATCTTTTTACAAAGATTATAATAAGTTGAAATATTTAAGAAAAAATGATATAATATATACACATATTGGGGATGACTTGGTTTCGACAGGAATATAAGAGCATAGACTGCAAGTCGGAGGAACACGTCACGAACACAAGCAATAAATGCTAAAAATTTAAAAAATACATTTGCTAACATGTTTGGTGGAAATCAAACATCTTATGCCTTTGCCTAATTAATATAAGGGAATGTGCTCTATCTATTTTTACTTACGGAATAGAATAGGGTTCAATTAGTAAGTTATAGCTATTGTCTGTCTAAACAATAGAAAGAATACCAAAGACTAGCATAAATAGTATACGTTCGTTAATTACCGGCTAATTATGCGAATATATGTAGTTAACTAAACTTGTAGAAGTTTATGTAGCTTTATTTTTGGACAGGAGTTCGATTCTCCTCATCTCCACCAATTAGTAATTAAAAAAGCAATTATTAAATAATTGCTTTTTTTTTATTAAAATAATCTGATAAGTATTATTAAATTATTGCAAAAAAAAACTTGGCGACTTCTTATTTTAGCTTTCACTATCTTCAGCGTTTAGTAGCTTAACTTCTGTGTTCGGGATGGGTACAGGTGTGTCCTACTA
>ONIZ01000017.1 GCA_900317975.1 uncultured Bacillota bacterium
GTAGGCAAAGAAGGGGTATTATGAAAAAGAGAAATAATGAGAAAAAATTAACACCAACTTTAGTAGCAGCTATTTCAGCATTACTAATTATGATTGGTGGTTATTTTATTTCATTTAATTATGTTCAATCTAAAAAAGTATACGCCTACGATTATGTTTCTACTGAATTTTTTGCTGAAAAAGATGAAGAAGGTACACCTGTTGTAATTAAGAAAGAAAAAGAAGAAGAAAAACCTGAATATATTCAAGATTATGATGATGTTATAACTAATGAATATATTGGATATTTAATAATACCAAAGATTAATTTAACAAAAGGATTTCTTGATAGAAGATCAAGTGAAAATGATGTTGAAAAAAATATCTATATTGTAGATGGATCAACATATCCAGATGTAGAAAAAGGAAATTTTATTATCGCAGCCCATTCTGGACCAGGATGGCAAGCATTCTTTAATGATCTATATCAATTAACAACAGGAGATCAAATATATGTTACTTATAAAGGAAAAAAATATACATATCAATTAACAAATGTTTATAAACAAGAAAAAACTGGTAAAATCGCAATCTATCGTAATTATGAAAAATCTACTCTAACATTAATTACTTGTACAAATCATGATTTAACATCACAAACAGTTTATATTTCAGAACTTATAAATGTTGAAGATGAATAAAAACTTAAAATAACTTAAAAGGGGGTGAAGTTATGGAAAAGTTAACTTTAGGAAAAGAACTAAGTTTATTCTTTAAGATTATTAGTGAAAATAAATTTTCTATTGTAATATTATTATTCTTAATATTTTTAACTTTTATTTTTATTACTACTAATAAGAAAAATATTAAAACTACTAAGAAAATTTATATAGGAATTTATTCTTTTATTACATTATTCTTACTAATATTCAATGGTAAACATCTAGGTAAATTCTTCGATTATATGATGAATAATTTCTTTATAGCTATCTATTTCCCTAACTTTGCCATTTACTTCGCAGCTATAATTATTTCAAATATAATTGTACTAATTAGTATCTTTAATCAAAAGATAACTAAACTAATTAAAAATATAAATATAATTGTTTATACATTTATTACTTATTTATTAATTCTATTAATAGGAATAATATCTAAATCTGATTTAGATGTATATTCACAAGCATCTATTTATAAAAATACAAGTGCTCATGCATTAATATCTCTTACTTCAACAGTATTTATGTTATGGATAATATTCTTAATTTTATATACAATTATTAAAAAATTCATAACAAAAGATAAAGTTAAAGAAGAAGTAATTGTAAAAGAAAAAATAGTAAAAGAAAGAATTCTTCCTGATAATATTAAGGAAGTACCAATTCCTGCTTTCGCAACAGTAGTAACACCTATTACTGAAGAAGAAATCAATAAAAAAGCAGAAATTGAAATTCAAAAGAGAGTTAATACTCGTTTAAGAGAAACTCATCAATTAGATAATATGTTATCTAAAAAAGATTATATGATTATCTTAAAAATGTTAAAAGATAAAGATAAATATAATGAAGCATCTAAAGAAGTAGATCAAGAAATTAATAATAATACTTATTTAGCAACTCTATTAAAAGAAAAACAAAGAGTACTTGATAATGATAGAATGATAAAAGAAGAAAATTTAAAATTACAAGAAGAAATAGAACAAATGAAATCTGAAATAAGAAAAGAAAAACAAATTAATGATGCTGCTCAAAAGATGATGAGAATCGAAAATGAAAAAGCTTTAAGAGAAGAAAAGAAAAAGATTGAAAAAGATGTCAAGTTAGAAAAATTATCTGATGAAAAAATTGAAGAGAATAAGGAAGAAAATCCTGTAATTATTCAAAAATATGATATTTTAGATGAAGAACCTATTGCTAGAAGAATAGTTGAAAAACCTGAGTTTACAGATGATCAATCTAGTTATTTAAAACTTCAAGCTTTATATGAAAGTGTAATGTAATTACACTTTTTTTTTGATGATATTTACTATATAATAAGATTGAGGTGATACTTATGGAATATAAAATAACAGGAGGTAATCTACCAGTAGTAAGATGTAAATTAGAACAAGGTGAATCAATCTATTGTGAAGCAGGAGCTATGTCTTGGATGGATGATACTTTAGTTATGGATACAAATATTGGTGGAGCAAAAACATTCTTTTCTAAAGCACTTACTAATGAAAAACTATTAAGAAATAAATATACTGCTGAAAAAGGAGAAGGAGAAATTGCCTTTGCTTCATGTTTTCCAGGATCAATTGGCGCAATGGAAGTTACTGAAGGAACTACTTTAATTGCTCAAGATAGTGCCTATCTAGCAAGTTATGGTAATATTCAAATGTCTATTTTCTTCCAAAAAAAAATAACTTCAGGACTATTTGCAGGAAAAGGTTTCATTATGCAAAAGTTCTATGGAAACGGAGTAGTATTTTTAGAATTTGACGGATCAGTAACAGAATATGATTTAGCTGAAGGTGAAAGAAAAATAATCGATACAGGTTACTTAGTTGCTATGGATGGAACTTGTAAAATAGATGTAGTAGTTATTAAAGGAATTAAAAATATAGTATTTGGTGGAGAAGGCTTATTCAATACTGTTGTAACAGGACCAGGTAAAGTATATATTCAATCAATGCCTATCGAAAAGACAGCTACTAAGATATATTACTCAATGCCTGGAAAACCTTCATCATCTTCATCATCTGATACATCATCATCTTCATCAAGTAGTGAATAAAAAATAATATAGGAAGTAGGTATAACATGAATTTAAATGACTTAAACGAAAGACAAAAAGAAGCAGTACTATATAATGAAGGACCACTTCTTATAATAGCAGGAGCAGGATCAGGTAAAACAAAAGCCTTAACTACAAAGATAGCTTATTTATTAGAAGAAAAAGAAGTATCGCCATATAATATATTGGCGATAACTTTTACTAACAAGGCTGCTAAAGAAATGAAAGATAGATTATATTCATTAGTAGGTAGTATTTCTAAAAAACTTCAAGTTTCAACATTCCATAGTTTTGGATTAAGACTATTATTGAAGTTTTAGGCTATGATCAAAACTTTAATATTATGGATGCAGATGACTCTTTAACTGTAGTTAAAAAGATATTAAAGGATATGAATCTAGATAGTAAAACATATAATCCTCGTGCTATTAGAAATAAAATAAGTAGTTGTAAAAATGAACTTATTACTCCAGAACAATATAAAAAATATACAGTAAGTGATTATGAAGAAACTGTATATGAAGTATATAAAAAATATGAAGAAAAATTATATAAAAATAATTCTGTAGATTTTGATGATTTACTAATTTTACCAATAAAGTTATTTAGAAATCATAAAGATATTTTAGAAAAGTATCAAGAATTATTTCAATATGTTTTAATAGATGAGTATCAAGATACTAATGAAGCTCAATATATTTTAACTAAATTAATTAGTGAAAAGTATAAGAATATTACTTGTGTAGGAGATGATTCTCAAAGTATATATTCATTTAGAGGAGCTAATTATAAAAATATACTTAATTTTGAAAAAGATTATAAAGATGCTAAAACTATTTTATTAGAACAAAATTATAGATCTACTAGTACAATTCTAGATGCCGCAAATGATGTAATTAAAAATAATAAAGAAAAGAAAGATAAAAAATTGTGGACTGCTAGAGGCGTAGGAGAAAAGATTAAATATTATAGAGCTTATAATGAAATAGATGAAGCACAATATGTAGTAAGAAGTATTAAAGATTTAATTAAGAAAAATGTTGAATATAAAGATATAGCTGTTCTTTATAGAACTAATGCCCAGTCAAGAACTTTAGAAGAAGAAATGTTAAAAGCAAATCTCCCATATAAAGTTGTTGGAGGTATTAACTTCTATGGTAGAAAAGAAATTAAAGATTTATTAGCATATCTAAGATTAATACATAATATTAAAGATAATGTTTCTCTACTTAGAATAATTAATACTCCAAAAAGAGGTATTGGTCTAAAGACAATAGACAATCTTACTAAAGAAGCAGATGAAAAAAATATTTCAATTTATGAAGCAATTTCTAAAGGAAAAGAATTAGAATTCAAAAAGATAATTGATAAATTAATTGAACTTTCTAATGAATTAACTCTAACTGAATTAATTGATAAAATTCTAAATTCTACTGGAATGAAAGAAGAATATGAAAGTGAAGAATCACTAGATTCAGAAATAAGATTAGAAAACTTAGAGGAATTTAAATCAATTACAAAAACTTTTGAAGAAAGAGAAGGAAATGTATCATTAGAAGATTTCTTACTTGAAACTTCACTAGTAACAGATATTGAAGAATATAAAAATGATCCAAATAGAATCAGTTTAATGACAGTTCATTCAGTAAAAGGATTAGAATTTGATAATGTATTTATTGTAGGATTAGAAGAAGGAATATTCCCTCATGTAAATTCTCTAATGGACGCAGGAGAAACAGAAGAAGAACGTCGTCTAGCATATGTCGCAATTACTAGAGCAAAAGATCATCTAACTTTAGTAAATGCAAGACAAAGAACTCTATTTGGAAGAGATCAAGTCAATCCTGCAAGTAGATTTATTAGTGAAATAAATAAAGATTTAATAGATAATGAATCTAGAGATCCAAAAGATAAAGAAGAAAAAATAGATATAAAAGATGTAATGCATGAAGAAGAAGTTGATTATGCTGTAGGTGATCTTGTATATCATGAGACTTTTGGAACTGGAAAAGTAGTAGAAGTAACAAATACATTAGTAAGTGTTGCCTTCAAACATCCATACGGTATAAAGAAACTTATGAAAAATCACAAGAAACTATCTAAAATCTAATATTTGACAAGTTAATAAAAATTTGTAATATATTTTATAAGGAGTGATGTTGTGAAAAATAAAGATATTACATTAGTTATTCTAGCAGCTGGAATGGGTAGTAGATTCGGAGGACTAAAACAAATTGAACCAATGGGTCCTAATGGTGAATTTATTATCGATTATTCTATTTATGATGCACTAGAAGCTGGCTTTAATAAGGTTGTATTCTTAATTAAAGAAGAAAATTTTGATATATTCAAAGAAACTATAGGAGCTAGAGTAGAACCTCATATAAAAGTAGAATATGCATTCCAAAAGAATGATAATGTACCACTATTTTATGATGAATTAAAGGATAGACAAAAACCTCTAGGTACAGCTCATGCTATCCTTTGTTGCAAAGATGTAGTAAATGAACCATTCATGATTATTAATGCAGATGATTTCTATGGAAAAGATGCATTCATGAAAGGCGCTGAATTCTTAAAAAATCTTGAAGAAGGAACACCACATCGATATGGTATGGTAGGTTATTTAGTAAAAAATACAATTACTGAAAATGGAAATGTAAAAAGAGGTATTTGTAATGTAGAAAATGGTTATCTAACAAAACTTACTGAAAGCTCAGTTGGTAGAATAGAAGATGGTACTATTAAAGCAAAACCATTAGATGAAACATTAGAAGAATTTGATGTTGCTGAAGATGATACAGTATCTATGAACATGCTATTATTTGATCCTAGTATTTTTGATTATTTAGATAGCAAGTTTAAACCATTCTTAGAAAAAAATGCTGATAAATTAGATAAATGTGAATTCTTAATACCAGATGTATTATTTGATTCAATTAATGAAGGATTTGCTACATGTGAAGTAATTCCAACTACTTCTACATGGTATGGAGTAACATATAAAGAAGATGCACCTGCAGTAAAAGAATCAATTAAAGCATTAGTTAGAACTGAAGAAGGAAAAAAAGGAGATTATCCATTACACCTATGGGATTGATAATTTCCCTTTTTTTTGGTATAATATGCCCATTAAATAAGTAATAGAATTATTACTTATTTTCTTTTGTGAAAGGGGTGATTATAATGTTTAAAAAGTACAAGTTAAAAAGAAAAGAAGAATTATTAAGAAAGATAAGAATAAAAAATATGCCTACTTCTATTAGAGGAGAAGAAACATTACAAAGAAACTTTGAAGAACTAAATGATGAAATAGCAAACTTTTACTTAATACTATCAGAAAACTTACCATTTGCAGTACCAAATTTTTTAGATAGATTATCATCTCTAGACATTATAATTACTAGAAGTTCTTATAAAGAACATACTGGAAAATATGACAATAAATTAAATGATTTAGTTGTTTATTTACCTATATCAGGAGAATATGAAATATCACCTGATTTTAGAGAAACACTATATCATGAATTATTACATATGGCATCTTCCTATAATCATAAAGAAAAAGATGTATCAGGCTTTCTAAATGAAATAAAAACCACTTTTTCTACAATAAAAATAGGTTCAATATTAAATGAAGGATATACTGAACTTTTAACAAAAAGATATTTTAAATGTACTGATAATGAATACTATAAAAAAGAAGTTATATTAGCATCAAGAATAGAAGAATTTATTGGAAGAGAAGAAATGGAAAAAGCTTATTTTGAAGGTAATTTAGATTATATTATTGAAAGATTTAATGATGCAGGAATAGATGGTTTATCATTTATACAAGAAATTAGTTATGCTAGATTATTATTAGATGATAAATATTTTAATGAAGTATTAAATAAAATACCTAAATCTAAAAAAGATAGTGTAAAAAACAAACAATTAAATAAATAAAATGATATAATTTAATTGGTGATAATATGCAAGATAGAATGAATGAATTAATCGATATTATTAATGAAGCGGATTATAATTATCATACTCTTGATAATCCTACTATTACTGACCAAGAATATGATCAATTATTAAGAGAATTAATTGAAATAGAAGAAGAACACCCTGAATGGAAAAGAGCTGACTCTCCTACAAATCATGCTGGTGGAGAAATACTAGAAGGCTTTGAAAAAGTAGCTCATCGAATTCCTATGATGTCTATAGCAGATGTTTTTTCTGAAAGTGAACTTATTGATTTTGATGAAAAGATAAGAAAAGAAGGAGTAACTCCTGAATACATGTGTGAATTAAAAATAGATGGCTTATCTGTATCTCTATTATATGAACAAGGCAATCTAGTTAGAGCAGCAACAAGAGGAGATGGAGTAGTAGGAGAAGACATTACTAATAATGCTAAGACTATTAAAGTTATTCCATTAAAACTAAAAGAAAAAGTAGATGTTGAAGTCCGAGGAGAAATCTTCATGAATAAAAAAACTCTAGAAGAAATAAATAGAGTTAGAATAGAAAATGGAGACACACCTCTTGCTAATTGTAGAAATGCTGCTGCAGGTTCTATGAGACAATTAGATCCTAAAGTAACAGCAAAAAGAAAATTAGATAATTTTATTTATCATTTACCTAATCCACTAGATTATGGAATTCATACTCATGAAGAATCAGTAGAATTCATGAAAAGATTAGGTTTTAAAACAAATCCTAACAATAGATTAGTACATAGTATTAAAGAAGTAATCGAATACATCGAAGAAAAAGGTAATTTAAGAGATGAACTTCCATATGATATAGATGGAGTAGTAATTAAAATAAATCATATTGAAGATCAAATTAAACTAGGAAGTACTGCTAAATATCCTAAATGGTGTGTAGCTTATAAATTTCCAGCAACAGAAGTATTAACAGAATTAAAAGATATAATATTTACTGTAGGAAGAACAGGTCAAATTACTCCAAATGCAGTCCTAAATCCAACTCTTTTACAAGGATCAGTAATATCTCGAGCAACTCTTCATAATGAAGATTATGTAAAAGGTAAAGATTTAAGAATAGGAGATATTGTTTCTATTAGAAAAGCAGGAGATGTAATACCTGAAGTAGTAGAAGCAAAAAAAGAAAGAAGAAAAAAAGACTTAGAGCCATTCAAAATGATAGAAAACTGTCCTATGTGTGGAACTCAATTAGTAAAGAAAGGAACAGTAGATTATTATTGTCCTAATGATAAATGTCCTGCTAGAAATATTGAATCATTAATACATTTCACATCAAGAGATGCAATGAATATAACTGGACTAGGCGATAGTGTAATGGAAGATTTATATAATTTTCATTTCGTATCAACAATTCCAGATATATATAATTTAAATGCTTATGCAAAAGATTTAACAAGACTAGAAGGATACGGAGATAAATCAATTAATAATTTATTAGACGCTATAGAAGATTCTAAAAAAGAATCAGTAGAAAAATTAATATTTGGTTTAGGAATACCTCATGTAGGAGCAAAAACAGCAAAGACTCTAGCAAGTCATTATAAAAACATAGATAATCTAATGAATACAACATATGAAGATTTAATAGAAATAGATGATATAGGAGATATAATTGCTAAATCTATAGTTGATTATTTTAATAATCAAGAAAATAGAAATTTAATAGAAGATTTAAAAGAATTAGGCTTAAACATGAATTTTATTGGAGAAGAAATAATTAATAATAAAAACTTCAAAGATAAAGTATTTGTATTAACTGGAACTCTAGAAACCATGTCTAGAGATGAAGCTAAAGCTATAATTGAAAAGAATGGAGGAAAAACTTCTTCATCAGTATCTAAAAAAACAGATGCAGTTATAGCAGGATCTAATCCAGGATCTAAATATGATAAAGCAAAAGAATTAAATGTCCCAATCTGGACAGAAGAAGAATTTAAAGAAAAGATATAAAAAAGAATAAAACTCTAATTATTGTAAAACTTTACAAATAATGTTAAAAGTGTTATAATATGCAGGAATTGAAGGGATTGAATACTTATGGCAAAAGAAAAAAAGTTATCTAAAGACAAAGCTTCAAAAGTAAAAAAAATACAAAAGAAAATTGATGAAGAAATAGCATATACTGATGAACCTTTATTAACTCCAATAGAAAATTCTGAACAAGATATTTCTAAAATGAAGATAGTTAAAAAAGCAAAATTTAAAAAGAAAAAGAAAGTTAATACTAAGAAAATATTAAATATAATATTTGTTACTATAATAGTATTAATATGTTTAATTGTAGTTGATATAGTAAGTGTTTCTAAATACAATAAAGGACCTTTCTTTGCAATCCATACTAAGACTTATGGCGATGGAGGAACTAAAGAGTATTATGGATTAGGATATAAAGTTATTAAATATCATCAAATTCAAGGTAGAAGAGATACTGATGTAGGTCTATGGAATTTAAAATATTATACTGAACCATTAAATGTAACTGATCTAGATCTAGCAATTGAATTTGAAGAAAATCCAGAAAAAGCACTTTCTAGATATTACAAAAAATTTATAAGAATCAGTGGAGTAGTTAAATCTGTTGATAAAAAGAATAATAAGATGGTATTAGAATTCTCTGATGAAGGAGATAAATACACAATTGATATTGAATGTTACATGGCTGAAGAAGAAAATGATATAGATACTTATGAATCTGGAGACTATGTAAGAGTAATAGGAACAGTAACAGGTTTTGCAAGACATTCAGATACTATTCCAAATACAGTAACAATGAAATATTGTTTTTCAGGAAAACAAAGCTAAAAGGATATTATATATCCTTTTTTTGATATAATATAAACAGATGTGATATAATATTAAAAGTCGAAAGGAGTACCTATGAAAAATAAATTAACTAAAGAAGAAGTTCTTCATGTTGCTGAACTTGCTCGTATAGAAGTAACAAAAGAAGAATTAGAAAAGTACCAAGTAGAATTAAAAAAACTATTAGATGATGTTGAAAAGATAAATGACGTAGATAATTATGATGAAGAAATAATGATTGCTCCATGGACAAATAATACTACTTTAAGAAGTGATGAAGAAGGAGAAATGTTAGATCCAAAAGATGTATTATTAAATGCTCCTCATCATACAGCTAATTATATAGCAGTACCAACTGTAATTAATGAAAATGAAAGTGAAGGTGCTTAATATGAAATATCTAAATAAACCAATCGAAGAAATAAACAAATTATTAAAAGATAAAAAGATTAAGCCAACAGACTTATTAGATGAAGTATATGCTTCTATTGAAGCTAATAAAGATTTAAATGCATATATTACTCTAAATAAGGAAGAAGCATATAAAAAAGCTAAAGAATTAGAATCAATTGAAGTAGATAATTTATTATTTGGTATTCCTATAGCAGTAAAAGATAATATTTGTACAAAAGGCCTACGTACAACAGCAGCATCTCATATATTAGATAATTTCATTCCTATATATGATGCTACTGTAGTAGAAAAGATAAATGAGAAAAACATGATTATCATAGGAAAAACAAACATGGATGAGTTTGCTATGGGTTCTTCATCAAGAACTTCATATTTTGGAGCACCAAAGAATCCATGGAATCACGATAAGATTTCCGGTGGATCATCAGGAGGAAGTGCAACTACTGTTGCAGCAGGCGATGTATTATTTGCTCTAGGTAGTGATACAGGAGGCTCAATTAGACAACCTGCTTCATATACAGGCCTTGTTGGAATGAAACCAACTTATGGTAGAGTATCACGTTATGGTCTAATTGCATTCGCATCAAGTCTAGATCAAATAGGTCCAATGACTAATAATGTTTATAATAATGCATTACTTTTAAATGTTTTATCTGGAAAAGACAATAAAGACTTAACATCAATTGAAACAGATGAAGATTTCACAAGATTGATAGGAAAACCTCTAAAGAATATAAAGGTAGCAGTACCAAACTTTTTCATGTCAGATATTGTATCAGATGAAATAAGAGAAAAAGTAAAAGAAACAATAAAGATATTAGAAGATAATAAAATCAAAGTAGATTATATTGATATGAAATATATTGATAAAGCAGTTACTCTATATCAAATTATTGCTATGGGTGAAGCATCATCTAATCTAGCAAGATTTGATGGAATAAGATATGGACATTCTTATGAAAATCCAGAAGATATTCATGATTTATATGTAAAAACAAGAAGTGAAGGTTTCGGAGCAGAAGTAAAAAGAAGAATCATGGTAGGTTCATACTTATTAAGTGGTGAAAATGCTAAAATCTATTACAATAAAGCTCTATCTATTAGAGATGATATTGCTAAAGAATTTGATAAAGTATTTGAAAAATATGACTATATTATCGGACCAACTACAACAACAACTGCATATAATTTAGATGATCCAATGGATGATCCATCTAAGTCATTTATGGATGATGTTTTAGTAATTCCAGTTAATATGGCTGGAATTCCAGGATTAAATATACCAATAGGTCTATCTAAAGATAATATGCCAATAGGTATGCAAATAATTGCTCCAAGATATGAAGAAGCAAAAATATATCAATTAGCTAGTTTCTTAGAAGAAAAAATAAACTTTGGAGGTGATACTAATGAGTAAATATTTACCTACCATAGGAATTGAAGTACATGTAGAATTAAAAACTAATACTAAGATTTTTTCTAATTCACGTAATGGTTATGGAAGCGTAGTTAACTCTCTAACTAATGTAGTAGACTTAGGATATCCAGGAACACTTCCAACTCTAAATGAAGAAGTAATTAATTTAGGAATTAAAGCAGCAACTGTTCTAAATTGTAAAATAAGAAAAGAAATGCACTTCGATAGAAAAAACTATTTCTATCCAGATATTCCAAAGAATTATCAAATTACACAAAATGATACTCCAATCGGTTATGATGGATATGTAGAGATAAATGATGATGGAGTAATGAAAAAAATATACATTGAAGAAATGCATATTGAAGAAGATACTTGTAAATCTACTCATAGAAAAGATAATACTTATCTAGACTTTAATAGAGCAGGAGTACCTTTAATAGAAATAGTTACAAAACCATGTATGACTACACCAAATGAGGCAAAACTATACTTAGAAAAATTAAGAGAATTATTATTCTACACAGATGTATCAGATTGTAAGATGGAAGAAGGATCAATGAGAGCAGATGCTAATATCTCACTTAGAAAGAAAGAATCTGATCCATTTGGAACAAAAGTAGAAATTAAAAATATAGGTTCAATTTCTAATGTTAAATTATCACTAGAAAAAGAAATAGCTCGTCAAGAAAAAATGATAGATAATAATGAACCATTTAAACCACAAACTCGTAGATTTGATTCAAAATTAAATGATACAGTTTTAATGAGAGTAAAAGAAACAGGAAATGATTATAGATATTTCCCTGAACCAGATATTCCATTTGTAATAATAACTGATGAAATGATTGAAAATGTTAAAAAGACTATTCCAATGTTACCTGATGAAAGAAGAGAAAAATATATTGAATTAGGAATCTCAGAAATAAACTCAAATAAATTAGTACAAAATAGAGATTTATCTGATTATATGAATAATTTATTAGATGAAAAAATAGACTTTCAAACAGGAGCTAATTTATTATTAGGAGATATCTCAGCATATTTAAATAAAGAAGAAAAGACTATTGAAGAAACAACTTTAAATAAAGAAAGATTTATAGATTTAGTTAATAATGTTTCTAATAAAACTATATCTAGCAAGAATTTAAAAGATATACTAGAAACTATTATGACTAAAGAAGATTCAATTGAAAAAATAATATCTTCATCAGATATTAAGAATATTACTGATGAAAACTTATTAACAGAAGTTGTTGATAAAATAATCGAAGCTAATCCTGAATCAGTAAATGACTATAAAAATGGTCATGATAGAGCAATCAAATACTTAATGGGTCAAATAATGAAAGAGACTAAAGGAGGAGCTAATCCAGCTCTAGTAATGTCAATCTTAAAAGATAAATTAGATAAGTAATTGTAAATTGAAATTGATATTTACTTAGTGTATAATTAGATAGTAGGATGTGATGATATGAAGTTTTTTAAGAAACACAAAAATATAACTTTATTATTAATAGTAATAGTTTTATTTATATTTGTTTATTTTTACATGACTAAAATTATGAAAAATGTAGATAATAAAGCTATATATGGAGATAGATTAAAAGTTGTTGAAAATGTAAATGTTAATACAAATGATGCGACAAAAGTACTAAAAGAAAAATTAGGAGATATAGCTGATAATGTTACTGTTAGAGTACAAGGAAGAATTATTGAAGTAATGGTTACTTGTAAGGCAGAAGTATCACGTGATCAAGCAAAAACAACAGGACAAGCAGTAATAGAATCATTTGATGGAGAAATAAGAAAAGTATATGATATCCAAATAATGTATTCATCAGCTAATAAAGAAAACGCTCAATTCCCAATAATTGGTTACTTACATTATGGTAAAGATACAATTTCATGGACAAAGGATAGATAATTATGAAGAAAAGATTAATAATATTAATACCTATCGCAATAGCATTAATAGCTTTTCTAATTATCTATGGGTATTATAATAAAGAGAATAAAAATACCTCATTAACTGTTAATGAGAAAAGATGGGTTGAAAAAAATAAAGATACTGAAGTAAGTTTTGAAATAGTAAATGATTATCCTGTATATGCAATGAATGGAGAAGGAGTATTATTTGATTTCTTAGAAGACTTTGAAAAAAATGTAGGCCTAGAATTCGATGAAAATCCTTATCAAAAGACTGGACAACCTACAGGAACAGATTATAGAATAAGAATCTTATCAAATGAAGCTAAATTAACTGATAAAGATCTAAAAATATTTGATGATTATTATGTAATAATCGGAAAAGAACATGCAAGAATTAATCATATTAAAGATATGAAAAATCTTACTTTAGGAGTATTTACAGAAGATCAAGAAGAAGTATCATACTACTTAAAGAGTGGACAATCTCTATCATATAAAACATATAATACAATAGATGAATTATATGCTGCACTAGATAATGGTGAAGTTAATATGATAGTAGTTCCTAATATGATGTATCTTGATAGAACTATTAAACTAAATAACTATACAATTAATTATTTCTTAATAGAAATGAAGAAACAAGTAGTACTAACTTTATCTGATAATAATGATAAGTTAAATACAATTGTTTCAAAATACTATAAAAAATGGAAAAATGATAACTATATAAATGAATATAATAAAGAATATTTAGATTATTATATGGCTGAAAATGAAGTAAATGCTAAAACTAAAGCAGAACTTCTAAGTAAGAACTATGTATATGGATATGTTGAAAACATTCCATTTGAATCTAAAGTAAATGGAGAACTTGCAGGTATAGCAGGAGAATATGTAAATAGATTATCTCGTTTATCAGGAATAAACTTTACTCTAAAAAAATATAATACAAAAAAAGCTTTAAAAGAAGCTATTGATAAAGGAGAAGTAGACATCTATTTTGATTATTATAATTACAATAATACAAAATACGTTCCTACAGTATCTACATTCATAGAAGATTATGTAGTATTAGGAAAAGAAGAAGACAAACATGTTGTAACATCATTTGAATCACTAAAAGGTGAAAGAATTGCTATGTTACAAGAAGACTCACTATATAATTATTTTTCTAATAATTCTAGAACTAAAATTAAAACATATTCTAATATTGAAGATTTAGTTAAACATGCTGATGATAGATTAATAGTAGTAGATTTTGAAGTATATTCTCATTATCAAAATACAAAGTTTAAAGATTATACATTAATTTATAAAGATACTATGATGAATGATTATAAGTTTATGATTAAAAAATCTAATACTGCTTTCTATAATTTATTTAATTATATTATTAATACTAATTCTTATTATAATTACAGAAATACAGGTATAGATAATCTACATCAATCAATTTTAGCAAATACATCTATGATACAAGCATATATAATTATATTATGTATTATATTTATCCCATTATTAATATTCTGGATAATATATTTAATACATAATCATAAGAAGAAAGTTAAGAAAGTAAAGCTTGAAAATAGACAAAAATATACTGATATGTTAACATCTCTAAAAAATAGAAATTATTTAAATGCTAAAATGCCTGAATGGAGTGAATGTGATATTTATCCACAAGCAATTGTTATAGTAGATTTAAATAATGTTAAATATGTTAATGATAACTATGGACATCAAGCAGGAGATGACCTAATCATCAAAACTGCAGGAGTATTAGTAAATACTCAATTAGAAAATAGTGAAATCATAAGAACAGATGGAAATGAATTCTTAATTTACTTAGTAGGATATAGTGAAAGACAAGTATCTACTTATGCTAAGAAATTATCAAAAGAAATGAAAACACTTCCACATGAATTTGGAGCTGCTATAGGATTTAGTATGATTAATGATTCTATTAAGACATTAGATGATGCTATAAATGAAGCAACTTTAGAAATGATTACTAATAAAGAAGAATATAAATAAGAGGAGAATAAATGAAAGCAAGAACGTTCGCAAAAAAAATGATTGATATGATTAAATCACCAGAAATGAGAGTTTTGCCAGGACAACTTGCTTTTTTTATTGTGATGGCACTTATTCCATTAGTCGCAATAATAAGAGTTTTAACAATCAAATTAGGTATTCCTCTAACAGAAATAGCTTTTGGTGAAGCAATACCTAAAGATGTTATGAAACTATTAAATAATATGGATGGCGCTACAATGAATTTTAATATAGTAACATTCTTCATATTAGGATTTGTTTTAGCATCCAACGGTGCCCATTCAATGATAATAACTTCAAATGAAATATATCATATAAAGTCTCGTGACTTTTTATCAAGAAGAGTAAAAGCTATACTAATGACAATGTTAATAGTAGGACTATTCCTTTTCCTATTATTAGTACCGGTATTTGGAGATCAAATATTTGAAGCAGTTAAGGCAAATGTAAATGATAAACATACAGTTAATGTTTTTTATAATATCTATCAAATAATTAAATTTCCGTTAATGATAGTTATTCTATTCTTAAATATTAAACTAATATATGTAATGGCTCCAGATATAAAAATAAAAAGTAGTACAACGACTAAAGGAGCACTTTTTACAACAATAGGTTGGATAATAGTAAGTGAATTTTATTCTTTATATACAACATATTTTGTAAGATATGACGTATTTTATGGAAGTTTATCATCTATATTAATATTATTAATCTGGGTATATTTCTTATCATATATTTTCTCTTTAGGTTTAATAATAAATGCATCAGGTGATGTAGAAGTAATAAAAGTACCTAAAGACAAAGAAGTAATACAAGTAGAAGAACCTAATAAAACTACATTAATACTTAGAGATACCAACAATAATGAAGATAGTGAAATTGAAAAAAATGAGGAGTAATGCTATAATCAAACAGTGAGGTATAAAATGAATAGATTGAAAGTAAAAGTTAAAAGATTATATACCAAAACAAAAAGACAATTAAAAAGAATAAAAAAAGAGCATTTAATAAGAGAATATTTTAAAGATAATATGTTCTTCTATGCATATGTCTTAATAAATGTAGTAAATGCTACTATTCTTAGGTTTTTTTGTATACATTCCTTAGAAAATTACTTATCTTTTAGAGCATTAGTATCAGATGCTATGATAGTAATTCTAATAGGAGCTTTTGGTTATTTATTAAAGCCTAAATCAAGGCCAGCATATTACATAGGATTTAGTGTAATATTTGTCGCAATATGTATGATTAATTCTATATATTATACTTTTTATACATCATTTGCGTCACTATCAATGCTTGAATTAATGCAATATGTAGGTCAAGTAGGAGATGCAGTAGTTAAGAATGTACTACAGCCAAAAGATTTAGTCTATTTAATAGGATTTATATTATTAATAGTAATATGTAAAAAATTAAAAAAGAAAAATTATTTTAAAAAAGTAGAAGTAAAATCAGTACGTAGAAGAAAGATGTTTACATCATTATCTATTGCTGGAGTTCTAGCAATAATATTCTTTATAACAATGAAACCATTAGATGTTACAAGATTTGTAAAACAATGGAATAAAGAATATATAGTTATGAGATTTGGTATTTATATCTATCAAGGAGAAGATATAGTAACATCTCTACAACCAAAGATTAATTCAATGTTTGGATATGATCAGGCTAAGAAAAATTTTGATGAATATTTTAAAGATAAGCCTGATACTAATACTAATAAAAATAAATATACTGATATATTTAAAGGAAAAAATATTCTTGTTATCCATGCTGAAAGTATGATGACTAATGCTATGAGTTTAAAATTTAATGGACAAGAAGTTACACCTAATCTTAATAAAATGTCAAAAGAAGGAATGTTCTTTAGTAATTTCTATTCTCAAGTAAGTGTAGGTACTTCTTCAGATTCAGAATTAACTAATACAACATCACTAATGCCAACTAAATCAGGAACAGCATTTGTTTCATATTATAATAGAACTTATATTTCAACACCATCTATGTTAAAAGAGATGGGATATTATCCATTTAGTATGCATGCTAATAATGGAAGTTTCTGGAATAGAAGTGTAATGCATGCATCACTTGGTTATGAAAAACTATATGATAAATCAGAATATGAAGTAACAAAAGATAATACTATAGGATTAGGTTTAAGTGATAAAGAATTCTTTAAACAATCAATTCCTAAACTACAAGAAATAAATAAAGAAAATGAAAAATGGTATGGTCTAATGATAATGTTATCTAATCATACACCATTTGCTGATGTTGAAAAATATGGAGATTTCCCTGTAGATATAAAAGAAACAGTAACAAATCCAGATGGAACTACATCAGAAGTAACATACCCATATATGGAAGGTACTAAATTAGGTAACTATTTCAAATCACTACATTATGCAGATTCTGCATTAGGTGAATTCTTAACTGAATTAGATGAAGCAGGATTATTAGAAAATACAGTAATAGTTCTATATGGAGATCATGACGCAAGACTACCAAGAAATAATTATGATAGATTATATAACTATAACAAAGAAACAAATGAAACATATGAAGAAAATGATCCAAGATATAATGAATATAATTCATATAAATATGAGTTAGGAAGAAAAGTACCATTCATTATCTGGACAAAAGATATGAAAGGTACATCTCTAAACATGGAAATAACTGATGTTATGGGTATGTATGATGTACAACCTACATTAGGTAATATGTTTGGCTTCTATAATAAATATAGTCTAGGACATGATATATTTGATATAGGATCTAATAATATAGTTGTATTCCCTAGTGGTAACTGGGTAAATAATAAAGTATATTATAATATCTCTAAACAAGAATCATATCCAATATCAACAGAAGCTATATCTCAAGAAGAAATAGATACTAATACTGAATATGCTAATAAATTATTAGATGTATCAAATGATATAATAGTATTTAATTTATTAAGAAAAGATGAAGAAGAGTAGGTGATAAGATGGCAAAACATGGAAAAAGAAAAATGAAAAAAGGAACTAAAGCATTCATAATCTTATTTATTTTAGCTATTTTAGGAGTAGGTGGCTATTTTGGTTATAAACATTTCTTTAATCAAAAACCAACAGAAGTAAAAGTAGTAGGAAATATTGATAAGTATGGATATACATTAAAAGATACTCAACCTGCAGCTTATAAAAAAATGTTTGATGAATTAAAAGATATTCTTTTAGCAGATAACATTGATGAAGAAAAATATGCAAAACAAATATCTAGAATGTTCATATATGATTTTTATTCACTAGATTATAAGAAAGCAAAAACAGATGTTGGTGGAGTAGAATTTGTTCATCCAGCTATTCTAGATAATTTCTTATTTAATGCAGAAGATACATATTATAAATATGTAGAAAGTAATATCTATAATAATAGAAATCAACAACTACCAAGAGTAGATGAAGTAGAAGTAAAAGAAATAGAAAAAGTTGCATTTGATTATACAACAACAAATGAAGCAGGAGAAAAACAAGAATTAAGTGATCCAGAAGCATACAAAGTAAAAGTAGAATGGACATATACAACTGCTGCTTATGATAAATATCAATCATCTGCTACATTAACAATAGTACATATAGATAATAAATTATATGTAGTTGAATGTTTATAAAAAAATAACGATTTAATAAATCGTTATTTTTATTTGAATATATTTCTCTTTTTAAATGGAGCACTCATAAATCTACCAAAAGCTCGTCCCTTAGTTAACCATACATATTTAGGATTTTTCTTTTTATTATTAATTATTTTAGGAACTAAGTTAGCAGCAATTGTTTCAGGATAATCACCTAAAATATTATATATTTTAATAGTTTTAGGATCAATATCAATATGCTCTCCATCTCCTAAAGAATTATGTATAAAGTTAGTCATCATAATACCAGGAGTAATCTTACCAACAATTATATTTTTATCTTGAAGTTCCTTATTCATAGAATCCATAAAATAAGTAACCGCACGTTTACTAGTACCATATAGAGTAAGCTTAGGAATTAATGCATCATTAGAACCATGTCCTTCAACAGCATAAACAGCCCCATATCCTTGTTTTAACATAAATCTAGTAATTGCATTAGTACAGTACATTACACCCTTTAAATCGATATCTACAAGCTTAGAAATAGTCTTATTATCTAATTCCCAAAAATACATATCAGGTTGATTAACTCCTGCATTATTAATCCAAATATCGATAGTTTTAAACTTAGTACTAACATCTTCTATTAACTTATTAATACTATCATAATTAGTAACATCAATAGGGTGGATATAAACTTCACCTTTACCAGGAATAGCCTCTAATGAAATTTTAGCTTCATCCATTACTTCCTCATTAACATCACAAACAATACAATTAAAATTATTCTTACGAAATACTTTTAACATCTCTAATCCGAATCCACGACCAGATCCAGTAATAACAACAGTCTTCATATTACCCTCCAATTTTATTATAACAAAAAGATACACTTAAGTGTATCTTATTATTTTTATTGTTGTCCTTCTTCTTCAGCTCTTGGTTCAGGTTGGGTACTACCACCATCACCAGTAGAACCTCCACCGGTATTTCCACCAGTACTTCCACCAGATTCTCCACCGGTATTTCCACCAGTATCTCCACCAGTACTTCCGCCAGATTCTCCACCAGTGCTACCACCAGAATCTTCACTAGAATTTCCACCAGTGTTTCCACCAGATTCAGATCCTCCACTAGTTGAAGGCTTATTGCCACTACTTGTATTATTACCAGTAGTATAACTTCCTTCTCCTTCTTCATCCTCATCTTTTGTTTTTGTATTTTCTTTTTCAGTTTTACTTGTTTGTTCTACAGGAGCATTACTTTTTACTACTTCATAACCTGTTCTATAAGGACCTTCACCAATAACTTTTTGTTCATAAGGTTCATTAATAGAGAAACTAAATTTAGTTATATCTTTATGTTCAGTTAATTCTAAGTTTTGATGCATTGCTTCAATTACATCTTTAACACTTTCAGTATTAGGAACATAATCATATAAAGGCATTCTCATTCTACTATCATAAATCATTTGTCCAGAACCATCTAACCATAATCTTTGAATATTAATAATATCAGCAGCTTCTGAACTTAAACTAGAAGTCATAATATCTTTTGCTATATTATAAAAAGCTAATATCTGCTTTGTTGATAGGTTAGTATCAACACTATTACTTACTGTATTTAATATATCCATAAATTGAGAAACATCTTTTACTTGTTTAATTTTTTCTACTAAAGCAAGAACTATTTCTTGTTGATGTTGACCTCTACCAAAGTCTCCATTTTTAAGTTGTTTTCTATTTCTTGCATAAACTAAAGCATGTTCACCATCTAATGTTTGATATCCAGGTTGAATACATATTTGTTGTTCACGATTAGAATTATCTGTACATAGAGTTTGTTCAACATTAACATCAACTCCACCTACAGCATCTACTAATTTAACAAGACCTTTAAAGTTAATCTTTGCATAATAATCTATATCTGTATCAAAATATTGTTCAATTGTATTTATCATACAGTCTGTTCCATATCCAGCAGCATGAGTTATTTTATTTCTTTCTTTACCAGGCCAACAAGCAATAGGAACAAATGAATCTCTAGGAATAGATAACATAGTAGCATTTAATGTTTTAGGATTAAATGTAATTAATATTAATGTATCTCCATTCGCAATAGCATTCTTTTGTAATACTTCATCAGTAGAGTCAATTCCCATTAATAATATAGTAAATGGTTCAGTAAGACTCTTACCACTAGAAGCAGTTTCTTGTTTAGAAGTATCACTCTTTAACATTTCTTTAGATTTACTAATAATAATTCTAGTATCAGTTGCGATATTTTCATATCCTGTAATTTGATTAAATTGTTCAACATAATTATCAGGAACGAATAGAGCATCTACTGTACCATCAGCTTGATATAAATCAACAATCATTGACATATAATCATCATAATCTACTAATGTATTATCATCTTCTAAATTGTTTTCTTTAACCATTTCCATAGGAATTATATATCCATCAGGAGATTTATCATCAGATAAAATACCGATCTTCATATTTTTAATATCTTCTATCTTAGTAGCACTATTACTAGATAAAACAATCAAATTACTTTCATAAGTAACATATTTTTTATTAATACTATCAAGTTTTCCATATACATAATAAATACCTAAAGTAATTCCAGCACATAGTATTATGTATAAGAACATAAATAAGAATAATAATTTATGTCCTTTTTTATTAGCTTTCTTTTTAATTTTTTTATTAATAATAATAGTTCTAATTAAAAAGAATAATGCAATTACACCAAGTACACCCATTCCGATATATCTTAGTTTATCTTCTATACTAGAAAGTAATGTTATTTCATATATAGCAGTACCACATACTAATATTGATAATAGTGTGAATATCCATAAAAAAACGCCAGTACTTTTCTTATTATAATTTTTTTCTTTCCCTTTTTTACTCATAGTAGTCCTCCTATTTAAATCTATATACAATTATAATAAATTAATATATATTTATCAAGTCTACAGTGTGGATTTTAATAATGTAAAAGAACGTAAATATTAGACTAAATTTATATGAACAAAATGATTAATATATATATAATTGATATAATAATAATGAGAAAATATGTAAAAGGAGGTAATCATGAAAAAGATATTATTAATAATAACTATATTTTTAGTATGTTTTAGTACTAAAGTTTTTGCGACTACCTCTAGTGATTATCAATATTGGAAACCATGTGATACTTACGAAGTAAGTGAGGCAACAGCAAGTGGTGGATTAAATGAAATAGGTTGTTACAAAGACTTTGAAAGTGCAAAAGCAGCAATGATTAGATCAGGAAATGAAAATGCAGTAGTTGTAACTATATATAAAGATAAATTAAAGATTGTCGCAGCAAACTATGCATTAGTTGATATGAGTTATTCTTCTACACAAACTGCTGATGTTTATGAAAAAAGTTCTCTAACTGGAAGAAAATATACTTATGTACATACACTAGATACATGTATGGGAATAGATGCAGCACTATCAGATACAACTCAAACTTCATCTACATACTCAGCAAAAGTAACTTTTGCAGGTATGACAGGATGGATGGATATAAATGATGTAGAAATAACTCCATTAATTTGGACTAAAGCAGCTTCATCTTATACAGTATCATCTACAGAAATTAGACATAATTATGTTAATAGACCTGCTTTTGATTATGATGGAACAGCAGGAAGAACAATAGGTCCTAAACCAGAAATGTTAAATCCTGGAAAATATTATTCATATGATGGACATTATTTCTATAATAGTTTAAAGACTATGTTAAATGATTATAAAAATAATAATCATAATAATGCAGTAAATAAAGATAATCCATATTATAACTATTATATGTATTTACCTAATCATACAAGAACTAATTATTCTTCAATTAATATAGATGAATATATTAGAAATACTTTAGGTTATAAAATGGATGCTTATGGATTTAGTGCATTACAAGGTACTTCAAGATTATTTGGGAGTGGAACATATTTCTATAATTCACAAGAAGTATATGGAGCAAATGCATTACTTACTATGAGTTTAAGTATAAATGAGACTGGCTATGGAAGAAGTAGTTTAGCAGTTACTAAAAATAATGGTTTTGGTCTTAATGCAGTAGATTCAAATCCATATCAAGCAGCTAATTGGTATCCAACATATTCAGCTTCAATCCTAGGATTTGCTGATGGATATATAACAAACTTTTATTCTAAAGCAACATCAAAAGTATATTTTGGTTCTCAATACGGAAACAAAGGAATAGGTATGGGAGTAAAATATGCATCAGACATATATTGGTCAGAAAAAATGGCAGCTAACTACTATTCATTTGATAAAACTCATGGCCTTCAAGATTATAACTATTATCAAGAAGCAATAGTAACTGGAGTAGTAGGAGCATATTCTGAACCAAGAACTTCATCAAAGAAAATATATAATTACCAAGAATATGAAGATGCCATAATAATAGTTTCTGAGACTACAGGAGAAACTGTTAATGGATCAAATATCTGGTATGAAGTAATGACAGATGTAAATATAGATAATAATTATAATGAAATAGATGCTGCATATAACTGGAATAAACATTTATATGTACCAGCATCATATGTAATAAAAATAAATACACCAGTAAATGGATATCAAGATCCAAACAATGTAACTAAATATAAAGATTCAAATTATACTTATGATTTACTAATTGAAAATAAAAATCTTTCACCAAAAGTAGGAATCTCTTTAAAAAATACAAATTATTATTATGATTCAACATTATTAGATAATACATCTAAATCTTTAGTAAAAGATAGATATGTAATGGTATATGCTATAGCTTATGATGAAAATCATAGGGCAGTTGCATATCAAGTAACTAGCGATTATTTCTATGATCAAAAAGCTTGGGTACCAAGTGATTCAATTAGATTTGTAGAAATGGCTTATGGAAAACAAAAAGTCAAAGTATCATCAAATACATATGCTAGAGTAGATTCAACTACTAGTGAAACTAATATGATTTCAGGACACTATGATGGAGCATATTTCCCAATAGTAGAAGAAAAAGTAGTTAATGGTAATACTTGGTATAAAATGCCAGTAGATTTAGATGGTACAAAGCCTGAATTTGGTTGGTCAATCTCATATGACCCTGAAGTAGAAATAACTAAGTTTGGTAAAACTGTAGTTACAAACACACCACCTGTCTTAACAGGACATGATGTTGAAATAAATCAAGGTGATGAAATAGATTTAAGATCATTAGTAACAGCATATGATGAAGAAGATAAAGATATTACATCACGTATAATGATTGAAGGAACAGTAGATATAAATACTCCAGGAGTATATAATATTACTTATAAAGTAAAAGATTCATCTAACGTTGAAACATCTATTACAATAAAAGTTACAGTAAAAGAAGTAATAGTAGAACCAACTCCTGATCCAACTCCAGAACCTACACCTGAGCCAACTCCTGATCCAGGAAATGATAACCCTACAGAAATTGAATATAAAGAAGCAGAATCATCATTCTATTTAAAAGGATTAACATATTCTAATAATAAATATAATATTTCAGGATATTTAATAATAAAAGATCATGATAATTCTAATTTAGTTAAATATGAATTAGTTCTAAAAGATGTTAATAGTGATAAAGAATATACTAAAGAAATATCTAGTTGGACTGAAAATACACCTTTCCCATTAGGAGAAGAAAACAATTATGATAATTCATGGTTTAATGGAGATTTCTCTCTAGAAGATATTCCTCTAGGAGATTATGATCTATATATGAGAACATATAAAGGTGAATATTATACTGAAGCAGTGCTTTCTAATACATTTAATTTAGATATTCCAAAAAGAGTAAATGACTCTAATAAAGGATATAATTTATCTACAAGAATGAATTTAAAGAACAGAAAAATAGAATTAAATGTAAGAAATCAATTAATAACAACATCAACTGCTCCTACATATAGAACTATGATTAATAACTATGATTCTATTACATTTAGTGATAATAATATGGTTATAAAAGGAACTTCATATAACTATGGAGGAACTTATGATAAACCAAACTATATTACAAGAACATTAATATTAGAAAATACTACAACATATGAAACTTTTGCATTTGATTTATCTTCTACTAATAATGGAAGTTATGTTCATATATACAAAAACACAAGATGCAGAAGACTACGGAGAACTAAATTACTTATTCGGAGTAATAAAATCTCAAAGTGCAAGAATAAATAATAAGACATATACTACATCAATTAATAAAAATAGAAACAATAGAATAGAGTTAATTGTAGAATAATTAAAATAAAAAAAATGGGAAGTGAAAAATATGAAAAAAATAATTTTATTTATAGTAATAACGCTCACACTTATGCTTATACCAAAAGCTTATGCTGCTAGTACAGTAGAAGAAATTTCAAATATTAACATACCACCATTATTATCTGAAAAAAAATATGTATACATTAATAATATGGATAATTACACAATAAAAATAAATGATAATGCTAATTTTGAAGTTTTAGATAAAGGTAATTCATATATTGTTACTCAAAATATACCAACAAGTAATAAGATATATAATAATCCTTTCGAAGTATCTTGGGATAAAATAGGTTACTATGTTGATGATAATGGAAAGCCAGTTTACTTAGATGCTAAAGTGAAAGTAAACAAAATAATATTAAAATGGACTGATGACATTTCAGATAGTAATTATAGATATTATTCAGTTGGTCAAGTTGGAAGTTTTGGTCTAGAGTTACTTGGAAGAGGATATGATAATGATTTTAAGAACTATAATGCTAATATAGGTATTCACGATTATTTTACAATTACTTTATATAATGATGATGGATCAGAATTAAATAGTGATTTAGCTAATAGTCTATATTTACAATGGAGCATAAGTGATTTAGATATGGGTGATAGAACTGTAACTAAAAACAGAAGAATTTATGAAAATGATGGAGTACCAACAGAGTTTTCAGAATCAATAAAATTTGATTCAGGATTTGATAATAAATTCTACGTTATAAATGATTCAGTATTAAAAATAACAGAAAACAATACCAAATATATAGCAACTGAATCAACAAGTAATGATAGTGATGTAGAAAAATCTATTGATTTTTCTACAGTTGTTGCTTATCAAACTGGTGCTTCAGCTGAAGCAGAGTGGTGGGGATGTGAATGTGGAACAACTATTGTAGCTGTTTCTAATCAATATCCATATCCAACAATAAATGAACCTATTAAATCAGTTGAAGGAGACATATATAAGGTTGGTGAAAAAGTAGAATATACAATCAATGAGACATTCCCATACACTGATTCACATAGTAAAGCAAAAAGTATTGAACTAAGTGATTCCTTTGATAAAGCATTGAATATTAGTGGATTAACTTATCAAGTATTTGATGCTGACAATAAAGATGTAACTAGTGAATGGAAAAAAACAGTATCAGGTCAAACTGTAACACTAAAATACACAGGAGAAGATACAACAACTGTATATGGAAAATTCACATTTAAATTTAGTGATTTAAGAGTATTAGATCCAGATTCATCTGAAGTAAAAAAAGAAAATGGCGTAGAATATAAAATAATACCAAATAAAGCAAAAATAACAATAGTAGGAGCAAATGATAATACTTCAGAAAAAGAAACAAATATTGTAAAAATTAGAGTTGGGGAAATTACTAACCCACAAACAGGTATGAAAATAACTATGATTATAGGTATAATAATGACTATAGTTATAGGTTCTATCTCAATATATTATTTTACTAACAAGAAAAAAATATACTTAAAATAATATAATTTATTAGATTGTTAACAACACATATTTTGTTAACAATCTTTTTAATTAAAAATGTAAATTTAAGTGTAAACAAATTATAAATTTGGCAAAAAAAATGCAAACCATTGCGTAAAGTAATACACTTAAATCATAGAAGGAGGAATATTTATGAAAAAAATAAATCTATTATTTTTAGCTATATTTATGTTTATGTTAGTACCAAGTGTTTATGCTGCTTTCAAATATTAAAATACCACCTTTATTAACAGGAAAAAAATATGTTTACATAAACAATATGAAAGATTACTCAGTAAAAATAAATGATACCAATAATTTTAAAACACTAAAAAATAATAATGATTGGTCTTGGGTAGTTATTTATAAATTATCACCAGGTACTAAAACATATAATAATCCATATGAAATATATTGGAATAAAATTGGATATTATGTTGATGATAATGGAAAACCTGTTTATTTAGATGCTAAAGTTACTATAAACAAAATAGTATTAAAATGGGTTGATGGACTTTCAACATTTGATGATTCTAATTATTATGAAGTAACTAATGTTAGAAATTATGGTTTTGAATTAGTTAGTAATGCAATTGACAACGAATTTGAAGTCAAGAATAGTGATACAGTAGATGATGATATAGCAAAGAATCTATATTTACAATGGAATATTAGTGACTTAGATGTTGGTGACCATACCATAACTCGTGATAAACAAGTTTATGATTATCAAGGACAAACTCCTGAATATGTAGAATCTATAAAATTCAATACAGGGTTTGATAGTAAATTTTATGTGTTAAATGATTCAGTGCTTAAAATATTATCAAATAATTCTAAATATGCTGCTTCAGAGGCAACTGGAGGAGAAGGATTAAAATCAGTTGATTATTCTACTGTTCTAGCATATCAAACAAATACTGATGCTGAAGCAGAGTGGTGGGGCTGTGAATGTGGAACATTTATAGCAGCTGTTTCTAATCAATACCCATATCCAACTTTAAATGATCCAATTAAATCTGCAGATAAAAAAGAATATAAAGCTAGTGATAAAGTAAGTTATATGATTAATGAAAATTTTCCATACACTGATTCACACAGTAAAGCCAAAAGTATAGAATTAAGCGATTCATTTGATAAAGCATTGAATATTAGTGAAATGACTTATAAAGTACTAGACGCAAATGGAAAAGATGTAACTGGTGAATGGAAAAAAACTGTATCTGGACAAGATGTAGTATTAGAATTTGTAGGAGAAGATGCAACAAGTGTATATGGTAATTTTACTTTTAAGTTTAATGATATAAGAGTATTAGATCCAGATTCATCTCACGAAGTGAAAAAAGAAAATGGTGTAGAATACAAGATAATACCAAACAAAGCAAAAGTAACAATAGTAGGAGCAAACGATGATACTTCAGAAAAAGAAACAAATATTGTAAAAATTAAAGTTGGGGAAATTACTAACCCACAAACAGGTATGAAAATAACTATGATTATAGGTATAATAATGACTATAATTGTTGGTTCTATATCAATGTATTATTTTATGAACAAGAAGAGAATACACTTAAAATAATATAGTTTATTTAGATTGTTAACAGAGTTTATTTTGTTAACAATCTTTTATTATTATTTAATGTTTGATATATTATAAATGTACTTATAGGAGGAAACATGAAAATAATATCTTGGAATGTCGCAGGCTTAAGAGCTTGTTTAAAAAAAGGATTTGAAGATTTCTTTAATGAAGTAACTAAATTATTAGAAGAACAATTAGAATTTATTCCTGAAAACTATGAACATTACTTATATCCTGCTGTTAGAAAAGGATATTCAGGAACAATGATTTATACGAAGATTGAACCCTTAAACGTAGTTTATGGTATTAATGATCAAGAATATGATGATGAAGGAAGAACTATTACTATGGAATTTGATGATTTCTACCTTGTAACATGCTATGTTCCTAATATCAAAAGAGATCTAAGTAGAATGGAATCTCGTATGAGATTTGAAGATGTAATGAGAAACTATCTTCTAGATTTAACTAAAAAGAAGAATGTAGTATATTGTGGAGATTTAAATGTTGCTCATGAAGAAATAGATATTAAAAATGCTAAAGCAAATCGTGGAAATGCTGGTTTTACTGATGAAGAAAGAGCCAAGATGACAGAACTATTAAATGCTGGATTTATCGATACATTTAGATATTTTAATAAAGATGAAGTTAAATATACATGGTGGAGTTACATGGGTAAAGCTAGAGAAAACAACATTGGTTGGAGAATAGATTATTTCATAACAAATAAAGATAATATTAATAATATAAAAAATACAATGATATACGATAAAATTCTAGGTAGTGACCATTGTCCAATAGGAATAGAAATAAAATAAATGTCCCTTATCATGCGACCAAATCTTTATATATAAATGATATTATTAAAGCATGAAAGGAAGAGATTATATGCAAGAAAAATTAGAAAAATTAAGACAAAACAAATTTTTAGAAATTAGTTCGTGGGCAGGCCTAAGTCCAACACCTGGTTCTCAAGGAATAATAATTACAAAGGATAAAAAAATATATTATTATCACAAATATTATCGTATTTCAGAAAAATTTAAAGATAAAGTTAAACCAGAAGATATTTCTGGGGGAATAGTAATTGATGAAGATATTTATCTTAAGTTAGTTAATTATTTAGAAGAAAAAGTTATTGGAAAAGAATTTGAAGAAATTAATATAAGAGATGCTGGAGTAAATATTTCTGGAACTCTAAATAATAATAGTTTTAATATTCATAATCATTTCGATATATCTAATGATCTAAAAAGAATAATATATTCAAAAGAAAAAGCCGAGTAATCGACTTTTTTTAATTTAATAAAGGTATATACAAAAAAAGATATAAGTATGATAGAATGATACTATAAGATACCAACATAATGTTGAAGGTGAGGAAGTATTATGAAAAAGCCAAGAAAATTAAAAATAAGAAAAAGTATAATTTTTATAGTTATTGCTATATTATTAGTAGCAATTGGATTTTTTAACAGAAAATATTTTTCACATGAAATAGCAAAACAAGATCATATGGCACCTGTCTATGGTGAAGGATCACTAGAAGGATGGGCAATACAATTTGATATGTATACCAATAATCCTGGAGAAAATGCCGTTGATAAAACTAATTCAGTTTCTTCAATTAATCATGAATATCAAGCAGATACTGAATTTAAATATATTACCTTACAAGCGTCATACACTTATACAGGTCGCGGTAGTTTTGAACCAAACACTATAAAAATATATATTCCTAAATATATAATTGGAGAAGGAAATAGTTCTAAATATGAATTGCTTTCTCCTGTCATAAATATTGCTGCTGGACCAGCGACAGAAGGATACGAATGGAATTATACAAATGAAACAATAGATAATAATGAATACTATGTTTTTACTAATAATAATCGGTTAGCCGTTGAAGAAGGTAAAGAAAATCTAGAAGGAATGTTTCAAATTGCATATGCTATTAAGGCTGATCAAGTATATATAAGATATGATTCTACTACTCAACAAGAAAAACCTTCATACAAAGAATTTAATATGAAATTTGTTAACACAGCTGATAATAATAGTATAGTAAGTGATACTAAAACAGTAACATTAAACTATCCTAAAGCCAATTATACAATTACAAAAAAAGCTGAAAAAATCAAATCTATGGATGGGCTTCCAGCAGGCGATTATATATGGGTTAATTACAAAGTTTCTGCCTCATCTACAAATGAAACAAGTAAATTGAGAAGCGTTTTTTATGCACAATATGGTAATTCACCAGATGTTCTACTTATAAAAGAGATCTTGCCAAGTGAAGATTGTGTTATTTTAGATAGTGATATGAATATTCTTACATCAGATACAAATGAATATTATATTAGGGCAAAATCAACAGGTGGTTGGTCATTCTATATTGGTTATCCACTTTCTGAATATGAAGGAGAAACAATAACTAACACTGCCCAGTTTTATGGACAATATAGAGATGTTGAATATGAATCAGGTTACTATTTAAACAGGATAAATTCATATACACATGAAGTAGAATATCTTGCAGAGGATTCAATTGAAGTTGACTTAAATGATTTTATGTTTAATTACCCACCAGGCAATTATGGGCTAGTTAAACATGTATTTAGTAGCTATTATAATGCTGCAAGCATGAAATTTTATGAAGGGGCAGCATTGAGTTTTCAACTTATAAGAGAATCAAATGATTATTATTATTATTACATCCATCCTTCAACAGTTTATACCGGAACACCGCTAACTATTAGAATTGGTGATGATAGAGAATATATTGAATCATCTGATGGCATAAAAAAAGCATGGCTAGATGATGATGACTATTATTTCAGTTATATTTATATTCCTATACTTAAAAATGGAAATGGTAGTCCAATAAAAACATATCAAGCGAAACTATTTGTACGATATGCAGGAAGTAATGATTATGTATTATACTCAAATATTGATGATTCTAATGCCGGTATATTTGATACTAGCGGAGAGAAAATATTCATATTTAATGAAACTAATATAGTGGGATGGTACATTGAAATATATAATATGAAAGAATCTATTGATACCGACTATGGTATTACAGTAATAGTTGACTATTCAAAAGATGATATTGAAGAAATTGGAACAAATGGATACTTATATAACTTTGCTTACCTTGATGCTTATGACGATCAAGGAAATTTACTTAATGGTGCAGATGAATCATCATACACTGGAACAGGATATAATGATGGATTAGCTCAATGGGATTATTCAACATATGGTCATTATCCAAGAAGAGATTTTGCGTATGTAAGATATATATATAGTAGAGAAGGACAAAGAATATCTAAGTACATAGAAAAAAGAAAATATGAATTGGATAAGTGGACTGCAGAAGTTAGCTTATGCCCAATGAAAGAAACAGATTATGGATATACAAATGAAGGTCGATTAACAAAAATAGATATGTATGATTTGTTACCTGCTGGAATGTATTTTGATGAACAAAGCATGATTATAGATACAAGTAATGGCGGAACGTTAACTAGTAACTTTACAATTAATGGAGAAAGATTTTCATCACCAAGAGTATTCCAAGAGTTTATGGAGTCACACACATCTTATGAAGTAAAATATAACTGGAATAATACTGGTAGAACATGGATACATGTATTTTCAGATTTTACTGATGTTGATCTTCAAGTTGTTGGGGCATCAAACCTTAGAACCCCTTACTATGCGATTTTCAAAGTGTTTATCCCATATGAATCTATTCCAGAGTTTGGACTAAGTTATGAAAATTATGGATATATTAATTTAGAACCAGGAGGAGTTGAATCAACCGATGATGAATGGGATCCTGCCAGTTATTTTAGTAATTATCTTCATGAGGACTCAGGCTATTATGATCCAGAAGCAGTAGATATAAATGAAAATGGAAGTACTACTGATTTATTAAACTATTCCAGAGCTTCAATAACGCTCTTAGAAGCATATGCTTCTCAAGGAGCATTAACTAAATATGTTAGATCTTATAAGATGGAGAACAATAAAAAGGTATATAACAATGAGTGGGATGATTCAGCAATTACTGAACCAAATGGTTACTATGAATATAAGAATAGATTTTATAATTCAACTGAATCATCAATTAAAAATTTAGTAATATATGACAATTTAGAATCATATTATTATGATACAGAAAATAAAGCGTTTATTCCTGTTACTGAAGAAAACAAGTGGCAAGGTACATTCAATGGAGTAGATACTTCTTACTTAGAATCAAAAGGATATACAGTAAGAACATATTATTCAACTAATGAACAAGCTGGATCATTGAAGAGTGGAGTAATGATTAATGATGAGTGGAAATTATTAACGAGTCTAGACACAGTTAATTATCCAAAGGTTAGATCTCTTGCTTTTGAAATATTAGATTCACATGGAGAATCAGCCATCATTATACCTGATACTACACTTTATGTAACAATTCAAATGAGAGCACCAAGTGATGTAAGTGCACCAAAAGCATATAATGGATTCTGGACAGAATGGAATGCAATAGATACAAATGGACAAATACTAAACTATGTAGATGGTGTATATGGAAATATTGTCAACGTTAGAATGAATACAACAGATATAACAATTAATAAAGTTGATGAAGATGGAAATTCTGTTTCAGGAGCACAATTACAAATATTAGATGAAAATAATCAAGTAGTATATTCATTTACTAGTGGAGCTGAGGCAACATTAATTGAGGAAAAATTACTTGATGGTAAAGAATATACATTACATGAAGTAAATGCGCCAAATGGATATATTAAAGCAGATGATGTTACATTTACTGCAGATAGTACTCAAACTAATCAAACAATTACAATGACAGATAAAAAAATAAAAGTTAATGCTTTAAAAGTAGATGAAGATGATAATCCATTAGCCGGAGCGCTATTACAAGTAAAAGATGGAGATCTAGTAATTGATGAATGGACAAGTACAAGCCAAGCACATAGTATTAATGGAAATCTACAACCAGGAAAAACATATAAATTACATGAAGAAAGTGCACCAGGTGGATATGATAAATCACAAGATATAGAATTTACTGTTAATAGTAATGGAGAAACTCAAACTATCAAAATGACAGATAAACAAACAAAAATAAATATCTTAAAAACAGATGAAGAAAATAATCCATTAGCCGGAGCAGTCTTACAAGTAAAGGATGGAAATACAGTAATTGAATCATGGACAAGTACAAGAGAAGCACATGTAATTAGTGGAACACTAACATCAGGAAAAACATATACACTTGAAGAAGTAACTCCACCAGATGGATATGCAAAAGCAGTTTCAAAACAATTTACAGTTCCAACTGATGGAAGCGGTATAAGAGTAACTATGTCTGATACAAAAACACAACTTGAAGTAACTAAAGTTGATGAAAATAATAAAAATATTTCAGGTGTAGTATTACAAATATTAGATGCGAGTGATAGATCAGTAGTACAAGAATGGACAACAACAAAGAATGCCAAAACGATAGAAGGACTAACTGCAGGCCATGGATATATACTACATGAAGTATCTTCACCAGATGGATATGCATTGTCAGAGGATATATCATTTACAATGAATACAGATATAGGAACACAACAAATA
>ONIZ01000057.1 GCA_900317975.1 uncultured Bacillota bacterium
CATCTTAAATAACTCTACCATACTCATAGCAATCAATAAGATTGGGACAATTATTTGAAGTACTGTTATTGCATTTTTAATGATAGCTATGAATATTGCAATACTGTAATCATTACAGCAAGTTCCTAAAGAAGAATTACAATCTAATATATACATGTCTTCCTCCTTTTACTCAGTAGGTGCTTCTTTCAATAATATTAAGAAATCATCAATCTCATCAAAAGATTCATCATCACCAAATGCTTCATATTGTTCAAAAGGAACATATGCTGCTAGATATCCATCTTTTATATAATATGAGTAGTTTTCTGGATCTAGATTTTGACTTCCTCTCCATGAAATATAACAATCAAAATCACATAATTCTTCCGTTATATTGCCTGAATCTATTTTTTCTTTATAAGCTTTTTCTAATTCATAAAGCACTCTATTTTTAATCTCATCAGTATTAGTTTTATAGTAATCAATTAACGCTTCTTTTGATAACAATTGTTTATTAGTAGTATCTATATTATATGTATAGAAATTATTTCTTGGTACGTCTCCAGTATATTCTTTTATTACTAGTACTAAAGATACAAAGTTGCCATTTAAATTATAGTCATATGTTATTGTTCCTGTTTCTTTATCTAGATACTCTCCAGCTATTTCTTGAATATTATTATTTATTTCTTTATATATATCACCTTTTAAATTTATATAAGGCACTTCTTGACTATATTTAGAATTTGAATAGATAGTATAAACAATATCTTTAGAAGAATCTTCTTTTAAACTTCTATAATTATTTGTATTTAGTTTTACTATTCCATATGCAACTAATCCTACTAATAAAAATGAAATAACTATTATTATCATAATAATAGTACTATTAGATAATTGTATTTTATCTAATTTCGATTTTGATTTTTTTTCTATATACTCTTCACTATCTAAATTAAACTTATTAAACATAGCAACACCTTTTAATATAAAAGAATATAAAAGTATTATCTTTTATATTATCTTTCTTTCTTTTTTGATACAGCTAATCCATCTCCTACATCTATGAATTCTGTAGTATATGTCTTATTTGTTTCTAAAAATTCTTTATAATCTTTAACTTTTCTAATTAGTCCTCTAAGATTTCTAGATTTAATCTCAGATTCATCTTTTTCTACTAATCCATGGAAACTCATATTATCTGTAATAATTGTTCCATCTTCTTCTAGGTTTCTTGAAAATTTTTCAAAAAACTTTATATTTTGTGATTTAGATGCATCAATAAAAATAAGATCATATTTATCGTCTAAAGATACATTTAACGCATCATTAAAGATTGGCATTATTTTTTCTTCTAAATCTAGTTTTTTAATATTTTTAATTGCTTCTAAATATCTTTGTTCATCTCTTTCAATTGTTGTTACATGAATTTTGTCTTTACATGTAGCCATTTTTATTGCTGAATATCCTATAGCTGTACCTATTTCTAATATATTTTTTATATCATGTTTTTTTATATAATTAATCAAATATTCTATTCCATCTTTTTGCATTATTGGGACATTGAATTTATCTGCATATAATTCCATTTCACTTATAACCGAGTCTAAATTCTCTACCATAACCATTTTCCTTCTTTCTTTAGTCTAGCAATAGTTGCTTGATGTTCTGCATCATTTCTTGAATAGTATATATTTTTTTCTGAGTCTGCTACAAAGTAATAGTAATCATTTTCAGTTGGACTTACCGCACTTATAATACTAGATTCATCAGGATTGCAAATTGGCCCAACTGGCATTTTTCCTTCCATATCTGCTGCTCTAGTATTGTATGGATTTGATGTTTGGAACAATGAGCCATCTAAAGGTTCAGTCATTTTTATTTGAAATGCATAATATGTTGTAACATCGCTACCTAAATTCATACCTACGTTTAGTCTATTTTCAAATATACCAGCTATCATTTTTCTGTTTTCTTCATTTGTTCCTTCTAATTGAGTAATTGAAGCCATAGTTAGATAATAATGTGGATCTTTACTTACTACATCTTTATATTTAGATAAAATTTTATCTTCTTCATCTAACATAGTTTTAATTATTGTTTCAATAGAAGTATCTTTATTTTCAAAATGATATGTATTAGGAGCTAAGTATCCTTCTAAAGGATAATAAATATTTTCATTTAAAATATCTTCTGTTAAGAACCAATATTCTGAAATTAACTCATTTAAATATTCTTTTGAATTTAGCTTTTCTATTACTTCATCATATGTATGATTAGTATTCTTTTCAATTACTTTAGCTAAATCAGTAATAGTCTCTCCTTCTCTAAATGTTATTTTTACATTTAGAGCTATTCCTTTTGAATTTTCTAAACTATCAATTATTTCTTTTAGAGTCATACTTTTATTAAGAGAATATGTTCCTGCTTTTAGGGTTCCTCTCTTATAAATCTTTAATTCTAATAAAAATATATATTTATTTCTTATTAATCCTTTTTCTTCTAATACTTCAGCTATTTTTCTAGATGAATATCCTGACTTTATTTCTATTTGTATTTCTTCAGTATTTTTTTTGTCCACTGGTGAAGATAAGTAGGCATATGTTATACCTACTCCTATAAAAGCTAAACTTATTAATAATATAAATATCGGTAGTATTTTCTTCTTCATAGCTGTCCCCTTACTTTTATTATTCTTCTTCATTACTATTCTTATCTTTTGCTTTTTTAACCTCTTCTTCAATAGAAGTTAGAATTGTTTCAATTATTTTCCATTCTTTTTCAGTTTCTATTTCTCCTAATTTAGAATGTTCATCTTTAGGATCATAAGTTGAAGCATAAACTTCTACGTTTCCACTTTCGTCTAATGTATTATCTGTGTAGATAATATAACTTTTCTTTGTTTCATCATTGTCAAAAGTAAAAAGTACATCATATGTTTTTTCTACTCCATTTTGATCAATTATTGTAAATGTATTTTTATTCATATTTATTTTTCCTTTCTATCTAAATAATCTTGTAAAATTATTGTAGCGGCTACTTGATCTACCACTTTTTTTCTATCTTTTCTTCTGACATTTCCTTCTATCAATATATTTTGAGCAATACTAGTAGTCATTCTTTCATCCTGTAAATATATTGGAATAGTTATTTTCTTTTCTAAATCTTCTTTGAATTTAATACTTAATTCTGCTTTAGGCCCAATAGTATTATTCATGTTTTTAGGAAAGCCTAATACGACTGCATCAATTTCTTCTTCTTTTACTATATCTCTTACTACATTTACTAGATGAGCATATTCTTCATTATGTCTAATAGTTTTATAAGTATGCGCAATAAGCCCTGTTTTATCTGATATAGCAATACCTAAAGTTCTTGAACCTAAATCTAGTCCTAAATATCTCATTATTTATCAAAGAAACTATCTAGAAGAATTTCAACAATTTTAGCACGATCTATTTCTTTTATTTTAGTACGTGCATCATTGTAACTAGAAATATATCCTGGATCTCCACTAATTAAATATCCTACTATTTGATTAGTTGGATTATATCCTCTTTCCTCTAGAGAATCATATACTTCTTTTAATGTATCTTTAGTTTGTTTAGTATCAAGTTTTTTAATATCGAATAATGAAGTTTTATCTTTACTCATAAAATCACCTCTACTATATATTTATAATATCAAAATTATTTTTTATTTACAATTAAATTATGCTGTATATATAAATCCCATATATACTACAAGAGCTATATATATAATTGATAAGATTATTCCATTAATTCTTTCTGTAGTAGTTGTTTTTCCTTCTATTCCTATAGCCATAGTTCCTAGAACTCCTCCAACTAATCCTCCGATATGTCCAAAGTTGTCTATTCCTGTACTAGAAAATCCAATTACTAAGTTTAATAAAATAATTGGTATTAATTGATTCTTTACAAAATTTCCAAGATATACTCTATATTGTAATCCAAAGTAAACTAGTGCTCCCATAATACCAAAGATTGCTCCTGAGGCTCCTACTGAATAAGTATTTGATCCATTAGCAGCCATAGATAATAATGAACTAGTTATTGCTGAGAATAGATATACTCCTAAATATTTACCTTTACCTAGGAAATTTTCTAATTGTTGGCCTACAATCCACAATGCATACATATTAAATAGTAAATGTAAGAAATTACCATGTAAGAATGCTCCTGTTATTAATCTATAATATTCACCTGCTCTTATAGCTGGTGCATATACACTAAAATTATTAATTAACTCTTTTTGTTCATTTAAGGCAAATCCTCCAAAGAAAATTAATACATTTAATACTATTAAAGCAAATGTAATATATGGAACTTTATTCTTAAATATCTTACCTACTTTTTTAGCATCATTTTCATTATGTTTATTAATATCAGTAGTTATCTTAGCAAATAATTCTATTCCCTTTTCCTTAAATTTTATTTTTCTTGTTAAATCAGGAAAATATTTAGAAATAGTATCATTATTTTTTAAATCTTCTTCATCTGTTAATCTAATATTTATTTGATTCTTATAATTTTCATTTTGAGTATCAGTTACATTTTCTCCTAGATTTAAAAATATGCTTAATACATTAATATTAAATGTAAGAGTTTTCATTTTAATCTTTTTAACTATTCTTTTAGTTTTAAAAGCATCAAACTCAAATTGTTCATTATTATGAATATGTCCTGATACAATTCTAACTACTTTATAGTCTTCATCCATGTTTTCTAACCATATTTCATTTTCTGCTCCTTGAAGAATTATAGGATTATAATTCTTTTCAGTAATGAAATAATGAAGTAATTTCATAAGCATTATATTTGTATCATCAAGTCTAATATTTTCTTCCATTAAAAAAATTTCCTTTCTAATTTTTCAATATAATTTATTAATTTAATAGTATCTGAATTACTAATAGTTTCAAATTTATTTTCTAATAATTCTTCTTCTATAATTAATTCATTTAATAATTCTTTCGCTTCTTTTTGAGTACAATTATTATATTTAATTATTGATTCTTTTAAAGCATTCTTTATTTTCATATCTCTATAGAAGAATAATTCTCTAATTATAAATAATTTAAAATCATCTTTTGTTTCTTCTAAACTTTTTGGAATTAATTTTATTATTCCACTAACAGTTCTTGGTGATGGTTTAAATGATGAAGGATCAATCTCTCTTAACTTTTCTGCTTTAAAATATGCATTTGTAAGAAGAGCTAATTTATTGTTAGATTTATTCATTACATCATCAATATATGTTTCTCCCATAATCATAATTAATTCATTAAATTCACATTTAATCATTTTATTAATAAATGGTTCAATTATAGAATATGGAAGAGAAGTTATTATTTTATCACATTTTGGCAAATAAGTATTTAATACATTTTGATATATTACATCTAAGTTAGAATATTTTAATTCTAAAGAATCTAGATATACATGTAATCTCTCATCTAATTCAATTGAAGTTACTTTTTTTGCTTTTTGACATATTCTTTCAGTAATAATTCCATTACCTGGACCAACTTCAATTATTGTGTCAGTATCTTTTATGTTACAAAAATCTATAAAATCATTTATTACTTGCTGATCTATTAAGAAATGTTGATCTAAATGATCACTGTCATTAGTAAACATACTTATCACCTGTAGATATTATATCATAGTATACAAAGAAAAAGACTTTTAAAGAACTGCTACGATTAATTTCTACACAAAATAAAAAGTTCTTAACTGTGACTACATCGATATTTAATCGGTGTAGTTTTTAGTTTATTTTTGATT
>ONIZ01000083.1 GCA_900317975.1 uncultured Bacillota bacterium
GTTTTATCTTTTAAAAAATCTAAGTTAGAACATGATTTATCTGCATATGCCTTAGATGAAATATCTAAAATGTTTGAGGATGCTAAATTATCCCCAGATAATGTGGATAAAATAATTGTTGTTGATGGACCTGGATCATTTACTGGTACAAGAATAGGTATAACTATCGCAAAAGTATATGCTTGGGCTAAAAATATAAAAATAACTACAACAACATCTCTATATGCAATGGCTTTATCAAGTAAATATGATGGAATTCACGTACCAATAATTAATGCTAGACGTGGATTTGTATATGCCGCAATCTATGATAAAGATATGAAAGAATTATTAAAACCACAACATATAGAAAAAGAAAAATTATTAAAAGAATTAGAAAAATATGATAATTATAAATTTATAAGTAATAATGAATTTGAAGATATAAGTGATATTGAAGAATATGATCCTGATTTATTAAAAATTATTTCTTATACAAAAGATAATAAAGATTTAAATCCACACTCAGTTAATCCAAATTATTTAAAATTAACTGCAGCAGAAGAATCTAAGAAAAATGATTAGTGAATTAAAAAAAGAAGATTTAAAATAATAGGCTATCTATATTATAGTGATATCTATGATAGAGTAGAAATTAATCAAATAGAAATAGAAGAAACTCACAGAAACTGTGGAAAAGGATCTTTATTACTAAAAGAATTAACAGATACTGTTGATAAAAATATTACTTTAGAAGTAAGAGAAGATAATTTACCTGCTATAAAGTTATATGAGAAATTCGACTTTAAAAAAGTAGCCATTAGAAAAAATTATTATAATGGAATAGATGGAATTTTAATGGAAAGAAAAGGAGAATAAAAATGGAAAAGAATGAATTTGAAAAGAGAAGAAAAGGTGTAGAAAAACTATTTGATATATTATTTTGGTTTCAATTAGGAAAAATTGAAACAGATGTATATTCTTATGAAGTTTTAGCTGTTAATGCAGGCTTATTAGTATTACTATTCATCGCAACACGTCTAGCTAAAAAAGGACATATTGCTGCTGGAATACTTGGAATAATTGTAGGTATTGTTGAAATTATTGCTGGAGGAATAGGTGGAGTTATTATAGGTGTATTACTATTAATTGATTCAATAATGTTCTTAGTTAATTATAAGAAAGCAAAGAAATCATAAACTCTTCAAATGAAGAGTTTTTTATGTTAAAATATTCATGAATTGTGGTGATGACATGAAAGATACATATATATTAGGAATAGAAAGTAGTTGTGATGAGACAAGTGCTTCTATTATAAAAAATGGAACTGAAGAAATATCTACAGTTATATCTAGTCAAATAGATATTCATAAAGATTATGGTGGGGTAGTACCTGAAATAGCAAGTCGTAATCATGTAAAAAATATAACTATAGTATTAGAAGAATGCCTAGAAAAAGCAAATATGACTATGGATGAAATTGATGCGATTGCTATAACTTATGGACCAGGATTAATAGGATCATTATTAGTAGGATTAGAAGCTGCTAAAACCCTAGCTTTTATCTACAATAAACCATTAATACCAGTACATCATATCGCAGGACACATCTATGCAAATTCACTAGTAAAACCATTAGAATTCCCATTACTTGCAGTAGTAGTAAGTGGTGGACATACCGAATTAATTAAGATGGATAAACATTATAGTTTTAAAAAACTAGGTGGAACACTAGATGATGCTATAGGAGAATGTTACGATAAAGTAGCTCGTGTTATTGGACTAGAATATCCAGGAGGACCAAAACTTGATAAATTAGCTCATGAAGGAAAAGATACTTATGATCTTCCAATACCATTAAATGATGATACATATAATTTCTCATTCAGTGGATTAAAAAGTGCAGTAATAAATCTAGCTCATAATGAAGAACAAAGAAACAATGAAATAAGAAAAGCAGACCTAGCTTGTTCATTTGAGAATGCTGCTATCTCTTCAATTACAAATAAAACAAAAAAAGCTATAGAAGAATTTAATATAAAAACAGTAATCATAGCAGGTGGTGTCGCAGCAAACTCTTTCTTAAGAGAAGAAATGCAAAAATTATGTGATGAATTAAAAGTAGATTTATCAATTCCACCAATGAATTATTGTACAGACAATGCTGCCATGATTGGCGCAGCAGGATACTATGCTTATCTAGATGGAAGGAAAGCAGATCTAAAGTTAAATGCAAAATCACAAGACACATTAATTTAATGTGTCTTTTATAATTGAAAAAGCATATTATTATATAATTAATAAAATAATTAAATGACATAAAAAAAGGCACAAGAGTGCGACACTGCAATGAATCACCCTTGTACGTACTACGAATTAAGACAATATCCAATAAATAGATAACGTCTTTACGGACCAGTTAAAGCCCTGTATTAATAAAATATTTTATTAATACAAGTCAATTATATCAAAAGTATTTTATAAAGTAAAATAGATTAAAAAAATATGCTATAATGTATTTGAAAGAGAGAAGTGGTTAGTATGATGAAGTCACAAGTTGATTATAGTATTTTAAATGAAAGTTATTTAAAAGGACAAGAAATTGGTTCAGGAATATCTGAAATGAAAGATCCAAAAATTGGACTACTATATACATCATGCAATGAAAATAATGAAGATATAATTAGAGGAATAAAAGAATATAGTGATATTCCTGTAATTGGAATGACTTCAAACTTTGGAGTAATAGTTCCAGATGGAATTGTTACAGGATCATCTGGTTTTGCAGCAATGATGACACTAGATAGTCCAGACTTAACAGTTGGCGTTGCTTGCCATGAAGCAGGAAAAAATCCAAGAGCAATAGGACGTCGTGTCGCAATAGAAGCAGTTGAAAATGCAAAAACAACTCGTGCACCATCATATTTTTATATGGTCGCAACCCCTAATAATGAAGAAGAATATCTTCAAGGAATTCAAGATGTAATAGGAAGAGTTCCTCTATTTGGAGGAAGTGCAGCAGATGATAATCTTGAAGGAGATTGGAAAATAATTTGTAATAATAAAGTTATTACTGATGGTGTCGCAGTAGCTTTCTTCTATACAGATACAGAAATAGTTACATCGTTTACAGGAGATTATGAAGAAACAGATCATATAGGAATAATAACAAAAGTAGAAAATGATAGATCATTATTAGAAATAAATGGAAATGGTGCCTTAAAAGAATATGCATCATGGATTAATCAAGATATAAAAAATCTAGAAGGAAAAGAACTATATGAAAAAGCAGTTCTAAATCCAATAGGAATTAAAAATCCAATAGGAAGTATAACTCTTATTAGACAACCTCTTCTATCAAATGATAGAGGAACAAAGACAACTAAAGATGATTCAATAGAATTAGGAAATAAAATAGTAGAAAAAACTGCTATTATCGGATTAAAAACAACTCTAGATAATTTAATACTATCAAATGTAAAAGTATTAAAAGATGCTAAAAGAAAACTATATAATGAACCAGCTGCATATATATTAATGCATAGTGCTGGAAGAAGAATAAAAATAGATAGTAGAATTGATGAAGTATATAAAGAATTAGTTAAAGAGACTAAAGGTGTACCATTTATAATGCCATTTACATGTGGAGAATATGGTTATGATGAACATTCTGCTAATATGTGTGGAGGATTAATGCTATCATTCACAATATTTGGAAAAGA
>ONIZ01000047.1 GCA_900317975.1 uncultured Bacillota bacterium
ACATAATTATCTTCTTGTACAATATCATAAGGATTTTCAAAATAAGCAATAAGACCACTATCAGTTAATTCTAATTTTTTAATATTAGTTGCTAACTTAGTAGTAGGAAAATCATCTACTAGTTCTAAATGATATAAATTATATTCTTTATCAATATAATAAACATTAGCAGTAGCTCCACTAAATCCAGATAACTGTTCAACTTGTCTAGCTTTAACAGCAATAGTCTTAGTACCATCACCAAATTCATTCTTAAAAGTATATTCAACTAAAGATGAACCATATTCTTCATTAGATCCTTCATTAGAATCACCACTTACTACTGGACTATTACTAGGTGTAGTAATAACCTCGTTTTCAGCTTCATCCAATTTATCTAAATTATTATTTTGATAAACAAAAACTGCAACAAATCCAACTACAATTAATGCTATCATCATAAATAAATAACCATGTTTACTCATATAACCCTCCTGTTATTTAATATTATCTCCTGTATAATCAACAAATAAAAATTTATCTAAATATTTGTCACTAAAACCAATAATATGCTTATTATCTTTACATTTATCAGCAGCATAATTAAAGAAATCTTCAATTACATCAAAAGCTAAATTAATATTAAAATCTTTACTATTATTATCTAGAGTACGAAGATTTTCTTCAGCACTTATTGTATCACTCTCAACAATATTATTGAATGTATCATTTAAAAGATCTAATCTCTTTATATATTTCATTAATATTTTTTCATTAAATTCAATTATATCTTTCATTTCCTTTAACATATCACTTCTAGCAATTCTAGCACTTTTACTCTTAGTTTTCAATGATTTAATTTTACGATTATATTTTTTCTTCTCATCAACCAACTTATGTAAACGAGAAAATATATTTTTCTTAATGAAATAATCCATTATAACTTTATCAGCAATAAATCTTTCATTCTTATTTAATTTACTATAATTATCATCACTCAATTTATATTCATTAACTATATCATACCCCAATAAAATATCATCATCTGTTTCTACAAAAGGCTTACTAACAGCTTCAATATTAATATCAAATTCACTAGTATCATATGGAGTAAATTTATTCACAATACCACCTTCAATTCTATATTTATTATAGAAATATAATTAATAAAAATCAACTACAAATCAATCCTACCTATACATGTAAGTTCTTCATTATCTGATACTTTTGCCATTATGTTAGTACCCCTTACCAAATTATCAAATAGATTACTATCAGTAAGTAAACCACATACCAATCCATCACTGGTACTTCCCATAACTCTACACCACATTTGTTCAGTATCATTGTCCTTATTAAAATTTACTAAAACAGTATCAGGATTACTTCTTAATCTAAATTTATCTAATTCAACAATCTTTCTAATATCAATTATATGAGAATCACTATAATAAGGATCTAACATTTTTAAAACTAATTCTTTATTCTTATAATCCTCCACTTCAACCACTTCAATATTTTTAATATCATCATATCTTAATATATAAGGAACTCCTACAATTAGATTATTATTTTCATCACCTAGTATTCTTAAACTAATACCTTTCTCATGATCAATATAAATAACCCCGTAATAAGGAACATCCAATTTCAAATCAACTTTATCTAATAATTTAACATCATCTAATTGAATTATCATTTTATCAATATCTCTAAAATTAAAATCAATAACTTTCATAAAAACACCCAATAAAATTATAACATAAAAAAGATAGGCTAAAAGCCTATCAAAAAGTTTTTGTAAGAAAGTTTATGAAAAATTAATAATTATTTTATGTATTTAATATAGTATTTTCTAAATGCATCACTCCTTCTCTTCATAATATAACTATACAAAATAATTATGTATAAATTATGAAAGAATTATGTGAAATTATGTTATTTAAACCAATAATCATTAAATGTATATTTATAAACTCTATATACTTGATCTTTATTTAATTTAACTTTAAAACTCTTAATAACATTATGATTAGAATCATATTCAATAAATTTACCATTAACTGCACTATCTATTAATATATTTCCATTAGGTAATACTTGACTATTACCATTAATACCAGAATATGAAACAATAAAACTATCTACAAGTTCAAAATTCTTATTAACTTCATCTATTTTATATTTATAAAACATAGATTTAGTTCCGGTAACAGTATCGGTATTAGTAATACCTAAATCTTTATAAACATCTTTATTTATAGAATAACTAGCTTGATTAGCATAATTATTATTAAACATAGTAATATATTGACCATTATATCTACAATCACTTTGTCCTGCATTAATAATAAACTCACCTTTTTTCTCAAATACTAAATCGTAATAATTAGTATCTTTCCATAATTCTTTAGCTCCAATGATATAACTTAGCTTTGGATCATTATCAATATTATCTACTTTAATAATAGAAGATGTTTCTCTACTACTAACTAATATACTATTATCAATGTATTCAATAGAATTAAGTCCTAAATAATTAAAACCATTACTATTAATATCTTTAATAGTATCAGGACTATCCTTACAAAACTCAATATAATCACTAAAAAGGCTACTAAAATCAACTAAATTAGTTACTTCATGAGTATCTGTATCAATTTTTATTATTTGATCTTCCACTGTACTTTTTTTACTATCACTAGCAATAACTAATAAATTGCCATTATTATCAAAGGCATAATCATAATTAATCTTATAATTCTTAGTACTATAAATATCTACTACTTCACCTAAATTATTCATTTTAACTATTTTCTTACTAGAAATAGAAAAATACATACAATTATCTTTAAATAATATTTTATTAGCACGATAATTCATAATAGGAATTTCACTTCTCAAAATACCATCATTATCATACATAGCTAAATAATTACCAGTATTACTATCATTTCCTAATATAGTATAAAGTCCATCATATAAACCAGTTTCATCCACAGCTTCAGTTACTTTTAACTTAGCTTGACTCTTAGTCTTCTGATCAACTAAATCAACTTCAAAATTATATTTCTTAGAAACATTATTATTTTCATCAAGAAGTTCTATTTTAATATTATTTAAATATCCAGGTACTAACCCAATAATCTGATAAGCATGTTTCGAAGTCAAATTACCATTTAAAACTCTACTAAAATCATCTATCTCTTCATCATCAACACTAATAGTATATTTAACATTATATTTTTCTTTGGTACTAAAATACATATTAACAGATTGACTATTAGTACCATATGCATTATACAAAATAAAAGGTTCATTTAAAGTGTAAGATTTATTTAACTTATCATTAATCTTTTCACTAATAACTTTTCTATAATTATCAGAATAAATATTAATAGAATTATCTTTATCAACAACAAATATTCCACCACTCTTAACAAGTTCTACATTATCTTTCAACCATTCATAGTCATCAATATGATTCTCATTTACTAAAGACTTAAATTTATCAAATGAAATAACCCCTATTATTACAATAATAATTACAGCAATTAATTCTATAATACGAAATAATCTTTTATTCATAATATCCCTCTAAAAGAATATTATCAAATAATTTATATAAACACAATAAAAGAAGGCAAAGCCTTCTAACTAACAACAACTAATCTTCTTTTATGATTAGTATTTTTATTATCGCATGTAATATCTTTTAATTCTTCATCATAACTTTTAGCCATAGAAACTATAAAATCATGAAAATCATATTCACTAGAATCAGTAAGAAGATTAGTAATTTCTTGAACTCTATTTTTAAAATTAATTAATCCAACACCCTCATGAATAAATTTAGCATATTCTACACAAATTGAATCAATATATGAATCAACTTCAACCTTATCATCTTCAAAAACTTTATCTGCTAATAAAATATTTCCAATTCTCTTTTCTCTATTAAAAGCATTTCTAACATAATCTAAATCCATGTTTCTACCACTAAGATCAACAATACCTCTAGCAAGATCCATTGATTCACCTATTTCATTTAAAACATCTAAAAAATATTCAAGAGATTTTTCATCAAATGATTGATCTCCTAATAAATCTCTAACTTTTTGAGCTCTAACACTACTTTTAACCATTTGTAATTTATCATTAAACATTTCTTTTCCCCCTTACACACAAACGTTAATAAAATACCACAAAATCCACAAAAAGTCAAGAAAATAGCGAACAAATTGTTCGCTATTAATTATTATTAATTATTTTTTCTTAGTTTTTAGCAGTTATAAATACAATACTACCAAGAGTAATTAAACTAATTATTACTAATGTACTAGTGGTTTGAGTATTTACTGTTATTTCTTTTTTATTTTTAAATTGAATTACTAAGTATGTCATCTCTATCCAATAATTTTTGAACATCATCCCATGATTTAATTCCAGTAATTACATTTTTATAATTAGAAGGTAATGCATTAATAATTCTATCTAAAGAATCTTAATTTATCACATTCTTTTCAATTAGATAATCACCATCTTTTTCATCACTTGATGAATAAGAAATAGAATTATTAAAATCCTTTAATGTTAAAAAAAGACTAGTTATTAACTAGCCTTTCTCAATAGAATTAATTAATTTTTCTTTTAATTTTTTATCTGATTTATCACTTTCTAAAAATTCTTCTGAATCTTTTTTTGCTTGTAAAAGTATTTTATAATCACTTCTTATATTAGCAATTTTAAACACCATATCTCCAGATTGCTTTGTTCCAAATAAGTCTCCATGACCTCTCAATTTAAAATCTTCTTCACTAATTTCAAATCCATCATCACATTTCTCCATAATAGATAAACGTTCTGTATCACTATCACTTATTAAAATACATTTACTCTTATCAGCACCTCTTCCTACTCTACCCCTTAACTGATGTAATGTAGAAAGACCAAATCTATCAGCATCAAATATAACCATACATGTAGCATTAGGAACATCTACCCCAACTTCTACAACAGTAGTAGAAATAAGTATTTGAACTTCATTATTTTTAAACTTATTCATTATTATATCTTTTGCTCCATTAGCCATCTTACCATGAATAATATCTATTTTATAATAATCACCAAAAGCTAAAGACATGTCTTCTTTTAATTGAATTACACTAGTTAAATCACTATTTTCATTAGCATCTTCAATTAATGGCGCAATTACATATATTTGATGATGTTGTTTTAATTCATCTAACATCATATTTAATACATCTTTTATTTCATCATTTCTTTTTAAAATAGTTTCTATTTTTTGTCTATTATTAGGTTTTTCTTTAATAGTAGAAACATCCATATCACCATAAATAGTTAATGCATAAGTTCTTGGTATAGGTGTAGCACTCATATATAAAACATCAGGTCTAATACCTTTATTTTGTAAATTAGCCCTTTGATGTACTCCAAATCTATGTTGTTCATCAGTAACAACTAAACCTAAATTATTATAAGAAACATCGTCTTGAATCAAAGCATGTGTTCCAATAATAATATTAATCTTTCCATCTTCTAAATCTTTATATATTCTAGTTTTATCTTTTTTAGGAGTAGATCCAGTTAATAATTCAACTTTAATATCTTTATAATCTTTTAAGAATTTAACTAAATTATTATAATGCTGAGTTGCAAGTATTTCAGTAGGAGCCATTAAAGCACCTTGATATCCAGAATAATAATTAATAATTAAAGCTACAAATGACACAATAGTTTTACCACTACCAACATCACCTTGTAATAATCTATTCATTCTTCCTTTACTACCAAGATCTTTTAATATTTCATCAATTACTTTTAATTGATCATTAGTTAACTGAAAAGGAATTTTACTAATTATTTCATCTACTTTATCTCTATCAATAGTTCTTTCTAACCCATAATCTTCTTTTTTCTTTAAATATTTTAAATAGTTAATCTTAAACATAAAATTAAACAATTCTTCATATTTTAATCTAATAGTTACTTCTTTTAATTTATCCATAGTACTAGGATTATGAATAACATTTAAAGAGGTTTTTTTGTTTAAAAAGTTGTATTTTACCCTGTATTCTTCAGGTATATAATCATCAACATCATTACCAAATTCTAATAACGCCATATTTATATATGAAGATAAACTTTTGCTAGTTAGTCCACTAGTTGAATGATAAACAGGCTCTATTCTAGTTTTATCAGAAAGTCCTCCCATCTTTATTTCATTAGCAGTAATAACATTTTTAGTCTTATCAAACTTTCCAATAACAGTAATAGTAGTACCTATATTTAATTGACTCTTTAAAAATGCTCTATTAAATATAGATATCCCAACTACTCCACTAGGAGTAACTAATCTAAAATTCATTTTATTTAATCCTGCTTTAAACCTCATCAAAACAGGAACACTTTCTATTCTTCCATCTATAACAATTTTATCTCCATCATTAGTAGTTAATAAGTTACATCTTTCAAGTAATTCATACCTAAATGGATAATGCGTCACCAAATCATCTATGGTATTTATACCAATTTTATTTAACAAGGTTAACGATTTAGGTCCAACCCCTCTAACATCCTTTAAAAGAGCCACACTGATCACCACGCCTTCTCGCATATTATAACATAAAAAAGCAAATAAAAAAAGCGAAATTTTTTGATTTTTTTTATTGACAAACCAGCATAAATCAATTAGTATAGTAATCACCAATTCGATATTAGGCGAATTGGTCGCTAGTATCACACTAGCCAACCCCTTTTTATTCTTTTTGGAGACTGCCCTCAGGGGGTGCAGTCTCTTAGATAAAAATTAAGAAGTTATGTTGTCGAATTCATAACTTCTTTTTTGTATATTATTTTTATGTTAAAATAAATATGGTGATAATATGATTTATTTAATATTAAGTGTAATATTAGGAATAGTTATAGTTGGTCTAATTATATGGGGATCAATCAAAATATCTCTAAAAAGAACACTAGGAGTAAGTAATTTAGATGATGCTATAAAAAATGTTGTACAAGCAGAGAGAGAATCATATCAAAATATAAAATCAACAGGAGGATTAACAAAATTACTTTTACCTGAAATAGAAAAAGATTTTAAAGATTTTAATATTGATAATTTCTATAGTAAAGTTGAAAAAAACATATCAGATTATTTAAATGCACTAACAGCAAAAGATTATAAAAAAATAGTTGAAGATAAAGATTATATATTTGTACAAGATAGAATTAAAAATAAAATTAAAAATATGTTATCTAATCATATAGATGAAGAATTCAATGATATAAAATTTCATCATAACAGTATAAAAAGTTATACTAAAAATAATGGAACAGCAACAATTAAAGTATCAACATCACTAGGTTATTATTATGAAACTAATAAAATAGATGAAAAAGTACATCCTGAATTAAGAAAAGAAGCAGTTATTGATACAGAATATGTTTATGTATATGATGAAACTAAATTTGATAATGAAAAGGCATCTTTTTCACTACATTGTCCAAATTGTGGAGCTCCAATAACTGATATAAATACAATTTGTTCATATTGTACATCAGAAGTTATACCAATTAATTTTAGAGCCTGGAAAATAAATAAAATTATAATTAAATAAAAAAGAAGTTAAAAGAACTGATTTGAAAAAAATCTACACGAAATAAAAAGAACGTGTAGATTTTTTATGTGATAAAATATATAAAAGGAGAATCAGAATGGCAAAAAAA
>ONIZ01000048.1 GCA_900317975.1 uncultured Bacillota bacterium
TTTTTCTTTTTATATATTGATAATTTAATAAAAAATAGATATAATTTAAATTAGGATAATAAGGATTAGGGGTGAACCTAGTGATAGTAAGGCTAATCAAAAAAAGACAAATCTATAATTTTATATTGCCTACAGAAATTAGCGGTAATTACTGGATTACAGATACAGACTATCTAGGTAATCAAAGAAACCTAATCAATGTAGAAGAATATCAAGGTCATTGGAAAATAAAATCTGACTTTGAAACAAAAATCATGAATGGTGATGAAGAACTAAAATCAGCTATTCTAGAAGATTATCACCTATATTTCTTAAAGGTTAATACAGATAATGAATATGTTATTTTATATTGTTCACCATCTATAGAGAAAGAATCTGTTAGATTACAACCTAGAAGAGATGGAGAATTATTAATAGGAAATGATAGTAATTCAGCAATCTATTATGCACACCCATTAGTATCTAAACAACATGCTAGATTAATTTACAATAAAAAACAATGGATTATTCAAGATTTAAATAGTAAGTATGGAACTTATGTTAATAATGCTTCTATTGGAACTCAAGCTCTAAATTATGGAGATATTGTTTTCATTATGGGATTAAAATTAATTATAATGCCAGATTTTATTGTGGTTAATAATATCGGTAATTTAGTTAGTTTTGATAACAATACTTTTGAAGTTCAAGGATCAATTACACAAGAATTAACTGTTCAAGATAATCCTGAAGAAGAACAAATAGAATTCTTTAAAGAAGAAGATTACTTCTATAGAGCACCTCGTTTTAAAACAATGATTGAAGATGCTAATATTCGTGTGGACGGTCCTCCAGGAAAACAAGAAGAAGACAAAACTCCAGCAATATTCACAGTAGGACCAATGATAACTATGTCAATGATGTCTATGACAATGGTTTATTCTGCTCTTCAAGGAGTAATTGATGGAACAAAAGATATTGATTCAGCAATGCCTACTCTTGTCATGGGTGGAGCAATGATGTTGAGTATGTTATTACTACCATTACTTAATAGAGCATATCAAAAAAGACAAAAAAGAAAAAGAGAAGCTCTAAGACAAACAAAATATATTGAATATATTAATCAAATGAGAGATGAAATCAAAAGTACAATGAATATTCAACGTCAAATACTTATTGATAATTATCTTCCATTATCTCAAACCGAAGAAATAATCTTTAAAAAGAAAAGATCTTTATGGGAAAGAGAATTAGATCAAGATGATTTCTTATCATTAAGATTAGGAATAGGTTCAACAGAACTACAAGGAAAATTATCATTCCCAGAAAAACATTTCTCATTAGATGAAGACAATCTATTAGAGGAAGTATATAAATTAGGTCAAGAATCAACAATATTAGAAAATGTCCCTATAGCAGTATCATTTATCAAAAATAAAGTTGCTGCTATCATAGGTACTGCTCAAAATAAACAAAAATTTATCGAAGGACTAATCCTTCAAATGATTGCATATCATTCATATACAGATTTAAAAATAGTATTATTAACAGACGAAATTAGAAAAAATATGTGGTCATATTTAAAAGTGGTTCCTCATACTTGGAGTGATGATAAGACATCAAGATACTTTGGTACTAATTTAGATGAAGCTAAAGAAATTTCTCTTCGATTAGAAAAAGAATTTCAAAGTAGAAAAAATGTTGAAGAAAATGGAAAAATAGGCTTATCAGACAAAGATTATCATCATTATAGACCATATTATTTAATAATAACTGATGATTATAAAGAATATAGAGATTTAGATATCTTAAAAGATGTTTGTGAAGCACATATTAACTATGGATTTAGTTTAATAGTTATAAGTCCTAGATTGATAAATATCCCTAATGAATGCGAAACATTTATATCAGTAGGAGATAAGAAATCAGGTGTATTTGAAAACGAGTTAGTATCTAATAAACAAAAAGAATTTACTGCAGATTATGATGAAAATTTAAATATGTATGAGGCTTGTAAAGTTTTAGCAAACATACCAATAGATATGATTAAACAATCTCGTGCATTACCTAATGGAATAACATTCTTAGAAATGTATAACGTAGGTATGGTAGAACAATTAAATATTCAAAATAGATGGAAAATGAATGATCCTACTAAGTCTTTAGCAGTACCAGTAGGATTTGATAAGTCACAAGAATTATTTAAATTAGACTTGCATGAAAAATTCCATGGACCACACGGTCTAATTGCAGGTATGACAGGTTCTGGTAAATCAGAATTTATAATTACATACATCACATCTCTAGCAATTAATTTCCATCCATACGAAGTACAATTTGTACTAATCGACTATAAAGGTGGAGGACTAGCCGGAGTATTTGAAAATAAAGAAACTGGATTTAAACTACCACATCTTGCAGGAACAATAACAAACTTAGATACAATTGAAATGTCACGTTCACTTGCTTCAATTCAATCAGAGCTTCGTAGACGTCAAAGATTATTCAATGAGGCAAGAGATAAGTTAAATGAAAGTACAATTGATATTTATAAATATCAAAGCTTATATCGTAAAGGTCAAGTTGATAAACCTATATCTCACTTACTAATCATTTCAGACGAGTTTGCCGAGTTAAAGGATCAACAACCTGAATTCATGGATCAGTTAATTTCTACTGCTCGTATCGGACGTTCATTAGGAGTCCATCTAATTCTAGCAACTCAAAAACCATCAGGTGTAGTAAATGATCAAATCTGGTCAAATGCTAAATTCCGTGTATGTTTAAGAGTTCAGGATAGATCAGATTCAATGGATATGATTAAAGTTCCAGATGCAGCAGAATTAAAGAACCCTGGTCGTTTCTACTTACAAGTAGGTTATAATGAGTTATTTGCCCTAGGACAAGCTGCATGGGCAGGAGCACAATATTATCCACAAGAAAAGAGAAAGAAAAGAGTAGATAAATCAATCGATATATTAGATAACGTAGGTAATAATATAAAATCTTTAGAAGAAAAGAATAATGAAATATTAGTTGCTTCTAAAGGTGAAGAAATTACAAACCTTGTTAAATATATTGTTGATGTAGCTAAACAAGAGAATATTTCTGTTGATAAGTTATGGTTAGATAGAATCCCTGATTATATCTATGTTGATGAATTAAAGAAAAAATATAATTATCATGCTGAAAAGAATAACATAAACCCAATAATTGGAGAGTATGATGATCCAGATAATCAAAGACAAGGATTATTAACATTACCATTATCAAGTAGAGGAAATACAATTATTTATGGATCTCAAGGAGCAGGAAAAGAATTAGCATTACAAAGTATTATTTATAATATAATTACAACCCATTCTCCAAAAGAAGTAAATCTATATTTAATGGATTTTGGAGCTGAAACATTAACTGCATTTAGAAAAGCTCCTCATGTAGGTGAAGTAATTCTATCAAATGATGAAGAAAAAATAACTAATATGTTTAAGATGTTAGATGATGTAGTTGAAGAAAGAAAGAAATTATTTATTGATTACAACGGATCATATGAATTCTACATAAATCATGGTGGAAGACAAATACCTACAATAATAGTTGCTATTAACAATGTTGAAGCGTTTATTGAAACATATGAAGAGTATGAAGAAAGAATAGGCCAACTAACAAGAGATTGTTTAAAATATGGAATTATCTTCTTATTTAGTACAAATGGTGCTAATACAGTAAGATATCGTTTAAGACAAAACTTCTCTCAAAATGTTGTATTACAATTTAATGATGCATCAGATTATGGAACAGTTCTTTCTGGAGTAAGAAAAAAACAACCATCTAAAATATATGGTAGAGGTTTAATTGCTATAGAAAACGGAATATATGAGTTCCAAACAGCATATGCCTATAAAGAAGAAAAAATTGCTGATTATATTAAAGTAGTATGTGATAAATTAAGTAATTTCTTTGGAGATGAAAGAGCAAAACGTATCCCAATATTACCAGAAGTAGTTTCAAGAAATTATGTAAGTTCAATGCTTGGAAATTTAAAAACTCTACCTGTTGGTGTATATAGAGATACTTTAGAAGTCGCAACTATTAACTTACAAAATAATTATATGTATCTAGTTACAGGTGATGATGTATCACAAGATCAATCATTCTTAAAAGGAATTATATCTAATGTACAAGCAACTAATTCAAGAATAGTAGTACTAGATAGTTTATCAATTATAAAAGGATTAAATTCTGAAGATATTATTTATGATGAAGATACATGTCTAGATGGATTTGAAAAAATAAAGAATATTTATAATAGTAAGATAACTAAACAAGATGATGTTATGACAGTCTGTGTTATTACAGGAATAAAACAATTAGTTAATAAATTCCCAGCTGATATTAAAACTAAATTTACTACATTAATAACAGAAGCACAAAAAACAAAAACTATTAAATTTATAGTAGTAGATACAGTAGATAGTATAAAACAATTAGCTTACGAAGTATGGTTAAAACCTTCTCTAGATCTATCATCAGCTATCTGGCTAGGTAATGGTTTATCAAACCAATTTACTTTAAAAGTAACAACATCATCAAGATTATTAAGACAAGAGTTGAAAGAAGGTTTTGGATATATCCTAATAAAAGGAAAAGCCTATGTTATTAAACTAATGTCTGATGAGTAGGAGGTATTATGAATAAGAATAAAATATTAATAGAATTACTAGTACCTTCTTTAGAAAAAACATATGATTTATATGTACCAGTAAATAAAAAAGTAGGAACAGTAAAAAGATTAATAGAAGATGCTCTAGCAGATCTATCTAATAAGAATTATGTTCCTAGAAAAGATACTAATTTCTATAGTTATGAAACAGGAAATATTTATGATGTAAATCAAACTATTATTGATACAGATTTAGAAAATGGTTCTAAAATAATACTAATATAAAAAGAAAGGATTAATATTATGAAGGAAGAACTCATAAGAACAATAAATACTATATTTGAATGTACTAAAACTATGCGTGAAAATTATCCTGACCAAGATAATATTAATCGTATAGAGGAAGTAGAATCATATAAAGAAAAAATAATTGCTAGTATTCAAAAGATTAACAATCAACCATCTAAGTCTCCCAAAATGGAGGTGCTAGGTAAATGATAGGTAATTTAAACTATGATCAAGTATCTCAAGTAGTTGAAGTACTAAGAAAATGTAATGAAACTTTATCTGTTGTTCCAGAAGAACAAAGAGATACTACTTTTCAAGAATTTTTCTCAGTAGTAGAAGGATATTATAAATATTTAGAAACACTAGTACAAATGAATAAAGATGCAGACGAAGCATTAAAGGAACTAATAAAAAATTAGTTCCTTTTAAAAATAATATAAATAAGGTATAATAATAATAGGTGAGACTATGAAAGCTAAAGAATTCAAAAATTTAGATGAACAAGTAGAAATCCTAAGAAAAAAAGGGTTAACAATAAAAGATGAAAAATATGCAAAAGAAGTACTACTAAGAGAAAATTATTTCTTTTTAATGGGATATAGACATCTATTTAATGATAATACAAAAGAAATTAAAATAGATGGTTATAAAGAAAAAACATTTTTACCTGGCACAAGATTTGAAGAAATATATAGTCTATTTTTATTTGATAGATCACTACGAAATATAATTTTTAAATATTTATTAGTAATAGAAAATAACTTTAAATCAGTAACATCATATGTATTATCTAGAAAATATGGTTATAAAGAAAAAGAATACCTAAGACCTGAAAATTTTACTAGTAAACCAGAGCACCAAAGACAAGTTAATGATTTAATTTCTAAAATGAAAAGACAGATAAGAATTAACGGTCCACAACATTCAGCAACTCAACACTATTCTTATAATTATGGATATATTCCGTTATGGATTTTAGTTAAAGTATTATCTTTTGGAATTGTAAGTGAATTATTTCAAATATTAAAAGAAGAAGATAAACGAGAAGTATCACAAGCATATAATGTTGAAATAGATGACTTATTAAATTATCTACCTATACTTGCTAATTATAGAAATCTATGTGCTCATGAAGATATATTATTTGAAAATAAAACTTCTAAACCAATAAATGATACTATCTATCATAGATTATTGAAGCTACCTCAAGAAGATGGTGAATTTATATGTGGAAAAAACGATTTATTTGCATTAGTAATAATATTAAAACAATTACTATCTAAAGAAGATTTTAAGAATTTTATATTAGAACTAGAAGATACCCTAAATTCACTTAATTATAATTTGTATACAATTAAAATTGATAAAGTTTATAAAAGAATTGGTTTTCCAGATAATTGGAAAGATTTAATGAATATAGAAAGAAGATTAGATAATGAAGCAGAAGAATAAATTTATTTTTACGCTAATATTTTCATATGTATTAGGTGCTATAACAATTATGGTTATTCTAAGATGGAGCCCTATATTAGATATTGAGCCAATTGAAAAGATAAATACCTATGAAAAGAATTCTTTAGCTTCATCGATTGATAAAGTTAAAGATTCGGTAATGGGAGTTAATTGTTATCAAGGTGGAACTATAACTGGTACAGGAACAGCATTTGTATATAAAGAAGATTCAAAATATGGTTATCTATTAACAAATAATCATGTTATTGAAGGTATGGAAAGAATTACTCTAATAACTTCAGAAGAAAAAGAAATAGAAGCAACATTATTAGGTGGAGATAATTACTTAGATTTAGCTGTATTACGTATTCCAAAAAATGAAGTATTAAATGTAGCTGAAAAAGGATCTAGTGAGAAAGCAAGAGTAGGAGATACTATATTTACTATTGGATCTGCAATGGGTAATAATTACCTTGGAAGTGTAACTTCAGGAATAATATCAGGAAAAGATAGAAAAGTAGAATTACAAACTTCATCATATGAAAATGCAGACTGGGTAATGAATGTTATTCAAGTAGATGCAAGCCTAAATCCTGGAAACTCGGGTGGGCCACTATTAAATATAAATGGAGAAGTTATTGGAATATGCTCATTAAAGTTAGTTGACCAAGAGATAGAAGGGATGGGCTTTGCTATACCTATAGAATTAGCATTATCTCACACAGATGACTTAGAAGCTGGAAAGAAGATAGAATGGCCTGTTCTAGGAATTAATATGACTGATATTAATTCATCTACTAAATATACCTATGATACAGGAAATATTACAAAAGGAGCAATAGTAACTGGAGTTATGAAAGACTCTTCAGCTGAAAAAGCTGGATTAAAAGAAGGAGATATAATAATAGAGATAGCTAATAAAGAAATAAAAGATGTAGCTAATCTAAGATATCAATTATATCAACATAAAAAAGGTGATACTATTAAAATCACCTACATAAGAAACGGAAATAAAGACGTAGCAAACGTAAAATTACAATAAAAAAAAGAAGCAATTAGAACTGATTTGAAAAAAATCTACACGAAATAAAAAGAACGTGTAGATTTTTTATGTGATAAAATATATAAAAGGAGAATCAGAATGGCAAAAAAAG
>ONIZ01000079.1 GCA_900317975.1 uncultured Bacillota bacterium
TGACCTTTACTTGCCATTTCAAATCATCTCCTTATTAAAATTATAGCAAAGAAAAAGTAAACTGTGTTTTTTCTGTCTACTTTTATCTTACAACACCATGTAATAGCTAGTGTTTTTTGTGTTGATAAATAGTGAAAGAGAGTCAAAAGCCAGAATTACAATAGGTGTGGGGAAAAGCGGTTATGTTGTCTATATATTCTTTTATGATGTACAGTGTTTCTCTTTAAAGATAGCAAAAACAAAAAGGAAAGTACTTTTGTTGGATTCTTCAATTGAATCATATTTTAATAGAATGAGATAATTGAATTAATTACATAATATACATGATATAATTCATTTGGGGTGAGTTCTTATGGAAAATAGTTTTATTAGAGAACAAATCGATTTACAAAAAGGAGAAGGACATGAATGGGATTTATTAAACGCAAGTTCATTATATAAAAAAGGATTACGAAAAAACAATAGCAAAGAAGAGATGATACAATCATATTTAAATGCCAGCAAAAGTATGTATTATGTGTTTAAGAAAATGAATCATCCAGATCCTGGACTCTCTGTAATATGGGGAAACTCATTATGCATCCCTTTTCTGTTTTTATGTAGACATACAATTGAATTATCAATTAAGTATTATTTGGAAAAAAGTAGCATAAGTTTTAAATCAACTCATAATATAAAAGTTTTATATAAAAAAACAAATATAAAAAATGAAGACTATGACGAATTAGTAAACACATTTGACATATTAGATAAAACAGGAACTATGTTAAGATATAGCGTAGATAATTCAGATAAAGAATTTAGGGAAAAACCATATTTCATAAAATCTGATAGAATAATTACTTATGTTGAAAAATTAAGTAAACAATTATTAGAATCTTGTAATAAACAATAATCATTATTTTTATAGAAAAAGATTTAGTCTATGGAAGATCAAATCTTTTTTATTTCATCATGGAATTAATTTTATGACGTTGTTATCAATATGTTAATTTATAAAAGAATCAATTTCTTGTTTTTCTTTTAACTTTTGTATTTTTAGTATCATTTTTTTATTGTTACAATACTGTATATAAATAATATTAAAAATCTCATATAATCTTGAATATATCAAATCTTCTTTTTCATCAGTATTCTTAACATCAGGAGAAAAGCCAAATTTTATATTTGCTTTTTTCAAATAATCTTTATACCATTTTTTATTAGAAATTTTATCTACTTTTCTATTTATTTCTTTAAAGTTGCCATGTACTATTCTAGATCTTAGATCATATAAATCTGTTAACTCATTTATAGGAATTGGATAATTTTCAAGTCCACAACATTTTCTTACTTTTAGAGTAAATTGTTGCTCAATATTTGTTTTTTCTTCTGAATCATATTTAACAAGTAAATGCTCTAATCCAGTTATAAAATCAACTATATATTTTCTTTCCTTTAAAAAACTGCTTCTCTCAAATAAGAAAATAAAATACATTAGTTCAATATAATCTTCTTGTTTTTCTACAAAACTATCAATGTATTGATTTTTTGTAAGTGCTCTTTTAAATTCTTGATCATGTTCTTTACTCCTAAAATGGTAATTATATCTATAACTATCCATTATTTCAAAACCACGATATATTCTTAAATCAAAATTTATTAGATTATATAGATTTAGATATCTTTCTAAAAAATAATATCTATAATCGTTTGTTTCTATTTCATCTTCTTCACAATTAAAATAAATCTTCAAGTATTTATCAATCTTTTTCCAATCTTTTACTTCAACAATTACAGTTTTATCATCATATAAAGATGAAAGATATAAGCTAAAAGATTTTTTATCATTTTCTATAACTGCTTTATTAATATAATCATCATTATTATTATTTTTATACTCCTTATAAATATCAATAATATCTCTTAATTCTTCAATAAAAGCTATATATTTATCAGGAATATCATAATAAGAATAATCCACTAATTCTTTTAGTGTTGGTACAACAGAAACTAATGAAAAAATTCTTTTATATATAGAATCTCTTATTTCATCTATTTCTGGTTCTTTTATGTTCCTTATATATATAGGGAATACTTTAGATATTCTTGTTTCTTTTTTAACTTTAAAATAATAGTGGGCTATAAATATATTATCCTTTAGATACTTATGAAATCTTCGATTAACTTCCAATTCTTCTTCAATCGTCATATTATCTCCTTTCATTAAATTTATTCTCTATATGTTATCATTCTCTATAAAGAAGTAAATGTTATTTTATTGCTAAAATAAGATGATAATTTTATCATCTTATTAATTATTTATATTTTCAGTGTATTTACATTTCGGATAATTAGTACATCCAATGAATTTACCATATTTTCCATTTCTTTCTACTAGTTGTCCTCCACACTTTGGACATTTACTTAGATCCTTATCAATATTGTTTTCTTTTATTTTATTAATGTGTTTTTTCTTAATACTTTTATCTGTAATATTATTATTCTTAATGATATTAGCTATTTCATCAGTATTATTAATTACTTCTTCTTTATATAATAAAATTTTATCAACTATAGTATCATATCTTACCAATTCACCATCATGCTCTATTTTTAATTTAGCTCTGCTTGGAATACATACTATATTATATATTTTTGATTCATCAATACCTAATAATTCTGATAAAGCTTTTACATGGCCATAATTTTGTCTAATTGGATTAGTATAATAATACTTATTTTTACCGACATGTCTAACCCAGTTTTTATCATATTTGTTACCAGTAATAAATCCATTATATTGTTTTGTTTCTACAGAAAATATTCCATATTTTGAAACAATAACATGATCAATCTGATGAGTATATCCATTAGTTTCAATAAATACATTATTAATAACAATATATTTATCTTTAGGTAACTTATTTAAAACTTGTTTAGTCCAATATTCTCCAAACCATCCTATTAGTTTTGCACCAAACAGCTTATATGTAATTATGATTACTAAGCAAGTAATTATAATTGCCCAATATAAAGGACTAGTAAATAATGCATGATTAAACTCACTCATAAAGCACCTTCTTTTGATAAAATTATATCATATTGTTATATGTAAAAAAGAGAATACAATGGATGATGTACCCCATCTAGTTGACACGTATTAAAAAAGATACGTGTCTTTTTAATTAAGTCTTATTCTTTTTGTATTATAAAATAATATCCATTCTTTATATAACTACGGAGAGTTTCGCGTTTCAAACTTGAGTGAAAACTCTCTATAGGTGAGTTATCTACGGGCGAGCCCTTTGGACTCATGGAAATTCGTATTCCATTTGATTCGCAGATAGCTTTATATTCGTAAGATGTATATTGGACTCCTTGATCAGAGTGTAAGATTGTTCCGTATACATCTTTTTGTTTGCGAATCGCATCGTTTAACGTATCCATAACTAATTCATTGTCCATATGATAACTTATCTTATATGAAATAATATTTCTTGTATAAAGATCCATAATTGATGATAGATAAGCACGTTTACCATTATAAATAATATACGTTATATCTGTTGACCAAATTTGATTTTCTCTTTCTACATTAAAATTTCTTCTCACGAGATTTGGTTTTACATTTTCTTCTATTCTTTTCTTGCTTTGATTTGCTTTAAAAACTTTATGATATCTAACTTTCAAACAATATTTTCTCATAATTCTTCTAACTTTCTTTAAATTAATAACCCAACCAGTATCTTCAACTAAAGCTTTCTTTATTCTTCTAGCTCCGTATAATTCTTTGCCTTCCTCAAATACACGTTTA
>ONIZ01000049.1 GCA_900317975.1 uncultured Bacillota bacterium
ACCAAATACTCTCATCATACCAATATTCTTTTTTTGATTTTTTATTAAAGTATTCATTGCTAATAACATAGTAACTGATGATAGTACTATTCCTATTATGTACATCATCCATTTCATTAGTGGAGATGCCAATTTATCCATACTAAATCCCATTTGTAATAAATTAGCAAAACAAAATACTGAAAATCCCATAAAGAATACTAATGATTTTTTTTGTTTAAATGTTACTGTTTTTAATTGTTTTAAAAATGATTTCTCATCATTATCTTTTATTTTCTTAACTTTTATCTTTTCACTACCTTTGATCAAATCAAGCGCTGGTTTCTTTAATTTATAATTTGCATATACAATAGATAAAATACCAAATAAGATTGTTGGAATTATAACTAAATAAAATAATAATTCAATATTATATGTTGGGGTAAATATAGGTAAATATCCATCTTCTAATTGTACTTCATAGTAATAATTCATCATTAGTAATGCAATAATGTATCCTAATAATGTACCAATAAAAGCAGACAATCCAAATATACTGAATTTTTTTGAGATAGTAAAATTTGAATATCCTAAGGCTTTTAAAATACCCAATTCACTTTTATGATTATCTATATATATTTTAATATAGAAAAATAAAGTTACAATTGTTGTTAGTAATAGGCATCCACCTGTTACTCCTACTACAACTTTACTAGTCATTACTTGAGCATCATAAAATGATTGCATTTCAGGTGTAGTTATTAAATCACTTATACCTTTTAAATCTATCGTATAATTTAAAAACAAAGTAGAAATAAAAACAGCACACATTGTCATTACAATTATACCAATTGTTTTTATAATATCTTTAATACTAATCATATGATTACCATCCTATCTCATATGCTGTTTTTTGTTTCTTATTACTAATTATATCTACAATTTTACCTGAATTAATTTTAATAATTGTATTAGCCATTTCAGCAATATTTTCATTATGAGTAATCATAACTATAGTAAACTTTTCTTCTTTTTGTAATTTTGTAATATAATCTAGAATTAATCTTCCAGTCTTTTCATCTAAAGCACCTGTTGGTTCATCTAAAAATAATACTTTTGACTTCTTTGCTAAAGCTCTAGCAATAGATACTCTTTGTTGTTCTCCTCCAGATAACTCATATGGATATTTATCTAATTTATTTTCTAATCCAACAGCTTTAATAATATCTTTATAGTCTTTATTTGATATTAAATCAGCACCCATTCTTACATTTTTATCAACATTTAGATTTTGTAATAAATAATATTGTTGGAAGATAAAACCAATATTATTTTTTCTAAAATCAGTTAATTCTTTATCATTCATTTTCGTTATTAATTTATCATCATAAGAAACACTTCCACTATCTGGTTTCTCTAATCCTGATACAATATTTAATAAAGTAGATTTACCAGAACCAGAAGGGCCTAAAATCACTACAAAATCACCATCATTTATATTTAAATCTATCCCTTTTAATACTTCAACTTTATTATCTTTTTCACCATATGTTTTATATATATCTTTTATTTTAATCATCTTTAAACACCTCTAACATCTATATCAAAAAGGTTTTTAATGCTTTTTTATATGTTCTTAACTTCTGTAATCACCTTGCAACTTCTTAACAAAAAATCACTTATTTTTGAGTACTTTCACTGATTTTTAATCTTTTTTAACTATTTTTATTAAAAACATGCAAGATCTATTTTTGAGAAATCCATTTATTTATAAGGCTTTTCGTATGTTCTTAATTAAATTGTAATCAACCAATTGATTACGGTATTGTTAAGACTTTTTTCATCTTTCATTCTAATCACTTCCTTCAACCTTAGTTGTTAATTCTATATGATTTCCTTCACTATCAATAAACTCAACTACATAATTATTATCAATTTTTGTTAAAGGAAAACAAATCTCCAACTTTTCTATTTTTCTTTTTAGTGTTTCTATACTATCTACTTCTATACTTGGCAGGCAATTACTTCCAAATGTATGAGGTTCATTCATTTTTTTATATGCAAATAAACCAAATCTAAAACCATCAATATCAAATACAGAATAAATAGAATCATTTTTTATGGGCTCTTTTTCAAAAAAATTTGTATAGAAATCTATCGCCCTTTGCATATCATCAACACAAATATATAAAGATTTTATTTTCATAAACAATATATCTCCATTTAGTTATCTTTCCTATTATCTTCTAATCTTTCAAGTTCATTTATATATTTATCAAAATCGCTAATATACATTTGATCTTGTACTATCCTATATTTTTCAAATTCTGACTCGGCCTTATCACATGCAATTTTATGTGATATTTTCCCTGAATCTTTTAATATTTCTCTATCAGTTAATTTTAAAAATTCATCTAATCTGTTTGACCAATCTTCCATGGTCATTGGAATATGCCTTTTGGCTCTAGATTCTGCTAAATCTAAATATGCTGAAACTATTCTTCTTAAAGCATATAATTCTTCTTCATTTAAATAATTTTTAGCTATTACAACATCACTTTTAATAATTTTACCATTAGGAGCATCAGTCCAATTAGTTAAGCCCATATGTTCTTTACTAGCATCAGCTCTATTATATATTATTTCCGCTGCAGTGTTTCCAGAAACAGCATAATGCATTTTATTTTGAACTTTTTTAAAGAATTCTAAAGTTATTTTTGAATTTCTATCATAATCAATACTTGTTGCATAAATATCTGTTACCTTCTGATAAAATCTTCTTTCGGATAATCTTATTTCTCTAATTCTCTCTAAAAGTTCATCAAAATATTTTTCAGTTAGAATAGATCCGCTATTTTTTAGTCTTTCATCATCCATAGCAAATCCTTTAATTGTGTATTCCTTTACTATTTCATTTACCCATTTTCTAAACTGAACAGCTCTTTCATTATCCACTTTAAAACCTAAAGCGATTATCATTTGAAGATTATAATGAACTACATCTCTAGACACTTCACGATTACCTTCTTTTTGAACTATTCGAAATTTTCGAATAGTTGAATCTTCATTTAATTCATTGTCGCTATAAATTTTTTTTATATGATAATTAATTGTATTTGTCTCAACTTTATATAAAACTGAAAGCATTTTTTGCGTAAGCCATATATTTTCATCTTCATATCTAACTTCAATTGACTCTTTATCATCACCTGTTGTAGCAATAAATGTTAAATATTCTGCAGCACTTGATCTAATTGTTACTTCATTTTTTTTCATTTTATCACCTCTTTTTTACCTGGTCTTGACTATCCGTTCTCACCATATCAATTCCTAAGCAATTTTTACTTAAAATCACTTGTTTTTTAATAATTTTTATTATTTTTTAATATTTTTAACATAAATATGTAATAACAATTTTTCATTTTTTCCTTATATTATAGGGATTTAGGAGTGGTCTTGACTAAATTGTTATCAACCAGTTAATGTTTGTTTTTTGTAAGTTTTTTTCTTCATTATTCATTAAAAATCACTTCCTTTATATCGATATTTTATCATTAATATTATCAATAATATAATTTATATCTTCGATAGATTTACCTATATTAAATCTACCATTTCCTACTGGATAAAATACTGAATAACATTTATATTTTTTACCATTAATATCTTTTTCAAATTCTTTTTTTCTACACTGAGAAACCGAAATCTTTTCATTTAAAACAATTGAGGATACTTGATTACCAAATAATACTATTACTTTAGGATTAATTATTTCAATTTCTCTTTCTAATAAATGTAAATATTTCTTATATACACTATCAGGAATGACTCTAGCATCAATCTGAGTACATTTACCTAAATTAGTAATAAAGTATCTATGTTTTTTTACATTATTATATACTTCACTTGCAAATTCTTCAGTCCAATCTGTTCCCTTAATAGACTTAATTTTACTATATATATCTTTATCTAACAAATTCAATTCATAAAATAAATCCCAAATATTTTTAGTTCCTATCCAAGGAGATTTTATACCTTTCCATGATTTAGAAGAAGCAATATTCTTACCAGTAGGATTCATAAAAACAAAACATATATCAGGATTATCTATACATCCACCATTATAAATAGAATCTAATTCTTTAGCACCATACTTTAATTGTAACTTATCATATTCTATCTTTAAATCATCCAATGTCATTTTTTACCTCTTTATATTAATCTTTGTTTTTCCATGATATGGATCAACATATATATCTATAGGATCTTGTCCCTTAAAAGATTTTTTCTTTATAGGTTTTAAAGAATCATCAAGATTTGAATTTTGCAAAATCATATCTAAAATATCATCTTCTGTATGACCAGAATTAATTAAATTAGTAATATAATTAATTTTTTCATTCTTTTCTTCTTCAGTATAGCCTTCGTATCTTGGACCATGCTCTTGAAATTCAAGATGAGAAAAAGCATCTAAATATTTTAATTTAAAATGATAAGAAGCAGGACCTAAAGGAGTATAAATACCAACCATGAAATCACCATCAAACATAGGATCATTTTCTTCGTCATAATGTTTTAATGTTTTAAAACATAATTTTGGGCATAAAGATGAAATTAGGCGAAATAAAACTAGCTCTCTTTTATAAAGATCTTCAAACGTATGATATACATCACTAACCTGTTTAACACTATTACCACTACTTTTATGTTCTTTAATATCATCATTGATTTGTTCAATGGTTTTCATTAAATCACCTCATTTAAAATCAATGTTTATTATTATAATAATTAATTGATTTTATTAATAAATCTTTTTTTATAATTTCAAATTCTTTTTTATCCCTTAATATTTCAATTAATTTTTCTTTACCATAACAATCAATTATATAACTAACCATTAAATAAGCATAATCATAACTATCATAATCATGCATTCCAAATTCATTTTCTATCTCATACTGACTAGATATAGGATTATTATTTATATAATTATCTAATAACCATTTAATTCCTTTAGAATAAGTTCCATCCAAGTATTTAGCAATCCCTTCATTTATCCATTCAGGAGTAGTACCAAATATATTAAATTGAATACAATGAATTAATTCATGAAATATTATATTTTTATATTCTTCTTTAGACCATTCATCATTACGAGGATTATCTTTAGGTTCAAAAAAATTTAATGAATTATCCTCATCTTTTTGACAAGCACACATATAATCAGGACTATTTCTAAATCCCCTATCTCTCATCCCATTAACTAATTCTTCTATACTATTATAAACATATATAGTCACAGGTAAATCAATTTCCTCACTATTAAAAAAAGAAAATATTTCTTTTTTCCTATCATTAATAATAGAATCTATTACTTGATTATAATTAGATAAATTATTTTGCATTATGTATTTCATATTAATAACCCTTTATTATATTCTATGCCACTTTTTCTTTACGTGTTTTTTTACTTCGTTTAGATAAATATTTACCCCATTCTTCAGGATATGAAAACTCATCATATTCAGTGTAAATAATTGGAACATTTAATTCATGGTTATGCATATCAATCAAAGCACTATTATAATCAAAATCATAACCTTTTTCATTCATTATATTGCCAAATACAACAAGACCAGTACGATGGTTACCATCCATAAAAGGTTGATACAATACAATTACAGCAGCAGCCTTCATTGCTCTATAAAATATTTCATCATCAGATTCAAGAGCTCTATCAATAGCCTCTTCTATTATAGGAAAAAATTCTAAAGAATTAGTTCTAACTTCTGAATCCTCACAAACCATTTTATTAATACCCAATAAATAATCATAATACTTCATCTAATCACCTCGTCATTTAATTTATACAAGCCTTAAATATAAAGTTTCTATATTATATCATAATATTACTATTTTTTGTAAATAAAGTGTGCAATTTATGTAAAAAACAAATATATTATTTATTATTATGTTATATTAATGATGAGAGTGATTTATATGATAGTAAAAAAGACATATATTAGTAAACTTATAGAAAAATGTGTAAGTGACTTAGATAACGTTTTTTCTTTACAAAAAACATATTATTACAGAATTGAACAAGTAAAACAATATTGGAAAGATAATAAAGCAAATTATTATAATGATTTATTATCAGATGAAAAAAAAGCAAATAATAAAACTTTATATTCAATATCAGAAATAATTGATATTTTTAAAGAGATTGAAAAAAGATATTCTTTTTGTGAAGAAATATATTTTTCTAATGATTTTGAAGATACATTAACTGACAAAATCTTATATATTAATAGTTATCTTAATCAAGCAAAAAATCTATATCTAAACTTAAATAATGATAAAAACATATCTCTAGCAAATGACAGTATTAACATTATTAATAATAGTATAAGCGATTTATATAATCAAAAAGACTCGATAGATAACCTATACACAAATATCAACGATATTGAAGATTATATATATAATGAAATTACAAAAATAGATATACAATTAGTAGCTAAAAGTCCTACTGTAATTAAATATAAGGGTGATACTAAAGATTTGTTTTTTGATCACACTATTATTGAATTAATAATTAAAGAATCTAAATATAATTATTTAGAAACAATTAAAAGTATGGATACACTTATAGCTAATATAAAAAAGATATCTATTTACTACGATACAGATAACACTTCTTATATAAATGATTTAATAAGTTCAATAGAAAATAATTTTAATATAATTGGAGAAAATTATATAAATAATATAAAACTATTAGAAAACGAATTAGAATTACATAAAACATTCTTTAGTAAGTTACCCAAATTAGATGGAGGTAAAGTATGAATGATTCTAATCAATTAATGATAATTAAAGAAAAGTTAGATGGTTTAAAAAATGAATTAAACGAATATAAGCAATTAACTCTTGATAATCTTCAGATTGATAAAAAGATATTCAATGAAGATAATATAGAAGTATTAAAAAGTAATGTTTCTAAATTAGAAAATATATTAAATCAGATGATTAATAATAATTCTGAAGAATAGAGGATAAACAATATGATAGAATATAGAATAATAAATAATTTTTTCCATAATGGAAATAAAAGAATAATATTAGTTGATAAAAATAATAAATATTTCTTTTTAGATGAAAACAGAAATTATATTAATTTAGATGAATTTATTGATATATCAAAAATAGTTTCAGTTAATCAAAAAAATATTAGACAATTCTTTTTTCAAAAGAAAAAAAGTGAAAAAATAACAATTATACCTAAAGTAATTGTAAATGGCTTATTAGTACCTTTAACAAGTTCAGTTTTAATGACTGGTTGTGCTGCTAAAGAAGTTGATTATAAAGAAATAGCAAATAATATTTCTGTAGTTAATGCACTTGAATTAGATGAAAATTCACAAAAGGCCTATGATGAATATTTAGATACTGTAAATGATGAAACA
>ONIZ01000087.1 GCA_900317975.1 uncultured Bacillota bacterium
ATTTATTATCATCTTTATTATCATCAATATAATTATCTATTGAAGAATAACTGGATCCAACAGCAAGTTCTTCCATTAAATCTAATTTAGCAAATCTAGATCTTTTAAAAGTATTAATGCTTAAGTTTTCTTCTATATATAATCTTAATTTATCTTTCATAAAATGTCTCCTTTTAAGCGACCATTAATATATATAAATATTATATCATTTATTCATGAAAGGAGAAATAATATGAAAAAGAAAAATGAAATGGACGTAGTATTTATACTAGATAAAAGCGGTTCAATGGGAGGATATGAAAATGATACTATAGGAGGATATAATAGCTATCTTGATAAAGTTAAGAAAAAGAAAAGCAAAGTATATGTAACAACAGTATTATTTAATAATGACTATGAATTATTAAATGAAAGAGAAGATATTTCTAAAGTAAATCATTTAACTGAAGATGATTATAGAGTAGGAGGTACAACTGCATTATATGATGCGATAGGTAAAACTATAGAAAAAATTGATAAATATAAATCAGATAAAATTTTATTTGTAATTACAACAGATGGATTAGAAAACGCATCAACAGAATACAATAAAAATACAATTAAACGAATAATTGAAAAACATAAGAATATAGAATTTATATATATAGGAGCAAACATAGACTCATATAAAGAAGGAACATCTATTGGTATAAGAAAAGAAAGTATAGCTAATTATAAACAAACAGGAGAAGGCTTCAAAAAGATGTTTAAAGCAATAGGAAATGCAACAGAAGAGTTAGAAGAATGTTCTACATTATCTAGTAATTGGAAAGAAGAACTTGATAATTATATAGATACTAATATCTAAAAAGATTACCACAAAGAGTAATCTTTTTCCATAATTTGTAATAAGCATCATAATATGTTAAAATATAAACTAATTTGTAGAAAGGAGATATTTTTATGAGTAAGTTATATACAACAAATTATGATGGGTCAATTGAAAATTTCTCTTTTGGTTCAAATGTTGTAAACGATGATCTATATACAAAAGTAATATATTATATAGCAGCTAACAAGCCTGCTGAATTATTTGATAAGCCTGAGGAGGAATTAACAAAATCAGAGCAAGCTAGATTAAGTAAATATGAGGATATAGATATCTTAAAAGAACTATTAGAAAAACATTATAGTGGAATGGAAGAAGATGATGAATATGATGCACTATGCATTCTTGCAAGAAATGTTTCTCCATTTACTTTAATGGAATTTGCTATGACTGAAGAGCAAATAGAAGAAGCACACGATAGAATAATGAATTATTTTTGTTATAGTGATGATGACACATACGCATATAGTGATCTAGATTTATTAATAGAACAACAAGATGAAAATTATTTAACATATTTATATGCTAAGACTAAAATAGATTCTATATTAGAAAGTTCAGTAACAAAAGTAGCCAATAATACAACAGGTAGAAAAATAGCAATAGCTAACTAAAAGGAATTCAATAATTCCTTTTTTTCTTTTAAAAGCAATTAATAATAAATGCATTAATTTAAAAAAATCGTTTTGTAATGTAGAAACTATAATGATATGATTTAATTATAATAAGGAGTGAAAATATTATTAACCCTGATACATATGGTAATATACTATTAATAGTATTACTAGCAAGTGTAGTAACAGGTAAATTAACACCTATAAAGAAAAAGAAAACAGTTTAAAAAATAAAAGATGAATATAAATATTATTCATCATTTTTTATGTTATAATAAACTAGAAGGTAGGTAAATATGAAGAAACTAGAAAAATTAATAGAAAAATTAAGAAATTTAATGATTTATTTTATAAGTTTTGCATTTATTGGATGGATATATGAAGTAGCACTATTTTTAATAGAAGATCATATATTTGTAAATAGAGGATTCTTATACGGCCCATGGTTACCGGTATATGGATTTGGTGGAATAGTTATATATTTTCTATTTTATAGATTAAAAAATAAACCTGTTAAAATAGGTAAATTAAATATAAGACCATTATTATTAATACTATATATTTCGGCAGTAGCTGTATTAGTAGAATTAGCAACAACATATATTTGTGATCTAACTAAATGTGATTGGAAAACTTTATGGTACTATGGTGATGAATTTATGAATTTTCAAGGTCGTATAGCATTATTTCCAGGTTTAAAATTTGGTCTAGTAGGAATATTAGGAATATATGCAATAATACCTCTAATAGACAAATTTATAAGTTTAAAGAATAAATCTGCATATATTATAAGTTATACAATTATTATAATATTCATTATAGATGTTATAATTCATATCTTTACAGGAAGTACATATAACGGACCAGTATAAAAGATGATTTAAATAAACTAGTCAATAAAAAGTAGACAGTTTAAAAAAAGCAGATTTAAAACCCTGATTCAATTTTATATTGAATTGGGGTTTTATAATTTAAAGCATAACT
>ONIZ01000050.1 GCA_900317975.1 uncultured Bacillota bacterium
TCATTAGTAATAAGTTTGCCAAATCCAGGAAGTTTTATAGAAATAATTATCGGAATAGTATTATTCTTAGTAGGAATAATAGGTGGATATAGGTTAGGTGATTCATAATGATAGCATATCATTTAGCTCTTCTTACAACATTTCTATTAGGAGTATTTATATTAATAGGAGTATTAATATCATATTTCTTTAAGAAAAGTGAAAAGATAGTATTATTCTCAATAGGCTTAGCTTTTGGAGTAATAGTAATGATTATATTTACAGATTTATTACCTGAGATAATAGAATGTATTCCATTATCTAGGATGTATATTCCAATAATATCAGTAATAATAGGATTACTAATACTTAGAATATTAGATAATTTTGTACCTGATCATGAAAATTCAGAAAAGAAAGATAATCTAATACATATAGGAGTAATGTCATCTATCGCGTTAGGCTTACACAACATAATAGAAGGAATGGCTGTATATTCATCAATGTTATCAAGTACAAAATTAGGTCTTGCACTAACTTTAGGAGTAGGATTCCATAATATACCATTAGGTATAGTAATAGGAGGAGCCTTCTATCAATCAAATAATGATAAATATAAATCTATATTAAATATATTGATAGTATCACTAACTACATTTATAGGTGGATTAATAATGTTTATGTTAAATATAAATGAATTGTCTCCAACTATAGAAGGAGTATTATTATCAATTACTCTAGGTATGCTATTATTTATAGTAGTAGACGAATTATTACCTAAAGTAATAAAGAATAAAAAAAATAAAGCTCTTATATCAGGCATAATTACAGGAGTAATAATATTATTAATAAGTATGATATGGTGATGTAAATGTTATATAATTTAGAAATTTATTTCTTATTATTTATAATTTATTCAATTTTAGGATACATAATAGAAGTACTTTATGTATCTTTTAATCATGAAAAAATAACTTTATCTAGAGGCTTTTTAATAGGACCAGTTCTACCTATATATGGAGTAGGAGCAGTATTTATAACATTATTATTAAGTGTATATGAGAATCAAGTATTAACACTTTTTACTCTAAGTATGGTATTATGCACTATATTAGAATATTACACATCACTAATATTAGAAAAAATATTTAAACTTAGATGGTGGGACTATAAAGACAGAAAATATAATTTAAATGGTAGAGTATGCCTACAAAATGCACTCCTTTTTGGATTAGGCGGAGTAGTAATAATTGAATATATTAATCCAATTATATTTAAAGTGCTTTATTCATGTTTACCATTAACAATAAATATATTAGTAATAATTTCATTAATAATATTTTTATTAGATTTAATTATATCAACAAAAACAATCTTTACATTAAAGGATAAATTGATTAAATTAGGTGGGCGTGATTCAACACATCAAATAAGATTAGAAGTAAAAGAATATTTAACAAGTCATTCAAAACTAATGAAACGTTTAATAAAAGCATTTCCTAATCTTGTAGATTTAAATAAAACATTAAAAATACCTAAATTAGAAAAATACTTATTAGGTAGAAAAGGATATAGAGAGTTTAATAAAAAAAGAAAAGTATTAAAAAGAAAAAACAAAATGTAGTATATCTACATTCTTTTTTTTACAGTCAACTACTTTTATTTTTCATTTATATTATGATATTATAATTATAGGAGGATTGGTATTATGGAAGAGTCTTATAGTAGCGATATAAAAGAATTATTGTTATCAATGAACAATAATAGTCCAGAACAGCTAATAAAGAGATACAATTCTTACTTTGGAGAAGATTCATATGATGATTTTTTAGCAAGACTTAACGGAATAGAAAATAGATATATGTTAAAAGATTCATATGATGAACATGATTTAAATGAGGTTAATGGATTAGTAAAAGCATTTTTAACTAGAAAACTAGATGATGAAGTGCAAGGTAATCAAATAAGTTTAAGAATAAAAGAAATAGTATTAGAAGAATATGGATCAAGAATGAATGATTTAGTAGATAAATATACTGGAAGGAGTTTTGATGATGAATTACCAATTAAAGCAAGAAATAAATAGAAATATATTTAGAGGATATGATGTAAGAGGAATATACCCAACTGAACTAGATGAAGATACAGCATATACATTCGGATTAGGATTTGGTACACATATATCTAATCTAGGAAAAGATACATGCATAGTAGGCCATGATAACAGATTGTCTTCTCCTGCACTATATGATGCTCTAATAGAAGGAATAACTTCAACAGGAATTAATGTAATAAAGTTAGGACTTTGTACAACACCAATGTATTATTATGCTTGTATAAAATTACAAGTATATTCAGGAGTAATGGTAACAGCATCACATAATCCTAAAGATGATAATGGATTTAAATTTGCCTTTACTGAAGAAGGAAATTGTAAAGGACAAGAAATACAAGACTTTTTAGAATTTATTCTAGCAGGCAATTTCAAAGAAGGAAAAGGTTCAACAAAAGATTATAATATAGAACCAGATTATATAGAGTTATATAAAAATGCCCTAAAATTTGGAGATAGAAGACTAAAAGTAGTATTAGATCCTGCTAATGGAACAACTTCTCCATTTTGTAGAGAATTATATGAATTATATCCAATGGATTTAACAATAATTAATGAAGAAAGTGATGGACGCTTTCCAAATCACCATCCAGATCCATGTGTAGAAGAAAATCTACAGACACTAAAAGAAAAAGTATTAGAATTAGGTGCAGATGTAGGAATCTCATTTGATGGAGATGGAGATAGAGTAGGTTTTATTACTAATTCAGGATTATTTGTACCAACTGATAAATTTATGATAATAATTATTAGAGATATCATAGATAAAGTTGATAAAAAAGAATTCCTATATGATGTAAAATGTTCAAAAGCAGTTCAAGATGAAATTGATAAACTAGGTGGAAAAGGATTATGTTATAGAACAGGAAACTCATATACAAAAGCAAAAGTTAGAGATGAAGATCTTCCATTTGGAGGAGAATTATCAGGACATGTCTATTTTAGAGATAGATGGCCAGGATTCGATTCAGGAATGTATGCAGGTCTAAGATTATTAGAAATATTATCTAATACTAATAAATCAATGGATGACCTATTAGAAGGAATAACTAAGTATTATGCAACAGAAGAATTGAAGTTTACTTCTCCTGATGACATTAAATTTAAAGTAGTAGAAAAAGTAAAAGAATATGCTCGTGAAAAAGGATATTCATTCAATGATATAGATGGCGCAAGAATAGAGTTTGATGATGGTTGGGCTCTTGTTAGAGCATCTAATACAGGACCTAATATAACAGCTCGTTTTGAAGCAACATCAGAAGAAAGAAAACAAGAACTTCAAAAAGAATTTACTGATTTAATAGAGAGACTAAATAAATGAAAAAAGCATATGTCTACAAAATGAATTTAGTTCCAGCTAATCTTTTAGGACTAGTAGTATTTATATTATTACTAGTCTTAACCAATGTATTAAAGGTAAATATTTTACCTGTATTTGATAAAATACCATTTATTTGGATATTAGTATTACTAATGCTTTATATGATATTACATGAAATATTACATGGCATAGGTTACCGTATTACAGGAACTAAAACAAATAAAATAAAATATGGAATAGAGTTAGAAAAAGGTATTTTATATACACTAGTATTAGAAGAAGTACCTAAAAAGAATATCCTGGTATCATTACAAATGCCTTTTGTAATGATAGGAATTATTACATTATTATTAGGATATATTCTAAATATTCCATTATTAGTATTATTATCAATATTCAATCTAATGGGAGCATCAATGGACTTAGTAATGTTTATCTATATAAGTAGAATAAAAGATGTCCATTATGCAGAAACAAAAGCATCAGATGAATTTATATTAATATCTAAAGAAGATTTAACTAAAAGAAAAAGTTTATTCTTTAAAATAATTGAAGTAAATAATTATAAAAAAGAAGATTACATAGTAAAATCAGATAAGAAAATTACAATATCTAAAGCATCAATTATATTTACTATAATTTACTTAATATTTGGAATTATTATTACCTTGATTTAGAAAGGAAGTTTATTTCTATGCCAATTACAGAAGAAGAAATATTAAAAGAGAAAAAGATACTTAATAAAACACATAATTTAGTAGAAAAAACTATAACAGAATTAGGTAAAGATATTACTCTAAATGATGAAGAATTATTAGAATTTAAAAAATTATCTTGGAAAGATATGTCTGGAAATGATAATGCAGATATAGCGTCTATTTCAGAAACTTTTGAAGGCGAAGAACAAATTCAAAATAAGAAGTTAGATTATTATAAAAAATTAAAACAAATTGAAGCTAAACCTTATTTTGCTTCAATTGTTTTTAAAGACGAAGAAAATGAAATATATAATATTTATATATCTCTAACTTATTTAAAAGATAAATTCGAAAATAATATTTTATATGATTGGAGAAGTCCTATATGTTCACTGTTTTATGATTATGAGATAGGAGAGGCTGAGTACTCTGCTCCTGCAGGAACAATAAAAGGAGAATTAAAAAGAAAAAGACAATATAAGATAGAAAACAATAAATTATTAGGAGTATTTGATAATTCCCTAAATATAGATGATGAATTCCTACAATCAGTTCTTGCTGAAGAATCATCTGATCATATGAAAAATGTTGTAAATACAATTCAACAAGAACAAAACCAAGTAATTAGAAATTTAGATGATAATAATTTAATAGTAAATGGAATTGCTGGATCTGGAAAGACTACTGTTGCTCTACATAGAATAGCTTTTCTTTTATATAGATTAAAAAGATTATCATCAAATAATATCTTAATATTCTCACCAAATAATATTTTTACAGAATATATTTCAGAAGTGCTTCCATCATTAGGAGAAGCAAATACTCTACAAACTACATTTGATGATTATTTATCATATACAATAGATAAAAGAGTTGAAACATATACTGAGTTTGTAGAAAGGTTTTATTCTGGAAAAGAGTTAAATAAAGAATTAGTAGAATATAAACAAAGTGATCAAATAATAAAAGATATAGATTTATTTATAGATGACTATGTTAATAAAGCAGAATTTAACAAAGATATAAGAGAAGGTATTATAAATAAAGTTACAAAAGAAGAATTAAATAATTATTTGAAAGATAGATATATTAAATTTCCTCTATATAGTAGATTAGATGAAATAGCTGAGAAATTGTCTTCTAATTTCTATAAAGGATCAAATAAGAAAGTAAAAACATTTAATAAACTATTAAAAGATTCATGTAATTTCTATAAACCAATAGATGAAATATATAAAGAATTCTTTAAAAGTACTTATTCAAAAATTAAACTAACTGATAATGAATTAAAAAATGTATTTAATGATGGAGTTAATTATGAAGATGCATTAATTTATGCATACATAAAAGGTTTATTAGAAGGATTCCCATACGAAGGAGAAATAAAACAGGTAGTAATTGATGAAGCTCAAGATTATAACTATTTACAATACTTAATAATTAGTAAAATATTTAGAAGAGCAAATTTCACAATACTAGGAGATATTAATCAAAATATAAACCCATATTATAAATATAAATCATTAGAAAAAATATCTGATTTATTAGAAGGATCTACTAAATATATAGAACTTCTAAAGACATATCGTTCATCTCCTGAAATAATAGCTTATACTAATAAGATATTAAAATTGGATCATGTATCTGCTATTAGAAAAGATAATAATAAGCCTGTAGTAGTAAGAAAAGAAATAGATTTAAAAGCATCATTAATAGACGATATTACATCTCTTCAAGATGAATATACCTCAATTGCTGTAATAACAAAAGATACTGAAGAATGTGAAAAATTATATGAACTATTAAATGAAACATTTAATATATCAAAGATAGATATAGATACAAAGACATTTAATAAGAGATTAATAGTTATTCCTGCATATCTAGCAAAAGGATTAGAATTTGATGCAGTAATAGTCTATAACAATAGAGAAAATACATATAAAAAGAATGAAAGAAACTTACTATACGTTGCATGTACACGTGCTCAACATGAATTGTTTATTTATAATTAGAAAGTATGCTATAATGTATATGATAGGGTGATAATATGAATGAAGAATTAATTAGATACTTAAGTAGTGCAATTAATGAAATTAATGGTATGTATCCAGATAATCCAATAGGAATAGAAGCACAAAGTCAAATTCTAAATCAATTACAATCTTCTGGAAAACCATTACCAGTATTAAAAAAAGAAATAGATGCTATGAAACAAGCAACTATAGAAGGTAGAGAAGCTAAAGAAGAAATAGCAAAACCTAGTATAGAAAATGATACAAATCGTGAAGCACAAAGTTTTGAAGACATAAAAAAAGCTTTAAGTAAACTTCAAACTTTAACTAGATTTTTAGATGCTCCAATGTATATATCCGGAGGTATAGTGCCCTATTTATTATTAGGTCAAGATTCAGGTAGACTTCATGATGACATAGATACTATAGTTGATTTAAAAGATATTCATGAACTAAGAAAAGTATTTAAAGATACACCTTACTATAATGCAGATTGGGATTCACTAAATCATGTCCAAGATGGTAATGATTATGGATTTGAATTAAATGTTGATGGAGTACCAGTAGGTATATACCCATTTATAGATGATGATGATACCATTCTACAATATACATATGATCCATATACACATGAATGTAAAATAAAAAGAATTCCAGAAAAGAAAAAAGAAAACTATGTTAAAACATATACATCAACAACTGGTGAAGTATATACAACTATGTCTTTAGAATA
>ONIZ01000081.1 GCA_900317975.1 uncultured Bacillota bacterium
ATATTAGACATAAATATTCCTCCTTATAAATATTTTCTCATAAAAAAACGTAGACGTTCGACTTTTTTGTCGTGTCTACATTTATTATATCAGTTTAAATTAATCATCTATTTTATTTTAAAACTTTTATATGTGGTTTATTTTCTATTTTATGATCATTATCAACTAAAGCAATACCAGCTAAGAATCTACCATTAAACGATTCATCTTGATAACCTCTAGAGTTTGAATAAAATAAATCACATTCACTTGTATTATATGGTGACATATAAATATTTTCTTCAGGTATTCTTCTTTCTAATAATTGTCTTCTTAATGCTTTATAAACATCAATTTTAACTGATGTAATACCATTACGTTCATCATATTCTTTACATTGTTCCCAAACTCTAGGATTATTAGCCCATACTAATTTAGTAGCATCTCCATAGAATAAACTATATGCAAAAGGTGAAACATATACTCTAATATCCTTTTCAGCACCACCTAGAGCATCAATAGTTTGCATAGGTAAATATCTATCAATATATTCTCCACCACAATGTGCAAGTGTTACTTCATTAGTCTTCATATTAACAGCTTTCACTACAGCACAGTCAGCAGCAGGATATGCTATCGCAACATTTCTAGTTTCAGGAGTTAATTTAACAATATCAGCATACACATCATAATCATATAAATCATCATAAGTTAAAATATCTTCAGGTGTTAATGTATAGCATAAACCATCTTCATATTTATCAGGATTTTTACTATTTTTTTGTATAGGCATAAATATATCTTTATAACTTAAATCCATATCCCCCATCAAAGCTTGTTTATGTTCATGCATCAATCTTGTCTTTTCTGCACCATCCATATCTTTAGGATAAAAGTTTTTATTCATTTGTCCATGTTCTCTCGTAGAATTAAATTCAACAATTCTTAAATTACTCAATTTATATACCCCCTAAATTAAAGTAGACTAATTATACCAAAAAATCAACAAAAAGTCAATAATTACAAAAAAAACAGATGACTATAATCATCTATTTATTATCATCTAATTCTTTTCTACACCTTTAGCAACAGGCATAACTTGTTGTACTTGAAAAACATAAATACCTCTTCTCTTAGCAACCATAAACACAAAACTAGAAAACATCAATGTTGAAAGACATATAAATGCACAAATAATAATAAAAACAGCAGATGCATTTTCACTAGTTAAATTTCTAGCAACACAATATTCTTTAGTAATTGAATTATTTTTATATTCTTCAAAAGAACAATATTACAAGTTATAATCACCAACAATATATTAATTATTATTAAATAATCATTTACAGTAAAAACAAATTATTAATCATATTTAACTGATAAATAAAGAAGCAAAACCATTAATAAAATCATTATTAATAATAATAAAATTATAAATAAATGTTTTTTTCTCTCATAATACAATGTCGCAATATATTCTCTAATAAAAGCATTAATCCAAAAATAAGATCTTGTCTTAGCACCCATTCCTTCTACTTTAATATCTAAACCAGTTGCTAATAAACCACTTCTAAAAACATGATAATTAGTTGTAGAAAATGCAATATTAGCATTTTTCTTTTTCATTAATTTATGAGAAAAGTTAAAATTTTCTAATGTGTTAGTAGATTTATCTTCCAAAATAATATTCTTTTCTTTTATACCATTTTCTATCAAATAGTTTTTCATTGCTAAAGCCTCAGATATTACTTCATCACTTCCCTGTCCACCTGAAGGAATAAAAACAATATCTTTACCAGTTCCTTCTTTCTGTTTAGTAGCAAATTCAATAGCTCTATCCACTCTTCCTTTTAATAATTTAGTCAAATTACCATCTTTTTGTATTTTACATCCTAAAATAATTACATAATCTTTATCATAGTTTGGGTTATGTTTAGATGCTTTTAATGATAATATTATTGTTCCGAGTAAAACACATTCTAAATAAGAAACAATAGCTAAAATAGATGCTTTTATAAATTGAAAAACTCTAATAAATATACCTTTTTCATTATGAATATCAAGAAATAAATTACTACCATGCATAAAATTTTCAATAAATCCAGGAATTACAGTTAAAAAGCAAAAGAATAATCCTAACATAATTCCTAATGTATTACGTAGATTAAAGCCCTCCCTTTTTATTAAAATAACATTACTAATTGTTACAAAAATAGAAACAAAAAAACAAACAGGCAATAAAACAAAAGAGAAAAAGTCAAAAGAATTAATAAATCTTTCTATATTACCTATTAATCCATCATTATTAATAATAGCCATACCATTTTGTAATAGAACTATTGATAAAAAAATAATTAATCCGAGATATAAAACATTTTTATATTGATATATATTATTCTTTAAACTACTTTGATATTTTTTTATTAAATTTAATAAAATCATAAGAATACATATAACTATATATATAGGTATAACAATATCATATTTAGTTTTACCAAAGAAACTACCTTCTGTAATAAGTCCAAAAGAATGAACATATACAACACGAGAATATAACATATTACCATCATCTTTATTTGCAACATCTATAAATGCTCTTCCTTTATTAATAGATTCTACTTCAAATATAATTTCATTATCTACAATTTTTTTATTATTAATTTTTATTACTTCATCTTCTTGAACAATAGTAAAATCATACTCTTCTAATTTAGTATCATTATTATATAATTCTTGCCTAATAGTATATTTATTTCCACCTATAAATAAAACTATAATAAAAGCAATAGCTAATAAAAACAAAACAAAAAAACAAATTAATCTTTTTTTCATAAAATTACTCCTAAAATTTAAATTAATTATATCATTAAAAAGATAAAAAAAATATATTCAAATAAAGCCTAATACTTTTGACATTTTAAGCTAAATATGATAAAATATAGCGCAATTAAGGGGTATTAGGTTATGAATAATAAAAAGAGATTATTTTTATGTGC
>ONIZ01000023.1 GCA_900317975.1 uncultured Bacillota bacterium
GCTTCAGCAAATAGTTTTTTACCATCTATAAGAGATGGATACATTGTATATTGGGAATTAATGAACGGAAGTGTAGTAAAAAGATTTGGTAAGTATGAAGATATAAAAGATAAACCAAATGTCGCAATAAGAAAAAGTGATGTCAGAGAAATACATTTAATAGAATCAGGTAAAGAAATAGAAGAAAAGATTAAATCATATGATGAATCAAATGTAGAATTTCCTGAATTTAAAAATGATGTTGAAAGAGCTAAAAATGAGAATAATAATATAGTTCCTAGTATGATAGATGGATATGTTACATACTATGATATTGCAGATGGAAAAATAATAAAGAGATTCGGTAAATATGATGATGTTATAAAGAATCCAAATTGTTATGTTAGATATGTAGACAGAAGCTACTATGAAGAATTAAACAGAGAAAAAAGACATTTTGCTGCTCGATTAGCTGAAGCTGATGCAAATGTTGACATGGAACAGTTTAATAAAGATGAAGCTAGAATTTATGAAGAATTAGGACACTTTCCAACTCCAAGTGAAGGTTATGTATCTTACTATAAAAATGGAGTAAAAAGATTTGGTAAATATGAAGATATTTATGATGATGCTGAAGTTACAATGGATGATGAAGATAGACAATTAGCAGAAGATTATCGTGATTTTCAAAACCAAATACGAAGTTTAGAAGAACTAGCTAAAAATGAAGAAGCAAGAGAAGAGCAAATATTAAAACAAACCGTAGTAGAACAAACTAATAGATCACTACATAAAGGTTCTAATAAAGTACCAGAAAAATCTAAAGCAGTAGATTCAGAAGAAGAATCAGTGGATGAAACTACTAGATTTTTAGAAGAAGCAAATGATTTATATGATGAAATAATAGGATCAGATGATGAAGAAAATCACGATTTAGAAGAAGCAATAGTAGAAGAAACAGCAAGATCATTATCTGAAAGAGATAATCAAGAAAGAGATGTAATAGATTTAACTGATGAAGAAGTTGAAATTATAGAACCTGTCATTAAAGAAAATCACGATTCAGAAGAAGAATCAGTAGATGAAACCACTAGATTTTTAGAAGAAGCAGATGGTTTATATGATGAAATAATAGGATCAGATGATGAAGAAAATCAAGATCTAGAAAAAGCAATAGTAGAAGAAGCAGCTAGATCATTATCTGAAAGAGATAGTAATAATAGTAGAAGTACAGAAGCTGTTGATTATGGTAGATTAGAAGATTTAAATCTACCAGATGAAGAAAAAGAATACTTTGAAAATCTAGCTAATGAATATATAGGATATCTAGAAAATCCTACAGTATTTAAATTTGAAAAAGAATATAAAGTAAAATCAAAATATTAATTGACACAAAGTATCAAATATGTTACAATACTTACGTTTGAAGCCTCTTGGTCTCAAACCGCATTGAAAAGGTTTTAAAAGATTAAATAATATCTACCTTAAGAGCGAGTCTTAAGTATTAAAAAAAGGAGGTAAATATGAACGCAATAATAAAAGTTGGTGGAAAACAATATTTAGTTAACGAAGGTAGCGAAATATTTGTTGAAAAGTTAGAAGCTAACGCTGGTGACAAAGTTAATTTCAATCAAGTATTAATGATTGATGACAAAGTTGGAACTCCTTACCTTACTAATGCATCTGTTGAAGGAGAAGTAATCAAGAATGGTAAGAATAAGAAAGTAATTGTTTATAAATATAAACAAAAATCACGTGCTAACCGTAGAACTCAAGGTCATAGACAACCATATACAAAAGTTAAAATAACTAAAATAGCTGCATAATATGTTAAAAGTAATAATTACAAAAGAAGATAATAATATTAGAAGAGTTGAATTTCAAGGTCATGCAATGTTTGATGATTTTGGAAAAGATATAGTATGTGCTGCTGCATCATCTATAATGACTACAACAGTAAACGCATGTCTTAAACTTGATAAAGATAGTATTATCTATAATTATGTAGATAATGGTTTAATTTTAGATATTATATCTAATGATATGACTACAACTAAGTTAGTAGAAAATATGATTGAATTACTTGAGGAACTTGAAAATGAGTATCCTAAGAATATTAAAGTAAAATAAGGAGGAAAAAGTTATGAATATGATGAAATTAAATATCCAATTATTTGCCCATCATAAAGGACAAGGTTCTACATCAAACGGACGTGACTCTGCTGGACGTAGACTTGGAGCTAAAAGAGCTGATGGACAATTTATAACAGCTGGATCTATTATATATCGTCAACGTGGTACAAAGATATTTCCAGGTACTAACGTAAGACGAGGAAATGATGATACTCTATATTCTACAGTAGATGGAATTTTAAAATTTGAACGTCTAGGTAGAGATAGAAAACAAGCATCAGTTTATCCAAATGCATAAAATAGAGTCAGATGACTCTATTTTTTGTTCGAATTTTTGATATAATAAAAAAAGGAAGTGGTAATATGTTTGTAGATGAAGTAGAAGTAGAATTAGTAGCTGGTAACGGTGGAAATGGTTGTACAGCTTTTCGTCGTGAAAAATATGTTGCCATGGGAGGCCCATTCGGAGGAGATGGCGGAAAAGGTGGAGATATCATCTTTAGAGCAGATACAGGCCTAAATACATTATTAGATTTAAGATATCAAAAAATATATAGAGCTGAAAAAGGATCTAATGGAGAAGGTAAAAATAAAGACGGGAAAAATGCAGAAGACTTAATAGTAAAAGTACCTTTAGGAACTGTTGTAACTGACAAAGAAACAAACGAAATAATTGCTGACTTAACTAAACCTAATCAAGAAAAAGTAATCGCAAGAGGTGGTAGAGGTGGAAGAGGCAATTCCTCACTTAGAACAAAATCTAATACATGTCCAACTTATTCTGAAAACGGAGAAGAAGGAGAACATAAATTTATAAAGGTTGAATTAAAGCTATTAGCTGATGTAGGACTTGTAGGTTTACCTAGTGTAGGAAAATCTACAATAATATCGTGTCTTTCTGAAGCTCGTCCTAAGATAGCATCTTATCACTTTACAACATTAAAACCTAACCTAGGAGTGGTAAAAGCGAGAACAGGAAAGACATTTGTATTAGCTGATTTACCAGGATTAATAGAAGGTGCTTCACTTGGAGCAGGATTAGGAGATAAATTCTTAAAACATGTAGAAAGAACTAAAGTAATAGCACATGTCATTGATATGGCCGCAACTGAAGGAAGAGACCCATACGATGATTATGTCTTAATTAATAAAGAGTTAGGTGATTTTAATAAAAAATTATTAGAAAAACCACAAATAATAATAGCTAATAAAAAAGATGTTGAATCTTTTGAAGAAAATATTAATAAGTTTAAAGAAAAAGTAAAAGATATAAAAATATTTGAAGTAAGTGCTGCTAAAAATGAAGGATTACAAGATGTAGCAGACTACTTATCAGAAATGCTTGAATCTATGCCAAATACATTCATAGAAGAAACAGAAAACGTAGAAGATCATAAAGAATATAAATATGAAGAACCAGAAAAATTTAAAATAACAAGAGATGATGATGGTACTTGGGTAATATCAGGAAAAGAAATAGAACGTATCTTTAAAATGACAAAGTTTGAAAGTGAAGACGATGAATATCGCTTTGCTAAAAGATTAACTAATATGGGGGTTGATGAAGAATTGAAAAAACGAGGAGCACAAGAAGGAGATCAAGTAAGAATCTTAGATTTCTACTTCGACTATAGAGATTAATGTTAAGAACAGACTTATCAGATGAAGTAATAATTTCAAGAATAAAAGAATTTTTAGAACAACACCCAGAAGGTTATGATGAAGATACAAAAGAATTTATTGAAAGATGTGCTCTATGGGGGAGAAACACATCTACTACAGTTAGTGAATTAGATCAAATATATAATTATTTAGAATTAGATCAAGAAGATAATAATATTTATAGAGTATTTGCTGATTTAGTTGAATCAAAATTTGATATAAATAGACCAATTTATGAAATAGGTGGAGGAAATATTCCCACAGTAGGTAAAATATTAGCATTAAGACAACAAAAAGGAACAGTAACTATTTATGATCCAAGACTAATATTTACAAAAACTGATATACCTAATCTTAGATTAGTTAAAAAACCATTCACAGGAGAAGAAATAGTTGAAAGCAATGCTTTAATGATCGGGTATAAACCTTGTGATGCTACTATGCCTATGATGAAATATATTGCAAAAAATGATTTAGATTTTATGATAGCACTATGTGATTGTGCTCATGGATTTCTAGAAATAATGGATGAGGATGACATAAATCTATGGTATCAATCATGTGAATGGCCTGTTTATATTAAGTATGCAGAAGAAGAAAGAGTTAAGAAATCAGGACAAGAAATAAGAAGAGTAAAAAGACTATCAATGGAAAAATATGATAATCCAAGTCCAATTATTTACAATATATTAGATGTAAAAGAATAGAATATAAAAAATTATATTCTTTTTTTTATTTTTTTGTTATAATAAAATTAATAAAGTAGGTGACTATATGAAAGATATTAATTATTTAAAAACTCAAGGAGTAGATATCGATAATAGTTTAGAAATATTTGGCGATATTAAAACATATAATGAAACATTAGGTGAATTCTTACATGGTTTATCAGAAAAACTAAATAAACTTGATTTATATAAATCTAATGGAGATATGTCTAATTATGCTATATATGCTCATTCCCTAAAAAATGATGCAAAGTATTTTGGTTTTACAAATTTAGCAAATGTAGCATATGAACATGAATTAAAATCTAAAGAAAATGAGTACTATTTCATAGAAGAAAAATTTGATAAGTTAAAAGATGAAATTGCTAAAACAAAAAAGATAGTTGAAACATATATGCAAGAAGAATCTTCTAGTGAAGATGAAACTCCAATAATTGATGAGTCTTTAGTTTTTGATAAAGAAACAATCTTAGTAGTAGATGATTCAAATATAGTTAGAAATTTTGTTAAAAGAATATTTAGTGATAAATATGAAGTTGCTACTGCAAATGATGGAGATGAAGCTCTAAATATTATCAAAGCAAATGAAGATAATAATAATATAATTAGTATTTTATTAGATTTAAATATGCCAAAAGCAAATGGATTTAAAGTACTAGATTATATGAAAGAACATAATCTATTAGAAAAAGAACCTGTATCAATTATTTCAGGAGATTCATCTAAAGAAACAATTGATAGGGCATTTACATATGGTATAGTTGATATGTTAGAAAAACCATTTACTCAGGAAGATATAAAAAGAGTAGTAGAAAAGAATATCTACTACCGTAATATTAATAATAATGAAGAATAATTATTTCTTATAATTCATTAATATATCTCCAACATGTAAATCTTTAACAGATCCAAGAGGTAGAAAATAAAAATTTCTGCCTCCTTTTTTATATAAAAAATATCTTTCACTTTTAACAGCTTCTTCTAAATATAGAATAACTTCATTTTTATTAGTTATTACTAAATCAAATCTTTGTACAAAAAATACTGTATTAGTAATTCTCTTATTAGGTATCTTTATAGCCTTATCTATCTTTCCAAAATTAAATCTTAAACTTTTAAACCTATCTTTAAATGTTTTTAATTCTTGTATTTCTAGTTTTTTCTTATTTATTTTTATATACATATTATCACCACTATTATTATACAATATTCTTTATTTAAAATAAAATATATGTTATTCTATTAATGAAAAAGGAGTGATATAGATGAGTGGACATTCAAAATGGGCTACAATTCATAGAAAAAAAGGATTAATTGATGCACAAAGAGGAAAAATATTTCAAAAATTAGCTAAAGAAATTATGGTAGCAACAAAAGGCGGAAGTCCTGATCCGAATGAAAACGCATCTCTACGTTTAGCAGTAGATAAAGCAAAAGCTGCTAATATGCCTAAAGAGAATATTGAAAATGCTATTAAGAAAGCATCAGGATCAGCAGATGATACTAATTATGAACAAGTACGTTATGAAGGCTATGGACCAAATGGAGTAGCATTCATGGTAGATTGTTTAACTGATAATAGAAATAGAACAGCTCCAATGGTAAGAAACTGTTTTACAAAATCAGGTGGAAATCTAGGTACAGATGGATCAGTAAGTTATATGTTTAATAGAAAAGGATCTATTATTATTCAAGATGCTTATGAAGAAGATAAAATGTTAGAAGTATCTTTAGATGCCGGAGCAGAAGATTTTGAGCACGTTGAAGATACATTTGTAATATCAACAGATCAAGAATCATTTACAAAAGTACGTGATGCATTAGAAAATGCCGGAGTAAAAGAATTCTTAGAATGTTCATTAACATATGTACCAACAATGGAAGTAGAAATAACTGATGAAGAAACAAAAGAAAGAGTATATAAGTTAATTGAGAATTTAGAAGATTTAGATGATGTACAAGATGTTTACTATAATTTAAAAGAAGAATAAAAGTATTAATTACTTTTATTTTTAGTAAGGAGTATATATGGCTAGTGATAAATTAAAAAAAATTAATAATGAAATAAAAGATTATATAAATGAATCTAATTTTATATCAATAAAAACAAGAAATAAAATAATAAAAATGTTAGGCGATGAGTTTGATATTAAATTTAAATTAGATAATTATCAAACTATAGATGTAACTATATTAGAAAACGGTCATATTATAATGTATGGAGATGAATATACTCCTGAAAAAAACATCGAAGGAATAAAAGAAATAGAAGAAAGATATAATAATTTTAAAGTAAAAGCAGATAACTTTTTAAATAAAAAAGAAGTATCATTTAATAATAAGAAGATAGGTTCAAACATATTAAATCTATTTGTAATTTTAATAATACTATTGATATTTATAGGACTTTTATCACTAGCAATAACTAGTTTTATAAGAGGACACTATATAAATTGTATTTGGATAATATTTTATGTATTAGTATTTTTCAATAATCAAGTAAGTGATAATTTAAAAAGCAGATTAGAATCTGCTAAAATATTCTTTAAAAAATTAATAAAAAAGAAATAAATTGTTTTTCCATGATTCAAGATATCTAATACATAGAAATTATAAAAGTAATATTAAAATAGTAGTAATTAGTGATATTCATTTTAGTTATAGAATTACTAATAAAAAGATAAATAAAATACTTGAACATATAAAAAAAGAAAAGCCCGACTACATATTTGTAGCAGGAGATATAGTTGACTCTTTAGATATGATTATTAAAGATGAAGAAAAGAATAGATTAATGAACTTCTTAGAAAGATTATCTTCAATTACAAAAACTATAATGATATTAGGAAATCATGATTTATATAGAAGTGTAAAAAATAGAAATCTAATCGAGTATGAAGACTACTATCAAGAATTATCTAATATTAATAATGTTGAATTATTAAGGAATAATTATTTTGAAGATAAAAATATATTAGTATATGGTTTATTCCAAGAATATGACTATTTTAAAAAGCATAGTAAAGAAGATATAAAAGTTCTAGTAAATGAAGTAGATAAGATTAAATTAAAAAAATCTAATAAACCAAAATTTATTCTTATTCACTCACCATATTATTTAATTAACAAATCTAATTATGATAAATCAAATAATTTAACAAAACACATTTATGATAAACTTTCATATTTTGACTATATTATTACTGGTCATATGCATAATGGTTGTATTCCACCAATAATTAATGAAATAAATAAAGGTTCAAGAGGACTAATATCTCCAACTAAACAGATATTTCCAAAAAATACTAGAAATACTCTAAACAAAATCGAAGATAAGTTACTAGTAAATGGACCAATAACAACATTTCATGAGAAGACTAAAATATTACAATTATTTAATATTTTTTATCCAATAAATATGTCTATTTTAGAATTAAAAAAATCTAATAAAGAAGATATAAAAGTACAATATAAATATTCTAAAAAATAAAGAAAATTATTATTAATTTTCTTTTTTATTTAAGAAAAAGAATAGACAAACAAATGTTTTTATATTATATTAATAAATGAAAGAATAATTGTTAGTAACTTTTATTTAGATTATAATAAATATGGAGTGATGATATGTTTGACTATATAAAAGGAAAAATAGCTTATTTAAAAAATAATGCTGTTGTTATAGATAATAATGGAATAGGATATTTAGTATATGTACCTAATCCATATGTATATGAAGAAGGAAAAGATTATATTATTTATACTTATGAACATATAAATGAAAGTGAAGATACTTTATACGGATTTCAAACTAAATCCGAAAAAGAATTATTTTTAAAATTAATTTCCGTAAAAGGATTAGGTCCTAAAATGACACTTCCACTTCTTGCAACAGGATCAATAGATGGAATAATGGATGCTATAGAAAGAGAAAATATCTTATATTTAAAGAAGTTTCCAAAAATTGGAGAAAAACTTGCTCGTCAAATTATTTTAGATTTAAAAGGAAAACTAGAATTTATTGGAGTTGGAGTATCTGATGATATAGTAGATACTTCACGTGAATTAGAAGAAGTATTAATTGGATTAGGTTATAAAGAAAAAGAAATTAAACCAATACTAGCTAGAGTAGATACTTCGTTATCAATAGAGGATCAAGTAAAAGATGCATTAAAACTATTGCTAAAGTAGGAGGTTAATATGAAACAAGAAAGTATTATTACAAATTACGATACTATAGATGATAAAACACTAGATAATACTATAAGACCTGAAACCATAGAAGAATATGTTGGGCAAAATGATGTAAAAGATAATATTAAGGTGTTTATTGAAGCAGCTAAGATGAGAAATGAACCATTAGATCATGTATTATTATATGGTCCACCAGGACTAGGAAAAACAACACTATCTTTTATAATTGCACATGAACTAGGAGTAAATATTAAAACTGCGTCAGGTCCATCAATTGAAAAAGCTGGAGATCTAGCAGCAGTGCTTTCATCCCTTGAACCAGGTGATGTTCTATTCATAGACGAAATTCATCGTATGCCAAGATATATTGAAGAAATATTGTATCCTGCTATGGAAGATTATTCTCTAGATATTATTGTTGGTACAGATGAAAATTCTAGAAATATTAGAATAGACTTGCCTCCATTCACGTTGGTAGGAGCAACAACTAGATCAGGAGATATCTCAGCACCACTTCGTGATAGATTTGGAATAACTGCTAAACTAGAATTTTATACTGTAGAAGAATTAACTAAAATAGTAAAAAGAACAGCTAAAGTATTAAATGTAAAAATAGATAATGATGCAGCAGTAGAATTAGCAAAAAGAAGTAGAGGAACCCCAAGAATTGCTAATAGATTATTTAAAAGAGTTAGAGATTTTGCACTTGTAGAAGGAAATGGAAATATAGATATGGATATTACAAATCTAGCTCTTAAAAGATTAAAAGTAGATGATTTAGGTCTTAATAATACAGACCATGAACTACTTCTAGCAATCATAAATAAATTTAATGGAGGACCTGTAGGAGTAGAAGCACTATCATCATCAATTGGTGAAGAAGTAACTACTATAGAAGATGTATATGAACCATACTTATTACAAATTGGATTATTAAAAAGAACATCACGTGGAAGAGTAGTAACTCCTAAGGCATATGAATTATTAGGAATAGAATATAAGAAATAGAATTAGCACTTTAAAAACTAATTCTTTTTTGATATAATTAAGTACGTTTGGAAGTGATACCATGAAAGTAGAAGATTTTAATTATGATTTGCCTGAAGAACTAATTGCACAAACACCTCTAGAAGAAAGAGATGCATCAAAATTATTAGTTTTAGATAAAGAATCAGGAAAAACTGAACATAAGATATTTAGAGATATAATAGATTACTTAAATCCAGGAGATACATTAGTTTTAAATGATACAAAAGTGTTACCTGCGAGACTAATCGGAGAAAAAGAAGACACTAAAGCAGTAATAGAAGTTTTACTATTAAAAAATGTAGAAAAAGATAACTGGGAATGTTTAGTAAAACCAGCAAGAAGAGTAAAAGTAGGAACTAAAGTTACTTTTGGTAATGGAAAACTAATACTAACATGCACAAAAGTTGCAGATGAAGGAATAAGATATTTTGATTTTTCATATAAAGGAATATTCTTAGAAGTATTAGATGAATTAGGTACAATGCCACTTCCACCATATATTCATGAAAAATTAGAGAATAAGGATATGTATCAAACAGTATATGCCAAAGAAGTAGGAAGTGCCGCTGCTCCAACTGCAGGATTACATTTTACTACTGAATTATTAGATAAAATAAAAGAAAAAGGAATAAATATTTGTTACATAACACTACATGTTGGTCTAGGAACATTTAGACCAGTAAAAGTAGATACAATAGAAGAACATAAAATGCATAGTGAATACTATTCAATGTCAAGTGAAGTAGCAAATACTCTAAATAAAACTAAAGAAAATAATCATAAAATAATTGCAGTAGGAACAACTACAACTAGAACCTTAGAAACTATAATGAATAAATATGATAAGTTTACTGAATGTTCTGGATGGACTGATATATTTATATATCCAGGCTATAAGTTTAAAGGAATAGATTCTCTAATAACAAACTTTCACTTACCAAAAAGCACATTAGTAATGTTAGTTTCAGCACTAGCTGGTAGAGAAAATATATTAAATGCCTATAAAATAGCTGTAAATGAAAGGTATAGATTTTTCTCTTTTGGAGATGCAATGTTTATAAAATAATGATATTATAAAATAGAGGTGGTACTAATGGAAGATAAAATAATTATCGACTATGAATGTATAACAAAATCAGCTACTGCACTAGAAGGGATAACAATAGATAAAGAAACAGTACCTAATATTGCACAAGAGTTAAAAACTATTGAAACAGAACATGATGGACTAGAACTAAATACACAAGCATTAAATGAAACAGCTGAAAATTTGACTAATGTTGATACAAAAATAAAAAATTTGGGAGTAAATTTAACTGGAGTAGTTAAAGCTTTTAAAGAAGCTGAAGGAGATATTGCTGAATATATTAAAAAGATTGATCCTAAAATTATTATTGGTGATATCAAAAAAGAAGACATAATTACTGATAAGACACAATACAGAGGTAATACACAAGCTTCAGAATTTGCTGAATTAGGAAAAAATGCATATAATGAATCTGGGCCAATAACAAATGGCAGTGCAAGAGAACAATGGATAGAAATGGTTGGTGAACTTGTTAAAAAAGCTAATAAATCAGGTATTAAGAATTCTTTAGTAATAGCTCAAATTATAAATGAAAGTGGATGGATGAACCCATATAGTGAAAGAGCAAAAGCATTATTAGATATGAATAATGTAATAGGAATTAATTATGATTTAGATTTTGATATTAGCACTCAAAATTCAAGTTGGTCTAAAAATCCAAGAAAAAAAACAGTAACTGTTGTTCAAGGATGGGATGCACATGACTCAAACGAAGAAATGAGAGCGTATGATTCATTAGAAGAAGCTATAGAAGACTATTGTGATATGGTAGTAACAAAACACCCTTATTTAAAAGGAAGCAATAACATAGATGATTATAAGAAATTTTTAAATGGCTATACTCCTTATTGCAATCATGAAGGTGGAGCAACAGGCAAGTATAAAGAAATAATTAGTAATTATGGTTTAGAAAAATATGACGTATAAATAATAATTATAATAATTAAAATGTATAGAGAATTAGCATTAAAATTACTTAAAGCTGATTCTCTATGATTTTTATAACAGGAGGTTTTTATGATAGCAAAATACAATTTAATAAAAACAGAAAAAAATACAAAAGCAAGACTAGGAACAGTAGAAACAAATTATGGAACTTATGATACTCCTATGTTTATGCCAGTAGGTACAAGAGCAACAGTAAAAGGAGTATCTCCAGAAGAACTAAAAGATGTTGGAAGTGGAATAATCCTATCAAATACATATCACTTATGGTTAAGACCAGGACCAGACTTAATAGAAAGATGCGGAGGACTTCATAGTTTTATGCACTGGGATGGACCAATTCTAACTGATTCAGGAGGATACCAAGTATTCTCACTTGCTAAAAACAAGAAAAAAGATATCACAGAAGAAGGAGTTCATTTTAAATCACATATCGATGGCCAAAAATTATTCTTAACTCCAGAAAAATCAATAGAAATACAAAATAAGTTAGATAGTGATATCGCAATGTCATTTGATGAATGCCCTCCAGCATCAGCTGATTATGAATATTTAAAAAATTCAGTTGAAAGAACCCTACGTTGGGCAAAGAGAGGTAAAAAAGTTCATTCTAATAAGAACCAAGCGCTATTTGGTATAGTTCAAGGTGGACCAATCGAAGATCTAAGAAAATTTAGTGCGATAGAAACTGTAAAAATAGGTTTTGATGGCTATGCAGTTGGCGGTGTCGCTAATGATGATGAAGATAAAGAAGATATGTATAAAGCAATCGATTACTCAATACCATATCTTCCAGAAGATAAATTACGTTATCTTATGGGAGTAGGAGAACCTCGTGATATCTTAGAAGGCGTAGTTAAAGGAATTGATATATTTGACTGTGTTATTCCAACTCGAATCGCAAGACATGGTCAAGCATTCACAAGAGATGGAAAAATAAATCTTCATAATGCAAAATTTAAAGAAGATTTAACTCCAATAGATAATGAATGTGATTGTTATACTTGCAAAAACTATACAAAAGCATATATAAGACATTTAGTATCAGTAGAAGAATCACTTGCAGGAAGATTATTATCAATTCATAATATAAGATTCTTAATAAAACTAACAGAAGAAATAAGAGAATCTATTAAAAATGATAATATTTTAGAATATAAAGAAAAATTCTTAGAAAGATACGAAAAAAATAATAAATAATTTGACAGTAGAAGTGAAAACTTCTACTTTTATTTTTAAAAAAAGATATTAAAATTCTAATATATGATATAATAACGATAGGAGAATAGAGGGAAGTTTATGGCTTTATTTAAAAAGAAAGAAAAATTTATTGGGCAACCTGCCGTTAATAATAATGTGCCACAAAATCAAGCACCTGTTAACCAAGTACCACAACAAAATGTACCTACAACATATATGGCTAATGCGGCTTATCCCAGTCAAACTGTTAATCCTTATGCAGGACAACAACAAGTGACTCAACAACAAGCTACTCAACCAGGACAACAGCCTCAAGCAGCAAAACAAAATACAACCGAAAAAGAACATGTATCATTAATTGATTTTATTACTGGTAAAAAGGATAAAGGCCCTAAAGTACCAGCATGGAAATATATTGTAATTAATGACATGAATAAAAAAGAAACAGGAGTAATAGAGGCAACAGATCAAACTGAAGTTAGAAATTTTTTAGTTTCTCAGGGATTACAAATAGTATCGATATTCCCAAGAGGAGCAGGAGACATAGATATAGTTATAGGAGGAATATCACCTCAAGACTTAGCTTTCTCATTAACACAATTATCAACATACATTAAGTCAGGAATTCCTCTAGCAGATTCAGTTAGTATCTTAGCAAAACAAGCTACTAAAAAAGTATTAAAACAAAGTTTTACTCAATTACATTTTGAACTTATTCAAGGAGAAAACTTTTCAAGAGCATTAGAAAAGCAAAATAAATACTATCCAGCATTACTAATAAATATGGTAAAAACTGCTGAAATGACAGGAGATTTACCTACAATATTAGATGATATGTCTGAATACTATACATCAATGGATCAAACAAGAAAACAAATGACTTCAGCAATGATTTACCCATCAGTAGTATTAACTATTGCAATAGGCGTATTAATATTTATGCTTACTTACTTAGTACCACAATTCTCATCTATGTTTGCAGAAAATGGAGGAGAACTTCCATTCTTAACAAGAAGCGTACTTGCAGTATCTAAGTTTCTAGTAGGCCACTGGCTAGTAATATTATTAATAATAATATTCTTAGTAGTTACATTTATAGTTTTATATAAAAAACTACCTAAGTTTAAAAAAGCAATTCAAATAGCATTAATGCATATACCTGTAATTAAAAATATAATTATATATAATGAAATTAGTAACTTTACTAAAACATTTGCTTCATTATTAAACCATGGTGTATTTATAACAGATTCAATGGCTATCTTACAAAAGATTACAAATAATGAAGTATATAAAGAAGTTATTAATAATTGTTTGACTAATTTAGCTAAAGGAGAAACAGTATCATCTGCCTTTAAAGGTCAATGGGCTGTTCCAGTAGTAGCTTATGAAATGATAGTTACAGGAGAAAGAACAGGACAATTAGGAGCTATGATGGAAAAGGTAGCAAACCATTTTCAATCTATGCATAAGACAATAATAGATCAAATGAAGAGTTTAGTAGAACCTATACTTATTGTCTTTCTAGCAGTAGTAGTAGGAATTATCTTACTATCAATAATTGAGCCAATGTTCGCAATTTATGACACAGTAAAATAAGGAGGATAATTATGAATATTAGTTTATTAATTATCTTTTTTATTCTTGGTACTTTCTTTGGTTCAATGTATACAGTTATAGGACAAAGATTACCAAAGAATGAAAATTTTATAACAGCTAGATCTCATTGTGATAATTGTAAACACACATTATCTCTAATAGATATGGTTCCTATATTATCTTATATATTCTTAAGAGGTAGATGTAGATACTGTCATAGTAAAATTGATATTACTTCTACCTTTATGGAATTTTTCTCAGGAGTGTTATTCGCAACAGCATACTATGTATTTGGACCAACATATGAATTATTTATTGCGTTAGGAATTATATCATTATTAATGATAATTATTGTATCAGATATAAATTATTACATAATTCCAGATGAGATATTATTATTTATGTCAATCTACTTTATAGTATTTAATCTAATAAGTACAGGACCTAAAGAAACATTCTATTCAGTATGCTCAGGCATATTATTATTCTCTATCATGTATTCCATAATGCTAATAGGAAATAAAATATTAAAAAAAGAAACTCTAGGTGGAGGAGATATTAAATTAATGTTTGTATTTGGAATAATACTAGGACCAATACTAGGACTATTTTCAATATTTATAGGTAGTGTTATAGCATTACCTGTATCATTATTTATGTTAAAAAAAGAAAAAGAATCGATAATACCATTTGGTCCATTTCTTTTGATAGCTTTAACACTGTTATATTTTACAGGTATTACTCCAGAATTAATATTAAACTTATTAAAAATATATTAAGAAGAGAAAAAAATCTTCTTTTTATAATATTTGTGATATTATAAAAGTTAGGTGATAACTATGAAGAACTTAACTATATTACCAGCTGATACATATACAGTTATAAATAAAACTATTATAACTAATGAAGATCATAAAATTATTTCTATGTTATATCAGCCAATAATTGGATATACCGCAACATCTTTATATGAAACTCTAAAAGATGATTTAGACAAACAAGAAATAATGAGTGATGAACTTAATCATCACCATTTGATGTCTACAATGCAATTAAACCTACAAGAAATAGTAATTGCTAGAGAAAAATTAGAAGCAATAGGCTTATTAAAAACATACGTAAAAGAAGAAAATATAAATAATTATGTATATGAATTATTTTCTCCATTATCTGCATCAGAAATTTTTAATCATCCAATTTTAAATATAGTTTTATATAGTAACCTAGGAAAACAAGAATATGATAAATTAATTAATTATTTTAAAGTACCTAAAATTAATCTAAAAAATTATACTGATGTAACAAAATCATTTGAAGAAGTATTTTCATCAGTAGAAAAGACATCTATGGATATAATTTCTGATATTACAAAGAAAAACTCTAATAATATTGAAATATCAAAAGGAATAGACTTTGATGAATTAATTTCAACTGTACCAGAAAATCTAATTAATAATAAGACGTTTTCAGATAATATTAAAAGACTAATTAATAATTTATCTTTTGCATATAATCTAAAAACATATGAGTTAAGTGGATTAGTTATTGACTCAATTAATGAAAAAGGTGAAATTGATGAAGTTAAATTAAGAAAAAGTGCTAGAAACTTTTATCAATTTGAAAGAGAAGGATCACTTCCAACTCTTATCTATAAAAAACAACCAAATTATTTAAAAAAGCCAATAGGAGATAATTCTAAATGGGCTAAAATGGTTTATGCATTTGAAAGTTTAACTCCTTATGAATTTTTAAAAGCAAAATATAAAGGAGCAGAGCCTACTGATAGAGATAAAAAGTTAATTGAATCACTTTTAAATGATCAACAATTATCAGCAGGAGTAGTAAATGTAATTATTGCATATACACTAAAAACTAATAATGAAAGATTAACAAAAGCATACGTTGAAACTATCGCAGGTCAATTAAAAAGATTAAATGTTGAAACAGTAGAAGAAGCTATGCAAGTAACAGAAAAAGAACATAAAAAATTAAGAAAATTAACTACAAAATCAACTCAAACAAAAAAGAAAACTACAGAAAATCTTCCAACTTGGTTTAAAGAAGAACCTAATAAAGAAGCAGCATCAACTGAAGAAATTGAAGAGATGGAAGATATACTAAAAGAGTTAGTTTAACATATACTAATATGATATAATTTTTAAAAAAGGGGATGATTACATGAAGACATACATCTTTGGTCATAAAAAACCTGATACTGACTCAGTAATGTCATCAATAGCACTATCATATTTAGAAAACCATTCAAATAATAATACTGAAGCAAGAGTGTTAGGAGATATCAATAAAGAGTCAATTTATGCATTAAAATATTTTAAAGTTAAAGCACCAAAATATTTAAATGATGTAAAACTACAATTAAAAGATATAGATTATCATAAGAATTTATTCTTAAATGAAAAAGCATCTATATATGATGGCTATGAATTGATGCTAAAAAAGAATATTACAGGAATACCTATAGTAAAAGAAGATAATACTTATAGAGGTCTAATTACAATTAAAGATACAACAAGAAATATTATTAGAGATGACTTAGATACTTTATATACTTCATATGATAATATTTTAAATGTTTGTAAGGGAAAAGAAATATTAAGATTTGATGATGAAATCAAAGGAAGATTATTAGTAGCTTCATATCGTTCAACTACGTTTTTAAATAATATTAAACTAAATGAAGATATGATACTAATGGTAGGAGATAGACACTCAATTATAGATAATAGAAACAGATATGGATACATATCATATGAGTAGAGTAATTACTTTATCTAATTATTTAAAAACCATTCTATCTAATTTTAATCAAGTTACATTTCTTGATACAGACTTTGTAGATGATATAAAAGATGTAAATTCTAAATTACATCATACTAATTACCCTGTAGTTAACAAACAAGCTAAATGTTTAGGTTTATTAAAAATAACTGATTTAACTAATACCAATCCTAAAAAAGTAATATTAGTAGATCATAATGAACCATTACAAAGTGCTGACGGTATAGAAGAAGCAGAAATTATAGAAATAATAGATCATCATAATCTAGGATCTATTACTACAAAGTCACCAATTAATGTTAGAAATATGGCAGTAGGCTCTACTTGTACAATAATAACTCTATTATTTGAAGAAAGAAAAGTAGAAATACCTAAATCCATCGCAGGTGTATTATTATCAGGAATACTATCAGATACATTAATACTTAGAAGTCCAACAGCTACTAGATTTGATAAAGATGCAGTAGAGAAATTATCTAGTATTGCAGAAGTTGATTATCTGGATTATGGAATGAAATTATTAAAAGCAGGAACTTCTCTAGATGGAATGGAACCAGCTGACGTATTATTTAATGATTATAAAATATATACTATTAATGATAAGAGCTTCTCAATAGGACAATTCTTCACAATGAATTTCCAAGATATAGAAAAAGATATAAATAAATATATAGAGACACTAAATCAAACAGCAGAAGCAAATCATTATGAAATGGTATGTTTATATGTAACAGATATAATTAAAAATGGATCATACGTATTATTTAATGAAAAAGCTAAGAATTATATAGAGGTACTATATGGAATAGAAAATCCTAAAGAAGGATTATTCATAGAAGGATGCATTTCTAGAAAGAAAAATATTGTTCCTCTAGTAATGAATATCTTTGATAACTAGGAGGAATTATGAAAGATAAAATAAAAATAGGTTTAAAAGGATTTGTATTTGGTGTAGCTAATATAATTCCTGGAGTAAGTGGAGGAACAATAGCTCTAACTATGGGAATATACGAAGATTTAATATCTTCAATATCTAATATAAGAAAAGATTTTAAAAAATCTATGTCTTTATTAGTACCATTTTTAGTTGGAGCAGTTCTATCAATATTATTACTAAGTAAAGTAATAAACTTTTGTTTAGATAAATATCCTAATCCTACAATATTATTGTTTTTAGGAATAATTTTAGGAGGAATACCTTTAATTGGAAGTAATATAAAAGGTAAAAAGATAAAAGTATCTTATATACTATTATTTCTATTGACATTTGGACTAGTAATGGGATTATCATTTCTAAATGGTGGAGGAAACGCTTCACTAAATAATTTAGGACTAGGATCTGGACTATTATTGTTCTTAGTAGGATGTGTTGCTGCTGCAAGTATGGTAATGCCTGGAATATCAGGATCATTTGTATTAATGCTATTAGGATATTATCATCCTATAATTAAAACAATAGATTCACTAACTACATTTTCTAGGACATGATATTTTAGTATTAAGTATTCTAGCTTTTGGAGTACTATTCGGTTTAGTTGTAATGGCTAAATTATTAGAATATTTATTTAAGAAATATAAAGTCGCAACATATTATGCAATCATAGGATTTATGGCAGCATCAATTGTTTCATTAGTAATAAGTTTGCCAAATCCAGGAAGTTTTATAGAAATAATTATCGGAATAGTATTATTCTTAGTAGGAATAATAGGTGGATATAGGTTAGGT
>ONIZ01000052.1 GCA_900317975.1 uncultured Bacillota bacterium
GTATTAGAATTAAAATATCCATCATGATTTACTTTGCTCATATTGTACATTGTTGAACAAATAGTTGCCTTAATTCTTGTATCTATACTTGCAACATTTAATGCAAGTCCTCCCCAACCACAAATACCAATTATAGATATTTTTTCTGAATCAACATTTTCAAGAGTTGATAAATAATCTATAGAAGCTTGAAAATCTTCGGTATTAATATCAGGTGATGCCACATTTCTTGGAGTTCCACTTGATTCACCAGTAAATGATGGATCAAAAGCAATAGTTAAGAATCCTCTTTCTGCCATCTTCATTGCATATAGTCCACTACATTGTTCTTTAACTGCTCCAAATGGGCCACATACTGATATAGCAGGAAGTTTTCCTTCATAGTTCTTTGGCTCATATTGATCTGCTACCAATGTAAATCCAAATCTTGTTTTAAATGTAACTTTTTTATGTGTTACTTTCTCACTTAATTCAAAGGTTTTATCCCAATCGTTTGTAATTTTTAAATCTTCATTCATATTATTTTCCTTCTTTCTTATTTTTTGGAATTGTATCTACTTCTAAAGTAGGAGAACATGATGTGACATTTTCTACCACTTTTTCAGTACCAGCTTTAATAGCTTCAGTATAATACCATTCTTTATATTCAAATTCTTTAAGACAATTTTTAAGTTCGTCAATTTGACCTAATACGATTTCTTTTTGTTCTAAAATCATGTCAAATCTCTTTTGTAAAGTAGAATCTCCTTTTTCAGCAAGTTCAACATATGCTTTAATTTTATCAATAGGCATATTAATTTTTTTCATACAATTAAGAACTCTAAGCCATTTAAAATCTTTATCTTCAAAGATTCTTCTCCCGTTTACTCTTTTAACTCCAGGAAGTAATCCCATAGAATCGTAATATCTTAAAGTAGATGGTTCTACATTCATCATATCAGCTACTTCTTTTATAGAATATGTCATAAGGATTTTTAATTATTCTTTAGAAATAAATGTAATTATTAAAAAAAACAACCAAAAGATTGCTTTTTTATTTTAAAGATATTAATTTTTTATACTTAATATAGTATCTACCGTTTATCATACGATTCATCTTTAGCTGGAAAATCAATTACATTATAAGGATTAATTGTATGATTATTCAATGTATTATAATCAATAAACAATCTACCTGTTGTTATACTCAAATGGAGATGAGTTGCAGTCGATAAGCCTGTATTTCCAGCGCTTCCAATCACTGTATCTTTAGAGACATTTTGTCCTGTTTGAACATTAAATGCTGATAAATGAGAATAATAAGAAGTATAAGCAACTCCATTTACAATATGGTGGATCACAACAAACTTTCCATCTATACTGTTTTGACCAGTCCTATATACAACCCCTTCTCCAACTGAATATATTGGCATACCATATGGTACAGCAATATCAATACCATCATGGAACTGACCTAATGAATAACCATATGCAGCAGTAATCCTTCCAGATGTTGTTGGTCTTTTAAAAATATAAAGTGATTTTAATTGTAATAAATTAATCTTTTCAACTAATTGTTCAACGTATCCATCAACTAAATCTTGATCATTAATTTTAAGATTGTAATCTATGTCAGAAATAAAATCATCTACTATTTGTTGAGATTCATCTGTATACATATTATTTATATATTCATCAGAAGAATGATATTCTAAAATTTTTGCATCAAGTTGATCATAAGATGCATCTTTGTATTCTAATCGCGCAACTTTATTAGTTAATTCATATAAATAATCATCAACTATCTCTTGATTGTCAATAGTAATATTTAAATCCAATGATTCAATATATCCTTCTACTTCTTCTCTGCTATCATCTGTATACCAATTATTTTTATATCCATCACTTGTTTCATACTCTTCTATTTTATTATTTAGTAATTCATAATTTGCTAATCTATATTTTAGTTTACTAACTCTATCTGATAATTCTATTACATATTGATTTACAATTTCCTGATGATTTATTGTAACATTATAATTTAATGACGATATAAACTTATCAAGTGAATCAACATCTTCATCTGTATACCAATTGTTGATATATTCATAACTTTCTCTATAATTATAGATAATATTATTTAATTCTTCATACGATGCAAGTTTCAATTTCAAACGTGCAACTCTATTAGTTAATTCATATAAATAATCATCAACTATTTCCTGATTGTCAATAGTAATATTTAAATTAAATGATTCAATATATCCTTCTACTTCTTCTCTGCTGTCATCTGTATACCAATTATTTTTATATTCATCACTTGTTTCATACTCTTCTATTTTATTATTTAGTAATTCATAATTTGCTAATCGATATTTAAGATTACTTATTTTTTTTGTTAATTCTATTACATATTGATCTACTTCGTTTTGTTTGTCTATTGTTTTTTCATGATCCACTGATTTTATGTAATTTTCTACATCTTCTTTACTATAATTTTCTACATCTTCTTTACTATCTTCAGTGTACCAGTTATTTTTATATCCATCACTACCATTATATTTTGCAACTATCTCATCATATTTTGCATAAGAAGCATAAATAATTTGTTGTTCTACACTACTTGTTATTTTTAACTCTGATTTTTTTGAAGATTCTAAAACAACCTTATCTTTATGTTTTTCTTTTATTCTTAATTGAGTTTTTTTAAGCTTTATTTCTATTTTTTTCTTATATTTTTTATTATTCAATTTATAAGTAACATTTATTTTCCTTTTTAAATCTGTTACATCACTATTGTCTACTATACCTACACATTTGTATATTATTTTTTTATTTGTTTGTTTTTGTCTAATACAAGAAAAATCATCATTTTTATTAATTTTAATATCAACATTTTCAATTAAATTAGAATCTTCTGTATCAAACTGAATATCAAATTCATAATGATCATTAGAATTTCCAACTAATTTTATATTCTTTTTTGTAGAAACTAACACTTCATTTTTTTTAGTATAAAGTTGATTATTATTATTACGATAATTTAAAAGAAAAAATACAGATAATACAACAATTATAAATAAAAAAATAAATACTATTTTTGATTTTTTCATTGTATCAACTCCTATTCTAATTGTATCATATTTTTTTATATATCATACAATAATTAATTTAAAAAAATGAAGATGAATTACACTATTTTTTAATTATATTATATATTCTTTCGAAAAATAGTACACTTTTCTATTTTTTTAAAGTTTCAATATCATTCTTATAATACAATGCACTTAATTCTAACATAAATATAACTTCCTATAAAAATAAAATACATATTTAATAATAAAATAATTATATACTTTTACCAATATTTTCTATAATATAAGGTGACTCTTGATATACATAATAGTTTATCCAATTTGATAAGAATAGTTGACTAGCCATTCTCCAACTTAGTATTGGAAGATTATTAATATTATTATTTTGATAATAGTTTAATGGAGGTTTGATTTTTAGATTTTTACTTAAATCTCTTTTGAATTTTAAATCTAGTCTCATTCTCTCACATTCGAGATGACATGTAACAAAAAACTGTCTTCTATCTTTTGTTGAAATAATAGTAGGTCCTGCTTCATTTGAGTATGCAAGCACATCTAAATTTTTACAATTTTTTAGTTGAATTTCATTTATCATTGTGTATCTAGAATGAGGTGCAAAAAAGGGTTTCATCAACTCCCCTAAATAGCGATCCTTTTTTATGTACTATCAAATGTTTATAGATTCCAAAACATTTTTCATTCAATTTTGCTTTTCCAATTTCATAATTATAGTACAAAGCAACCTGAGAAGACCAACAAATAATTATTATTGATGTAACGTGTGTTTTACTCCGTTTTTGTATTTTACAAAACTCTTTATAATAATCAACTTTTTCAAATTCTCCTTCCTACCTAATCTTTATTCATTAGAATCATTACCATTTGAGAAAACAACTCCAATACAGGAACCAATACTTAAACAAATAGGTATCCATAAACCCATATTTTTTGTAGCAGTACCAATTGCTGTTCCAACACTAATACCTATACACATCCAAATAGGTATCCAATAAGTTTTATCTTTCCTATTATCACTTTTCTTTTTATTATCATTTTTCATTATTTATACACCTTTTGTCTATAAATCATTATTGTTTTTCTCATATGAATCGATTTGTGATTCATTTGAAGTATCATCTATAGTTTTTTCTTTGTTTTTTAATAAAAATTCATTATTATCTTGCTCAGAAGATTTTTTATAGTTCAATAAAAAATCATAGATAGAAATTAAAATAACATGTATCAGAAAAACTAAAATTAAGTAAGAAAATATAAATTTAATGATATCATCTTTAATTAATAAAACAAAGCATATAATAATCGATAAAGCACATAATAAACTAAATATTTTATTTAGAATATTATAAATTTTATTAGTTTTATTTTTGAAAAATGAAATTAATAAAACAATAAATAAGAATACTGCAAACACTTTATATTCAGACAATAGTATTAACATCAAAGATGCTAAAAACATGACTTGTAGAATACTTAGAAAATTAGGATCAATAACCATAATAATCGGTGGTAAAAATAATACCAGTGATATTATAAATGATAATAATATCGATTTATTTACAAAAATTTTTTCTTCTTTTTTCATCCTTAACCTCATTATTATTTTTCATTATTTTTAATACTAAGAACTAATATATTCTACGTGCCATGTCCTAGGGCAAAGAACATATTCTCTAGGGCTGTACTAGGTCAACAGAATATGTTTCCCAGTACCTATTTTTTGATTTAAACTGTGGTTGAGATAATATCATTTATACTTTTTGCAGTCATTACATTATTATATTTATCATCTATTAAATATTTTAATTCATCGCTAATTTCAGTATAATCTCTAGTCAGTTTATCTTGAATAAATTTTAATGTATCATCATCGTTTAATCCTATTACATTATGAGCTAAATTATACAAATTATTTATTGAATCAAAATGTGATAAACCATCTGCATCTACCAATATTTTTTCTTCTTGAGTTGTTCTAAATTTTACTCTTTTACTACTATGATTTAAAATACATTTTTTTACAAATTGTATTTTATCTTCAGGATAATTATTTTCTCTTAATAATTGTTCAGCAATATTTGCACCATCTTCATTGTGTTTATTTCTATCTAAATTCATATCAGTCATTGCGATATCATGTAATAATGCACTTAATTCTAGTACTTCATGATCTACATCTTGTCCTTTTGAAAGTAAGCATACATAATTATAAACGTATTGGATATGTTCTTTATATATATTGTATTCATCTTTAGTACCTTTTGTTTTTTCTTCGAATAAATTACTTCTATTTATTATTTCTTGCATCATTTTATCAATAATTACACTCATATTTTACTTTCTTTCTAAAACTGCGATGGATTCGCAATGCCCTGTCCTGGAGCGAAGAACATATCGTTTAACCTAATTCTAGGCCAACAGAATATGTTCTTAAACCCTAGAACTACACTGGTTCTAGGGTGAAGATAATGTCATATATGTTGTTTTTATTTATAATTAAATTCTTCTTTCATCATTTGATAAATTTTACTTCTTTCTTCCTTTGTAAATATATCTTTTTGACTTTTAAATTTACTTAAAGACCATTTCCAAAAATTATATCCAAAATGTTTATCTTTATAAATCTTATTAAATATTTTTAATTCATTTTTATATCTAGGTACAAAATGAAAATGTACATGTGGCTTTTCATTATCCCTATAAGCATTATTCATTAAACAAGCAAAGTTAAACATAGTAGCATTAAATAACTTTTTGCATACTCTTTCTAATTCTTTTTCTAATTTTCCCAATTCTTTCCAGTCTTCATCAGTTAATTCACTTAAGCGTTCTTTATCACAAGATATAATACAGTCACCAACAAATTCTTGGCACCAATCTACAAATACAATAGTCCAATTATTACCTTCATATATATTCATATCCTACTTCCTTTCTAAAATTGCGATAACCTCGCAATGCCCTGTCCAGGGGCGAAGAACATATGCTCTAGGCCTGTACTAGGTCAACAGAATATGTTTCCAAGTACCTATATTTTTATAAATACTATTTGTTATCCAAAATATCTATTACTTTTTCTATATCTTTAGCTTGTTTAAAAACACTCTTTCTTCTTTTTCTTATTTTATAAAGTCTTGTTAGTTTATAAAAATATTTATGTTTTTTCTTTTCCAAATTCATAAAATATTCATTTTGGTAATCTCTTTTAACAGCTCTTTTAAAACTTTTATACGTAGCTGTCCTTTTTATAATAACTGTACCTTTTATATTATTAGGATTAACACTTTGGATTACATTACCTTCAATTAATCCACCTTTATTTTTATTTAAAATATATTCAACTATATCAATATAACACTTAGTAAAATCATCATATATATTCAATTTACCATATTTTTGTTGAAGCATTTTTCTTATTTTATCTAATTCTTTATCTTCTTTTTCTTTACTAGGTAGTTCAAATAATCTATCACAATTAATAACTATATAATTATTATCATCTATATATTTTAATGAAGAAGTTGTTTTACCCGAACCTTTTGTCCCTATAATATTTATAATATTATCATTTGTTAATTGTTTAACATAATCATTTTGATCTTTCAATAGATATATTTTGCTCATATCTTATTTCCTTTCTAATATACAGAAACTATCGCAATGGCTAGACCGTGGGTTTTTGCATGGATATTACCCACAAATTGCCAACCTTGTCTGTGGGATATTTGCTATGTCATTATTTCTTTTTAATTGGATGTCTTATTACAGTCTTTAATTTGTTTTCATTACATTTTCTTGGATCACTTAAATATATTTCATGATGAAATCTTTTATCTGTTATATCTAAAACATAACCATTTTCTTCCATATATTTATGCATTAGTTCAACTGTAGCAGGTTCATTATCATATGAACCCACATGCATACATTGAACACATATTCCTTCATCATAAGTTAAGAATTCTACTTTAGAAAAATCTTGTTTTTTCTTTTTTGTAGCTGCTTCGATTGCCCAATCAAAATCTTTTTTAGTTACAAAATCTGGTAATCGAATGATTGAAATAAAATTCAATTCTTCTTTTTGATTGTAATCTATTCCAACTCTACCATCTTGCCACCAAAATCCTTCTAGTGGAGGAACAACATATTCAAAATAACCATCTATTTTATGAGTACCTTTGTAACTCATTTTAATTGTAAAAGCTATACCATATAATAAACCGATAGTTTTTTTATATTCCCCCTCTTCATCGTTAGGATTACCTTTACCTCTTACAGCTATGTAATTCATTTTAGGAATTTCTACTATACTTGGTTTATTCTTAGGCATATAAAATTCTTTATATTCTTTTTTATAATCAAAAGCCATAACATTTATCTCCTTTCAAATACCGTGATTGATTCGCAATGGCTAGACCGTGGGTTTTTGCATAGTCATTTTTTATATGATCATGTGCCTTTGCATGGATATTACCCACAAACTGCCAACCTTGTCTATTGGTTTTTTGCTATGTCATTATAATTTAATAATTCCACCTTTAATCTTATCTATTATTGCTTTTGCTCTTGATTCTAGTTCTGGTAAATTATCTAATGAGAAGAATTTTAATTCTTTACTCTCTCTATCATTTATATTTAATTCACCTTCATAATTTAAAACTTTATATAATGCTATAACACAATCTAATTCATCTTCATTTGGGTATTTAAAATAATACTCTTTACCAGATAATACTGTTATTAATTCTAAATCATTTACATTAATATTTGTTTCCTCTTTTAATTATCTTATTGCACATTCTTCTAACATTTCATTAAGTTCTTTACTACCACCTGGTATACCCCAAGTATTTGTATCACTTCTAAGATTAAGAAGTAATTCATTTTTATTATTAAATACTAGTGTTGTTGCACCAACACCTATAAGTGGACTATGTCCAACTTTTTCTCTTAAATTCATAATATATCCCATACTTTATCTCCTTTCTAAAACTGTGACACTTTCACAATTGGTTGTATCAGTGTCAGTGCTAAGTGCTCTATCCTTGTTTCAGTATCAGGAATATTTCCTAGTTATGAAACTACCATAGTTGTTTGCGTATTAGTACTAACTCATTTTATTAGTCTTTTATTTAAACAATATGGTACAACCTCATTCTTTAAAGTATTTGATAGTATTTCTTGTCCATCTTTTGATTCATACCATTTAAATGATTCTATTTCATCAGATGTTTTAATTTTACCTTTTAATTCTCCGTTGTACTTAAAAACATAAAAATGAATAGGTGTTTTTCCATCACTTGTAGCAATTTCATCAAATTCCATTACTAAATTAATTAATGAGCTATCAAATATTGCTTCATCTCCCAATTCTTCACGACATTCTCTGATAGCTGCTTCTAATGGTGTTTCTCCTTCTTCAACTCTTCCTCCTATCATTTGATATGTTGGTCTTTTTCTCGGTTTATCGATTAATAATTTTTGATTTTTAAAAAACATTGTTCCTACTACTTTCATAATTATCTCCTTTCAAGTACCGTGATTGATTCGCAATGCCCTGTCCTAGGGCGAAGAACATATCATTAAACCTTGTTCTAGGTCAATAGAATATGTTTTCCAATTCCTATATAAATTACGATTGCTTTTCCAATTTTATCGGAAAAGAAGAAGCATAAAAATAATTTAATTCATCTTTATTAACTATAAAAGTATATTGAATATCACTTTGGTATCTTGAATTATCTGAATTTTCATAATCATAATATAAAGGAGTATAAATTATTCTATTGTACTCACATACAAATGTTCCTTTACTATAGTCTGCATCAGCCCCATCAGACTGATG
>ONIZ01000055.1 GCA_900317975.1 uncultured Bacillota bacterium
ACTCCTGAAGAAGAAAAAGCTTACTTAAAACAAGTAACTGATGATATTTTAAGTAAAACAAAAAAACAATATGGTGATTATACAGATCCTTTAGAATTAACAGATGATGAATATAAAGAACTATTTAAATATTCTTCTATGAAAGATTATCTTAGTCAATATGATTCGTATGGAGCTGGTTTATTAGTAGAAGAATTAAAAAAATTACCTGAAGATTATGTATTTAATAATCCAATTCCTTTTCATGAATTATTAAACTATGAAGTTTTACATTTTGTTGGAACTTTTGGTTTAAAAAATATAGTTGATTTTAATGAAGAGTGTGATAACTTTTTCACAAAAGATAATTATAGAATTCTTAGATTAATGTTTGATATGTATTTACATTATGGTGGTAATAATCAAGATCCAAAAACAAGTTTTTACTATGATAAAAATAATAATCGTCTCTCACCAGGAAATATTAGTAAAAATGATTTTTATGAATCTATGCGAAGAATGTTTGTTTTTGGTCCTTCAGATACAAGATATAAAAAAATAGCACCTGGATTTAGAGATATTACAGGAGAATTTAGGGTTAGATATCCTAATTTATTTATATCAGAAGAAGGTCCAGAAGGAGAAAAAGTTCCAAAAGAACTTAAAGATTTATTCTATTCAAAACAAATTACACCTAAATTATTAGTAGAGAATCCAGATTATGTAAAATTTATAAAAGGAAAAGATTTTGCTTCGTGTTTTTTAAGTAGATATGTCTATGTTTATAATGATAAAGAGGAATCTATTACTAGTTTTGATAACTTTTATTCATATATTGGTAAGTTAACGAATGAAGATGGATTATTGGATTTTGTTTTACAATATAGTGATATTTTAGATTTAGAATTTGATAGAAATAATCAAGCTAGTTCTGTTGATGAGTTGAAGTTTTATGAAAACATTGATTTTAATGGTGCTAAAAGTATTATTAATACTAAATTTAGAGAAATAATGATTAAGGAAAGATTGCCTTATCCTACTATTATTCCTAGTGATTTAGTTAAAGAATATCCTAATATGTTTTTAGATAAAAGTGCTCCTCCAAAATTACAGGAAGCTTTTTATAATAGAACTCTAACACCTCAAGATATACTTTTAAAATCTTATAAAGATTATCTTAAAGGAATAGACTTGGAAGTTTTATATAAATATATGCCTGTTGCAATAAAGAAAGATGATTCTGATAAATATTATAATTGGTATTATTATGGTACTATTAATTTTGTGGTTACTTTAAAACATATATTTGGAGAAGATGAAGCGTTGGATATAATGGTCTTATATGGTAAATATATAGAAAAGGGATTTGAAATAGATCAACTTGATAAATTCCTTTATGATGAAAATATTTCTAAGAGTGATTATTTAAATCAAATTGATGATAGAATATATCAATATATTATTAATGGACAAATGAAATATGATGGATACATGTCAGATCATTTTAAAAATAAATATCCTACTCTATTCTTAGATTCAAATGTTTCTGATGATATTAAAAAGAAATTTTATAATAGAGAGTTCACTCTACAAGACTTTATTGATAATCCTGAACTATTAGATATATTTAATAGAACTAATGTTGCTGGAGGTTTTTCAGAAGAACTTGCTTGGATTATTCCTTTATTTGAAAAGTTAGATGATCAGAAATTAGCTAATTCTAATAGATTAAAAGTAGTTGAAGCATATAATAAGATAGAAAATGAAAAATTAAAGAGAAGTTTTATTAAATATGTTAAAAAATATGGAGAAAAGATTAATCTTGATAGAATAGCTGATATTTCAGCAGTATTCTCAAGATTAGAATATTCTAATTCGATAGAGTTATCTTCATTTAGTGAACAACTAGCTATTCAATTATTAGATTCAGATGATCCTTTTGGTAAACTTGATAAGATTGAAAAAGTATTTTTAGAAAATAATTCACCTTTATGTGGAAAGATGTTTCTATGTTTTCAAATCTTATATCCTGTTATGTCAGAATATCCATCATTTGACTTTTCATCTGATAGTAGAGTTTCTCCTGGATTGAAGGATGATACTTTACCTAAAGCTGGTTTTCATGCTAATAATGATGAGAAAAGATTAATGGTTATATTTAATGACTTATTAAGAACTTCATATAGATCTAATGAAAGAAGTTTTGATGAGTATTTAGATAATCTAGAGAATGGAAACAAATTATATTATCGTTTACAAAGTAATGGTTTTGATTTAAGTTCATTAAATGAAAATGAAATGGAAACTTTAACTACTTTTGTTAGTCATTTAGAAGTTTTATATAACAATATTAAAACGAATAATAGTAAGCATATTGAATTAGATGGTTTATCATTAGTAGATAAATTAAAAGTAATTGGTGAAAATTTCCATGAAACTGAGAGATATGAATTAAAAGATAGAATTGTTAGATCTTTTTGTTATACTGCAGGTATTAAATCTTTTGATGAATTAAGAGAATTATGTATTGAATCTAGAAGAGAACAAAGAGAAAGAATAGATAGAAATCTTCAAGTAATGGAAGAAAATGGTGGTATCTTTAAAATAGAAGAAGGAGATTTTGTAAGAGGTATAGGTTATTACGATACTCTTGGAAGTTCTTTAAATACAGGTAATTACTGTAAAGAACAGTTAGGGGTCTTTAATGGTACTAGTAATTCAGATACTACTCCATTAGATGTTGATTTAACTCTGGTAACTAAAACTGATAGTTTATATCATGCTATTGAAGGTACTCCTACTGGATTTGGTTTTGGTAATGTTTATGTAATTATTAAAAAAGATAATCCTAATATAAGTATATCTCGTGATAAAGATGGATATCTTACTAATAATCCTTATGATCCAAAAAAAGTTGAAGTGTTTGGTACAAGTGTTGAAGGAAAAGGTTATTATACACATTGGGGTGCTAGAACAGGTTTTTCTTTCGCTGATGTTGATTATATTCTTTATAAAGAAAAAAGACAAATAGATGGTATGAATCCTTATGATGAGGATGGAAATGTTAAGTATTCAGAAGATAAAGATCCTAATGAATATAATGATCTACAAGCAATTAAATTTGAAATTGCTAAAAATGGTTATTATATTCCTGTTATAGATTTTGCAGGTAAATTGATATTTACTAAAGAAGAATTTAAAAATATTAGAGATAAGATGGATGGGCTAAGTTATTTTGGAAATAATAATTTTGTTTTAAGTGAATATTTAGTTACTCCTGAAGTGGAAGAAATTGCTAAAGAATTAACTCAAGAAGCTACTGATGATACTAATGAAAAAAGAGAGATTATTAATGGTATTATTAAAGAAGTTTTAGATGAGATGGGAATTACTATTAAGTATAAATCTGATGGAGATTTAAGTACTAAGACAGCTGAATTTATTGATACTGGTTCTACTGGTAGAGGTACTAATGTACCTTATGATGGTGATTTTGATTTCTACTTGAGATTAGATGCTGATATTGTAAAAGAACCTGAAAACATGAATAAATTCAAAAATAGATTAATTAAAAAATTAGAGGAATATAATCCTGAATCTTATGTTCTAACTGGTAATGGTGATATTAGATGGAAAAAAGTTAATATTGCTGAAGATAAGCAAGTTGATATTGATATATCTTTTGGAGTTAAAACAAATAAAGTTCAGTATTCTTCTGATGAATGTTTAAGAGATAGGCTAAGTACAATTAAAGAATTATATCCTGATCAATATAATAATGTTATTGCAAATATAATACTTGCTAAAAGGGTATTAAAAGATCCTGAAGTTAATGCTTATAAACCTCGTAGAACTGATTCAAGTCAAGGTGGTATGGGTGGAATTGGAATTGAAAACTGGATTTTACAAAATGGTGGTTCTTTTGTTCAAGCTTGTCATAGTTTTTTAGATGCTGCTGTTGATGAGAATGGAGATATAGTTCCTTTTGAACAATTCAAAGATAATTATCAATTATGGGATTTTGGAGAAAACCATTTTTCTGCTAGAAAAGGTACTTATTTACATGATAATTTTATTGAATGTAATATGAATAGAAATGGTTATGAAAAAATGGTTGGAGCTTTCCAGGGCTATTTAAAATCTCTAGATAAAGCCTATACTGAAACTGATACAATAAAAAAATAGACTAGATTGTTCTAGTCTATTTTATTTTTTTTATAAGTTATTATATATATCATCAGTTACTGGTTCACACCATTCATTTGAAGTATCTTCTCCTGGTACTTCTATTGCAATATGACTAAACCATGAGTCTTTTTTTGCTCCATGCCAATGTTTTACATTTGCTGGTATTTTTATTATTTTTCCTGGAGTTAGACTTACTTTTTCTTTACCTTCTTCTTGATACCAACCTTCTCCAGCTGTACAAACTAATATTTGTCCTCCACCTGATGAGGCATGATGTATATGCCAATTGTTTCTACAAGATGGCTCAAATGTTACATTATATAAACTTAGTTTAGATTCGTTATCTACTACAAGAGGATTTAAATAACTATTACCGATAAAATATTGTGAATAATTAGTATTAGGTTCTCCTAGTCCAAATACATTTATTTTATCAAATTCTTCTTTAGTCATTATATACCTCCTCTACTAATGGAAATACACTCCATGCTTTAGGCCAGCCACAATAAAAAGCTAATTGAGTAACGATTTCTACTACTTCTTCTTTTGTTAGGCCATGTTCTTTTCCTAGAATTAAATGAGCTTTTACTTGAGGATATAATCCTTGAGCCATTAAAGCAGATATAGTTATCATAGACCTATCTCTTAATGATAGTTTGTCTTCTCTACTCCATACTTCTCCAAACAAGACATCATCATTTAATTCAGCAAATTTAGGTGCTAAATTACCTAAATTATCTCTTCCTGCAGTTTGTTTTTTCATATTATTATCTCCTACTTTCTTATATATTTTTCATCTTGATTATTATTATCATCTAAAATATATTTTTCTACTTTCATATGTAAATCATATTTATTTCTTAATTCAATTATTTTATTCATAGTATCAGATTCGTGATGTTTATCTAGTGATTCTTGATCTTTCCAACTATCAATAAGTAGTATAGTTTCTTTATCATCTAATGGTTCAAAATATTCATATCTTAAATTACCTGGTTTATTTCTAATTTCTTCTACTATTCCAGAAGAAATCATTTCGTTAGCAAAGTTTCTTGCTGATCCATTTTCTCCTTTATAATAGATATTTATTGTAAAACTCATTTTTTCACCTTCTTCTCTATATTCATAATAACATAAAAAAACTAGATTTCTCTAGTTTAATTATTATTATGCTAAAAACCTATTATCTTTTTTGAATTATCTTTTACTTCATCAAGTGGATCATCATTAACAATGTTATATACATAAATATTTGGATATTTATTTTTTATTTCATCTGACATTTCTAAATATACTTCTTCTTGTTGATTACTATTATCTGCAAGAAACTTTGATGTTTTAAATACTGCCTTTTCTTTCCTATTTAATCTATCATTATATTGATTCACATCCTTTAAATAAAGCGTTATATAATATATATCAAAATCTAGTTTGCTAATTTTTTCTAGCAAATCATCATATATATCTGTAAATGTATATTTTTTTCTAATCTACAATAATTTTCTTCTGTAAAAAGAGTTCTATCAAATAATAAATCTATACTTTAATTTTCCATTTTCTTCATATAATCTAGTAAATCTATATACATAATATGTGCTTTTTCTTTACCCGCTGGTGTTGTATCATTAGTACCTGATAATCTATATAGATTTGTATATGCTAGACTATTTTCATAGTAGAGATAATTTGATTATATTATTTATTATTTTTTTGGACCTTTTGGTGATGCTTTTGACTTATTAAAATAATTGATACGGCAACTATTAGTAATTATGGTCTCAAAATTATCTATAAATGTTCCTGCTGTTAGTTCTGTATCATCGCATGATCTTTTTACGTGACCATCTATCATTTCTAAAACTCCATATACTATATTATCTTTATGAGTTCCTAATATAGTTTTAATGGTTTCTACTTGATTTATTGATAAATCATTTGGAAATCCTAATATATCAAATATTTCTGAATATGTGTCTACCATAAAAACTGTTGCGAGAGAATTAGAGAGTGCCCATTTCATGGCTTTATCTTCTATAAATGTATTTAAATACTTTGCAGCTATATATTCTATACCAAATTCATGACTAAAAATATATAATGGCATTTCTCTTATAGGTACAGATAATATTTTTCCTTCATGATTAATCATTATA
>ONIZ01000018.1 GCA_900317975.1 uncultured Bacillota bacterium
AATCAAAAATAAACTAAAAACTACACCGATTAAATATCGATGTAGTCACAGTTAAGAACTTTTTATTTTGTGTAGAAATTAATCGTAGCAGTTCTTTAAGCTTCTTTTTTCTTGTTAATATATACAATTCCCATGATAGCACCAATAACAATTACAGCAACAACAAGTACTATAAAACTTGTACTATCAAATCCAGCTTCAGTAGATTCTTCATCACCAGCTACTAGATGTTCCATAATATCGAATCTTTCAGATGGTTCCATACTATATTCAGCATCAATTTCAGCTAGAATTGCTTTTTCCATATTAGATGAAAAACCACTCCAGTTTTGTTGACCAATAATGATAAATGGAACCCCACTAATTTCTTGTTTTAGAGTTTTTCCAACTTGATCTAATAGTTTTTGATTATCTTCATTATACCAAGTCTCATAAGAAATAAGTTGAAATTTGCTTCCATATTCTTTTTCAATTGAATTAAACCATTCAATAGCTTCTTCGCAATGAGGACAACCTTCACCTCTGAATAGATATACTTTAACTTCATTTGTATCTTTAATCTCAGCATCTGGTTTAGCTTCAGCATTAACAGCAAAAGGTAAAACAGCTAGAGAAAGTAATAACACAAATATATACTTTAAGTACTTCATAAAAACCTCCTAAAACAATTATAACACAGATATATCAAAATCAGGAATAAAACTTTCTTCTTGGGTATTTCCCTCTTGAATAAAAGCTTGCTTTACCCCTAAATCACAGGCATAATTAATTATCTCATCATATTCACTATCATTAACTTTTCTATTAAGATTTTCATACTTTTCTATATGAAATAGAGGAGTATATTGATTCATTATACTTATAATAATATTGTCTTTATATTTATCATATAAATATTTAATAATCTTTTTACTATCATCAATGTGACCTGGTAATACAAGTACTCTAACTATCAATCCACTAACCATCAAATCATCTTTTATTATGAATTTACCAACTTGTTTATACATTTCATCTATACTCTTAATAGCACATTCCCTATAATTATCACAATTAGAGTATTTCTTTCCTAATTCATTATCATAGTATTTAAAATCAGCTAAATAAATATTAACAATATCTTTCATCATCCTAATAGTATCTACATTTTCATAACTACTAGTATTATATACGACAGGAATATGAATTTTATCTTTAATCATATTAATTGAATACTTAATTAGAGGAGCATAATGAGTAGGAGTAACTAAATTAATATTATGAGCACCCTTATCTTGTAATTCTAACATAATTTTACTAAGTCTATCTAAACTAATCTTTTTACCATATCCATCATTAGATATTTTTCTATTCTGACAAAAAATACATTTTAAATTACAATTACTAAAAAAAATAGTCCCACTACCATGGTTACCAGATATAATAGGTTCTTCCCACATATGTAGAGAATAATAACTTACAAATAAATCAGCAGATGATCTACAAAAACCTAATTTCTTATATCTATTAACACCACAGTTTTTAGGACATAAATGACAATTTTTTAATTCATTAAACTCCATCTAATACACCTCGAAGTTATATTTTATCACAATTTGTTAACTTTTGTATTAGCCTCAGGATAAACCTTAACATCATTAGAACAAATATTATTATTTTCATCTAAATATGAAATATTAATATCTGAAGAATCTACATATCTCATTACATGATATAAATATTCAAAATCTCCTACATTTATAATATTTGTATAATTCATATAATCTATATCATTTTTATTAGCAACAACGCCATCATAAGTATCATTAGTTACATACGCTAATTGATTAATAACTTTATCCATATTACCTATACCAAAGTTATATGCTTGAATACTCATCGGTATATTATAGTCATAATAAGATGCAGTTTCTCTTAATAATACTGTACCAACACTAATATTTGTCTTAGGATTTAATAATTCATCCCTACTAATAGTAATAACATCATCTGAGTATTCCTCGGGATTATCAGTCAATACTAATTTAACATCTTTATCATTAACAAAATCATGTGTAACTAATAGCATATCTATCCATGAATCAAATTGTATTTGCATTAAATTAGGATTTACTCCTGAAGACTCTTGAGTAATCATTGCTTTGATAAGACTAGGAGAAACTCCATATTTTTTACCAACTTCATCAACTAAGTCACCATAAGTTTCATCTACATATTTAAAATCACTACTATCAGTTTCTCTATCAAATTCATAATTAATTTGATTGTTATCTTCATCAATTATCATTTCATAAACTTCACTTAATTCTTCTTCAGTAGACTCTTCTTCAGTTTGATTTACTATAGAAGTAGAACTCATTGCTATATCATTACTTTTATCTTTATTTAGCGATAAAGCAATACCACTACTAATCATAGTAACAATTAATCCAGCGACAAGTAAGTTTCTAGCAGCGGACTTACTATTTCTATTATTATATTTTGTAAATGCTTTTTCTATCTTTCTAATATTATTAGGAAGATATTCAAATAACTCATCATTATTAAATCTATTTATATTTCTAATAGAAACAGTTGTATTGCCATTACTCATTTCAATATAAGGATATTTTCTTTTATTATGAGTTCTTTCTTTAATTTTTACACTACGAAAAGATTGTCTATCTATTCTTTGTAATTTTCTAATCGCATCATCATTTTTATAATTACGATCAGCGTAATCATTAGAATATAAACAATTAAATTCACCATATTTATCATAGTAGAATTTATATCTATTCATAGCATTCCTCAATATAATTATATCATTTCATAGTAATTTTTAATCAAATATGTTATAATACTTTACATATTTAGAGGTGAAGTATGATTAAATGGTTAAATAATGTCGTATCATCAATTCTATTCTTTTTAGTTTATTTATTAGTATTTTATTTATTTTCAAAAAGAGTATCAGCATCAGTAATAATACTAACTATTGTATTCTTTATAATACTAGTGATTTCTGACATTATAAGAAATGAAAAAAATTAGAGCTAAGCTCTAATTTTTATTTTTCTAAATTAAATTCAATTGCTACAACACCATATTTCATCTGATTCTCTAAAGGATAATAAATATTCATATCTGCAGGACTAGCAATATCATCTTCATTATATCCTAATGATAATTTATCATGATGTTTATATAGTTCTTCAAAATTATCATATGTATAAAGATTGGTAATCTTACATTTAATCTTTTCATCAGTTTTTCTATTAATAAAAGTTACTTCATCACCAATATTCATACTTCTTCTTTTCTCATCATTTAATCTAACTTCTATACTTTTTCTACCTTCAGCAATTGCCACAAAAGGATCATTATGTAAATGCATAATATGTTCCATATGCCTCACCTCACTAATTAAATTATAGCATTAAATATAAAAAAATCCACAATAACTGTGGATTAAAAGAATACAACATAAGAATAATACGTTAAGAATAATAATAACATCATTATTCCTTCAGGCTTAGTAATCTTTCTATCATTAAATGAGAATATAAATAGTACCAATGAAGCAACTAATAATACTCCTAAATCTACATAACTAAATGTAATACTATTTATACCACCTAATAATGCAACTGGAAGACCTACAACTATACCTATATTAAATATATTACTACCAATAACATTACCAATAGCAATATCATATTCACCTTTTCTAGTAGCAGCAATAGATGTAGTAAGTTCAGGTAATGAAGTACCTAAAGCAACTATTGTTAAAGAAATCATTCTTTGACTAACACCTAATAATTCAGCTATTGTAGAAGCTCCATCTACAACAAATCTACTTCCCATAATAATACCAACTATACCAAGTATAGTTAATAAAATAGATTTAAAAGTAGTATATTTAATTGGAGTATCTTGATCAGCATCAATTTTATTTCTCATCATAGATATTAGATAATAAATAAATACTAAGAAGAAAAGTAATAATACAATTCCATCTTGTCTAGTAAAACTATTATCTCCTAATGAGAATAAACTATCAGACATTAATACTATAAATAATGTTGTTAAAAGAAGTGCGATAGGTAACTCTTTTTTTACAGTATTATTTTTAACAGTTAATGAATGAATAAGTGCGCATACTCCTAATATTAAGAAAGTATTAAGTATATTTGAACCAATAACATTTCCTAATATCATATCTCCATTATTAATAATTAAAGATTGAATACTAACAGCAAACTCAGGAGCACTAGTACCAAAGGCAACTATTGTTAAACCTATTAACATAGGACTTAATTTAAAATTTCTAGCTAATGAAGAAGCTCCATCTACAAAAATATCTGCTCCGTAAATAAGTATTACAAAACCAACTAGTAATATCAAAATATTAACTATCATAATTAATCACTTCCCATATAATTTTCATCATCATAATAGACACCACCATCATCTTCTCCGGTAATATCACTTATTTTAACATTATCTCCAATATTATTTTCATCAGGAGTAACAAAATCCCCATGCATATAAGAATATAAATAATATGAAGTATATTTATCACTTAATTTATAAATAAAAGAATAAATATCATTTGGATCAGCACCGTCTAAATAAAATTTAACTATAGTCATATCTTTATAATTATAAATTCTAATTATTTGTAATGTATTTGAATAACCTGCTATATCCTTAGAAAAACAAAATGCTTCATTCTTCTCTTCATATTCATAATAATTACTTTCTTTATTTAATTCTACATCTGTACCAAATATTTGATTAGATAGTATATTCATTAGTTTACTAGTAATACAAACATTCCTTTCTCTACTAGTAAGCATTGAGTTACAAATATATGCTTTTAAATCATTATCTAAGTCTTTAGTATAATATTCTACATTATATTCCATTTCACTAAGACTAGATAATTGTTCATATAAATAAGCTGTCTTTTTAGAAAAATATTTTTTAGTATTAAATCCTTCATCATTATCTTTATAATATTTATTATTAAGATCTAAATCTTTAACATCATTATAATTATCTAATACTACATATAAATTTTCTTTATTTTTCATTATCCTATCTACAAAAAATAAGGATATAAAAAATACAATTAGTATAACTACAAATATTATTAAAAGATTACCTTTTTTCTTTGAAATTATTCTTTTATTATTACCGTTCATATATAAGACTCCTACTATATAATTATATAAGATTTTTACAAAAATAAAAAGTCTAAATAACATTAATTGTTAAGATATTTTTTAAATGATATAATAAAATCAAGGAGTTATTATGAAAGTAGGTTTAGTTTTAGAAGGAGGAGCTCTTAGAGGTATATATACAGCAGGAGTATTAGATGTATTATTAAAAAATAATGTAAAAGTTGATAAAATAATAGGCGTTTCAGCAGGAGCATTATTTGGAGTTAATTACAAATCTAACCAACCAGGAAGAGCTCTTCGTTATAATAAGAAATATTGTAATAATAAGAATTATATGAGTTTTTATTCATTTTTTACTACCGGAAATATTGTTAATAGAGAATTCTGTTTTGATAAATTAGTAAATGAATTAGATCCATTCGATTATGAAACATATTCTAATAATAATATTGATTTTTATGCTACAGTAACTAATTTAGAAACAGGAAAAGCAGAATATCATTTAATAAAGGATATACGTAATGAAAAAGATTCAGAATATTTAAGAGCATCAGGCTCTATGCCATTTGTATCAAGAATAGTAGAAGTAGATGGAAAAAAGTATCTAGATGGAGCAATCGCTGATTCAATACCAGTAGATAAGATGTTAACAATGTCTGTGGATAAAATAATTGTAGTACCAACTAGACCAATAGACTTTAGAAGAAGAAAAAAGACTGCTATATTTAATAAGCTTAAATATAAGAAATATCCTAATTTTGTAGATAAATTATCTAATAGATATAAAATGTATAATAAAGAAGTAGAAAGGATTATAGATTTAGAAAATCAAGGAAAAGTATTTGTAATAAGACCATCTAGATTTGTAAATATTAAAAGGTTAGAAAAGAACCCTGAAATCATACAAGAAATGTATGATTTAGGAGTAAGTGATACAAAATCTAAATTAAAAGAATTAAAAAAATATTTAGAAAGTTAAGGTGATAATATGTTTGAGAATAAAAAAGTATTTATTCTCGGTCTAGCAAGATCAGGCTTTGCTGCTGCAAAATACTTAATAAAACATAATAATGAGGTTTTATTAAATGATGGAAAAGCTGAAGAAAAATTAGATTCTAGTCAAATTAAAGAACTAAAAGATTTAGGAGTAGAATTATTCTTTGGATCTCATCCAGATGATTTGTTAGATGACTCATTTGATTATTTAATTAAAAATCCTGGAGTTCCTATAGATCATAAATATGTATTAAAAGCAAGAGAACTAGGAATAGAAGTAATTAATGAAGCAGAAATGACTTATAGATTATTACCTAAAGGAGTTAAGTTAATAGGTATAACTGGAACAAATGGTAAAACTACAACTACAACTTTGACTTATGAAATCTTACATGAATATTTTAAAGAAAAAGTATTTCTAACAGGAAATATAGGTTTTCCTATGATAGATTTAATAGGAAAAGTAAAAACAGGAGACATAATAGTAATGGAGGTATCTTGTCAACAATTAGAAAATATGTCTAAATTTAAACCTGATATTGCTGTAATGACAAATCTAAGTCCAGCACACATTGATTTTCTAAAAAGTTATGAAAACTATAAAAGAGTAAAAGCAAAGATATTTGGAGAACAAACAAAAAATGATATAGCTATTCTAAATAAAGAAGATAAAGAAGTATTAGAAGAAACAAAAAATATTAAGTCAACAAAGAAATATTTCTCTTCAAAAAATAAAGTAGAAGGCACTTATCTAAAAGATAATAAAATATATTATTATGATGATTTAGTAATAGATAGATCAATTGTAAAAATTGCAGGAATTCATAATATTGAAAATATAGAAGCAGCTATAACAGTTGCTAAAGAATTTAATGTTCCAAATGAAGTTATTGAAAAAGTAGTAAGTAATTTTAAAGGAGTAGAGCATAGATTAGAATTTGTAGATGAAGTTGATACTAGAAGATTCTATAATGATACTGAAGCTACAAATATTAAGTGTACTCAAATTGCTTTATCTTCATTTGATAATGATACTTATATAATTTTAGGTGGACTAGATAGAGGACAAGACTTTAATGAATTAACTCCATTTATGAAAAATGTTAAAGGAATTCTTGCAATAGGACAAAGTAGAGAAAGAGTTAAAGAATATGGAGAATCTCTAAATATAAAAACATTAGTATATGAACACTTATCCGATGGATTTAATGAATTATATGAAATGTCTACACCAAATTCTGTAATATTACTATCTCCAGCTTCAGCATCATGGGATCAATATAAAGAATGTGAAGTTAGAGGTGCAGAATTCAAAGAATTAGTAAAGAAATTAAAATAAAAAATACAGGAATAAAAAGAATGAAAAAGATACTAATTATACTTATATTATTAATACCATTAAATATTTACGCAGAAGAAATAAATTTATTAACAGATAAATATATTGTTTATGATGAAACATCAGATAAAGTAAGACTATCTAGTAATGAAAATGAAAAAGTAAAAATAGCTTCTATTACTAAAATAGCAACAACACTAGCAGCAATAGAAGAAAATGTTAATCTAGATGAAAAAGTAAAATATACATATGAAATACAAAATATGATACCATCTGAAGCATACGTATTTGGAATGAAAGTAGGAAATGAATATACCTATAGAGATTTACTATATATAACATTATTATCAAGTGGAGCAGATGCCGCAACAACACTAGCTTATTATTCATCTGGCTCAGTAGATAATCATATACAAAAAATGAATGAATTAAGTAAAAAAGTAGGATTAAATGATACATATTATACAAATGTAATAGGACTAGATACAAATAATCCATATTCAACAGCAAATGAACAATTAACTTTATTGAAATATGCCCTTGAAAATCCTACATTCAAAGAAATATTTGAAACAAAAGAATACATTGCCTCAAGCGGAGATAAAGTACAATCTTCTACTGCTAAATACGCTGAAACCATAAATCTAGATACATCGAGAATAATTGGGTCTAAAACAGGATATACCGGCCTAGCAGGTCTATGTCTAATAGGAGAATTCCAATCTAATAATCATAATTATTACTTTGTAATATTAAATGACCCAATATCAAATAATTATGATCATATAAGAGATGCTCTAAAACTAGTAGACTATTATGATAACAATTATAAAGATGTAACCATATTAAAGAAAAATGATTATATTTTAGATATACCTATAATTAATTCAAAACAAACAATATACAAAGCAACATCTCCAAAAGAGATAACTTATTACACTAATATTAATAGTTTTGATAAAGAATTAGTAAAATATAAATCTAATATAAAAGAAATATCGTATAAAAATAAGATTAATACAAAGATAGGTAATATCGATATTCTATATAATGATGAATTAATAGAAAAAGTAGATATAACCCTAAATGAAGAATTAAAACCAAATATACAATCATTTATTAAAGATAATATATTATTCTTTATAACTCCAATAATTCTATTAATAGTAGTAATTATAGTAATATTAAGCAAAAAAAAGAAAGTCTTAAATTAGACTTCTTTTTATTATCTATTAATTACAAGAACTAGATGAAGCACCATTTTTTACATATTGTTGCATACAATATATATATTTTTGAGCATTATTAGAATCATTCTTTGAATTTAAATTGTTCAAATAGTCTTTTGATTTCTTAATATAAGCTTCAGTTACAATAACTCTACTTTCTAAATCACTAATAGCTGTACCATATTTAGTAACATCATTGACACTTGACTCAATTGCACCAAAGTGATTATTAACGTTTTCAACTGCTTTATTCATGTCTTCAAGTTTCTTATTTTGTTCATCTATTTTATTTTCAATTTCTTTAATTTTAGTAGTATTACCATCAGTTGTTTTTCTAAGTTCAACAGTACTATTTTCTTTTTTATTACCTTGAGTAATTCCAAGTTCCTTCTTCAACGAATTAACTTCTTTATTTAACATAAAAGCGTTAATAGTAGAAGCTAGCGATATCAAGAAGCATGCAGCAACAATTAATGAAAAACTCAATATCTTAAGATCTTTCTTCATAACATTACCTCGTACCATACAATTATTATATTATATAAATCAAATAATTACAAAACAATTATTGTAAAATTAGGACATATATTTTATTATTTATATATAAGAAGGTAATAATATGAATAAAAAAGAACTATTTAGAACAATCAAATTTACACTATTTTCTATATCAGCAGGCCTAATAGAAATAGTATTATATGAATTATTAGCCCATTTAACTAATTGGAGTTATTGGCCATGTTACTTAATAGCTTTAGTAGCATCTGTCATATGGAATTTTACATTAAATAGAAATTATACATTTAAATCAGCAACAAATGTTCCTATTGCTATGACTAAAGTATTTATATATTATTTAATATTTACCCCTCTATCTACGATAGGAGGTAACTATCTAGCAGAAACTCTAAATTGGAATGGTACTATAGTAACACTTCTTAATATGATAATTAATTTCATAACAGAATATTTATATGACAGATTTATAGTATTTGGTAATTCTATTGATACAAAGGAAAAAAATGATAAAAGAAAACATAAATAAAATAAAAGCTTCAATTCCTAATAATGTCAAATTAATAGCAGTATCTAAAACAAAATCAATAGAAGATATATTAGAAGCATATAATGCAGGACAAAGAGATTTTGGAGAAAACAAAGTACAAGAATTAATTAGTAAAATAGATAGATTACCAAAAGATATAAAATGGCACATGATAGGTCATTTACAAACTAATAAAGTAAAAGATTGTATAAGAGATGAAATAGTATTAATACATTCGGTAGATAGTTTAAAACTAGCAAAAGAAATAGATAAAGAGTCAAAGAAAAGAAATAAGATTACCAATATTTTAATAGAAATAAATATAGGAAATGAAGAGACTAAGTTTGGGATAATTCCAAATGAATTAGAAGATTTTCTAAAACAATTAAAAGATTTATCTAACATAAATATACAAGGTCTAATGTGTGTGGCCCCAAACACTAGTGATACCTCTAAATATTTTAGAGAAATGAAAGCTCTAGCAACCAAATATGATTTAAAAGAATTATCAATGGGAATGACAAATGATTATAAAAAAGCAATAAATGCAGGATCTACAATGATTAGACTAGGAACATTAATATTTGGAGAAAGAAATTATATTAAAGAAAAAATAGATAAAATAATGACAACAATGGAAGAAATTGATTATGGATTTAAAGATAATCAAAATTTTAATCTAATAGAAGATGATAATAAATGGAATGATTTTTCTAGGTTTTATTATTTATTATCACCAGAAGAACTATTAGATAAAAAATGTGGAGTATGCTGGGACCAAGTAGAATTAGAAAGAATCCTATTTGAAAAAAACAACATTGATTGTAAAACATATTTTATTTATATAGATGACAAAGAAAGTTTACCTTCTCATACATTTTTAACATATTCTGTGGATAATAAGTTTTATTGGTTTGAACATTCATGGTATAACTATAAAGGAATTCATGAATATGATAATGAAAAAGATATGTTAGAAGATATTAAAAATAAATTTATTGATAGTAGAAAAGATGAAATAAATGAAGAATACAAATTATATTTATATGAGTACAACAAACCAAACTATCATATTTCATGTGATGAATTCTACGAGTATATAAAAACTCAAAAGAGACTATTTTAAAAGGAGAAAAATATGAATAAGAAGATTATATTACTTATAACATTATTAATTACAGTTTTATTAGTATTAACTATAATAATAATCAATATTAATAAAAAAGAAGACCCTGAAGTAACCGGACCAAACTATGTAGATTTAATTACCCCAAAAGAATATAATTGGATTCATAGTTTAACAAAATATGATATTAAAGGAACTAATGATACTTTTGAAATCACAAAAGCTGTTAAATTTGATGTAGATTCAGGAGATGGCAATACTACAGTTAGTTTTGCTATAGAAATACCATATACTATTACTGTTGATGGAACTGAATATAATGGGGTTTATATATTAGGAGATATCGCAGAAAATGAACAATATAATCCTAAGTATAATGTCGAAGTAACAAATCTTACTTCAGATGGAGCAATCGAAGTATATATAGAATATAAATAATCATAGTTTTCTATGATTATTTTTTTATAAATTATGATATTATTAATATAAGGAAAGTGATAATATGATTTGTAATAATTGTGGTACTAAAAATGAAAGTGATGCAGTTCATTGCAAGAAATGTGGAAAAAATCTAATTAATAAAGAAAAGAAATCTATTTTTGATAGAATAGATAGCTTATCAAATACAATAAAGAAACTATTATTTATTTTATTATTTATAGCAATAGTAGTAGCAGGAATATATTTTGGATTACGCTATGTTTATGGACCTAGAAAAACAGTAGAGAACTATATGAACGCTATTATTGATAAAGATTATGACAAAATAGTAGATTATGCACTAGGAGATGAAGATCTAACTTTTATAGATAAAAAAGAAGTAGAAAAAGAAATAAAAGAAAACTTAGAAGAACAAGAAGAAATAAGAAATTATGATATTACAAAAATAAAATATAAAGATAATGAATTAAGAGCAATTGCTAAAGTATCAGTAATATATGCAAATGATAAAACTGATGATATAGAAATAGAATTAATAAATAGAGGATCAAGAAAAGTATTTAAGAATAAATGGAAAATAATATCAGACGATCTAATAGATATAAACTTAGAAAAGAATTATAATGTAGCTGTTCCTAAAGGATCAAGTATTACTGTTGATGGTATAAAAGTAGATAAAAAATATTTATTGAAAGACAATAACAAATACAAAGGATTAGACTTATATGAATTACCAGTAATATTAAGTGGTACTCATAAATTATCATTAGTAATTAATAAAGAAATTGTTACTAAAAAAATAGATACTGAAAAATTAATTAAGTTAAATGATATCATTCAAATTACTAAAGATGATTTATCAGATGAATCAATTGAAGAATTAAATAAAAGAGTAGAAGAATCTCTAACATCAATAATGAATGACTTAACTCAAACAGAACAAATTGTAATAACAAATGATTATTCAAAATATGTAGATGAAAAACACTTACAAGAAATATTTGAAGATAAAAGAGAAAACTTATTAAAAGATGATAAAGAATTAACTAATTTTAAAATTACTAATACATTACTTTCAAATGTATCTGTAGATAAGAAAGGTATTGTTCTAAGATACTTATTTACTTATGAATATGAAACAGATAAAAAGCATGTGTTTGCTAATTATATTAAAGTATATTTAGATAGTGATTTAAAAATAATAGATATAAATAGATTGCCATAAATAAGTTGAAACTTTTAATAATTAAACTTATAATAATAATAGAAGAAAAGGAGTATTTATGAAGAATAAAGATATTATTTCAGCAGTTATAGGTAGTGCTTTCTTTGCAGTTCCATACTTAGCTTTTAGTACTCCTTTAGCTCCAGCTCTTGCGATAGGAGTAGCTGCTTTTGGAGCAGGAGAACTAATCCTATCAAAAGATATTGTTATTAAAGGATATACTAAACCATTAAAAAAGGTTATAGAAGATGCTACAAAACAAAATAAAGAAATTCTAGCAACTTCTAAAAAAATAAATGATAGTGAAATTCAAGATTATGCATATAAAATAAATAGTACAGTAAATAGAATTATTAATACTATAAAAGAAAATCCAAATAAAGCTGAAAAATTAGATACATTTTTTGACTACTATTTACCTATGGTATTAAAGATATTAACTAAATATGATAACATTGAAAATCAAGGATTATCTTCAGCTGAACAAAAGAAGTTTATGGCATCAGCTAAAAAGATGCTTTCAGAAGCAACTTTATCATTTGATAAGGTATTAAATAACTTATATCAAGCAGAATTAATAGATGCAGATGCAGACATGAAAGTATTTAATACTATGTTAAAATCAGATGGGATAGATACTGAGGAGATAGAGGTCCAAAAAAAGGAGAAAAAGGATGAACAAGAATAAGATTATTGGTATAGTAGTATTTGTTGTTTTAATAGCCGTAATAATTGTAATAGGAGTATTAAGAAATTCCTCTGTAAGTATAGTTAATACTAATTTAACAGATGTTTATGTCGCAACTGGAGGAGGAAAAGAAGATTTCCTAGCAGATAAAGAAGTACAAAAGATATTAAAAAAGAAATATAAATTAAATGTAGTTTATGATTCTTGGAGTAATGGAAAAACAGTATTATGGCCATTAATTAGAGAACAAGTTGGCTATGGTAATAAAGATGTTATTAACAAGATAAAAGCAGGAGATGCATTCACAATAAACTCAGATGGAGTATCAAAATATGATGCTTTATTCACATCAGATCAAAGATTCTATGATTATTATAAATTAAGTCCTAATAAGGAAAAAGGAGAAGCAGATAGATACTACGTAACAAATGGATCATTAACACTAAATACACCAATAGTAATCTATTCATGGAAAGATGTAGTTGATGCTTTAGAAAGAGAACAAATAGTAACTAAAACAGAAGATGGAATATACTATATTACAGATATGAATAAATTAATTAATTATATTCTTGAAGGAAAGAAATGGTCAGATATTGGATTAACTAATCTATATGGAAATATCAATGTTGCATCAACTGATCCAGTAACATCATCTCCAGGCGCAACATATTATGGATTATTATTATCAATAATGTCAAATGGAGAAGTAAATTCAGAAAACATAGAAAAGAATTTACCTGCTCTAAAAAATTATTATAATAAATCAGGATATATGAATAATACACCTGCAGACTTGTTTGAAAGATATCTAAAAACAGGTATGGGTGGACAACCGATGATAGTTGATTATGAAAAATCAATGATAGAATTTGCTACAACAAATAAAGAAGAATTTGACAGTATAAAAGAAGATATTAGAATATTATATCCTTCACCAACTATTTGGAATTCACATTGTCTAGCAACTTTCACTGAAAATGGAGAAAAACTATTAGAAGCATTCAACGATGATGAAATTAGTCAAATAGCCTGGTCTAAATATGGATTTAGAACTGGAATAACAGGTGGAAACTATGATGTATCAGAAATAGGATTAGGTATACCAAAAACAATTACTTCTACAGTAAGTAGTTTAAAAATGGATACTTATAATAGATTAATTGAATATTTAGGAAGTAATGATTAGGAGGTAATTATGGAAGCATTACAATTAAAAGTAGATAAAGAATTATCAGCAAAAGATTTAAATGGGTTAGCAGAAACAACAGGACAAATTACAGATGCTAAGATTGAAAAATCTCTAAATTATGAAGAATTATCAGAAGAAGAAAAGAAAGCAATAGAAGAATTTAATAATAAAATAGATGTTTCAGATGCTGCTCAAGTATTACAATTTGGTAGTGCAGCTCAAAATAAAATATCTGAGTTTTCTGATTCAATATTAGAAAATGTTAAAACTAAAAATACTGGAGAAGTAGGAGATTTACTAGCAGATTTAGTATCTCAAATAAAATCATTTGATAATGATATCTCTGGTAGTGATAAAGGTCTTGCTAAAATATTTAGTAATGCTAAAAGACAATTAGATAAAATAATTGCTAAATACAATAAAATTGATAATAATATAGATGCTATTGAAAATGGTCTAGAAAAAGACAAATTACAAATGTTAAAAGATATAACAATCTTTGATACTATGTATGAAAAAAATCTAGATTATTTTAAAGAAATATCTCTATACATCATAGCAGGAGAAAGAAAACTAGAAGAATTAAGAACAGTAGAATTACCTAAATTACAAGCTCAAGCACAAGCTTCTGGTGAACAAATGGATGCTCAAAAAGTAGCTGATATGGAAAATACAATCAATAGATTTGAAAAGAAAATATATGATTTAAAAACAACAAGACTAATCTCTATTCAAATGGCACCACAAATTAGATTATTACAAAATAATGAAGCTGAATTAGTAGAAAAGATTCAATCTTCTATTACTAATACAATTCCATTATGGAAAAATCAAATTGTTCTTGCATTAGGAATTAATAACGCTAAAAAAGCACTTAAGAATGAACAAGCTGTATCTAAATTAACAAATGAAATGTTAAAGAAAAATAGTGAAACTCTAAAACAAGGATCTATTGATATAGCTGAAGAAAGTGAAAAAGCAATTATTGATATTGAAACATTACAAAAAACTAATCAAGATTTAATTGAAACAATTGATACAGTAATTGAAATTCATAAAAATGGTAGAATAAAGAGACAAGAAGCAGAAAAAGAATTAGAAACATTAGAAAAAGAATTAAAACAAAAAATGTTAGAAATAAATGTAAAAGGTTCTGAATAATTTGTCGCCTATCTAGGCGACTTCTTTATTAGGAGGTATTATGTATAAATTAGAAGATGTATATAATGATTTCTTTGGAGTAGAAAAAGAAATAAAAGAAAAAAATTCCACAGAAACTGTTGAAAAAGAAAAATCATCACCAGATGATTTTATGAAAGAAAAGTTTGATAAGATTAATGAATTAAATATAGAAGATTCATCAAAAGATACTTTAAAGAAGATTATAGAATATATGAGAAAGTATAATGAAAAGATTGAGTCAAACTATATTCCATTTAATATTAGTATTATTGTTGATGATAAAGATCTATCAAATGAAATAGCTAATATATTAAAAGATAGTGCAATATTTTTCTCATATGTAGAAAAATATAAATATTCGGAAATATCACTATATAATTTAGAAAAAGATTTATCCACAATATTTGAGGAAAATAGTATTGTATTAATAAAAGATCTAAAAATGATTGATTTGAAAGATGAAGAATATAGAAAGAAATTCTTTAATTCATTAGAAATTAATCTAAATAAAAAGAATTTAATAATGATTTCAGGAATTAAAGATGAAATAGATAGATTCTTTCAATATACTACTATATCTAATGATTACTTTACATTTCAAATCATAGGAATAATGCCTGATGTAGGAGATGTTTATAATGAATTATTACAAACACTAGACTTAGATGATGATAAGAAAGTAGAATTATTAGATTATATTAGTGGGACTTTTCCTAAAACTAAACTAGATTATTCGAATTATAAAGATAAATTAAGAAATTATATATCTTTTAATAAAGAAATACCTAAATTAAGTGAAGAAAAAACTACTGAAGAAATATTTGCTGAATTAAATGAGTTAGTAGGCTTAAAGAAGATAAAACAATCTATTTATGATTTAGTAGATTTAATAAGTTTAAAGAACAAAACAAAGGAAGACTTAAAAATTAATGATATAAACTTACACATGGTATTCTTAGGTAATCCAGGTACAGGAAAAACAACAGTCGCAAGATTATTAGTAAACATTCTATATAATTTAAAATATATTAGAGAAAATAAATTAGTAGAAGTAACTTCTAAAGATTTAGTAGCTGAATATGTTGGACAAACTGCTCCAAAGACAAATGAAGTTGTAGAAAGAGCACTAGGTGGAGTACTATTTATAGATGAAGCATATGCTCTAGCATCAACGTCAAACACAGGAAATACTTATAATGCAGAAGCAATCGCAACTCTAATACAAGCAATGGAAAATCATAGAGATGATTTAGTAGTAATATTTGCAGGATATACAAAAGAAATGCAAGCATTCCTAGATTCAAACTCAGGAATAGTATCAAGAATAGGCTACACTCTAGAGTTTGAAGACTATACAGAAGATGAATTAGTAGATATATTCAAAGGAATGGTTAAAAAAGCAGGCTTTACAGTAGAAGACGCTGCTATAGAAAAATTAAGAACTATTATTAACGAATATAAAGATACTAAAAACTTTGGAAATGCTCGTTTTGTAAGAAATGTATATGAAAAAACAATAGTAAAACATGCATCAAATACTAAGAATATTAAATCTAAAAAGAAATTAAAAACTATAACTGAAGAAGATATATCAACAGAAAATTTAATTAAACAATAGACAGGTATTTACTTGTCTTTTTTTGTAAAATTGACTGTATATTTTTTGACTTATATATTTATTTACAAATATAATAATAAAAGGAGATGATAAAATGCCTGGAATCGGTATGGGAGTTAAATATTCATGGAGTGAACCTCCGACTTTTTATAAGAATCCTGGAGAATATGACTATATGGCTGGAGCAACTTCTTATAATCCTAAAGATTTATCAAAAGTCGAAAAGGAAATGAATCTTATAATAGATAGCATATATCAATTAGTAAATGCTTGTGAAATTAATTTGTTCGGAGGAAATGATTTGTTTTCTCTAGTAACACTATGGAACAGTTTGTTTATAATCAATGGACAAGGACAAGAAATAGTTAATTATCAAGATTTGACAAAAATTGGAGATGATACAGAATACAGTTTTAGTGGAATGAAAAAAACTGTAAATACATATTTCAGCGATGCTAGTACTGCTATATCAAATATTAAAGATGCTTTACAACTACTTGAAGATAACGCTAACAAAGTAGCAACTGCCAAAGAAAATTTAAAAAGTGAAGATAACAACTTAAAAACAAGTGCCAAGCAATATTTAGATAATGTTAGCAAGAATGGAACAGAATATAATCTAAGTAATCTTCAAAATATAGGGAAATGGGTATTTTAAAATGGCAAAGGATAGCATAACACTTAATTATAATAATTATGACAGTGGGATAATACACTTTAATATTTTAGCAGAGTTTGTTGAAGGCGCTATAGAAAGAATAAATCAAACAAAAGAAGATTATGAAGCAATAGATAGTTCCATATTTGAAACATCTACTTTTCCAGTAGATTCATATATAGATGATTTAAATAATGCAATATCAAATTCAAAAAAAATTATTTATAATAGTTCAGAATTAGCAAAATATGTAGTAGATAATTTTAATGGAGCAGAAGAAGCAATAGAAGCGGATATAAATAAATTTAAACAATTTATGGAAGAATTATTTGGAACTGTATCTTTCGATGGATTCCATTTTGAATCTGAAGATTTAGTATATTGGGAACCAGGAACTGAAGGATATACAGCTCAAGGATATACCGAAACAGATGAGTATAAAATAATATCAACATATAAAAAAGGATCAAATTCAAGACTTTATTATTATGACAAAAATACAGGAAAATTTATTGGTTATATAGAATTGAATAATCAAGCTCATGTCGGAGGAACTACTTATGATCCAGAGGATGGACTATTGTTTGTTACAGGTGATGATGGAAAAGTAAATTGTTACGATCATAATGCAATAGAAGATGCACTAAAAGCAAATACTCAACATAATTCTGAACATTTTATTATTGATTTAAATTCTAAACAATATGAAAGTATAGAAATAGAATGTAACATCAATATTAAAGAAGAACTAAAAACAGATGATGCCGCAACAATTTATTATCATAATGGTAAAATATACGTCTCAACTTATCGTACAAAAGGAGACTTGGTATCATATGATATTAATTGTAATAGAAACCAGGGAAAAGTTGATTTAGATGTAGGACAAATGCATGTGATATCTCATAACTGTCCATCAGCAATCCAAGGTATTTCAATATTTGAAAGAGATGGTAAAACATATGTAGCTTTCGCAAGAAGTGCAAAATTTAGTCCATCTTCAATTGATGTTTATGAATTAAATGATGATGAGACATTAGGAGACTTTAGTGGTTCAACATCATTCAAACATCAAGGTTTAGAAGGAATAAAAGTAAATGATGATGGAACAGTAACAGGAATATATGAGTATGAAGGATCAACTACCTTAGACAAAAATATAGATGATATAATTGGAAATGGAGAAAAAAATAAACATGATTCCAGCTATAATGCTAAAGCTAACTTTTGGAATAAAACAATACATGGTCTAAACAATTCAAGTTATGATGAAGCCATAGCGAGAGAAGAAATGGAAAAGAATCCATATGCTAATTATTATTATTAAAGATAAGGAGATTATATGATAAATAATATTGATAAAAATTTTTTTAGTAAAAACTATAAGGTTAAACTATACTCAATACTATTGGCAGGAGCAATGGTAGCAACACCATTCATGGCAAAAGGTATAGTAGATAAACATATTGATAACCAAGCTAATCATAATAATGAAATTGTAACAGAACAACAATTAGAACAAGAAAAGAAATCAAGAATAGATATTGATTATGAAGGAGAGTATAGTAGACAAAACAGTGTAATTATTATATATGAAAATAAAGAAAGAAAAGCTGGAGAAGGAATTGAGGCACTCAGTATAATAACACCAAATTCAGATGACCCACATTGTGAATTGCCAGCTGGAAGTTATACTGTAGCAAACTATACTGATACTTATGATATAGAATTAGATGGAGAAACAGATTATACACTAATAGTTAATTATCAAGATGGATCAATTATAAACAGCAATGAAAAAGAAAATAAACCATCACGTACAAGATAAAAGCGATGATTAAATAATATCATCGCTTTCTTCTTCATCATATATAATTTTCATACTGGAAAGGTATTCTAAATCCTTTATTTCATCTTGTAAGTCTGATGTGGATAAGACCTCAGTATCAAACCCTTCCCATAAGGATAACCAAAATAAGAATGCCATCAATTCTATAGGAGCAAAATTAACTTTCAATGCCATTAAGATTAGATAGATACAAAATGAAATAATACCCATTATTATTAAGTTAAAACCACGCTTACGAAGATCTTTCAATTCTTCTTTTTTATTAACTAATAATAATGAATAATGATTCCTAAGAACTTTAGAAATAGTTCTTTTTTCTTTATCTGAAAATTTAGGACCATGTATTTCTAAAACTAAAGGATAACCCCAAGGAATAAAATTAGCATTAATATCAATATACCTCATAAATTCATAATTTAGTATTTCAGTATTTTTAATGGAATATGGAGAAATAATATCATCTATAGAATTAACTTTTACAGGAATATAACCCATTCCATCTTCTAAATAATAATCATCTAATACTTTATAATAATTAAATGTTTTAATTTTCTTTCTAGTTAAATCACTCTTACCCATACACACCTCATCTTATTAAATTATATTATAATTTTTTTAAAATGACCATATAAAAAATTAATTCTTATTGTGGTATAATATTCATATAAAGGAGTAACTTATGAAGAAAACAGAGAAGAACATTTTAATAGCATTTATTCTTAATCTAGCTTTTTCAATATTTGAATTTTTAGGTGGATTATTTACTAACAGTGTTGCAATTCTATCTGATTCACTCCATGATATAGGAGATGCTGCTAGTATTGGAATAAGTTATTTCTTGGAAAAAAAGTCAAAACAAAAACCTAATGAAAAATACACGTATGGTTATTTAAGATACTCAATATTAGGAGCATTTATAACAACAACAATACTTGCTGTAGGATCTACTATTGTAATAATTGAATCAATAAAAAGAATTATTAGTCCTGTAGAAGTAAATTATAGTGGAATGATAATATTTGCTATAGTTGGAGTAATAGTTAATTTAATCGCAAGTATAGTAACAAAAGAAGGCGATTCTCTAAATCAAAAATCAGTTAACCTTCATATGTTTGAAGATGTATTAGGTTGGATAGTAGTATTAATAGGATCAATCTTAATGAAATATACAAATATAACTATTTTAGATCCAATTATGAGTATAGGAGTAGCACTATTTATATTTGTAACCTCAATTAGAAATTTAAAAGAAATATTAGATTTATTCTTAGAAAAGACTCCTAAAAATATAGATATTAATAAATTAAAAAATCATTTAAAAGAAATAGAAGAAATAGAAGATATTCATCATATCCATGTATGGAGTATGGATAATATTAATAACTATGCAACATTACATATAGTAACAAAAAGTAAAAACTTAAAAGAATTAAAACATATAGAAGATGATAAAGAAATTTGTGATAGTGAATCATGCAAATTTAAAGAAAGAAATGAAATACATCACCATCATCATTAAAAATAAATAATTTATGGTAAAATATATTTAGTAGGAAGAAAGAGTTATGAAAAAAGAAAAAGATAAAAAGAAAAAAGTTGAAGAAAAAAACGTTGAAGAGAAAAAAGTTGAAGAAGAAAACAACGAGAAGAAAAAGTTTGAAAAGAAAAAACTAATTATTTTGTTAATAGTATTATTAACAATAATCATCATAACTGTGGTTTCTTTAGTAGTCATAAACAAAAATATAAAAATAACTATCAAAAAAACTAATGAAACTATAGAGGTTTTTAGTGACTTTAAACTTGAAAAAGGATCTGCTAAAGTATTTAAACATAAATTAAAAGTAAAACAATCTGGAACAATAGATAATACAAAAGTAGGAACATATAAAATT
>ONIZ01000056.1 GCA_900317975.1 uncultured Bacillota bacterium
TTGCTAAAACATCACGAGTAACAACTACAGCTTTTTCTCTAACAGCATCAGCTGCATCTCTAAGGATAGGTGTTCCTTTATCAATAGCTAAATCTACTAATTCTTGAGATTTCTCTTTAATGTTTTTAGCAGATTTTTTAGCTAAATCAATAGCTTTTTCTTTATCCATATCTTCTAATTCATCTTGAATTTGAATTATTTTATCTTGAAATTGTCTTTTTACATCTTCAACATCAATCTTCTTAACTTCTTTTTTTAATTCCTCGATTTTTTTCTTTAAATCTTCTTGGTTTTCTTTTCCACTCTTAGGTGAAAATAACATTCCAAGTCCTACACCTACTAATGCTCCAAAAGCAAATTTTCCAAATCCTGATTTCTTACCCATTAAAAATCATCCTCCTCATCAATTATACTTTTCTTTTTTCCAAAGATTTTAGAAATAGCGCCAACAACATTAGATACAACAGCTTCACTAAATGCATTAATGTTATCACTAAATTTATCAACTGCATGGAACACTCCATTCAATGATGCTACTTTATCTTCTACATCATCTACAACTGCATCAACTTTATTAAGTATTCCAATTAGTTTGATACCAACAATTATAAACACAACAAGTAATACAAATCCAGCAATATAAAGTAATGTAATTAAAAGTGAATTTAAATCAACCATATATTTACTCCTTCTCTTGATACATTGAATCAATTAAATCAAATAGATTATCATCATCTTCAGTATCATTTTTTTCTATATGAATATCATTAGGAGACTTTTCTTCTTTTGAAGTAATATTATCAATTACTTCTTTTGCTTCAGGAATATCTTCAGATACTTCTTCAGAAACATCTTCATTAACTGCAGTTTCCTTACTAGCTTCAACTGCTCCATCTTTATAATCAACATTATATTCTAAACCTAAGTCATCATAGTATTCTTCAGCATCTCCAACAGTAACTTCTTTAACTTGAGGTTTACTAATATCACTGCTTAAGTCTATTAATAAATTATCTTCTTCTTTTTGTACATTATTAGATACTTCTTCTAGTCCCTTATCCATATCATCTATTAAATCATCAGACAAAGTACCATAAGCTTTCTTTCTAACATCATCTACAGTTAAATTTCTTCTTTCATATTCACTAGTTAAACGTATTTCTCTTTTTTGAACAATATCTTCTTTTTTATAATTTTTATCAAGAATTCCATAAATAGGAGAAATAATAGGTGAAGGCTTAAAAGTAGTCTTCTCATTCCTATATGAGTATGAATTTCCATATCCATTAATCTCAATCTTATCATCATCCATTCCATACAAATGATCATAAGACTTAGCTGGATTATCATATATTTTCTCTTCTTTAGGTTCTTCCTTTTCTTCATAATAACTATATTCAGTTTCTTCAATCTCTTCAGTTTTAGGAATAACATCAATTATTTGAGGTTCTTCAGGAATATAATCATCATCAACCAAATCACTATCTTCAATAACAGTAAAGCTTCCATTATTATTGATAGGTCTTTCTAAAACCATATCTTCTTCTCTATTATCTGGCTCAATTTCAAAATCTTCATCTCTAAGAACATGATGATCTACTCTATCATCAATCTTATTTTCTTCTAATAAAACTTTCTGAGCAATTACTTCTTTTTCTTTCTTTTCTTTCTTTTTCTGTCTAGATAATAACTTATCTTTAAAAGAACCTTTATCGCCTATAACTTCTTTTTTAGGTTCAACAGGTTTTTCTTCTACTTCTTCTTCAACCTCTTCAAACAAAGCATCTTTTAACTTATCAAAAAGTCCCATGCTCCTCACCTCTATTCATCTGTTAACTTAATTTTTTCCTCATCTACAGCTTCTTTATAAGCTTTATCTTCATTTTTATAAACTACATCTAAGAAACTTTCATGCTCAGAAGAATCATCAAATAGATTATATTCTTCATCTTGATAACTTAATTCATTAGTTAAAAAACTAGCAATTACTTTTTTATTAAACTTAATACTTCTAAGTAGATAAGACATACTAACAATAGAATCATTTATCTCATCTTTATCCACATAAGTTTCAATCTTAGCATAATTATACATATATTGAATTAAATACTTTCCATCAATTTCATCTATTTGTAAATAACCATCAATATTATTATAATCCAATTTCTTTGAAAAATAAGCATTTTTATCAATATCATAGTTACTTTTTTCTTTATAATAAAAACTTATAGCATCTACATATAAATAAAATCTATTACCATGTCTATCTAATAATATTGAATTATATTCTTCTTTTTCTAAAAACTTTAACTCTTTTGGAAGATAATATTTATATCCTTCAAAATAAGTATTATAAGCTTTACCCTTCTCAGTAGAAAGTATAGCGTCTACATTATGTGAATAATCAGCACTATCTAGAGTAGTAACACTACATCCAGTAACCAATACAAAGACTATTAAGATAAGTAAAATAATCTTTTTTTCCATAATTCACCTACTCTTACTTTATTATATCAAAAAAACGTTAATTGTAAAACAATTACTACTTATATGCTTGTAAATAATATATAGGATTTCCCTTCTCTACAAATTTATCTTCATATTCAGTAGTAACAATGTCTTCTGAAGTATTATGAAGATCAAAACTAACATTATTAAGACCATATCCATAATTACTTAAAGATTCAATTGAATATATATATAAATTCTTATTATCAGTTTTAAACTCTATATCACATTTATTTCTAAATATTTTATCATATTTTTCCAAGAATACAGGACTAGTTAACCTCTTATTAATTTGTCTTTTTTTAGGCCAAGGATCAGAAAAATTTAAATATAATTTATCTACTTCTTTATCAAATATCTCATCAATAAATCTAGCATCCGTTCTAACTAAATATAAATTATCTAATCTTTTATCTAATTTCTTAATAGCTCTTGCAATAACATTATCATATCTTTCAATTCCTATATAGTTAATATCAGGATTATTAAGAGCTTGTGTATAAATAAATTTACCCATACCCATACCAATTTCTATATATATAGGATTATTATTTTTAAATAACTTTTGCCAAGCACCAATATATTTAGAAGGATCAAGAATAAGAAAATCACAATTATTCATAATTTCTTCTTTATCCTTTAAATTTCTAAGTCTCACAATAAATCACCTGCTTAATATTTTAACATAATTGTTTTTAAAATAAAACTAAAGTGTTATACTAAAATAGAAAGTGAGGATTTTATGTACCATTTACAAAACATAGAAAAGAAAAAGTATGACGATTTTGTATCAAATCATAAAGAATCTCATTACTTACAATCATTATCTTGGGGAGAGTTTATTAGTACACAAAAAGAATATACTCCTCACTATATAGGATTAACTAATGATAATAATGAATTAGTTGCTTCTGCTCTACTATTAGAAAAAGAAACTATACTAAAGCATTCATATTATTATTGCCCAAAAGGATTCATAATAGATTATAAAAAAGATAATTTAGTAAAAGAGATGACAAATAGAATACTAGAATATGTTAAGAAAAATAAAGGCATCTATCTAATTACAACACCAAATATTATAAGTAAAACAAATAATAAAGAAGAAGCAAACTTAGAAAAGATACTAAATACTTTAAAAGAATCCAAATATAAACATATAGAACAAATAGGTAAAAACAAAGAACCAATAAATGCATTGAAAATAGATTTATCAAAAGATATAGAAGAAATAGAAAATAATTATTTAATACCTACAAAAGACAAAATAAATAAAGCATTAGAATTAGATGAAGTAGTAGAAATAGGAAGAGAAAAAGAACTTGACGAATTATATGATCTGGCTATATTAAATGATAATTTAAAATATGAAAAAGAATATTATAAAAATCTATTCAAAATATTTAATAAAAACAAGAATACTAGTGCAATATTATTTCTAGGAAAAATATATTTTGATAAAACAATAAAAAAACTAGAGTCCAAACTAAAAAAAGTAAATAATCAAATATCTATAATACCTATAGATCATTTATCTAAAACATCTAAAGAAAAATTAGAAGGATTAAAAAAAGAAAAAGATTATATTAAAACAGAAATAAAAAAATATACTGAAAATAAAGAAAAGTATGATAAAAGTTTAACTTTATCAGCACAATTAATAATAACCTACAAAGATAAAGCTTGGTTATTATTTGAAGAAAATGAAAAAGTATTAAATGATATAAATCCTAATTATTTAACATATGACACTATAATTAGATATTGTAAAGATAATGGAATTAAAACACTATATAGAACTATGGAAACAAATAATAATATGGGTGAAGATTATATTGAATACATTGGAGAATATGTTAATATAACAAACTATCCAATTTCTTTTATACACAAATTATATGAAAGAAAACAAGAAAAGGAGGATTAAAATGAAACTAAAAGAGTTAAATGAAAAAGAATTTAAAAAGATAGCTGATAAATCAGATCAAATCTCTTTTCATCAAACATCTTCCTGGGCAAAACTAAAAAAAGAAAATGGTTGGATTCCCTACTATTTAGGATTAGAAAACGATAAGGGAAAAATAGTATGTGCATCGTTATTACTTGCTAAAGAATTACCTATAATAAAAAAGAAAATGTTCTATTCTCCTAGAGGTTTTCTAATAGATTACAATAATAAAGAATTATTAGCAGAATGGACTAAAGAAATTAAAAAATATTGTAAAAAAGAAAAAGCAATCTTTGTAAAAATAGATCCATATGTAGAATATCAAGAAAGAGATAACAACGGAAATGTAGTTGAAGAAGGAAAAAATAATAAAGAATCTCATAATAATTTAATAGATTTGGGATATAAACACTTTGGATTTAATACATATCAAGATACACTACAACCTCGTTGGATACATGTAATAGAAACAAAAGGAAAAACACAAGATGAAGTAGATAAAGATATGGAATCTAAAACAAGACAAATATTAAGAAAAAATGAAAGATCAGGCATTACAGTAAGAGAAATAGAAAAAGATGAATTAAAAATCTTTAAAGAAATAATGCAAAAAACTAGTGATAGAAGAGAATTTGTTGATAGACCTTTCTCATATTATGAAGCTATGTGGGATAATCTACATGATGATGGAATACTAAAAATATTAATCGGAGAAATAGATTTCAATATATTTGAAAAAAATACAAAAGAAGAATTAGATGAACATAAAAAGAATCTAGAAGATAGAATATATAAACATGATAATAATTTACTTAAAATGAATGAAAAAAAATATGAATCAAGTAATAAACAAGATGAAGAACAAATTGAAAGATTAAATAAAGATTTAGAGAAAATAAAAGAGTATAAAAAAGAATTTGGTGATAAAAAAGTATTAGGTGGAATATTATTCCTAACATATGGAAATGAAGTATTATCACTATTAGGTGGAACATTAGACGATGTAATGCAATTTAAATCAGCATATACAATTCATTATGCCGGAGTAAAAATGGCTGTAGAAAACAAATATGATAGATATAATTTCTATGGTATTACAGGAGACTTCTCAAAAGAAAATCCTCTATATGGATTATATCTATTCAAAAAAAGTTTTGGAGGACATGTAGTAGAATTACTAGGAGAATATGATTTAGTCTTATCTCCATTCTGGTATAACACATACAACATAGCTTTCAAAACATATCATAGTCTAAAGAATATAAAGAAAAAAATTCTAAAATAAAAACAATCTAATCAAGATAAAGTACCCGACTTAGTTGACAAAAATAAAAAAACACATATGTGGTAATATTAAGTCAATTAAGGAGGTACTTTTTTCTATGGCTAAAAAAGGGCTTACAAAGGATATGTTATGAGAAATAAAAAAGGTAGAAAAAAAGATCCAGCTAATCAAACTATTGAAAAATTAAGAATTGAGAATGAAATATTAAAAAAATTCCAAGCCTTCCTCAAGCAACAACACGACAAAAAATAGAATTTATTGAAATGAATAAACATAAGTATAGTGTTTCAAGAATATGTAGTGTTTTAGGTATTACTAGACAGAATTATTATAAATATAGAAACACTGTAGATAGAGATTATTTTGATTATTTAGAAATTAAACGTGTATTTGAGGAAGGCAAAGAATTATATGGTGCTAGAAGGATAAAGAAGGCGTTAGTT
>ONIZ01000051.1 GCA_900317975.1 uncultured Bacillota bacterium
CCTGCTCGATGAGCACCAATTACTTTTTCTTTTAATCCACCTATAGGTAAGACTTTACCTCTTAGTGTTATTTCTCCTGTCATAGCAATGCTATTATCTACTGCTTTATTTTTTAATAATGATATTAATGCTGTTGTTACAGTTACTCCTGCAGAAGGACCATCTTTGGATATTGCTCCTTCTGGTACATGAATGTGAATATCATTTTCCTTTAATAGTTTTTCATCTATTTTGAAATTTTTTGTATTTGCTTTTATGTAACTTAATGATATTTGACATGATTCTTGCATTACTTCTCCTAATGAACCTGTAAGAATTAAATCACCTTTTCCTTTATATAAAGTTACTTCAATTGGTAATATATCTCCTCCAAATACTGTATAAGCAAGTCCATTTACTACTCCAATATCACCCTTTGTAGCTTTCTTCAAATATGAATATTTTGGTTTTCCTAAAAAATGTTCAATTTCTTTTATATCAATTGAATAGAAATTACTTTTTTGTTCTACCAATATTTCTTTTACTATTTTTCTTAATAATGTAGCAATCATTCTTTCTAATTCTCTTACTCCTGCTTCTTTTGTGTATCCTCTAATTATGTGCATGATTGCTTCATCTTCAATTACTACTTGTAATGGAGTAAGACCATGTTCATCTAATTCTTTTGGTACTAGATGAGTTTTTGCTATATCTAATTTTTCATATTCTGTATAACTTGAAACATTTATTATTTCAAGTCTATCTTTTAATTCATATGGAATTTGATCTAAATAGTTTGCTGTTGCGATAAACATAACTTGTGATAAATCAAATTCTTCTTCAATATAATGATCTGAAAAATGTGCGTTTTGTTCTGGATCTAATACTTCAAGTAAGGCTGATGCAGGATCTCCTTTTATGTCTTTTGTCATCTTATCTATTTCATCAATTATAAATACTGGGTTTGTTGTACCTGCTCTTTTTATACCTTGTATTATTCTTCCAGGATTTGCTCCAATATAAGTTCTTCTATGACCAATTATTTCAGCTTCATCATTAATGCCACCTACACTTATTTTGGCATAGTTTCTGCCTAGTGCATTTGCTATTGCTATAGCTAAGGAGGTTTTTCCTACTCCAGGTGGGCCTACTAAACATAATATTGGACTTCTTAAATTATTTGTATTTTGCTTTACTGATAAGTATTCTAAAATTCTTTCTTTAACTTCATCTAGTGCATAGTGACTTGCGTCTAGTGACTCTTTTACCTTTTTGATAGAAGATTCATCTTTTGTATATTTTTTCCATGGAAGATTTAACATCCAATCAAGATATTCTCTTATTACTGCTAATTCAGGAGAATTTTGTGGAGTTGTTTCAAATCTAGCAATTTCATCATGAATTCTTGTAGTAATTTTAGTTGGACATTTTAATTTAGATGCTTTTTTCTTTAGATTACGTATTTCATCATCTTTACTAGATACTTCTCCTAATTCTTCTTCTATTACACGTAATCTTTCTCTTAAGTAGAATTCTTTTTGTTGTTCATTAAGACCTTTTTCAACTGATATTTCAATCTTTCTTTCTAGATCAATTAATCTTAAATCTTCAGTCATATCTTCTATTAATAATTCACTTCTTTTGATTGGATCAATTGTCTCTATATACTTTTTCTTACGATTAAAATCTAGATTAATATAAGTAATAACTAAGTCGCAAAGTTCTCCTAAGGAGTATGTTTTATCTATTTGTGACATAATAGCATTACCCATATTTGGAACTTTATCAATGTATCTCTCGATAAATTTAATTAATACATTATAATAATCTTTTTCTTTTTTAGATGTAGTTTGTTTTGGAATTTTATAACTTGCTACATATAAAACATCTGTTTTTTCATAATCATATATTTCTACTCTAGAAATTCCTTCAATTACTACTCTAGTTTTACCGTTTGGAACATTTAATTTTAATTTTAGACGGGCTAGGACACCTACTTTTGGAAGTTGGGTAATATTAAAACTTTCTCCATCATTAATGGGATTAACTAATAACATTTCTTCATCGATAGTATTAATTAAGTCTAATACTTCTTTATCATAAATGTTGTCATATTCCATTCTAATCTCATTTTTTGGAAAGAGAACCATATCATTTAGAACTAAAACTTTTAATTTACCATTTTCCAAGTGTGTTCACCCCCAAGTTTTTAAATATGCTTACTATTATATAGTAAATTTTATTTATTTCAACCAATAAAGATAAAAAAATTGAGTTTTTTTATAAAAAAAATAAGAGTTTATTTTATAAACTCTTATTTATTTAATTCTTTGATTCTATCAATAGTTTTTTTCATTTCTATTTGATATTCAATTTCTTCTTTTCCGATGCTTTGAAGAACTTGTTCTTTTGTTATTTGATATTCTTCAGCAGTCTTATCTAATTCTTCATTTATTTCTTCATCTGTAGCTTTAATTTCTTCTAGATTTTTAATTTCTTCTAACATTAATCTATATAATGTTGATTGATAAGCTTCTTTTTCTAATTGATTTTCTAAATCTTTTTCTGTAGTACCAGTAAATTTATAGTACATATCTAAAGTTATTCCTTGATGAGACATTTCATGTTCAAATCTATGTTTTAGATTATCAATTTCTTCTTGTACCATTTCTTCTGGAATATCAACTTCTACTGATTTAGAAATTTCTTCTATTAAAGCATCAATGTATGCATTTTCTACTTCTAGTTCTCTTTGTGTTTTAATACTCTTTTCGATGCTTGCACGTAACTCTTTTTCATTAGTTACATCTTTCATTCCTAAATCTTCAAAGAAGTCTTCATCTAAATTACGATTAATTTTTTCTTTTATTTCATTTACTTTTACTTTAAATACTACTTTTTGACCTGCTAAATCTTCTACACCATAATCTTCTGGGAAAGTTAAATCTATATCTTTTTCTTCTCCAGCTTTCATTCCGATAACAGCATCTTCAAATCCTGGAATAAATGTGTTTGATCCTATTTCTAATGAATAGTTTTCACCTTTTCCACCATCGAATGCTACACCATCTTTGAATCCTTCAAAGTCAATTATAGCGATATTTCCTTTTTCAACTTTTCCTTTTTCTTTAGTTGCTAATTCAGCATAATGTTCTAGTAAATGTTCAATTTCATGATCTACTTCTTCTTTTGTAACTTTTACTTCTTGTTTTTCAACTTTTAGACCTTTATATTTTTTTACTTTAACATCAGGTTTAGTAATAATTCTAAATTTGAATTCACAATGATCTTCTCCTATAGAAGATAGGTCTACTGCTGGTTTAACAACAGGAATTAATTTAGACTCAGATAATGCAGTTAGATATGCTTCTTGTAATACTCTATCAGCTGCATCTAAGAATAATGATTCTTTTCCGAAATGTTTTTCATAGATAGCTCTAGGTACTTTTCCTGTTCTAAATCCATCTACTTTAGCAGTTTTTTGTTTTTCTTTGAATACAGCATCTACTGCTTCTTTCCATTTATCTCCGTCTATTTTAATTACTACTTCATGTGAATAATCTTTTTTAGTTTCTTTTTTTGTATTTTTCTTTTCTTCAGTTTTTGTAATTTTTTCTTCTTTTTTAGCCATAATATTCCTCCAACGCTTAATATTATATCTTATTATTTGATTTAAGACAATAATTAATTTATCTTAGTTTGATATGTGATTCTCTTAATTGTAGTTCTGTTACTTCACTTGGAGCGTTCATTAATTGATCAGCTCCACTAGCACTTAAAGGGAAAGCAATTGTTTCTCTAATTGAGTCTTCTTCTAATAACATCATTAGTATTCTATCTATTCCTGGAGCCATTCCAGCGTGAGGTGGTGCACCATATTTAAAGGCTTCATATAGAGCTTGGAATCTTTTTTCTATTTCACTTTCTTTGTATCCAGCTATTTCAAATACTTTTTTCATTATTTCAATGTCATGGTTTCTTACAGCACCACTTGCCATTTCAATTCCATTACATACAAAATCATATTGATAAGCTAATATTTCTTCTGGATCTAATTTAACCATTTCTTCTATGCTTACTTGAGGCATTGAGAATGGGTTGTGCATAAAATCATATTTACTTTCTTCATCAGAATACTCAAACATTGGAAAATCATTTATGATACAGAATTTATATTCATCATCTTTAATAAGATCTAATTTTCTTCCTAATTCATCTCTAATTTGAGAAGCAAATTTATAAGCTTTTTTTCTATCTGCTATAAAGAAGATAACACTGTTTGGCTTTAATTTAGCAACTTTAATTAGATCTTCTCTTTCATCTTCTGTTAAAAACTTATCAATTGGACCTGCGAATGAAAGATCTTCATTTACTTTAAAATATCCTATTCCTGGCATTCCTATATCATTTGCAAAATCTACTAATTCATTGAACCATGAGTTAGATTTATCAGCTATATCTTCTACAACTATTCCTTCTACTTGTACTCCTCTAAATGGGCGGAATGTTGTCTCTTCAAAGACATCAGTTAAGTCTATTAATTCAAGAGGGTTTCTAAGATCTGGTTTATCTGTACCAAATCTTTTCATTGATTCTTTGTAGGAAATAATAGGAAAATCTTTTGATATTTTTTTATCTCCAAATTTAGAAAATACTTCATAGAATATTTTTTTACCTACTTCAAGAACATCTTTTTCTTCAGCAAAAGCCATTTCTAAATCTAATTGATAAAATTCTCCATATACTCTATCACTTCTTGCATCTTCATCTCTAAAACATGGGGCAATTTGGAAGTATTTATCGAATCCTCCACACATTAATAATTGTTTAAATTGTTGTGGTGCTTGTGGAAGTGCATAGAATTTTCCTTTGAATTTTCTTGATGGAACAATAAAGTCTCTAGCTCCTTCAGGAGAAGATGCTGTAAGTATAGGTGTTGTTATTTCTAAGAAATCTTCTTTTTTCATTAGTTTTCTTATGAAATCAATTACTTCTGTTCTAAATATAATGTTTTTTCTTACTTTAGGGTTTCTTAAATCTAAATATCTATATTTTAATCTAGTATCTTCTGATACTTCTTTTGATGTAGCAACTTCAAATGGTAATACATTTTTAGCTTTTCCTAAAGTTACTAAGTCTTCTTCACTTTCTACTAATAATTCTATTGTTCCTGTTGATATTTTTTCATTGTAATCTTCAGGTGATCTCTTTCTAATTATTCCTGTAATAGACATAGAAGATTGTTTTGTAATTTTATCAAATATACCTTCAATGTTACTTACTATTTGTATTTCACCAGTATAATCACGTAGATCTAGAAATAATACTCCACCATGATCACGGATGTTTTCAACAAATCCAGCTACTTTTACTGTTTTTCCTATTTCTTTTTCTGTTAATTTATCACAATAGTGATCTCTATATTTATTTTTCATTTTTTCTCCTTTCTAGTTCTTCTTTAATTAGAACCATACTTCTATTTGGGTTTGCACTCCTCTTTGTAGTTTGCATTACTTTTCCAATAAAGAAATTTACTACATGAGTATTATCTTCTTCTATGTATTGTCTAACTTGTTCAGAGTTTTCATCCATAATAGAAGTTATTATTTTTAATAATTCTTTGTCATCTGATATTTGAGTCTCTGTCTTTTTAATTAATTCTTTTGGATCTTTCTTTTGGTCTATTGCTTCATAAAGTAATTTTTTACCTTTATCAAGCGACATATTTTTAGATTCTATTTCTTTTAGGATTGTTCCTAACATTTCAGGTATAATAAATAATTCTTTAATAGATATATCTAATTTATTTAATGTAGAAAGAATTCCTGTAGTCATAAAATTAACTGCCAATTTAGTATCTTTTACATAAGATAAGACTTCATCAAAATAATCAGATATTTCTTTTTCTTTAGATAATGTTTTTGCATCTTCTTTATCTATACCTAGACTTTGATAGCGATCGAATCTTGATAGTTTTAATTCTGGAAGAGAATCTTTTAATTCTTCAATATAATCATCTTCAATTTTTATAGGTGGGATGTTTGGTTCTACAAAATATTTGTAGTCTAGTGCATCTACTTTTTTTCTCATTGAATATGTTTTTCCGTCTGTTGCTATACGTCTTGTTTCTTGAGTTACTTTTTTTCCTTCTTCTAATAATTTAGTTTGTCTTTCTATTTCATATTTAATAGCTTGTTCAACTGAAGAAAAAGCATTTATATTTTTCATTTCTACTTTAGTTCCTAATTCTTTTGTATCACTTAAAGATATGTTTACATCACAACGCATTTCTCCATAGTTTGATCTTGCTTCACTTACTCCTAAAAACAAGAATAAATCTCTTAAATCTTCTAAAAATGTTACAGCTTCTTCTGCACTATGAATACATGGGTCTGTTACAACTTCTATTAGAGGTACTCCACTACGGTTATAGTCTATTAGAGAATAACCATTTCTATGTTCAAGGGAAGCTGTATCTTCTTCTAGGTGAATATCATGAATTGTTACTTTCTTTACTTCATCATTTACTAGAATATCTAAATAACCTTTTATTCCAACGGGTTTTGTATTTTGAGTAATTTGATATCCTTTAGGAAGGTCTGGATAATAGTAGTTTTTTCTATCAAATAATACTTCATC
>ONIZ01000058.1 GCA_900317975.1 uncultured Bacillota bacterium
TGCTGTACCAGTAGTAGGAGCAAAGTTTAAATTATATAAAGATAATAAAGAAAAAGGAACTTATACTACTGATGGAGAAGGTCATATATCAATAAATGGCTTATATTTATATGAAGAAAGCAAAGATATAGATCAAACATATACTTTAAAAGAAACATTTGCACCAGTAGGATATGCAAAAGTAAAAGATATAACTTTCAAAGCACAAATAATAGATAGTACATTGACATTAATAACAGATAATAATTTAAGTTATATAACTGAAAATAATACTATAAACTTAAAAGTAGAAGATAGCAAATCATTTAAACTAATAAAGAAAGATGGCGAAACAAATGCATTATTACCAAATGTGAAATTTGCAATATAGGAAATAAAGAAACAATAAACGGAAAAGAATACTATACATTAACTACAAACTCAAGAGGAGAAATAACAGCAGATTTACCACAAGGAATATATAGAGCTGTAGAAGTTGAAGCAGAAGAAAAATATGATATAGAAGGTCAAGAGCAATATTTTGGAATTGGAGAAAGCAGAGAAGCAGAAAAAATGCAAGCAGTAGACCTAGCAACATCATTTGGAGGAACTGATAATGATTCTATTCTATCAATTTCAGCAACAAAAGATGGAGGATGTATAGCTGGAGGATATTTTAAGAGTTCAAGTATGCAAGTAGGAGACTATACATTAACCAATAGTGGAGACTATGATGGCTTTTTAGTAAAGTATGATAGTAATTATGAGGTGGAATTTGCAACTACAATAGGAAATGCATATGAAGATAAAATTACTTCTGTAGCAGAAACTGAAGATGGAGGCTATTTAGTAGGAGGTTATTATAAGGGGCTTAATTTACAAATAGGTAATTATACATTTACAAAGATAAACAGGGATAATTCAGATGCATTCTTGGTAAAATACAACAGTGAAGGTGAAGTAGCGTGGGCAACATCTTTTGGAGGATTATCAGATGATGAAGTAACATCAGTGGCAATAACAAATGATAACCACTATATCGTGGGAGGTTATTATAGTGGAACAATTCAAGTTGGAGAATATTCTTTAACATGTAATCACGAAGGTTATTCTTATTATCGTGATGCATTTGTTTTAAAATATAACAATATTGGAGAAGTGGAATACGCGACTTCATTAGGCGGAATTTATTCAGATTATCTTACTTCAATATCAGTAACAGCAGATGGAGGATATATCGTTGGGGGATGTTTCCAAAATAGTATGCAACTCGGAGACTATACATTAACAAATAATAGTCGAATTGATAATTCATTTATAGCAAAATACAATAGTATAGGAGATGTTGAATGGGTAAATTCAATCATAGGAACTAGCACAAATGAAATTACTTCAATTGCTGAAACTAAAGATGGAAAATATATAGCAGTAGGAAATTTTTGGAGTTCTAGTATTCAAGTTGGAGAAATAACATTAACAAATGAATATACAGGAGGTACTGATGATGCATTTATAGTAAGATTTAACAATAGAGGTGAAGCAGAATGGGCAAACTCATTTGGAGGAACAAAAAATGATAGAGTTTATTCTGTCGTTACAACAGCAGATGATGGATTTATAATTGAAGGATATACTAATAGCACTATGATGCAAGTTGGCGACCATCTAATTTATGCAGGTCAATATTCACCAGCGCAAGGTGAGACATTTATAATAAAATATGACAAGAATTGTAATATAAATTGGATAAAACAATTTTTTGGAAACTATGAAACTGGAGCATTGACAGCAGATGATGACTATTTATTAGGAGGAGCTTTTTATAGGTCAACTGTACGTAGCACAAGACAATTTGGAGATTATTGGTTAACAAATAATGGTGAGTATGATGCAATTCTATTATTGATAAAGCAAAAAGAAAAAACAGACGTTATATATAGAGATATTAAAACAATAGGTGGAAGTGGTTCGGACAAAATAGAAAAGATTATAAAAACAGCAGATGAGGGGTATTTTGTGTGCGGGAATTTTGAAAGTTCTAGCATGACAGTAGGAGATTTTACATTAACAAATAAAGGTAACAATGATGTTTTCTTGATAAAGTATGATAAGTTTGAGAATGTTGAATGGGCAACATCTTTTGGTGATAATTCTAATGATCATGTTTGTTCTATTTCACTAACAGAAGATGGAGGATGTGTACTTGGAGGATATTTCAAAAGTTTTAATATAAGTTTAGGTGAAAATATCTATTTAAGAAATTGGAATGATTACAATACCGAAAATTCTTTTTTAATAAAATTTGATAGTAGTGGTGAAGTAGAATGGGCAAAGTCAATTGAGAGTGATGAACATTGTGAGTTCTCAGCTGTAGCATCAACGAATGATGGTGGTTATTTAGCAGGAGGCTATTTCCGTGGAACGAGTATTCAAGTAGGTGGTAATGGAGTTTTTGTTTTAGTAGATGGTAATTTGATAGAACAAGGAGCTATTACATTATCAAATAAAGGTGGTAATGATGCTTTATTAGTAAAATACGATAGCAGAGGTGAAGTAGAATGGGCTACATCTTTTGGTCGAAATTCAAGCGAACTTATTAATTCAGTAATAGTAACAAAAGATGGAGATTATTTAGTAAAAGGATGGTTTGGTGGTTCTTCTGATTTACAAATAGGAGATTATACTATTTCAGGAGAAGATTCAAATTCATTTATTGCTAGCTTTAATAACAATGGCGAAGTAAATTGGGTTATGCCAATTGAAACAAAAGCTAATGATGGCGTTTCAGGGGATGGAATTAAGGCGGTAATACCGACAAAAGATGGGGGATATGCTGTATTAGGAACTTTTTATGGTTCAAATGTGAAATTTGGTGATTATATAATAGAAGGTTATACTTCTATAAAAAGTTCACTATTGATAAAATTCAATAAAAATAATGAAATAGAGTTAGTTAGAAAGATAGGTATTAATAGAGAGTCTTATATTGACTCAGCTATAGAATCTAAAGATGGTGGATTTATAGTTGTAGGAAGTTTCGACTTTTATCCAATTCAAATAGGAGATTATGAATTAGGTTCATATGGATATAACAATTCTTATGTAGTAAAGATTGATAAATATGGCAAAACAGAATGGGCTTCATCATTTGGATCAGCTTCAGGTGATTCTTATATGTCATCTATTATAGAAACTGATGATGGAGGATGTATAATAGGAGGATATATCTTAAGCAGTAACAATAATTACTATGTTGGTAATAATACTATATCAACAGAATCAACAGATGGAATTCTTTTTAAAGTCAATCCTTTTATGGGCGCAAAAGAACAAGAAGAAATAACTTTTGAAAACATAAGAAAACAATGTAAAATTACAACAGATGTAAAAGAAATAGATGGAATAAAAGGTGGAGATATTTCTGGAGAAGATAGAGATCCGTATGAAAATGTAACTTATGGAGAAAATTCATCTAAACCTATAATAATGACTCCTAATGAAAATTATGAAATTATTGGAATTACAGTAAATGGAAACGAATATCCTTATGATTCTTTGCCAGATGGCTCATATCAAATGCCGCAATTTGAAAATATGACTGAAAATAAGCACATAGTAGTAACCTATTCTTTAAAAGGAAATAAAATTACTATAAATAAAGTAGATAGCAATTCAGGAGAAAGAATTCCTAATGTAGAATTTAAACTAGATCAAATAGAAGAAAGAACAGATCCAGTAAATAGCGAAGTACTAGATGATTTAACAGATAATGGCAAAACGTATTATACAATAGATACAAATACTGAAGTGACAAATTCTACTTTAGGACAATTAACAAATAATGGAACATATTATTTTGTTGAAAAAGGTAGTACTTTGGTTCCAACAAATAGTAAAACATATCAAACTGATAATTCTTTAGGAACAACTGGAATACACAATAGTGTGGCTCAATCATATATGAAAATAGATTTAACAGGTCTTCAAGGTTCATATTTTGCAATTGTAAATGCTAGAGTATCAAGTGATACTTCTGATTATGGTTTTGCAACAATAACAAATGATACAACAGCACCTTTATACAATAGTTCTAGTGGCAGATTTATGTATATATCAGGAACTGTTGCAAACAAAGATTATCAATCTATACCATTAGAAGGTGGAAGTATTTATTATTTACATTTAGGATACAGAAAGAACAATACTACAGATAGAAATGAAGATCAGGTTGTAATAAATAGTATCAAAATATATAAAGCAAACGAAACAAGATATAGTTTTATAGATAATAATGGTGTATACGAATCTTCAAATGCAGGGAAAGACGATACTATATGTAACTCATATATTCCAGTAGATTTAACAAATTATACGGGAAAATATAATATTACTGTGAATTCAGAAATCTCTACACAAAGCGGAGACTATGGATATGTAACAATAAATAAAGAACAGACAGCACCGAACTATGATACAAAAGAAGGAAGATTTGTATATATAACAGGAGAAAAGCCAGCACAGAACTATACATATGAAGTGGATGGAGGATACCAATATTATTTACATTTAGGATATTATAAAAATAAAACTACAAATACTTCTGGAGATGATATCTTTAAAGTAAATAATGTAAATGTCAGCTTAAGTGATTCTGAAATATATCATGTATCAGTTGCAACAAACTCACAAGGCCAAGCTATAACTCAAATACCATATGGAAAATATCTTATTACAGAAGTAAATACTCCATCTGGCTATAAAGGATTAGAACGACCTATGGAAATCGAGTTTAGAGGAACTGATGGAGCACAACATGAGTTTACAATTGAAAACGAGAAATTAGCAAAAGTAATTGTTCATCACTATATTAAAGGAACAAGTACAAAACTTGCAGAAGATGAAGAATTCTATGGTTCTATTGATGAAGATTATTCAACATCTCCTAAAATGGATATCAAAAAATATTCGTTAGAAAAGGATTCTAACGATGAGTATGTATTACCATCAAATGCAACTGGAAAATATAGAGCAGAGAATATTCATGTTAATTATTATTATGTTCCAATGCCAGCAACTGTAATAGTAAATCACTATATTGAAGGAACTGAAACACGAGTACCTTTAAAGTATGGAGGAAGAGCTCCACAAGAAATTAAAAATGGAGAAGAAGGTGAAAATTATACAACTTCAGCAATAGCTCCAGAGAATTTGAATTCTAGATATGAATTAGTAGAAGTACCAAAGAATAGTAATGGCATTTACACTGAAGAAGAAATAATAGTAAACTATTATTATAAGCTAAAATCATATAAGATAACAACAGATGTAGAAGAATACGAGCAAACAAATTTATTTGGAGAGACAGAGACAATTAGAGGAGGAAGTATTTTAGGAGAGGATGAAAATCCATATGAAAGTGTGAGCTATGGTGAAAACTCAAAGAAAGATATAATAATAACACCTGAAAATGGTTATGAAGTGAAAAGTATAACTGTAAATGGAGATGTATTGCCATATACTGTAGGGACAGATGGAAAAGTAACACTTTCAAAATTTTGGAATGTAACAGAGGACAAACATGTAGTGGTAAGACTAGGAAAGAAAATTTCTCAAGTAATAGTACACCACTATATTGAAGGAACAACAACTAAAGTTCCATCAAAATATGGTGGAGAAGTTGAGGATCAAACAACTTCAGGTGCTATTGGAAATCCATACATAACAAATCCGACAGATGAGTTAACTGATAGATATGAATTAGTAGAAACACCTTCAAATGCATATGGAAGATTTGAGGAAATTCCAATAGAAGTAATCTATTATTATAGAGAAGTTCCAGCAAAAGTAATAGTAAATCACTATATTGAAAACACAACAAATCCAGTACCATTAAATAATGGAGG
>ONIZ01000060.1 GCA_900317975.1 uncultured Bacillota bacterium
GCTGTCCAATGCTTAAATTTTTGACCTTTACTTGCCATTTCAAATCATCTCCTTATTAAAATTATAGCAAAGAAAAAGTAAACAGTGTTTTTTCTGTCTGCTTTTATCTTACAACACCAAATAATTCTTGAGTTTTTATACTATAGTATTTACTATTTTTTCTTTTATAAATATATCAATGTATATAATTATTTTTTTCTAATGAATTTTATCTTTAATTTTTTCATCATTAAATAAGATATCTACTAGTTTTTTAGGAGATGAATTTGTGTGTGCTATAATAATATGTGATTGGAGGATATTATGCCAAAAGAATTACTAAATGAATTCATTAATAAGAATTGTACAATAACATTAATGGGAGATAAACATATACAATTTACGGGTGTTGTTATAGCAATTGCTGGATATTGGATAAAGTTAAAAGAAGATGAATGCATTAGAGTTATTAATGGTGCAATGATTCAAGATATAAAGACAAACTAACAAAATTATTGGAAGATTAAAATATTTGGAATTGAGAAATCAGTTCCTTTTTTAGTAATATTGCGATTATTTAAGTCAGTGAAAAAATAGCATAAAACTGTGATATAATATAATCTGTAAGGTGATTAATAATATGGGTATATTTGATAAGTTTAAAAAGAAAAACGAAATTGTTGAACAAAAAGAGAATCAGGTAATAAATGTAGAAGAAAATAAAGAAAATTATAGTCTAGTTGAAATGAATAATTACATGCTTTCTGATGTTAGAAAAGAAACTTTAAATAATAATACATATAGCTTATCTCTCTCTAAACTATCAGAAATCAGTCCAATCACAGTATCAACAGCTAATAATATAAAAACAATTATAGAACAAAACCCTAAAACATCAGGTAATTTATATCGTATAACAAATCTAGAAAAAAATGATTCCTTAAAAACAATGAGAGATGGAAAAACATTTTGGGGAGCAATCAAAAAAGAAGACGGCTCATCTACTATGGCTAAATTAAAAGAAGTTAAATCAAATAATGCTATAACACTAGATCCAACTATAATGATGATGTCAGTTGCACTAGTAAGTATAGAGCAAGAACTTGGTGAAATAAAAGAACTAAGTAAGAAAATATATTCATTCTTAGAACATGAAAAAGAATCTGAAATAGAATCTGATTTAGAAATATTAAATAGATCTATAGGAGATTTTAGATTTAATTTAGAAGATGAAAAATATTTAATTAATAATCACAAACAGGTAATGGATATTAAAAGAACATCTAATAAAAATATGCTTTTCTATAAAAAAGAAATAAAAGATTATTTATCAAAAGATAAACTATTTACAACTAATAATAGTTTGAACTCTATCGTTCTAGATATTCAAAAAAAGTTTAGATATTATAGATTATCTTTATATATCTATTCTTTTTCTACTTTTATGGAAATATTATTATTAGGTAATTATAAAACAGATTATTTATTAAATAAGAAAAATGAACTAGATGAATTAGATAATGAGTATTTAGAAGTATTTAATAAAGCACTAGAATATGTAAAAAAGAATGCTAATAAGTCACTAGAAGGAAATGTATTAACAGGCTTAGGTAGTGCAGGAAAAGCAATAGGAAATCTAGCAGAAAAAGTAAAAATAAAAAATGTTGACAATTGGCTAAATGAAAAAGGAGATAATCTAAAACAATCTGGTCAAAATATAAAAAATGATTTTATAACTAAATTCGAAGAAATGAAAGAATCTAACTCTAAACCATTTATAAATCAAATAGAAAAATTTGATTCAATCTATAATAAAACTAAAGAAATATATTTTGATAAAGAAAATATATATTTAGAACTTTCATAATGTAATAAAGAACTAGAAATAATAGTTCTTTTTTTAGTGATATAATATAAATAAATATATAAGATATGAACTCAACCACTAGTATGTGTATTTAATAATATACTTATAATATAATTTAGTCATGAAAGGAGAAAAGTTCATGAATTTAATAAAAATAGGAAAGTTTATTGCTGATTGTAGAAAAAAGAAAACTCCAACTCAAGAACAATTAGCAGAAAAATTGTATATTACTGATCGTGCTGTATCTAAATGGGAAAGAGGTATATCTTTACCTGATGCAGACAAAATGCTTGATTTATGTAATATATTAGATATAAATGTCAATGAACTTTTAAGTGGTGAAAAAGTATATGAATAAAACTTTAAAAAGAAAAGACTATTGGAAAATATTTCTATTATATGGAATAGTATTCGCAACAATTCCAATAATAATTACATAAGTTGCTTGGGATTCAGTTATTAAGGTAATAGGTCTAAATGAAGGATTATTAAAAGATATAATAGAATCATTCTTTAGAGCAGCATTATTAGAAGAATCATTTAAATTTTTTGGATTTATGAAAGCTAATAAAAAATATAATTTTAGTAGTGAAAAAGAATATATGTTAGGTGCAGGAATGATAGGTCTTGCATATGGAATTATAGAAAAGCTAGCTTCAGGAAATATTTTAGCAATTATTCTAGGAATTATTTTCCCAATGCCTTTTCTATGGCAAATGAATCAAGGAAGACACTACTATAAATATATAAAAGCAAAAGAAGAAAATGATAATAAAAAAGCTAAAAAAGAATTATTTCTTGCTACATTTATGATCTTTTTAATACATGGTTGTTGGGATGCTTCTCTAAGTCTTATAGAGTATTTTGCAAATAGCAAAACTTCATCTGAAATAATTGGAATAATATTATTAATAGCAACACTATTATTTGGAATAATATATTTGATAGTTAGTATTGTAAAAATAGTAAAAGTATTAAAAAAAGAAAAGAAAAAGGAGTAGTATTATGTTATATTTTATAGCTATATTTGTATTATTAATTATAATTGCTTTTATTTATACTATGATTTATCAAAAGCACTTAAAAAAGAAGGAATTGAAACAACAGGAATTGTAAGAATTGAAACAGCAGATAAACTAACAGCAGATGAATTCTTTGATACATCAACTTCATATTATGTTACATATAAAAATGAAAAATCTGAAGAAACAGAAGCAACTATATCAAATCCAAAAAAAGATTTAAAAACAGGAGATAAAATAAAAATAAAATATTTACCTAAAAATCCTAAATATGCTTACTATATAGAAAAAGTAAAATAGATAATAAAATAATTATATAATAAAGTTAATAAGTTCAAGAAATTAATCTTGAACTTTTTTAGTTTACTTTTATTCATTATTATAATAGAATAAACAACATAAATATGAAAACTGATTTTTATAGGTAGAGGAGTTATATGAAAAAACTATTTATATTTTTTATAACATTATGCTGTTTAATAATGCCTAATGTTTATGCACACGAAATGCTTAATAATGGATGGCATATTATTCCAGCAAGTGATGCTAAAAGTAGCGATACTTGGAATAACCAAAAGAAAGTATGGGCTCTATATGTTAATGGAGTAGAAACTAAAAGATATAGTGTGTTATATGGTGTACATCGTGGTTATGGAGATGCACCAGAAAACTCTCTAGCTTCATTTAAAAGCGTAAAAAATCATGGCTATTATGGTTTTGAGACTGATGTTAGATTTACAAAAGATAATGTTGCTGTATTATGCCATGATGAATATATTAATAATCTTGCATTAACTAAAGACTTAAAACCTATTAGTGGGAAAAAAGTATATGTTAAAGATTTAACTTATAGTCAATTAAAGAATAATTATATATTTAATATTCAAAGATTAAATGAAGAACCTGATAAGATACTTTCTAACTATAATAATAATAGAATAACTACTTTTGAAGAAATGCTTGATTTTGTTAAAGCAAATAATATGCAAGTAAGTATCGAATTAAAAGAAGGCACTCCAGAACAAATCAAATCTATAGTTAAAATGGCTGAACAAAAGAATATGAATAATCATGTTAGCTGGATTAGTTTTAATGTTCAGTTACTTGAATATGTTAAAAATACCGATCAAGATGAAAAATTAGGCGTATTAGTTAATACTGCTGGAAATTGTGATGGTAATAACAATAGATATTGTACTGGAGATAGTACATCTAAAGCTGATAGTATTTTTAAAAGATTAAAAACAAATAATAATATGATATGGTTTAGTAGTTACACTGGAAAGTATAAACTACCAGGTACTCCATTTGGTAATAATATGCCAATTGAAAAGACTAAAGTAGATCAAGGAATAGCTAAAAATACATTGAAGACTATTCCACAAGGTAAGATAAATCTAAATACTACTTCTATTAAAGCAAATGCTAATGAAACCAAAGATATAATATATAATTATAATGGTGATGGTACTGTTAAATGTATAAGTAGTAATACTAAAGTAGTTACTTGTAAAGTAGATAGTAGTAATAAAAAAATAATAGTAAATGTAAAAAATGATAGTACTAGTAATGTAGATTTAAATGTATATGCTACACAAGGAATTGCTTATAGTGCAACTAATGATAATAAGATAACTATTAAGATTAATAAACAAAGTGAACCTGTAGATACAACTATTGTTAAAAATATTAGTGTAGCAGGTTATAAATTAGGATTTAAAGAAAATAAACATAGTTATAAATTAAAAATGAAAGAAGAAAAAGAATTAAATATAACTTGTGATCTAGCTAATAATTATAATTATAAAATTGTTGGAAATAATAATTTAAAAAATGAAAGTATTATTTATATAAATATATATAAAGAAAATATCAAGGTATCAAGTTATACTATTACTATTGAAAAAGAAGATAATGTATCTGAAAATACAAATGTTTCATCAGAAGAAACAACAACACCAAGAGAATATGAAACTTCTACAACTATATCAACAACACCTAAAGAATATGAGACTCCTACAACTATAGAAAATACAGATAATAGTAATAATACAACTACAGAATCTTCAACTGAAGTTACAGTAGTAGATGTTCCAAATACTTATAAAAAAGCTAATATGATTTCTTATATAATTTCATCAATACTATTTATATTAGCTATTTATATTATTAAGAAATATAGAAATTCATATAAATAATTAGTATTGATGAATTTATAAAATATATTATAGAAAAAATTAAAAAAAGATAAAATATATAATATAGTATATTAAAAAGAAGCAAATATGCTTCTTTTTTTGAATACTTGAAAAATAAATAAAATTATGATATATTTCTAAACGAGTTGAGAAATCAGCTCTGTGATTTAAATAAATTTTTATATGAAATGAAATCCTAAATGAAAATTGTTGGGAGTAGTGTCCAATAATTTAGGAGACACACTAATTAGATCTGTGTGATTCAAAAGAATTATTTATTAGGAGGTTTCATATGAAAGAAAGTTGTAAAGACTATTTAAGTCACACTAAATCAAAGAGTTTTAACGAAACCCTTTTCTCTTTCATAGATGAAAAAGGCTTCAAAGATTCAGAGATTTACAAAAAAGTAGATATAGATAGAAAATTATTTTCTAAAATAAGATGTAGTAACAATTATATTCCTAGAAGGAATGTAATCATCAAATTATGTTTAGCTTTATGTTTAACTAAAAACGATTTTAATAAATTATTAAATAGTGCTGGTTATTCATTAAGCAATACTACATTTGATTTAGTTATCTCATACTGTTTAGATAATAATATTTATGATCTAGAGATTATAAATGATTACCTATATACATATGCTAATGCAGTTTTATAACTGTATTTTTTTTGTCGCTTTTTCCGCGACCAAATACAATATGAAATGTATTAGAATGTATGTTGTCAAAGGGAGAGTGAATAGAATGAAAACAAATATATCAGCTTTAATGAGCTTAATTTCTGAGCAAGAAAGAAATTTAAGTACAAAGACATATGCTATAAAAGCATATGCAATTAATACATCAATAGAAGAGTTAGACGGTAGAATAAACATAATCGAAGATAATAAAGAAGTATTTGATCAATATTTCAATGATATTGAAAAAGGTACAAAAGAATTATCTAGATTAAAAACAATTTTATATCAAAAAAACAATGAGTTTAAGTTAAACGATGGAAGAAGTATACAACAAGCAATAGTAGATAATAAAAATTTAAGAAAATTAAAATCAACATTTGAGTCATTGTTATTATTGAATAACAGCAAGAAAAGATATACTGAAGTACATAATTCATATTTTGAATGTAGAACAATTAACTTCGATTCAAAAGAATTAAGAAAACGTTTACAAGAAATCGATAACGAAATACAGAAAACAGATTTTGAAATATCAAGATTAAATTCTGTTGAGTTTGAGGTTTAAATATTGGGGTTCTACTAAGCTATTTTGTAGATTAAATAAAATACAAAGTTTTTAGCCCAAGTATTTCTTGTTGTCTTATTTAGATGTTATTGAATTTTAACAGATTACAAGTTACTTAATAATTGCAAAATTATATATATTTTATTATTTATAATTTATGTTTAATTATAGTTTATTTAAAAGAATTATAAGGATTTATTATAGAAATGAACTGACAACAAGAAATGCGGCCAACCATTGTTATATTCATATGAATATACTTTGGTTGGTTTTTTTATGTTATAATATCTTGTAAGGTGATAGTATGTTGGAAGAATATATTAATAAACTTATGCCAATAGTTGAAAAATTATGTGAAAATAATAAAACTGGAGGACATGATATAAATCATTTTAATCGTACAATGAAAATAGCTCTTTATCTTCAATCAAAAGAAGGTGGAGATTCATTAATAATAGGTATCTCAAGTTTTTTGCACGATATACATAGATTAATGCAATGTGAACAAGGCAAATATATTACACCTAAAGAATCTTTAATTAGAGTTACTGAAATAATTAAAGAATCAAAAATAGAATTAACAAATGAACAAATAAATAAAATACTATTTTGTATAGAACATCACGAAAATTATAATTGGAATGGAAACAATGTTGATGATATTAATACATTGATTTTACAAGATGCAGATAATCTAGATGCAATAGGAGCAATTGGTATTGGTAGATCTTTTGGGTATGCTGCACTAAATAATCAAGCATACTATGATGACACAATTCCATTAGAAAAGTTTACTGTATATGAAGAAAAGTTAAAAGATGTTAGTAATATACATTTTTTAAATAATAAACTTATTAAACTAGGAGATAATATGAATACAAAAACAGCTAAGATAATTGCTAAAGATAGAGTAGATTTTATAAAAAACTTTATAGATGAATATATTAAAGAATGGAATGCTAATTATTAAATTTCATATAAAGAATAATTTATAAGCTAGTTAAAACTAGTCTTTTTTCATGATATAATCAACAATGGAAATAAATGGACAATTGAAGCTCAATCAGTAGATGGTGAAGATGGACATGATAGAGTTCATTTAAATACAAGTATTGACTGGGTTATGTATCCTAATATTGATACAGTAAATACAGCTAAAGAAAAAATTAATGAAACAATGAAATAAAAAAGGATAGAGAAATGAAGTGAACCCAAAATAGTTCACACAAAAAAAAGAACAGGTTAGAATTACTTTCTAATCTGTTTTGATTTTAATCTATCTGTGTTATAAAATAATATCCAATCTTCTACAA
>ONIZ01000061.1 GCA_900317975.1 uncultured Bacillota bacterium
TTTGAAACATATCAAGAAGCTATACCTAAATATGAAGGAACAAAGCCTTTTGAACAAATTCCATTTCAATATTCTCTACATATATTATATGAAGATGGAAAACTTGTTCATAAAGAGTTTTTAGCAGAACCTGATATAGATCCAAGAGAATCTCTAGCAAAGCAATTGATAGAAGATATTCCAAGAGATGTATGTAGTGTTGCATATAATATGTCTTTTGAAAAAAATGTTATTAAAAAACTAGCTGAAGTATATCCTGATTTAAGAGAACATTTATTAAATATAAGAGATAATATGAAAGATTTAATGATACCTTTCTACAAGAGATGGTATTATATGAAAGAAATGGAAGGATCATATTCAATTAAATATGTATTACCTGCACTCTTTCCAAATGACCCATCACTTAATTATAAGAATCTACCTTTAGTACATAAAGGAGATGAAGCATCAAATACTTATAAAGATTTAGGTAACCATACAAAAGAAGAACAAGAAACAATTAGACATGGATTACTAGTTTATTGTGAATTAGATACTTTTGCTATGGTAAAAATATATGAAAAACTAATAGAAGTAACAAAATAATGTTATAATTAAGAAGGTGATAATATGGGATTTTTAAGAGATATGATTCTAGGACCAGATAAAAATGATAAAGAAAAACAAGAAGATTTTGATGAGTTTATGGAAATACAGAAAAAGAGAAAAGAAGAAATCAAAAATAAAAAAAGAAATATTTTTTCAATAGATGAAGAAGTAGAAGGAAATGACGACATGTTTGATGATGTAGATTTTCTAAATGATGAAGATAAAAAAGAAGAGGAGAGATAAAATGAAAAAGATTGTATTAGCAATAATGGATGGAGTCGGCTACACTGAAGAAAAAGTAGGAAATGCACTAGCCGCAGCAAATACTCCTAATTTAGATTATTTACTTAGTAATTATCCAAATATCTTAATTAAAGCTCATGGAACAGCAGTAGGCCTACCAACTGATGAAGATATGGGAAATAGTGAGGTAGGACACAATGCACTAGGTTGTGGACAAATCTATTCTCAAGGAGCAAAAAGAGTAGATGAATCAATTGAAAATAAAGATATATTTGAATCAAAAACATATAATGAAATGATAGATTATTGTAAATCTAATAATGGAACTTTTCATTTCTTAGGTCTATTATCTGATGGAAATGTTCATTCAAATATAAAGCATTTATTTACTTTACTAGAAGGAGTAAAAAAATCAGGCATAACTAAAGCAAGAGTACATATCCTATTAGATGGTAGAGATGTACCTCCTCAAAGTGCAGATACTTATATTGAAATGTTAGAAAATAAATTATCTGAATTAAATGATGATACATTTGATGCGAAAATTGCCTCAGGTGGAGGAAGAATGTATATTACTATGGACAGATATAAAGCAGATTGGGAAATGGTACATAGAGGATATAATGTCCATATATTAGGTGAAGGAAAACAGTTCACATCAGCACTAGAGGCACTAAAATATTATAGAGAGCAAGATCCAGAAATAGTTGATCAAGATATTCATGAATTTGTAATTGCTGATGAGTCTGGTCCAGTAGGAACAGTTAATGATGGAGATTCCTTCTTATTATTTAATTTTAGAGGAGATAGAGCTCTAGAAATATCTATGGCACTTGAAGATGAAGATTTTCCATATTTTGAAAGAAAAAGATTTCCAAAAATATATTATGCTGGAATGTTAGAATATGATGCTGAATTAGGAATACCTAAACATTTCTTAGTAGAACCACCTCATATTAAACACACTTTAACAGAAGAATTAGTAAAACATAATATAAATGAATATGCTGTAAGTGAAACTCAAAAATTTGGTCATGTAACATACTTCTGGAATGGTAATAGAACAGATAAATTTAATGAAGAACTAGAAACATATAAATGTATTGACTCTGATACAGGAATAACATTTGATGAAAAGCCTCGTATGAAAGCAATCGAAATAAGTGAAGATGTAGTAGAAGCAATTAAATCAAACAAATATGACTTTATCAGATTAAATTACCCAAATGGAGACATGGTAGGCCATACAGGAAATTATGAAGCAACTATTAAATCTCTAGAAGCAGTTGATGAAGGATTAGGTTTATTACAAAAAGCTTGTGAAGAAAACGGATATACTTTAATAGTTACTGCAGATCATGGTAACTCAGAAGTAATGTATACTATGAAAGATGATAAAAAGGTAGTAAAAACTTCTCATACAACAAATCCAGTTCCATTTATAATATGTGATAAGAATGTTGAATTCAAAGATGGAGAATTTGGTCTATCAAATGTAGCCGCAACAATACTACAATTAATGGGACTAGACATTCCTGAAGAATGGAATGAGTCAATGATAAAGTAAATTGACGTAAACTAGAAATTTTTTATACAATTTAATTTACAACAAAAATTAACTATGATATAAATATTATAGTGATAAGGAATTATATATTTTTAAACATTCCCATCACATAGAATTAAATTTCATTTATCCCTTTAGGGTGTTTGGTGAGGCTTTTGCATTACTATTAGAAATTTAATTCAAATATTTATTTAAAGAAACATATGATAGAAGTAAGCAGCTTCTGTCACTAACGATATTACAAGAAGGTAAAGGAATGGTGTTACCAGGAATTTCGAGTTTGAATATCTAGTTTCGAGAAACGCGTTTGGGGAAAGTACAACATTTAAGATATTTTGAAAGCTAAGAAATATCTTAATAGTACTTTCTCTTTTTGTTTATAAGTAGCACAGTATATTGTATATTTAAATATTTAATGATAGTATTAAAATAGGTGAAAATATGAAAAAAATATTCTTTTTAATGGTAATGATATTAATATTGCCAATATCAACATACGCAATATCAGATAGTGGAAATTATCCTTATATCAATTCTTATATCAATTGGAAATACGATGATGGAGTGTTGTCATTAGATATTTCAGAAAATAGCTTGGAAAAAATAATTCCATTCAATTCACAAAACCTTTTTCCTTGGATTATGTATAAAAATGACACAAAGAAAATTATTATAAATGAAGGAATAGATGTAATAGGTAGTCACGCTTTTGAAAACTATCCTAATTTGGAAGAAGTAGAATTTCCCAAAAGTATGGGAGGAGAAATCGCAGACTATGCATTCTATAATTGCCCAAAACTAACTCATGTAGACTTACCAATAGGTTTTTCAAAAATAGGAGATTATGCATTTTATAATACAGGAATAAAAGAAATAGAATTACCAATATTTGTAAATTGGACAGAAGAACACTCATTTAATGAAGATACCAACATAATAAAACTTTCAGAAAAAGAAGGAATCATAGATGCTGGAACTGGAGGAGAACACAGGTATCTTGGAGAACAGTTAAATGAAGGACATGCAAGGGATAACACTTGTTATAATGTATATTATTGGTCTTTATATTATGATGATACATCATACTGGAGATTAGATAATGAAGGAACTTTAACGGTATGGGGAACAGATCTAAAAACGTTTTATGCAAGCAGACAACCTTGGGGATGTTACAACCCAAGAATTAAAAAAATAGTTTTAAATGATGACAAAACAGGAATATTAACTAAGACTGATAGTGATAATAAAAACAAAAAATTAGAAAGAGCTATGTATGGAATCTACGTAAATAAGCCAGTTGAAGAAATTATGAACAATAGAATTAAAACGTTATCTTCACATCTATATTGTGATTGCAGAGAAGATTGTGTTTGGGGAATGAGAAATCTAGATACTCTAGTATTAAATAGAGGAATTGATAATCTTGATGATCATCAACTTGAGTCTCATGGAACACCAGGACACCCTAAAGATGTTTATATATCAAAATATTTAAAAAATATTTCAACTAGTTCAATAATGTTTATTGGTAGTAATGAGCAAAAAGAAAAAAATATTCACTTTGAAGTATCATTTGAAGATTATAAAAATAATAATTATGATTATAATAAGCTTTCTTCATATTATTATCATGAAAGCCCAATTGAAATAATAAGTAATAATAACTTTATTAATCATATAAATACAACAGTGCATGGAACAACTATTATTTATGGAAATATTATCAATGACATAGATGAATATTATGTAAGCATAAATGACAATACAGCACCAAAGACGATAGAAGTAGATGGCAAGACATATTATTTATATGATACATATATGACTAATAAAGAAGGAATTGCTAAAGTAAGCATTCCAAATAATATTTATCCATTAGATGATTTGGAATACTATGTTAAAGAAGTAAAAGCACCTACAGGATATGATATAGATAAGAATGCCTATAAGATAGATATGTCTAAAGATACTTTAGATATACAAGTATCTGATAAACAACTAAAGAATCCTGAAACAAATGGAATAATAGTAACTATTTCGATAATAATATCAATTATTTTAATAGCGCTAATAATAAATAAAGCGTCAAATAAAAAAGCATTTCTTTAAGAAATGTTTTTGTTATGATAAAATCAAAATAGGTGATAATATGAAGTTCATTGCTAGTGATTTTGATGAAACAATTTATCTAGTAAATAATGAAATTACTACAAAAGAAAATATTACCTCAATAAAAGATTTCATAAGCAAAGGTAATTCTTTTTGTATTATTTCTGGCAGAAATTATACTGATATTAAGGTATTGCTAAATGAATTAGATATTCCTTATACATATCTAATATGTGAAGATGGAGCTAAGATTTTTAATAGTGTAGATCAATGTCTTGATACAACATATCTTGATAAAGACGAAATAGAAGAAATTATTAAGATTTTAGATGAAGAAGAATATGATTATTATTTAGATGATGGTTATAATAAGACAGAAAATAAAGATGATACTGTAAAAATAGTAATCAATTGTAAAGATAGAGATGAAGCATAGAAAAGAATATTAAAAGCAAAATTGATGTTCATATATATGCTAGTAGAACTCATGTTAATATTATCCACAAAACTGTTAATAAAAAGAATGGTTTAGAAAAATTGTTTTATCTAGAAGATTTAGATTTTAATAATTTATATGTTATAGGTGATAATGACAATGATTATGAGATGTTGCAAAAATTCAAAGGTGGAGTAATTACTAATCATCATAAAATATTAGATGAATTAAATAAAAAAGAGTTTGATTCTTTACATGAATTTATAAAATATGTTGAAAAATAATCCTAA
>ONIZ01000076.1 GCA_900317975.1 uncultured Bacillota bacterium
AAGAACGTAAGAAACCAGGTTTGAAAAAAGCACGTCGTGCACCACAATTTAGTAAACGTTAATTATGTTTCCAAAGCCCAATTTATGGGCTTTTTTTATTTATAAAATACTGTATAATATAATCAATATGGAGTTGATAATTATGAATAATAAAGTAGTTTTAGTAACAGGTAGTAGTAGAGGAATAGGAAAGGCTACTATAATAAAATTTGCATCCGAAGGGTACAATGTTGTTATCAATTATATTGAGAGTGACAAAGAAGCTCAAGAAGTAAAAGAGTTTGTTGAAAAAGAATACAATATAAAAGCATTAACTATTAAAACTGACGTATCTGATGAAGCTGATGTAAAAAGTATGGTTGATACAATCATAAAAGAATTTGGAAAAATTGATGTTTTAGTCAACAATGCTGGAATAGTATTTGATAGGAATTTTGAAGATATAACTATTGAGGAATTTAAAAGAACATTAGAAGTAAATGTAATTGGAGCATTTATTGTTTCAAGAGAAGTATCAAAACATATGAAGAGTGGTAGCACAATTGTTAATGTATCGTCAACAAATGGAACAAAAACTATATCTCCAGAATGCCTAGATTACAATGTATCAAAGGTTGGATTACAAAGCTTAACTAGAGATTTAGCATTTCAACTTAAACCAAATATTAGAGTTAATGCTGTTGCAATTGGTTGGGCAGATACCGATATGAATAAAGATCTACCAAAGGAATATATTGAAGATGAAAACGCTAAAATTTATCTAGAAAGATTTGCGCAACCAGAAGAAATTGCAAAAGCAATTTACTTTTTAGCAAGCGAAGAATCAAGCTATATTAATAGTGAAATATTAGTAATAGATGGTGGATATTAATACTATAAATAATAAGAATAGTTAAAGGAAGATAATAATAGGAGATATTTATGAAAATTATAAAAAAAGATGAAGCAATTGCTGGTACTAATAGTAATGAGTGTAAGACTATAGAATATTCTTTTGGAGATAAAGATATTGATATAGGTGTAGCAACTATAACAGGAAGATATCCTGAATCAGGCTATTGTGTTAACTTAGTTAGTAAAGAATTAGTTTATATACTTGAAGGTTCCGGAAAATTATATTTCGAAGATCAAACAATATATTTTTCAGAAAGTGATGCTATTTTAATAGAAAATAATAAAAAATACTATTGGGAAACAGATTATTGCAAAGCATCTATGACATGCTCACCAGCGTGGAGCCCTGAACAATATAAAGTAGTAGAGTAAAAAGCCTAATATTTAGACTTTTTTTATTTAATTATAAAAACATTAATATGCTATAATAATAAATTAATTGAGGTGATATTATGAGCAAAGTATTAGGGTATGATTGTGATGGTAATGAAATATATGAATATAGAGTTTTGAGGGCTATATGGTCTAATGATATTGATATAAAAGAGTTGCTAGATTCAGATCCAAGACAGTATTGTGCAGTTGTTGCTGAAGATGGTATTGCCTATGCAATTAGTGTTTATGATTGGTGGAATAAAGACTTAATTATAGAACGTGAAAATAGAAAACCAGATTCTGAGATTCCTATAATTATTAAACCTATTTCAGAAATGGAAAATTATGAATGTGCAGTAGATAGTAATGGTAATGAGTTTTATTATGACTTAGACAAAGATAAAATAAAAAAGAAATTGAATACTTTATTAGAAAAAGATAATGAATTAGATCAAGTACGAGAAATAGCAGAGTCTCTAGATTTAAAATTTGCTCTTCATGATTTAAAAAAACAAAAAAAAGAAAATGTTAATGCATTTGATATATCTAGTAATCTAGTTTTCTTTTATCCACTAAATGATGGTGAACCTACATGCGCGTTTAGTTTTTATGAAAATGAGAAAATAGTACTTGATAATAGGAGTGAGTATAGTCAAATATCTAATTTGGATGAAATTATTAGACAAATGGTCAAATTATATAATCAAGCACTAGATAGCAGAATTGTATTAGATCCATATTATTTCATGCTAGAATTAAAAGATGATATTTGTGAAGATTATCATGGAAAAGCAGAATTAGTTATTACTGAAAAAGCAATTAGAAATCAAAAATTAAATGAGACAAATTTCGATGAAGCGAATAAGTACTATATTAATCACTTTTTAGATCATTTTATTGGTTGGAATTTCGGATTATCAGTAAATAGAAATGAAGCGTTAAAAAAAGAATTAGAAGAATTAAATAATAAAGTTATAGATATGGGTATAAGAGAATATGCAGGATCAGGACTTGAAGTATATGGTTATGAATATGAAGCATATAATGGATTACAACATTATAATTTACCTACAAAAAAAGTAGATCCTAAGAAGAAAAAAATGAATAAAGATAATTAAAAATCTTTATGATATAATCAATTCAGGAAGTGATTAATATGGTATTAGAAGAATTTGATGAAACAGTTAACTCAACATTTGATCCACATGAAGTTGAAAATGTTGTGGAAGGATTTCCTAAAGTAGGAGTTACATGTTTTTCTAAGAAGTTATTTGATCAATTAGTTGATAAGTTTAATGGTATAGAAATAGCACTAAATTCAAACGGAAATGGTAAATTTCCAATATATAAAATAAACTATGAAGGACATGAACTAGCATTATTTATGTCTATAGTTGGAGCTCCAGCTTGTATTGTTCAATATGAAGAACTATTTGCGATGGGATTAGAAAAAATGGTTGTATTTGGAACTTGTGGAGCTCTAGATAGAAGCATAGATGATTTAGCAATTATAATTCCAAATAGTGCTATTCGTGATGAAGGAACAAGTTATCATTATATGAAATCATCAAGAGAAGTAGTTGTTAACCCAAAATATCAAGATGAATTTATAAAAATATTAAAAGAACATGATTATTCATATATAGTAGGTAAAGCATGGACAATTGATGCTCCATATCGTGAAACAAGATCTAAAGTTGCAGAAAGAAAAAATGAAGGATGCATTTGTGTTGATATGGAATGTTCTGCTATAGCAGCATTGGCTAAATTCCGTAATAAAGAAATATTTCAATTCTTTTATGCAGCAGATAATTTAGATGCAGCAAAATGGGATCAAAGATCGCTAGGAAACACAGAAAAATTAAGTGATAAAGAAAAGATAGGATTATTGGCAATAAAACTAGCTACAATTATAGAAGACTAAATAATCAAATAAAGTAATTTTAAAAACAAGAAAGTTCAAAGTGTTGAACTTTTTTTAATGAAAAAAATTTTTATTAGAAAAATAGAAATAATTAATATATCAAAGTATATCTTTTTCTTTTTATATATTGATAATTTAATAAAAAATAGATATAATTTAAATTAGGATAATAAGGATTAGGGGTGAACCTAGTGATAGTAAGGCTAATCA
>ONIZ01000002.1 GCA_900317975.1 uncultured Bacillota bacterium
CATCTTCTGTAAAAAAGTTATCTGTAGGAACAGGATAAGCATCTATTACTTTAACTACTTCTTTAATTATATTTTCTTTATCTACATCTCCATAAGTATATGCTTCACCATAAGCGACCCAATTAAAATATACTTGTTCATAAAATAATTCATCTTCGGTTATATCTCTAATAACATTTAATAATTCTTGACCTTGAGCAGAAATATCATCTACATAATTATCGTTAAAATCTTTAATAAATTTTTCTACATCAATTGAATTTTTAGGATTAAATTCTTTAGGATCTCCGCCTTCTTGTATAAATTGTTGATAAGCTTGTGTTATTTGTTGAGCTACAGCATTTTGAACAAGTATAGTAAGTTCCGCTTTAAGTTTTTGATCGCGAGCTAACATTACATCAGGGTTGTTAGCACCAACTATAAATATATGAGGATTTTTAAGATACTCTCCAACATATCGTCTTATGATACCTTTTATAATATCATAATTTCTCATTGTTGCAGGAAATCTTTTAAATTTTTCATTAGTAGCATTATAAGGATTTAATATCTTTTTATAAAATTCATCAGGTATTTTACCAGCCATGACGTTATATAAAGTAGATATACGTTTTTCATCTTTGCAAGCCAATCCTTGAGATATAACATAATCACAACATTGAGCTGCCCATATTTTGTCTTTTTTACTCGCAGGAATTTTCTGACGAGGAAAATCATAATTACTTAAAGGTGTAATCATATTTTAAATTATTTAAAAAAATTAAAACCAATCTCTTGATAATATATCATTATCATGTTTATCTATATTATCTTCTGTAAGTTCTATTCTAGTTTTTAAAGCGTCTTCATTAAGAAGTTTCATTGCTTTCCATTCTATACCTCTTAAAATCATTGAAGAAACTCTATCATAGTTTCCATTCTCTGACCATTTCTTCAATTCCAATATCGATTGATAATCATATATTAATTGAAACATATGAATATCATTACCATTTTCATCTTTTCCAACTACTTCATATAAAAATTCTTTTAGCAATCGTAATCCCTCTAATTTATTTGCAGGAGTAATACTATATCCATAACTTGTACTAACTTTTTCTTTAAAATTATTATCCCAAACAAATACAGGATCAAATGAAAGATATTTTAAAGCATTCCATTTTTTAAAATTACTAACAGTTTCACCACGATTTATTTCGACATTAGTTGTTCCTATACAATTATAATCTTTAGCAAGTTCATAACATATTCTATCTGCTTCTTCTAGTTTGTCAGGTCTACCATAATAATGGGCAACCATTCCTCCTTTAAATCCGTTTAATGCATGTGGATTCATCCACACTTGTATACTATTATGAGAATGTTTATTTGTTATAGTTTTTCTATCCTTATCTATTCCTACAGGGTCATAAGTAATACTATATAATCCTTTTGGAACTACTCGTATTCTAACTCCATTTTCAGTAATTTCTTCTTTTAATGGCTCAGCCCATCTACGAATACAACCCATTGGATCTTCATTTTCTCTTCTTGGAACACTTTGTATATAATCATATATTTTTTTGCCTTCTTTTAATAATCTAGCATTAGATTTAAATATTGTAACACCATTAGAATCCATATCATATCTACCATCAATATAAAATTTATAAGAACTATCCATTTTAAGTTTTTCTTCCCATGCAGTAAGTTCTTCAGAACTAAATATATTTTCTGTTGTACTACTAAATGATTCTGCAGGATACAAAGCATATTGACCTAAATAATTTATATATTCAGCATAAGTTTTGGCATCATTTTTCTTTTTAATACGTTCTCTTTTTGCAACTTCAAGAGCGACTAAAATATTACTATTTCCCCATTTATCTAAAGCTAAAACTCCACCAACTTCACCTTGTAATCCCCAAGCATAAGATTTAAAAAATCCACATATTTGATCTCTAGCGTCTTTATCCCAAACATTTTCAAATGGACAAAAATTATGAGCTTTAGGATTATAAAAGTTTAATTCAAATTCTTGCATAGAAGTACCTTCTGTAGTAGCAGTTCCCCATGCACATAAAAAACCTGTTGTATAACTACCAGTACGCATAGCAGGTTCAGTTACTTCCATAAATTTATCAAAATTATCCATAGTAGAAACTTCTTCCACATTTACCTTTATAGCATCTTTACCAATAGCACAATCAGGATTATTGTGAGCTGATACAGACAATAAAGCACTATGCCAACTTCCACTCCATTCTACATTATTTTTTAATTTTAAGCCTAATCGAAAATCAGTATCTACAGTCTTTAAAATTCCTCTTTTAAATAAACCAGTATCTTCATAAAATTTCAAATCATTTAAAGCGAAGTCAGTAAGACCACCACGTTGTGTTAAATATTTACTATCTACAGCAACATTTATAACAACTTTATTTGGGTATAAATTTACAGCATTTGCAGAATTAGAAGCCATCATATAAGAAAAACCACCACGTCGTGTTTTATCTATTAACATATGAAAGCCATTATTTCTTGCAAATTCTATACAATGAAAAGTCCAAAATTGAGCATCTATAAATTTAGGAAATCCTTTCTTTTTTGTAGCTACAGCAGTTCCTCCTTGTTTAATACTTTCTTCATCAAGTTCTTCCATTTGAGTATAATTAAGAAAGTTATAATGCTCTCCAGTAATTCTTACTTCTTCAATTTTTCCTTCAGGAGTTAATAAACAAGGTGCTTTAAATCCTTTATGTCGTCTATATGCTTCTCTATCGGCGATTCTATTATACATTATAGAGCCTTGCTTATAACTAGTATATTCGCCATTTTCATCATAGTATTGAGCCATTTTAGTAAATAAATCTGTATTAATAAATTTATATCCTGGTCTAATATTCATTAAAAATCCTCCAGTATGTCCAACTAAAAATAAATCATCAGGATCTTTAAAAGTTCTATATTCGTGTGTTTTCCAATATTCTTCATTTACAGTATAATCATTAATTTTAGGATTTTCTATACTAAACCTAAAATCTTTAGCATGTATATAATGAGACTTATCTTCATTTATATAGTCTAAAAAAGGATAACCTGTATTTTCCATATTATTTATTAATTAAAACAGATGTCACAACTGTTATTATAATACCTACTATACATCCTCCAGCAACACTACCATATATAATTTTCTTTTTTCTTTCACGTTCATATTGTTTTTGTAAATCTTCATTTATATTATTTATTTTAACTATACGTTCTTTTAAATCGTTTATTACAGTGTCTTGTTGTAATATATATTTATTGTTTAAAGTTATAATAGAATCTTGAGCACTATTAACTTTTAACAAATATTTTCTTTCAATTAATTTATCATTAGCTTTTCTAATAATGTCAATATTTACACATGTGCAACTATCTTCAATTATTTGTTCCCCTGTAGTGGTATCATTCGCTAACAAGTTGATAGAACAACTTAATAGCAGCAGAATCATTAATAATATTAGCTTGCTCTTTTTCATATTTATATTCTTGTTTATATTGTTCAACATTTTCTTTTTGTTCTTCTATTTCATATTTTATTTTTTCAATCTCTATTACATTAGTAACAGTATCTATAACAATAGTAGGCGATTGTGTCAATTTTTGTATCCGACCAATCAACAGTCCAAGTATCATAGTTAAAGTGACTATAATTAATATTCCAATACATATTATTAAATGTATTTTTTTATTATTTTGTTCTTGATTGTTTTCCATATTTATCAATTAATTCATTAGACATTTTACCAGTTACTTTCATATTTTTAGCTTTTTGCATTAATTTAATAGTTGCAGTAATCCCACAATTTATTGCATTATCAAATAATTGTTCAGCAACACGTTGAGAATTAACTAAATCTAAATGTAAAGGATCCCAATAATTATGTTTATAAATAACTTTAACTTCATTTTTAACACCTATATTATTTTTTAAACAATTATTTATATATTTTTTATCAGTCGATTGTTTTTTAATGTCATCAATAATAGTCCACAATTTAAGATTAGGATAATTCTTACGGGTAACACCCATATAAGTTTCACCGCCTTTATCATTAGGGTTATTTACATATCCTCCTTCTGCTTTAATTGTTTTAGCAAAAGCTTTTTCAAATATTGCCATAATATTTAATCATTTAAAACTCTATTTATCCAACCCCTAAGAAATATAATATTATTATCTTGACTAGCGATTCTATTATATTCTCTGATTCTTTCTAATTTAATACTTAATATAGTTATTTCTGTATTTAAAGAATCAACTAATTCTTCAGATTCTAATAGTTCTTTATCGTATAAATAATTATAAGTTTTATACAAATCATATATACTATCATATTCACATTTAGAAACTACATTACTATATATACTATCTTTATAATTTATTTCATTTTTCAAACTATCAATAACATATTCCATATTATCGATTTTTTTATCGGTACTAATATCTCTTAGTATCCCTGTTATCATTATAACAACTATACAACAAATTGTTATAATAGTTACTGTTTTTATATTCATAATTTAAAATAATGTATTTGATGTTACTCTTGATGCACGAATTATTCGCTCTCTATCAGCTACAATTCGTACAATTTCATTATATCTATATGGCATTTTAAAAAATGTAGTTTTTTCTATAGGATTGTTTTTTATATGATATAATCCGTCAGGAAATCTTTTTGGCATTCCATATTCATTTAAAACAAAATCACTATCTATATGACAAAGCCATAATCCTTTACAAGGTAAACCTAAAATTTTTTGAACAGCATAAGCATATAAACTAAGTTGTAAATTATATATACTACCGTTGCAATTTGGAAGATTTGCTACAGGTGGTAAAAGAAATTCTTTTTTAGTTACCCAAGTATTAGTTAATTGTGCGGGTTTTTGACTCTTATCTTTTTTATAATATCCTGCTTCAAATTTAAGACCTCCACGATTTGTCTTCCAATCTCCTATTACAAAATCTTCATCTCTAATTAATAAAACATCAATAGTTCCCGATATTAAACTATCAATAAGAAACATTCCTATTTCACTATATATTTTATATCCTCTATCTATATACCATTGAAACACTCTATAAATTTCAGGATATTTATTTTCTGTCATATCTTTAAACTCATTAACGTCTAATGCTTTTATATTCATATCTATATTAGGAATATCTGCTACAGTTATCATTTCACCATTTTCTTTTATCATATATTTCACTGCTTGTTTAAACATAGAATTTTCTTTAATACCGTCTTCTAAATTATTATGAGTTTTAGTACCACGTTCACAAGCTTCGTCTGTTATATTTTTCCATTGTTCTGCAAGACGTTTTTCAGATATACCAAGTTCTTTTGCTTTCTTTTTAAGCCAATAATCTTTATCAAACTCTGGTGCATATTTATGCAACAAAGTAGTTGTACTTATAAATTCATTACCAAAAGTATCATTATATTTATGACCTTCTTCATGAAATATAAGTCTAACTTGATCATATCTTTTATCTTTAAGTTCTATCATTGCAATTTATGTTTATTTGCATCCATTGAATAAAGAATAGATTCTCCTCCACGTGCTTCCATTTCTTCTTGTTCATTTCTAAGATTGTCTTGAGCGACTTTTAGAGATGCTACATAATTTGGGAGTTCTGTAGAAAATTTACCTAATTTATTTCCTAAATCTATAATAGTAGCAACAGCAGATGGTTCTAAAGCATTTTTCATCATTGTATCAACAGTTTCACCTATTTTATTACTTGCATAAGAAAGTCTATGTAAAGCTTTTTTAATATTTTCAATAGCAACACCTGCAGGAGTTATAGCATTTATATTATATCTATCTATCAATCTTTTTACTAATGGATCTGGTACATAATCTTTAGGTAAATTGAAATTATCAATTGCTGCGTCTAATGTTTCTTTTTCTGTTAATCCATTTTGTCTTGGAGGACTATTAGGATCTCCCATATAATATATAACTCCACATTCAGCGATATATTTATTTTTATCTTTAGAATAATCTCTACGATATAATTCTAATACATCTTTATCAAGAATTTGTTCAATCGATACTGGTTGTACATTACCATATATATCGAAAGTTAATAAATTTCTAATATGTAGATTTGCCATAATTTATTTAGCATTTTGAAAAGCATCTTCAAAATCTTGATCAAAAGGTATAAACTCTAATAGAGTCATAGAATGAATAAAATGTTCAGCATAACTTTTTCCCATTACTTTACAACATTCGTCATATTCTTTTTTAAACATTTTTCTAAAATGATCTTCTTTACTTTTTTCATTTTGTCTTGCACTAAATTCACGCCAACCTTGTTTGTAAAAATCTATACGAACTTTTAATCTATCTCTATTATTCATTTCAGGAGTATAATGTTGTTTAATTTCTTCAGCGTGTTTTTCTAAATATCTTTTACCAGCATTTATTTTAAACGTACCAACATATGGTAGATGAGCAACACATTCATTTAATAAAGTTTCTTTACAAAAAAGTTCAGCATTAAATACTATACTTGTTAATTTTTTTCTTTCTTCTTCAGTTATATCATTAATTTGATTTATTATATCTCTTTCTTCTAATACATTTACATCCCAATATTTTCCATCATACCATATTTTATTTTCATATTGAGAGGCGTCTAATTTTGGCTTTTCAGTATCTATTTTAGACATAGCCTTATTTGGCAATCTTCTCCATTCTCGTTTATACTCTTTTGATTTATGTTTATCTTTAAAATTAAAAGATAGTCCCATAATATAAATTTTAACATCAATAGCCTATATTTAATCCCCTGTAAAGGGAATGTCATATAGGCTATCGACAATTACTTATTCAGCAACAGCATCGTTTAGTTCTTTTGCTTTAGCAGGAACTTCAGCATGAACTTCAGGAATTACCTTAATAAAAGGATCGTTATAACTAATGTTATTATCTACAGTTCCATGAATTGCTGTAACAGGTACAATTTTAAAGCTCATAAAGCAAATAGGATGTTCTTTAATAGGTACATTATTTTCATCCTTTGCAGTTCCAGAAAGAATTGTAGCTGTAAGATAATTTTTCTCTTTAGGTTCTTTACTTGAAACAATTTTTTCTTCTCTGAGTAAATAAGAAATAATGTTTTCGTATGTTAAAGCACTAGGAGGAGTAATTTGAGTTCCTCTTGCAATATCTGATTCATCGATTATAACTTGTTGTCCTATTTTCCATTCTGCAGGAATAGCGTCCGAATTAATTTTAACAAGAACTGCAATATCAACTGCACGAGTTTTTACTTTAGGATTGTTTAAAGTTATAAGAAAATCATACATACGAACTTGTCGTACAACTGCTACAATTGCATAATGCTTTGGAAGATTAATACAATTTGTAACATCTTCATAATACTGTGCTGGAATCTCATGAATTGATTGAGGAAGAGATAATGTATATCTCTCAACTCGACTTTGAAGAGTAATCATAAATTTGTTTGTTTAATTGTTAATATTGATATTAACTACAAATGTAGTTTAAAGAAGCATTACTAAAACTTTTTTACCATGAACGTCATCTTTTATATAATATTTATCATATAGATAAATTTTAGGATAAGCTTTTTTAACAATTCCTCTAGCAGTTAATTCATTTAATGCTCTAATATAAGTTGGTCTACTAATTTTATATTTAATACAAAATATTTTTTCAAATTTAGCATTACTTTCAATTTCACCACCATTTTTATTTAATTCTATAAATAAATTCTCACCATGTTTAGTAAGATTTAATAAATGAGCATAAATTTGTAATATATCTTGTTCTTCATTAGTCTTTTTAAAGACTGCAATAACATCTTTTTCTTTTCCCCATAATTTAGTTTTATTAGCAACAACAAACTCATCGTCTGTTTTATCTAATAAAAAATCATCTTGAGGAGCTATAAATTCATTAAAAACTGTTTTAAGTTCCATAGTTGCAAATACATTATTTGTTCTACTTTAGTCTATTTTTTGTACATTTGTACAACCAGCACAAAGATACAAAAAAAATTCCATATATGCAAATTTTTTTGCAAAATTATTTGCAAAAATCGATTTTTTTTACTATCTTTGTAGGCATATAAAAAGTTACATATATTATATAATGTACGCGCGTGAGTATGTCATATTATATAAAATTTTATATGTTCTTATAAATTTTGAATATAATAGCATTAATGATATTAAAGAAAGCCGAGCCAAAGATTAAACAGAAACTCGTTTATCTGCGGACGGTATATATGCTTCGGCATATATCGAAGAAGTCCATGTTATGTTTCATAGCAATGTCAGTGACTATCTGGTGGTAGGGGTGTGGGTAGGGTTACGGTATCGTATCCCGCAAATAATATTATTAATGCTATAAAATATAATAATCGTTGTGATAACGATACTTTTTGATGTCATTTTGAGTGAATAGTTTTCGGTGTAGATTTATGTATGTTTAGATAGGAATTGTTGTGAAACAGTTCCTATCATTTTTTTATGTTACTCATAATATTAATAAAAGCTAAAGGATAGTAGAACGTATATACTACATATACGGGCATTAAATAAAATTAAAGTAATACCCCCGTTAGTGTTATTAATAAAAATATTTTTGTAAATAAATAAATAGGTGAGAAAGTTTTATGATACAATCACTCTACAGGGGATTAAATATGAGATATAACTAAAATTGTTGATATTATTATAATTATTGTATTTAAATAAGTTATAAAGAATGTTTAATGGATTATTATAATATATAAAATAATATATTAAATATATGAAGAGGTTTAATAATGTTATTAAGACGATTTAGGAAAAGATTATAGTGAAAATTATATGGAAAATTATATTGAAAATTATGATAAAGATTGTGGTGAAGATTTTAATGAAGATTTAGATGTAGATAGTAGGATAAAAAATTTTGTCGATTAGCGAGAAGAGGAGGGTATTACCACAAAGGGTGGGGGTGTGATAAGTGAATGTCAATACCCCCGTCATATCGAACCTCGTGAGAAAACAGGTCAGATTTCGAATGAATAAATGTTTTTCAAATATTATTCATTTATTACTGAAGTAAGTCATCTGACTACGCTTGCTTTAGCACATTATCCAATAAGTTAGTCACTCAATACAAATTCTGTTACAACTATGGCACAGCCAAAAGCTAATGCAGTTGAGCAAGTTCCTGCACAAGTCGTTAACGCAGTTGAAACTGCAAGTGTTAATCTTCTTAGCTTCTCTGAAGCAGTCGATGCAACGATTGCTGATGGTGGCAAAGTAACAAAGGGTATTCATATTACTCGTGCGACTTATAGTCGTCGAGAAGATGGACACGAGATTGTTACTTTGACAGGCGATATACCTGTTGAGCGTTATGTTGCTGATGAGACAAATCCTGATGTATTTGTCAAATCAATGTCCAAGTCATTTGTTGTGTCATTATTCTCATTAGTGGGAATGATGTCCAACATGAAGGACGCACAAGTGCTCGCAGGTCGTATCTCAAAGCGACCAATGTTGATAGAGAGTTTGCTACCAGGTAGTATTATTACAGTAGTTCAACGTGATGTCAAAGGTAATGTTCCGTTTATGAACTACTTTAGTAACAAGGAGAATACTATCGATCATGATAGTATTGTTACCGACGTAGTCAAACTTGAAGTATCTGATTTTGCTCGTTCTATGATGGATGAGTACAAAAAGATGCTTGCATCTGCATTGATGGGAGACTTGTAGTTGATGATAGATTTGCAGGTGATGATTGTTCATTGCCTGCAAATCTTTGCATTGTTATAGTTGTAGTATGATGTTGAGTAGAAATTGCAATTATTAACCAATTAAATTATACAATTATGATCGCACTTGCTCCAAAACATTCAGAAGCAATTCAAATTCTTGCTTCGCTTCCTAAAAAAGAAGTTTCTGATGTTCGTCTTGCTTACAATGGTGAAGTAGTAGCCATTGTTGATGAATCAACAATTCGTGCTCTTCAAGTTGCTATTCATGATGGTCTTACAGATTATCGTAGATGGCTTATACTTGAAGATTACGATGATGATGAAAATGGTCATCATACAAACTTTCTTCATTTTAGAGAAGATGGTAGAATATCTGATGAGTTTAAAACAGATTTCTTTAGATTTCTAGACGATCTTGCATACAAGATCTTCTAGTTGATTATGGTTCTAATATAGCTAGTATTCATTTACTAGTTATATTAGAACCTCAAAAACCTCGTGAGAATACAGGAAAGAATTCGAATCTATTAAGCGTTTAAGCGTTTAACAGTTCTATTAATTATTTAACAATTTAAATTGTAAAAACAATGAACGATGAAAAAGCAAAGGAAGTTGTAAGTCAGCCACAACTATTGACCTTTACTGAGGCAATTACTGCCACAAAAGCTGACAATGCATCTGAAGTAAAGAATCTTCAGATTACTCGTGCTACATATTCAAAGCGTGAGGAAGATGGTCATGAAGTAGTGACATTAACAACAAGTGGTCTTGTTGACAGATATATTGCGGATAACGATAATCCCGATGTATTTGTTAAGAGCAAAAGCAAAACTTTTGTAGTATCTTTGTTTAGTCTTGTAGGTGCTATGAGTCAAATGAAAGATGCTCAAGTTCTTGCTGGACGTATTTCTAAACGTCCTGTTCTTGTTGAATCTCTTCTTCCTGGTTCTACTATTACTGTACTTCAACGTGAAGTTAAGGCTAATGTTCCTTTCATGAATTATTTCAGTGGAAAGGAAAACACTATTGACCATGATAGTGTTGTAACAGATATTGCTGATATTAAGCTTGGAGAGTTTGCTCTTAGTACTCTTGATGCTTATAAGCAAAATCTTGCTGCTGCTCTTATGGGCGATTTGTAAAAGAGTTGCTGCTGTATTGTGAAATACGGCAGCGATTCTTATTGTAACAGAATTTTCAGGTACATTATAATACCATAAGTGTTATAGTGTACCATTTAATGCAGCTAATTAACAGTCGTAAGCCTGTGTAAATGCAGAACGAAATGAAAATTCTTGTTGATAGTGATATTATTATTAAAGAAGTTGATAAATGTGATGATGGAGCAGCTCCTGCTCTCCATTCTAATCATTTTACTAATAATATTACTAATCCATTTCAAATAATTAATACAAGAATTAAACAAATGAAACTTATATACATTTAGTGTAATTAAATATATATTACTAATGTTATATTATCAATTTTAATTTCCGCACTATAAAGCGCGCCTATTGATATGACAATAATAATGTTGGTAATATAAATACTATCATTTAATATGATATAATTGTAAATCATTTTGCTATTTAATACATCGATTGACGATGTCTTCGCTGATGATACGCAATATATCATTTAGATGATAGCAATTCATGAAATCCTACTTGGAGACGAGAAACGGCTCATATTGAGTATCGTAAAGTTAATCCTTGATAGGTTGCATCAAGAGATACAGCAAAATATATCAGACAGTTTGTTGGTTTATAATGTCTTGATTATTTTGTTGTATTTCTTGAGATAGTTTATGTTGAGCCTAGAGCACATAATGCTGCTATAGGTAGAATTTTTCCCATAGTACGTGATTTAGAAACCAACTATGTTAGCAGTCAGAATAACTGTTATTACAGTAAATCGTCATGCTGTGATAAATATCATATAATGTCAAAAATATGATATGATGACAACGATGCTAAGCAAAAAGCTGGTAACGATAAGAAAGAGATAGGTGAGAAGAGTGCACTCGCATCTAGACTATCTCTTTATCTTAATGTAGCCAATCGATATGATTGAGAGTCCAAAGCCTCTATAAATACAGATGGAGATAATATTATTAATAACAAATAAATTCACGCAATCATGAAAAAGTATTTTAAAGAATTTATAGGAACATTAGTTCTTATAATTTGTTTTATTATTTTAACAATAACGTTTATTGCTATAGGAAAATATTATAACGATACAATACTTATCGTTATAGGTATAACAATTAATGTTTTAACTATAATTATGTTAATTGTTATAAATATTCAAGAAATAAACGAACGTGATAAAATTATACATAATCTAAATGAAAAAATAACTGAAGAACATACTTCAGTTATAATGACTAGAATGATGTGTAATCAAGCTTTATCAGATGCTCTAATTTTAAGAAAAATAATTGACCAAAAAAATAAAAAAATAGAAAAATATGAAAAACATATAAATGAATTAATTCATAAAATTAATTGTATAAATAATGAAGCAAAAGAGCTTCAAGATTTATGCAATAGATATGAAACTCAATATGGTAAATTGACAGATCAAGAATAAATTTGTTCCCCTGTAGAGGGAACATATCTATCAATTGCTAATATTGATACTGTTATAGATAATAATAAATATAATATTGATATAGTTAATATATTATAACTTGTATATATATTATATATATTATATATAATAATTATATTATATATTTATTTATTATTATTTATAATAATAAATATAACGCACGTGCGTGCGCGTATAGTGTTTTGTAGAACATATATAATAATAAAAAATATCGTTTTATGTATAGTTTATCAACTATTATAGAAAGTCAAACATGGGATAATCTTGAAGATATGCTTGAAGAACTTCATGCTAATGAAAGAACAATTCCTTGTGGAATCATTCTTGATAAGAATGGAAAAGTTGAATTTACCAATACTTTTGAATTACTTAAAGCAGTTCAAGAACGTATTGAATTAAAACAACAAACTATACGTTATTCTTTATTTAATATCGATTTCGAAACAAATAAAGTAATAGCGACTATTAAAGACTATGTATTAAGTTATAAAGGTTGAAATCCCTTTGCAAGAGTAACTTCCCGATATACTTTGTATATTTTCGCCGCTCTTGCATAAAATCATAATCTTGTTATACAACCTTGACGAGGTGATTATGCTTTTACTAATAGTATAACACATGAGATTGTGTGAGAAGGAGCAGATGAAAGAATTAATCTTTTGTCTGCTCTTTATATTAAATTCTTACACTATCTTATAATATTAATCTTTAAAATCTCACACAATTATGACACAAACAGCATCAAAACCATTACCTATTAATTGTGCAATAGGTACATGTGTAAAAAGAATTAAAAAAGTAGTTTATTTCTCAGAACAAGGAATAAATCTATTTAAAACTATTTCTTTTCCTACAGTTTTAGCAGCACAAAATTATGTTAAACTATTAACAAAGAAAAAGGAATATGCAAAATCATGGTAAACTATTATGTTGTATAATATAATAAAATCAATATAATGGATTTGCAGATATAATAAATAGTAATATAACATTTAATATTAACAATGGGTTATGTTATATTGTTATCTAAATCACAATACATTAAAATTATTACAAGTTTCGTATATTTTTAATGTTCTACCTATTGTTATATCTGCAAATTCATTTTTATTGAAATATTTTGCTGAAAAATTTGGAATTATCAAAAATATTTTGTATATTTGTGTACAAAATAAAAAACAATATTGTTTTACTAATTAAATTATTAAATCTATGAGTTATGGTTATCAAAGACCTCATTATAACAATCGAGGTCGCAATTACGGTCGTAATTATGGTCGTCGTCCATTTGTTCCTGCCACTAAAGACAAAGAAGAAACTGTAAAGTATCCTGGACTTCCACCTTTTGTACAAAATTTAGATGCACATTTAGTTCGTCTTGTACGAATTGTGCAAGGTAATGATGATATTAGGAGATATATATCTCTTGGTATCATTAATAGACTTATTAAATCTAAAGCAATTACTGAAGGTGGAAACTATATACGTTTCCGTTGGGATAAATTTACTGTTTGCAGTAAAGGTATTAATACCGATTATCGGTATAATGATCCTATCTTTCTTCAATCGTTTGTTGGATCATTTACAATTTTGACCAATGTTGCGTCTAAAGCATTAGAAAATTTTGTCAAAATTGAATTTGATCAACCAGCAGAAAAAGTAATTGACGGAAGTGATCCTGACGGTGTTGATAAAGAGCTTATTGAAAAGCAACTCAACACAGATGAAAACCTTGGAGTTTTTGAGGAACAGCAATAAATAAAAATTTATATAGTAATAAGAATACTACGGCTTTATAGCAATAAAGTTAGGAAAATGTATTCTTATTACTATTTTAAAAATTGATTTTATTATGAAAAAGAATGGTCAATTCGATAAGAAAGAATTAGAAGTTATGCCTTCTAAAATTAAAGAAGCTATTTTAGAACTTAAAAAGATTCGTTATGTTTCTCCTAAACAATATGGTGTAGCAATTGCTAATTCTCCACGTCATGCATCACTTAAAGGTAAACGTATGGTTTATCTTAATAAACACTAAAATGTTATGTATGTCGATGAAAATGGTAAAATTCATCTTCAATCTGCTAAAACTTTAAAAGATTTAGGAGAATACGCTTTAAATGATTATGACGACGTAGCACATGAATTAGAAGAAACATTAAATAAAGGAGATGAAGATGAAGAAATGGCTGAAATGTTAAATTATTAATAATTATGACAACAGCTAAACTAAAAAGAGTTGTAAGTACATTTATGCAATGTCTTTCTTGTAAAGATTGTGTATTTGTAAATACTTGTATCATTTTAGAACAAACTACTTCTCATAGTTTATGTTATCATTTACAAAATAATGATGACATTGAAACAGGTGAATAATTAAATTAAATTATGAAAAAAATATTAGAAGCTATTAAGAATTGGTGGTTATATCAAGTTCTTAAAAAAGAAAGAACTGTTGAAACTACTCGTTACATTAAAGGCTATAAAAATAGTCGTCCATTTTATATGAAGAAAATATATAAATGTGTTTATGTAGGTAACAAATGTATCAGCAGTATCAGAACTGATCAAAAATTTATAAGTAAAAAAGAATATTATGATCAGTTTAGTTAAATAAATAATCAATAGTATAATTGTTTACCAAATTATAGTACGTTTGATTCTCAAGAGCATTTTAACAATTATACTATTGATTTTTATACATAAATCTATAGTTTTATTATATTTGCCATACCGATATATACCTCCTTCTAAATAATATGATAAAACTATAGATTTTTGCCGTGATGGTGGAATAGGTAGACACGAAAGACTTAAAATCTTTTGACCAGAAATGGTTGTGTGGGTTCAAGTCCCACTCGCGGTACTAATATTAATAATCTTAAATTTAGTAAAATTATGACACTACTTGAAAATAATTATGGTAAACTTAGATGTCCATATTGTGATTCGGTAATGAAAATTGAATCTTCTGATATTAATACAAATTATGATAATGAATTATATATTGTTTGTCCAGTATGTGATTCAAATATATGGGTAACTGATAATATTGTTGTTAAAAGAATAAAAGATAATATATTATATCATAAATAATTTAAATTTGATAAAATTATGTTTAAAACTAAAACTATTAAAATTATATTCACAATAGATGAATTTAAAAATCTTGTAGAGATTTTACCTACTATTTCTATATATTACAATGATAAATGTATAACATTTCGTTGGATAATATTTGAAATAAATGTATATTATTAATCTTAAATTAATAAAATTATGTCTTCTGTTATTTTTAATAAACTTATTAATCGTTGTAGATTTAAAAACATTAACGGTTTAATTTGTAAACCTATTAGTTTTAATGAATCTAAAAATGAAATAATTGTTGAAATTACTAATCCAAATACTAATAATACTTGGAGAGAAATTTGGAATGATTTAAGTGCTGCAATTACTGCATTTCAAATTGGTGATTATTTATTTATTGATTAAATTATTAAAATTATGACATTAAAAGAATATAAAAATAATATAGGTAGAAAAGTTACCTATATTCCCCTTTAAAGGGTGTGATCCTAAACTCTATGAAGAAGGAGTTATTACAAGTACAAACAATAAATATGCATTTGTACGTTATAATTCAGATATTAATTCTAAAGCAACTAATCCTAAAGATTTAAAATTATAAATAGTATAATTAAATAAAAATTATATAAATTATGACTTCATATTCAGATATTAAAAATTTAGAATCTGGATTTTATAAAATATGTGATGCTTCGATAGTTAGATTTGGAGGTAAAATAGGATTTAAAATAATAAATATTAATGATGATAATAGTTGTATATTTGTACAACTACATCCATTGAAAGAAAAAAGAACTCCAGGTGAAGAAGTATCATCAAAAGATATAAATGAAGGATTTAATGTTTGTTTATGTTTTGACAATATAAAAAGTATTGATAGCTTTATTGGATGTCTAAATGAAGCTAAACAATATTTAAATATTCGTAAAAACAATAACAAATAATTTAATAATTGCTGCCATCGTATAACGGTTAGTACTCAAGATTTTCATTCTTGCAATCCGAGTTCGATTCTCGGTGGCAGTACAAAGGATGCTTATAGCATCCGTTTGCAAATCAAACATATATTTGAATTGACTACTCTTGCTTGTGAAAGTAGGAGTAGTTTTTATCTTAAAATTAATAATATTATGGAAAGAGAAATAGGAACACGATTTTGGGTTAATGATAAACTATATGAAATAGTTGAACAAAAGAATGAAAGTTGTAAAAAATGTTGTTTTTATAATGATTGTACTATTGAATTAATAAAAAAAACGTGTAGGTTTTTGTAATGCTATATTTAGAACTGACAAAAAGAATATAATAGTCAAATGCGTAATGTAATAAGGAAAATATTAATTTTAAAAGCTATTTTTAGCTTTATAATAAATTTTTATTCGACTTGCTTACATTTATACATATTTGCATAAACTTGTCTTATATGGCTCATATTGAATCGATTTGGTACAATATTGTACAACATTGTATAACAATAAAATAATACAATTATGGAAATTAAAACAAAATATAATATAGGAGATCAAGTATGTACATTATATTGCGATAGAATAGTATATGGAGCTATTACTCGTATTGAAATTAGAATTGATTATGATTCTAATATACAAATTAAATATTTTGTACAAAATATGACTTATATAGGAGAAAATGTATTTTTTCAAGAACATAAAATATTTAAAACAAAAGAAGAATTACTAGAAAAATTACATAAAAATGATTCTTTATAATATTAATAATAAAATAATACATCTATAAATATGAAAACTGTTAGTATTCGTTATATAGTAGATGATTCTACATATACTATGCAATTTAAAACAGATGATAATTGCGATTCATTTAATATTAATCAACTTAAAAAAATAATTGCTAAAGATATATTAGATAATAAACTAAACATTTCTATTGATAATAAACATATTCATTTAAAAAGTAATATAATAAATATATTAGTTAAAGAAATTAAAATAATTAATTTAACTATTTTACCTTTTAATGATAATTAATCTATGATTACACTTTCTATAAATTATACCTTAAATGGTAAAAGTTATAACAATGAAATTAGAACTAAAGGCTCTTTTAGTATAGATAGTATTAAAAGAGAAATTTGTTCAATTTTAATGTTTGACGAAATAAATCCTGATGAAGGTATTCGTGAAAATATTGTAGAAGATATTCATCAATTAATTATGAATAATATAATTATTCAATCTATTGATATTAAACATATAAAAATTGATGAAAAACATCTTATAGAAACTACAATAGAAAAAGATGTATTAGATCATCCATCTGAATACAATATTTGTATAAAATACAATAAATAATTTTTATTAACAATTAAATCTTGTAAAGTAATGGCTAAAAAACATTATGATGAAAAGAGAGTTCTCAATGAACTTACTCGCAAAGGTGTTGATTTAAGTTTCAGCACACGTTTGATTACAGTTAACACTTCTAATGGAAATGTAGGTATTCATTCATGGGGAAAGATTGATTTCCTTGTAAAACATTGCGATTGGCATTGTATTTGTAAATCTTCTGAAGAGTTAAAACAAGAAAAAGTTGATGCTCAAAAAGAATACAATGCAAACAAAAAAGCAGCTAAACTTAAAGCTAAAGAAGAAAAGCTAAAAGATGCTGCTAAAAAAGAAAATGTTAATTCTCCTATTAAAAAAGGAGTAATTAAAGCAGGAAAAAACATGTTTAAAACTTTAAAAAGTATTAAAACTGTTAAAAAATGAGCAAAATAACTTTTTCTTTTACAGTACCTCATAGAACAAGTACTGCAAAATCTAAAAGAAATAATGCAAATCACTCTGCCAAGATAATTGACGGAGTGATTTGCATTGATGAAAATGCTAATTATTCTGTAAAAAGTCTATGTAGTAATGGAGAATTAAAAACTTATAATATTTCTAAGTCTTCCTATAGTTGTAAAAATAAAGAAGTAATATATCGTTTTAATGAAGGAGAAAGAGGTATAATGCAATTATGGCGTCCAAGTATACATCTTTCAGAAAGTGTTTATAATTTTAAACCTTTTGCTCCAGGCGTAATAGTTGAAGGATATTTAATTAAAGATTCTAATTTAGAAGATGTTATAGAAATAATTAAAATTCATAATATTATAGATGATGATAAAAATTTATATAATAAATATTATAATACATGTAAAGCAGTAAAAAGTTTTTATAATGATAATTGGAAAACTATTCATAATTCTTATGAAATGAAATATGGAAATGCAAAATAGTATTGTCCCTTTACGGGGGAACAATAATAATTCAATAACATTCACAAAAGGTCAAGAAATAGCAGTTAAAGAAATACTTAACTTCCTTACTGAACCTTTTGATAAAGCTAAATTTATAGCTGGATTAATAGGTGCAGGTGGAGTAGGTAAAACATTTGTTATAAAATATATATTAGCAAATTGTAATTATTCTAAAAGTGTAATAACTTGTTGTAGTACAACTCATAAAGCTTGTAGAGTATTCTATGAAGCTTTAAATGGACTTTATCAAGTATATACAATTCAAAGTACATTTGGTTTTAGAATGGATTTAAAACTTGAAGATTTTAATCCAAATAATCCACAATTTGCTCCAAAAGCTACTCCTAAAATAGATGATACTAAAATTTTAATTGTTGATGAAGCAAGTATGATACCTGCAAGTTTAGTTGGATATATTAGAAAAGTTTGTATTGAAAAAGAAATTAAAATTTTATTTGTTGGTGATAACGATCAATTACCTCCAGCTAAACAATTAAAAAGTACAGCATTTGATATTTGTTTTAAAAAGTTTGTTTTAAATGAAATTGTAAGACAAGGTGTAAAAAATCCTATTTTAGGACTATTAGATATGTTAAGATATGATATTGAAAATAATACTAATAGATTTATAAGATATTTAACAACTAATATAGGAACAATGAATTATAATGAAAATAATGAAGGTTATTGTATATTAAATAGACAAGAATTTACTCAAGCTGTAGTAAATAAATTTAGTAATCCAGATTATTCTAAAAATATTGATTTATATAGAATGATAACTTATACAAATGATGCTGTACAATCATGGAATGATTTTATTAGAAATATTATAGTAATTGATTCAGAAAAAAATATATTAACAAAACATGATTTATTAATGGCATATGAAACTATTGTAGATGATTATCAAAGTCCTATAATAATTAATAGTGAAGAATATATTGTAAATGAAATAGTAAATTATATAGATAATACTTATAAATTTAAAGGATTTAATGTACGTCTTCAAGCAATACATGGTGGAAAAATAACTACACCAATGTTTATTATAGATCATAGAGATAGATATACAATGTTAAAATATCATGAAATTGTAAGTTCTCTTATAAAAGATGCTAAATCTTCTAGTATAGGTGTTCGTTCTGCAAAATGGAAAAAGTATTTTGATTTTAAACGTAAATATCTTTTACTTAAAAATGTTAAAAATGCTTTAGGAGAATTACTTTATGATAGAGATTTAGATTATGGTTTTGCTATAACCTCTCATAAATCTCAAGGAAGTACTTATGGTTGTGTATTTGTTGATTGTATGGATATGATTTATGATAAACGTGGATTACCTTATACATTAACAAGTGATTTACTTAAACGACTTTATGTTGCTTGTAGTAGAGCAAAAACAGAATTAATACTTTGTTATGGAAGATAATTATTATTATCCAATATTTGCTTTTAATGCAGATGGAGGAGGAAGATATGGAATAATATTAGTTGCTGCTAAAAATGAAAAAGAAGCATTTGATTATTTAATGACCACTAGATATTCTAAATTATATCAAATTAGATTTGAAAAGAAAGCTATTAATTTATATAATTATGAAGAAAATGAATTAAAAGAGCCAAAGATAGTATTTAAAAATTTTATTGAAATTTAAATTATGAAAATAAGAACTTTTTGTGAATGGAGGCGATTTAGTTTGCTTGAAGGAGAACGTGATTGCTATATATTGCCTTCTATAATAATAAATTTTAATTTAAAATGTATTGTATTTTGTTGGTTATATTTAACATTTGAAATAGATATTTTAAAATAATATTTTATTAAAATTTAAAATTATAATAATATGGAAACTTATTTTGTAAATAACTGGGAAAATAAAGATTTTCTTTTACTTCCTACAATAGAAATAGATTTTAAAGAAAAATGTATTGGAATAGGTTGGTTATATTGGGGAATTGTATTTGAATTTAATGGTTAATTATGACTAAAGCATGGGCATACGATGTGGAAGTTCTTCCTAATTTCTTTTCTATTACAATAGTTGATTTAAATGATTATTTAAAAATATTTGAAGATTGTTGTAATATAAATAAAAAAGGAAATAGAGAAAATATTCCACTAATACAAAAACTTTCTGTAAATGAAATTAAATCTAGGCTAGATAAAGTTAAAAAATATAAATTTTGGATTAGTGATTTTGACGATAGTATGCTTTTGCCAATGATGCAACATTTAAATAATTTACAGCCTAGATTTACAGATGAAAAACATACTGATGTTATAAAAAATCATATGTTTGGATATAATAATAATGGATATGATAAACTGATGATTGCTGCTTTATTTATGTACTATAATAATACTAATAATACTAAAGAATTAATTTATAAACTTTATGAAACATCAAAACATATTATTGAATTTCAAAGTAATAAAGAATTAGCAAGAACTGATTATTTACTAAATCAATTAAAAAATTATTCTTTGCCATACACAGATATTGATGTAATGACTATTTTTGCATTAAATAAATGTGGTAAATATACTGATAAAGATGGAAATACTCAATATTTTCCAAAAAGTCTTAAGCAAACTAGTATAAATCTACAATGGTATGAACTTCTTGAACATGAATTACCACCTATTGGAAAAGCAGATATAAATTTATATCATAAAATACCTAAATATAAAAATTTTACTATAGATGAATTAAATAGATTAATTGGCAAATGGGATAGACTTATGTTGCCAGAATGGATAGATGATGTAATGTATTATAATACTAATGATGTATTTATAGTTTGTGAAATTGTACGATTGTATACAGACGAAATATCTTCAAGATATAGTATTTCTAAAGCATTTAATGTAAACGTATTATCTTCTTCTAGAAGTAATATTGGAGATGTTATATTTGAAAAATTATATAGTGATAATAGCGGTCTTCAACCATATCAATGGAAAGGAAAGAAAACTGAAAGAAATAGATTTAGTTTTAAAAAGATTATTTTTCCTTTTATAAATTTTAAAACAAAAGTTCTTCAAGATTTACTTGAAGAAATGAAAACCATAACTATTTATAATATAGGTAAATCAGCATTTGTTAGAACTGTACGATTAGGAAGTTTAGACTATACTATTGCTACTGGTGGATTACATAGTAAAGATACACCAAGAAAGTTAGTTAGTTTTATAAAAGGAAAAACTGATAATTATATTGATGAAGACGGCAATCTTATTTGGGAAAATTTAACTGATGATTCTTATGTTTATATACATTATGATATCACTAGTTTTTATCCTAGTATAATGATTGCTTATGAAATACATCCAGAACATTTAGATAAAGTTGCATTTAGAAATACAGTATTTTATTGTAAAGATACTCGTGTACGAGCAAAACATAGTGAAGAAGAATTAATAGATGGAATACCAAAAGATGTATTAGCTCTTGTATTAAAAATTGTCATAAATTCTATATATGGAAAATTTGGTTATGAATTTGGTGAATTATATGATAGACTTGCAACTTTACAAGTTACTATAAATGGACAACTTATGATTATGATGCTATGTGAAGAACTTACTCTTAATGGTATTGAAGTTGTAAGTGCTAATACTGATGGCATAGTTGTAAAATTACCAGTAACCAAAAAGAAAGAATTTGATAAAATTACTAAAAATTGGGAAAGTATAACAAAAATGAAAGCCGATTCTGAAGAATATAGAAGATATGTATGTAGAGATATTAATAATTATGCTGCAGAAGAAATTAATAAAAAAGTTGATTCAAAAGGTGATTATAATCCATTAATGTATGCTGTAGATTTAACTAAAGGATATGATGCTCCTATTGTTAGTAAAGCAGCATATGATTATTTGTTATATGATAAACCAATTTTAGATACTTTATATGAAGCTACTAATATTCTTGATTTTTGTAAAACTCAAAATATTGGTAAAAATTGGATTTGTGTATATAGTGATGAAACTGGTCAACATATAATTCAAAGAAATAATAGATTTTATGTATCAACTGTTGGAGGAATTATAGAAAAAGTAGAAAAAGATAGTCCAGACGTAGATTGTTATATAAATGAAGAAGGAATATTGATTAATGGAAGCGGAAGAAGAACTAATTTATGTGCTGGACAAAAAGTTAAAATTCTAAATACACTCGATGATTTAGATATTTCTATACGTAATATAAGTTATAATTATTATTATAATGAAGTATTAAAACTTGTAGATCCAATTATATTAGGAATTGCTGTAAATCAAAAAGCTGATCCTAATAAAAAGCTTAAAAGTGGTAAAAATATTATTAAAAAATATAGTGGATTAAATAATAGTTTGTTTGATGACGCCTAATGAAAAATATGCAAAAGAAATAATGTCTGCTTTTCAAACTGCTAAAGGTAAAGGATATTGTTTTTGTATAAATCCTATATTACCATATAAATTAGTTGCACAAACTGCAATTGGTATTAGTAGTAAAGATGAAAGTAGAAAAATACTTATTGTAACACCTTATTATGATGTTACAAATAAGATTAAAGGAGAATTAATAAAGATTGATAATAAAGAATATACTAATATATCTTATTTAACTAAATTATATGTAAATCCTAAATACAACTATAATTATGATTGTACAATTGTTGTTGGAGTAAATGGTGAAGATAGTATTGATTTAGAATTATTGAGAAAACTTGATAGTTGTAGTAAATTTACTTTATTTATATTTACTATAAATTCTTTGCCTAATGATATAAATTTATTTCTTACTAAACATAGTAATTTTCTAAAAACAACAGTTACTCCAAATGAAGCTCGTATGGCTTATCTTTATTCCCCTGTAGAGGAATGGAGATGTGGAGTAGAATTATCAGAAACTGATAGAGAAGAATATGATAAAGCAAATCAATATATTGCTGACTGTATAAGTATTTTTGGAGATTTAAAAACTATTGAAAAATGTGCTCGCGGTGATAAATTATTAAATATAAGTGCAAGCGAATTTAGATATAATTTTGCTATTGAAAATGGTTGGAATGAACATTTAAATATGAATTCTGATTATGAAAAAAGTATAGATGAAATTTATAATCCAAATACATTAAATGAAAAAGCAAATACTTTTTATACTATTACACATAAAAGAAAAGAAATAGCGATAAATAATGATAATAAATTAATTGAAATAGGTAAAATAGTAAGAGAAAATTATGATAAAAAAATATGTATAGTTTCTAAATCTGGAGAAATGGCATTAGCTATTGCTAATTATTTAAATGGAGAAGAATTTGCTGAATTAAATATAAAATGTGGTCAATATCATGATTGTATACCAGAAACTTATGGTATCGATGATGAAGGTAATATATTAATTCGAAAAAGTGGTAAAGATAAAGGTAAACCTGTTATTCTTAAATCACAAGCCTCTTCGACGCAATATGAAAGACTATATAATTTTGACATTATTAATATAATGAGTATAAAATTTGCTTCTAATGTTAAATTAAAAATATCTTTTGACTTAATTATTTTTACAGATTGTTTAACAGCAAATATAATTGATTTTAAAAGTCGTTTTATAAATAGTTATTGTAATAGTTTACCTAATAAAGTATATAGATTGTATAGTACAAATACTATTGAAGAAAAATCTTTAAATAGTGAAAATATAATGTCAAATGTACAAATAATGTCGCATATTGAAGAAAAATTCATTTTTGATTAATTTTTTTGCCAAAAAATTTGCATATATCAAAATTTTTTTGTATATTTGCATTGTCTTAAAAACAAAAGTTCTTTGAAATATGGTTGAAACAACAAATGTAGCAGAAGCTGGTGTTGATAATCTTCCAACTCAACATCAAGCAAAGGAAAGTGCTACTCCTGTTAAAGCCAAAGAAATTGTTCATATATCAAATAATGTATTTGATAATATTAATCTCTTTAACGAAAAAGAACTTGCTCAATTTAAATCATTTGCAATTGAGTATATAAAAAGTTCTAAAAATGGTGGTATTACAACTGTTCAAGATTGTATCGCTATTGCAATTCGTGCTAAAGAATTAGGATTACCTTTTACAGCATGTGCTGAACATGTTTATATAATCAATGGTAAAACAGGTGTAGATATTCATATCATCAAAGGTTTGTTATCGAGGGCAGGTTGTACTTGGAAGTGTCTTAAAGATTATCAACCTCTGTATGAATATACAGACGGTATAAACCAATTTGTTGATGGTGAACTTCCTGAATATGTTATTAAATGTAAAAGTAAAGTTGACGCTGAAGCTAAAAGAAAAGCTAATCCTGATGATGACAATATGTATGTATATCCTGTTCGTTGGTATGCAGATTCTCGAGGAAATAAATATCCTGATTATCGTCTTAATACAGATCAATTTACTGTTGTTGCAAATACTGCTCAAATGCAAGAAGCAGCAGCAAATAAAAAGATAGGTGTATGGAGAATTCCTGCTGTTCCTGTAAATTATATTACTGAATATGAAATTACTAGAAAAATAAATGGAACTACAATGACTAGTAAAGGACGATTTACTTTACAAGAAGCAATAAATGCTGATTTCTTTACTAAAGATACTTATAAAAAATATTCTAGAATAATGATTGGTAATAGAGCATTTACATATGCTGCTAGAGATATAGGTAGTGATATTCTATTTGGTGTAATGGAAACTACCGAAATTAAATTAGTCAATAATAAGACTCTTAAAGATATAGATTTTGTTGATGCTGAGATAGTCAATTAAATCTTTAAAAAAGAAAATATCTCAAACAAACATTTATTAACAAATTTAAAAGCTTTTAAAAGTATGAAAACTTTTGGTGCAGAATTAGGACTTTCGTTTGTAAACGCAGGTCAACGTCAAGTTAACGACAAAGCAGAACTCGTAGTTAATTCTACTCGTGGTGGTTTTACTCTTAGTGGTGCAGCAACTGCATTGCTTGGTATTGCTCATGGCGATTATGTTCAGTTTGTTAGCAATGTTGCTAAACTTACTACAGAGATTAAAACTAGTGCTAAGGCATTTGTAGATTTCTGTACTGAACATGGTTTAACTCCTGGCTCTAATGAAGCAACTGATGCTTATATGCAGACAGCCCGTTTCTATATTGGTAAAGGTACTCAAGTTCTTGATAAGGTTGGAAAGCCTGTCATGACTTCTGAGCGTCTTTCTGCAGAAGATAAGAAGGCTTATGCTGCTGATAAGTTTGATGAGATGCTTGAAGCTGCTCTCAACAATGGTAAGGAAGAGCTTGTTGAAAGTCTCAATCGTGAAGGTATTACTAAAGATGAGCAGATTGAAATTCTTGCTCAATTTGTAAGCATTGAAACTGAGAAATATACAGGTTCTAAGTGTGCAAGTTCTTCTAAGGCTAGTGGCACTGGTGTTCCTTTGAAGTTTAGCGATGGTAATGTATGGTCACAAATGAAGCGTGATATCGCTGAAGATGATCGTACTTCTATCAATCGTATTTACACTCTTGATGTAGCTGAAGCTGGTGTTATGAAACAGAATAATGGATTTGAGGATGTTGATGTAGTTCTTTATCCGCTTGTTTATGTTTCTGATGAAGCTCCTATGCGTCGTGGTCAAGGTGGTGAAGCTGCAGAGTAATAAACTACAAGTTCTACTTTAGTTGTTCGAGCCGAAGATTTAATAGATAATACTATTGAGTCTTCGGCTCTTTTTGTTCTTAAAAATTAAAATTCGAATTTTATGTCAGAAGAAAAAGTTAAAAAAGTAGGTCGTGGTATTGGTACTGCTCGTGGTACTACACGACTTAAATTTAGTCATGAGCATGCAAATAGTAAAAATGGCTTATTTCTTGCTCATATCGACAGTGTTGTTTTAGGCACTGCTAAAATTGGTGAAGATACTACTGGAATGCCTTCATTCAATGGTATGGAAATTCCTCGTTTAGCAATTGTTTTTGCAAGTAATGAAAGTGAAGCTGCTAAACGTAAATATATTACTCTTTCTTGGAATGCTGTAGAAAGTAATGTAAATACTATTCAAGGTGGAAAAGAAGCTTGGAAAGTTGATAGTATTTTTGACTATATGAAACATATACTTGATGTATTTGTTTTGAAAGGTAAAGAAATGACTGCTGATATGGAAGAAAAACTTACTCTTCCGTTCAATGATACTGATGAAAATGGGGAATATTCTCCTGTTGAACCTGAAGTAGTTATTGCAGGTTGGACTACTTTATTCCAAAACTTTGTAACTATTCTTACAACTGGAAATGATGGAAAGCCTGTATATCAAACTAAAGAAGGTACTCCTATTACACTTTGGATTAAATTACTTCGTTTCCAAAAACAAGGAAAAGCTTGGAAAGCTCTTAATAGTCGAGGAGATTTAGCATTCCCTGCATTTGTTGGTGAAGGAGTTATTGAAATATATAACCAAAATACTCCTCCTAGCATTAAAATTAATGTTATGCGAGAAGATATTAAACCAAGACAAATTGAAGAAAGGAAAGAGCCTAATCTTCCTGGTATTAGCGGTCCAGCTATTTCTATTCCTCCTACTGGTACTGCATATGGTGCTAATTTAGACCCATTTGATGGAAATAATGGTATTGATGACAGTCCATTTTAAATTATACAACTAATTAACAATTTAGCCTCTATACCTTAATGGTATAGGGGCTATTTTTTTATAGGTTATGGGAAGGCATATAAATTCTAATACATATACTAAACAATATATCTTATCTAAAGTTAGTCAAGAACTAATTTTTAGTACCTATTTTCATATACCTATAGATATTATCAGAGATTGCATAGATAACAATACGTTAATAATATCTCCGATAAGAGAAGATAAACATCCTACTTGTGGTTTTCGTTATAATAATATAGGAATGTTAAAATTCCGAGATTTTGGTGGATATTTTTGGGGAGATTGTTTTGATGCTGTAGCATTAGTAATAAGTAAAGCTTATAATAAAACTTATGATATTAGTAATAAAAAAGATTTTATTCAAATACTAAAGCATATTTCATTAACATTTAAAGATATTATAAATAATGAAGAAACTGATCCGAATATTATAACGAAAATCAATGAAGGAATATCTAAACTTCGTAAAGATAAACCAATTATTGATTTAGTTGTAAGAGAATGGAATAAAGAAGATATAAATTATTGGAATAATTTTGGTATAACAATACAAGATTTAAATATTAATTTTGTTTATCCTATAGAACAATATTATATTAATAGAAAACAAAATCCAGAACCAAAATATTTTTACGATTCTAAAGATCCTTGTTATGCTTATTATTTAGGAAGAGGTAGTGATAATATAAATAATTATAAATTATATTTTCCTAAAAGAACAAAAGATTCACATAATAGATTTATATGTAATTGTAATCATCTTGAAGGTATTTTAAATTTATCTGAAAGAGAATATACATATATTATTATAACAAAATCTACAAAAGATAGAATTGCATTATTTAGAGCTATAAAATATTATAGTTCACTCTACAGGGAAGAAAATATTAAAATAGGTGTAATAAATATTCCACATGAAACATATAAACTACGTGATATAGAACTTTCATGGTTACAAGATAAACTTATTAATAATGGAGAAATAGTTACACTTATGGATAATGATAGAACTGGTATGATAGAAGCCTTATATTTTAAGAGAACTTTTAATTTTAAAGCTATATTAATACCAAAAACATATGAAGCAAAAGATTTTGCAGAATTGATGTCAAAGTTACCAATAAATAAAATTTGCGAACTAATTAAATCAACAATCAAAAAAATAAAAACAAGTAATGGAAAAAATATATCAAATTCCAATTGTAGGGAACAAAATACTTCTTTACCGTTTTAAAGGAGAAAGAACTCATATTTCCGTATATATGGAAGGACTTACACAAGATGAATATGACACAATAAAAAATAGACCTAAATCATGGTTAAATAGAGATAATAGAAAAATTGATATAACTGATAATACTTATATAGGTAAATTTAATATTAATGATGAAAATTTTGTTAAATATCTAGATTCTTTATTTGAAATTGATGAAAGAGGTAAATTTATAAATTCTAAATTTGATTTTGAGGCTTCAACTATTTCAACAACTGAGGGTATTATGAAAGGCTATCCTACATGGATACCTTCTAAATATATTAAATATTGTTATTGTCAAATAGAAAAGCCTAAATATGTTATAATATATAGTTACACTTGTTATAATTATAAGAAAAATGGAACTAATACATAATTTTATAATAAAATTAAATAATAAAATAATAGCATCTACTTGTGATAAAAATATAGCATGGGAAATTTATGAAAATAAATCTGATTATTATGAAAATTTACAAGCAGAAAATAAATTATCTGAAGAATATGAATTAGTATTATTTGATTTAAATAAAAATTGTGAATTAGCAAAAGCTAATTTTTATTAAATAATATGGAAATTGAATATACATGTTTGGATTATTATAATCCTATAGAAAAAGCATGTGATTTATTAAAAATTGTTAAAATGCCTCTTAATAGGATGCGTTTAGCAAATTTACAACCATATAAAAATGATAATGATTTAAGAAAAATATTAACAGGTATATTAAAAGATTTAGATTTAAGTAAAAGAATTGAAGGAATTATGCCTTTTAATACAAATAGCCCTAAATATCAAAGTTTACTTTCAGAATATATTTATTATTTGGAACATTTAGAAAATCATTTAGAATATAATATATGGATTGATAAATTACTTGCTTTTCATGCTTCAAATTTAATTGAAGAAAAAAATTATATACCTCCTAAACAGCCTAAAAAGAAAACAACTAGTGGAAAATCTATCAAAAATGCTTTTTATAGAAGACAAACTACTGATTTATTTACAAATGATACAATATATGAATATATAAATCCAAAAACTGGTACTATTATAAAAAGTGATAATCCTAATTTATGTGATAAATTAAATGCTGAAATAGAGCAAAATATAAAATATAATAGAGCAAGAAGTCATGCTAGAAAAAATCAAGAAAAAAGAGAATTTATTAGAATAAATACAAAGCCAGATTTTAATAAACTTAAATTTAAATTTTAAATTATGATAGAATCAAAAAATGAACATAAACTTCTATATAGAAGAAACAATAAAGGTCAACCTTGCTATTGGTGGGGAGAACCAGATAAAATTGATAAAGTAATAAGATTGCATCATGGTATAGTAGGAAAAACTGATATTATTGATATGATTGTTACTAATAGAGATGTTGAAAAAGAATATCAATCTATGATTAATGAAAAACGTAAAGCTGGTTATAAATATATTTGGGAACTTAAAGACAATAATGATACCCCTGTAGAGGGAACATTGCTACAATATCTGAATACTTATCTTCCTTACGATAGAACTACTTCTGATGGAATGATGCTTTCTATGTTAGCTAAAACTTATGATAATGAAAATAATAAAGTATTTAATAAATGTCCTATATATTACGGACAATGGAAGATTAATGGTTTAAGATGTTCTATTAGTGCTCATTATAATCAAGGAGATTTATTTAAACCTATAAGTTTAAGATTTCAAAGTCGTGAAGGAACTGTATGGAATAGTTTATCTGATTTAGAGAGCTATCTATTAAGTATTCTTCCTGCAAAATTATTAAATGATATGCTTGAAGAAGAATATATTCTTGATGGTGAAATTTATTTACCTGGTCATACAGTTAACGAAATAAATCATTTTGTAAAAGATCCTAAATGTAAAGAAAATAAACTTCTTCAATATTGGTGTTATGATATTGCTATTCAAGATTGTATACAAAGTACTAGAGAAAATATTAGAATAAAATATTTAGCAAATTTTGTTCCGTTTATTAAAACTAAACAAATGCACTATGCTAATCAACATAGATTAATTGCTCTTCCAAGTATTGACATTTGTAATCATGAACAAGCAAGAGTTGCTAGAGATTTAGCTATTGAAAATGGTTTTGAAGGATTAATTCTTCGTAATCCTGATAAAGAATATCAATATGGCGCAAGAAATATGGCTATGATTAAATATAAACGTAGTACTGATGGAAAATTTATTATAGTTGATATTAAACCAGAAGGAATTAAACGACCAGATATACCTTTATTTGTTCTTAAAAATGATATAAATGATTCATTATTTGAAGTACATGTAGGAGGAAAATTTGATTATCAAAAATTTATATTAAAAAATAAAAATTTATATATAGGAAAATTTATGTTTGTTGAATATGGAGAGAGAAGTGGTGTAGAACAAGTTCCTTTCCATGTTAAAGAAACATATATAATCGATTAAATATGTTTAATTATGAAACGTTAACAACAAATAAAAAATATCCTAAATATAATAAGGATAGACACACAATTTATACAAAATTTGATAAACCTTATAGGTTTTATCTTGAAGTAAGAGATTACAATGCTGAATATAATACATACAATTATTATATATTGTTAGGAGAAACAAAATTTGATGAAAATTGTAAAAGTATTACATTTGACGATTATGGCAGAAGTAAAATAAGATGTTGTAATAATATTCATAATGAAATAATGAATTGTCTTGAAAATAAAAATTCATTTGATTTAATACGTGAAAAAAGTAATGAAGAATATGATTTATATAGTATTCAATAAGGTGGTGGCAGTAGTCATCACCTTATTTTATGCTATAAATAGTCGATAAAAATTGTTTAAAAAGCTATTTTTAGCTTACAAATCAAAAATTTTTATTTCGCTAACTGATTGACTAACAAAATTTTAGAGCCTCTAAAACAAAAAATTTTATTCTCATAGGGCTGTACATTTGCGAATTTCAAAAATTTTTTGTATATTTGCAGTGTTATGATAAACAATAAACAAGATAAAAGACTTATTGTTACAATTCAAGGTAACGATTATTTTGCAAATAATATTGTTGCTTTGATGCTATCTGAAATATTAGATAAAGGTGTACAACATAGTAATTATTTAGATTGGCATAAAAAATATATTAATTTAAAAGAAACTAAAGATAATGTTATAAATTTATGGGATAGTTTAAAAGATATAGCAGAAGTATTAACTGGATTAAATAGAGAAATATTTGATGATTATCCTGCAATGTATTGTAAATATTGGGTATATGGAACAAAACATATAATAGATGAAAATCATATAAAAGAAAATATTGCTCCAAAAGGATTAACTTCTGCTAATACAAATTTATATACTATTGTTAATCCTGTTGAAACAACGTTTAATAATTGTCTTAAAGATGCCTATAAAAAAGAAACTATGCCAGTTATAAAAATAATAGATTATTTAATGTATTTAAATGAATATTTTATAAAAAGATTTTATGATGAAAATTATTTACTTAAAAAACTAATTGATAAAATAAAAGAAACAAAATATGAATTTTATATTATACCAGATGTTAAATTTTATTATGAATTAAAAGCTATAAATGGTGTAAAATTATCTTATATTTATCAGAATTTTAGAATATTTAATATATTTGTTGGAACTGATGATAAATATGTTAGAGAAAATGATAAAAACGATGTAGGATTATTTGATTATTATCTTCCAATTAAAGATGCTATTGTTAGTTATAAAACTTGGATAGAAGTACTTAAATGTATACAACATATTTTATTTTAATATTATGATAATAACAAAACCAAACGTAGAATTGTGGATACCACAATCTGAAATTCAACATATTGCACGATGTGCAAGTGTATGTTATGGAAGTAAAGGAATTAGAATTCCAAATGATGTAAAAGATTCAGAATTAGTTAATAATCTAATAAATAATAATCATGTTTCTGTATTTAGACATTCTAGCGTATATTATATTGTTCCTGCTACATATTTTTCAGAAGATGAATATAAATATTATACATTAATAGGATTAAAAAATAATCCTTATGTACATATACAATATTTTGATGCTAGATATTTTATTTCTACTAACAAACAATGGGAAATGGAAAATAGTCTTCAAGCAGCAATGTTATCTCCTTATGTGGTAAATGAAAATACTTTTATAGAATTTAGTAAAAAAGATAAAGAAAATTTATTAAGAAGATTAACTTTTTGTATAACAACTCAAATAAGTACATCTCGCGAATTAAATCGTGTAAGTCCAAATAATATTACTGAAGAATCAACAAGATTTTGTAATTATTCTAAAGACAAATATACAAATGATATAACAATAGTACAGCCTCATTGGATAGATTTATTTAAAGATTATGATTATGAATCTATTAAATATGACGGTAAAAACTTATTAGCGACTTGTGGTGATTTTACTTTAGATATTACATTAAATAAATTTCCTATAGAAAGTTATATATTGAATAGAAATATTTCAGCAAAAGCCGCTAAAAGATTTTTTGGAAAACTTCATAAAGAATGCACTCATTATTTAGAAACATTAAATGATGGCTTTGCTCCTCAAGATGCTAGAGAATTACTACCGTTATGTACAGCTACAACTGTAATTTATACATATACTGTAAAAGAATGGATTAGAATACTTGCATTAAGATATTATGGAGCAACTGGAGCTCCTCATCCAAATGCTAAAATAATAGCAGGATTAATAAGAAACGAATTGATAAAATTAGGATATAATGTTGATAAATTAGTAAATACAATATTAAAATCTTTTTACAAAGAATCTTTATACAATGTATACTAAATTTAAAGATATAAGTGGAGTTATAGTTAAAGTAACGACACAACAATATGCTGTAGGATTGTACGTTTTTACAACTATAGGAGATAAAATAAGCCAATTTGGTTCTGATGTAAAAGAAAGAGATTTTCATATAAATATAAGAAAGAAATGTTTAAATACTGGAGGTGTATTATTAGATGGTACTATAATACAATATAAAGGAAAACTTAATATTAATAAATTTGAAGAAAGAATAACTGATATAGTTCAAAATTAAATAATCATTTCCCTCTACAGGGAAACAATAATAAACAATTATGGAAAGTTTATATAATATAGAGCAAGATATGATTGCTCTTTATGATAAAATTGAAGAACAAGGAGGTGAAATACTTCCTGAAGATGAACAAGCTCTTGCCATTAATCATGAAAATTTCATGAATAAAATGGAAGGTTATAATCATTATTTACATAAACTTGATAATGATATTTCTGCATGTAAAGCAGAAGAAGATAGAATTAAAGCTCTTCGTAAAGGAATGGAATCGCGAAGAGATACTGCTAAAAAGAATGTATTAACTGCTGTACAAAACTTTGGAGTACCTACTAAAACTGGTGGATATGCAGTAGAGTTTGCTACATTTAAATTTAGTACTAGGCGTTCAGAATCTGTAGTTGAAGATGAAAAACGTTTAGAATATTTAAACAAAGAATTAAATAGATTTATATATAGTTTATATGATAATGGAATGCTTAATCCTGATATAAATTGGGATTTACAAGGATTATGTGATTCAATTAATGCAAATATAAAAGCAGAAATGGAATCAGATGGTTGTGGTCATTTATATATTCCATTTACTCCAACTGATTTAGATTTAATTAATATTGATGTAAAATCTTCTTGTAAATTATCTTCTTTATTTAAAATTGATAATGGTATGGCACAAGTATTGTGTAAAGGAGCAACACTTTCTGCTGAATTAAGTATTGATAAAACAACTGCTAAAAATTATTTAAAAGCAACACAAGACGTTAACGTTATTAGTTGCTGTCATAAAGAAGTTAATTATAGTCTTCAAATGAAATAATATATGGATTTAAATATTTTTAAACCAGATGATTCAGATAGAGCTTTTATCGCTTATATTAAGAGAGAAGCTCTATCTGGAATTACATGTCATCAAAACGGTGATGTAAAACAATATTGGTATGATTATTATAAAGCTTTAATGGAATTATGTAAAGCAAGTGCCGAATCTATTGTTAAAGACTCTTATGATTTTATATCTAATATTATATCAAAACAAGATTATTTGAGATATAATATACCTTTATATCCTATAGATATTACTAAAAATGATTTTGAAATTATTGATAATGAAATATTATGTCATCATAAAAGAAGTTTTGATTTAGTTTGGATTTCTGTTCATAAATTAACTGATGAAAAATCTATTTATTATAGAAATGCTTATAGTTTACAAATTAAAAAAACTTTTGATTTTATTGAAAAAAAAGTTTATGATAAAAAACATAATGATTTACAATATACAATATTTATTTCAAAAGGTGGAGTAATTAATGGTGATTTTATAGATTTTATATTTATTCGCACAAAAGATTATGAAAAAGGTAATTTAAGATTAAATTTACCTATTAATATTCCTGTTTGTGAAGTATTTTTTAAAGATAAAGATGATAATAAATCTCTTATTTATGCTGTAGATCATAGAGAACCAAATCTTAAATTATTAATGGAAAAATATAATTGTCCTATTTGTAATAATACTGAAATAAAAGAATTAAAATTAAATTTAAGATATTGTACAAATGATATTAAGAAAACAAATTATGATAATATAATTTTTAAACCTTTAAATTTAAATGAAAAAAATGATTATAGAGTTACTGAAGAAAATCAAAGATATGATTTACATTGTAAATTAGGAGTTATAGCAAGTATAAAAGATGGTCATTTAACAGTATATTATAGTAAAATTAGATATAAGAAAATAGATCATACTTATTTTACTTGGTTTACAGGATATACACTTGACCAACTTAAAAGAATTTTAAATAGTAATAACCAAAATATAACATTCGTATAATTATGGGATATTTAAAAAAAGGTCTTCCTTTTAGTTATAAAGGAACTATAGATGTTAGTGATTGTGTAACATCAGAAGATGTTATTAAAAAAGCAAAACTTGATTGGGAAGTTGCTAAATGTGAAATTGTTGCTAAAATGCCTATGAATTTAAATCCAGATTCTAATAGAGATGGATTTAATTATGGAGGAATGCAATACACTCCTGTAGAAAGTATGTATGCTACTTATAGAACAGATTTAAATTTTCCTTTAGGTGTAGTAAAAGAAAAATATACTCCAGTGCAAAATATAGATGCTTTTAAATTCTTTGATGATGCTATTGGTAAAAATAAAGCAATATGGCAAACCGCAGGATTCTTTGGTAATGGAGAAAAAATATTTGTAACTGCAAAATTACCTCAAAATATATTTGTAAATGATGATATAATAGATAATTATTTAGTTTTTGCAACTTCTCATGATGGAACTATGGGAGTTAAAATATTACTTACTCCTATTCGTGTAGTATGTGAAAATACATTAAATGCTGCATTACAAAATAACGATGCTTATATTTCTTTTAGACATACAGAAAGTGTTCATGGTAGAATTGATGCTGCAAAAGAAATATTAGGTATATGTGATGTAAAAATTAAAGCATTAAATGAATTATATCAAGGATTTAATAAAATTAAATTAACAGATACACAAGCTGCTGAATATTTTGCTAAATTAATTTTAAGTAAATCTGAATATGATAATTTATATCTAACTGGACATAATGCAATGCAACTTGTATTACGTAGTTCTAGTGCTATGTCTGATGCAGAAATTAGTACACGTAAATGTAATGTTATTGCAGAATTATATTATTATTATCTTAATGGAATAGGTCAAGAACAATTTAGAGGAACTGGTTGGGGAGTATATAATGCAGTAAATGGATATTATTCTAATGTAGATAATATTGATGGTGTTAAACGAATGGATAGTCTGTTGTTTGGTGATAAGGCTAACAAAATTAAACAGAGCGGTGCTTTATTATTACAACTTGCTTCTTAATATGATTAATCACACTACGAGGATTCAATTATAGTTCCCCTGTAGAATGATTGATAATATCTTCAAACATATTTTATTATGAATACAACAATAATTGTTATTTGTTTTATAATAACATGGGTTATTATATTATTATTGTTTATTACTACTCATTATAATACTACAGAAAGACTTCGTTCTATACGTCATTATGTTGCTAATTATTCTGATAATTATAGTTATTTTGAAAAAATTAAAAAGCAATATGAGACTTTAACAAAGAATATAGAATGTTTAAATAAAAAGATTGATAAATATATTGATAAAGTAGAAATTAATAAAGATTATTATCATAAGACAGCACAAAATAACGAAAATACAGCCTCTTTGAAGGACTCTAAATCAAAATAATACATTTATACTATTTCGATAATAAAGTCGTGTATAAAGCTAAAAATAGCTTTTAAAACGAAAAATTTATATCGATTTGCTATACAAAAACGGACTATAAATAGTCTACTATCAACAAAATTGGCTCTTGCAGTACCTTTTCGGGTATTTGCAAGAGCCTTTTTTTTATTAATTTATTTGTTACAGATTATACCAGATTATTCTTTTAATGATTTACCTATTTCACGAAGACCAGCTTGAGCTTTAGAATTACCTGTACCACCATTATAATAACTATTTCTAGCACCCATATTAAGAATATTTTTATAAATACGATACACAGGAATATTTCGTGTAGCAAGTACTTCAAGTTTATATCTTCCTTTATATTGACCTGTAGTATATTTTGGATTAAAATCATCATTAAATAAAATTTCACTTAATATTTCAAAACCTTTCATAATATCTTTAATATTGCTACTTCCAGCAACTGGACTAGCCCACAAAGAATCAAATTCAGAAATCATACCTGTAGGTAAATACATATAAGCTTCAGAGAACATACGATTAGCAGTATAAAGAGTATTCGCTAATAATAAATCATCTTTAAAATCTTCATCATCCCACATAGCATACATTCCAATAACTAATAATGCTGTACCAATAATTCCAGCAATATCACCTATTGCTCTAAGAATATTTCTTTGTTCCCAAGCAGGTAATAAATTCCAATTTAATGAAATATGTGTAATAGTAGCAATAAATGCATGAGCAATATTTTGTAAAGATTCTAATGCAGAAATATCTGTATCAACAATATTACCGTTTTCATCAATTATTTGTTTTTTCTTTAAATCTAAATTTCTAAATTCTGTAGATAAAAATCTTAATAAAGAAGTATAACTACCCATTTCAACACCTTCAAGAAGTTCATTATAATATCCACCTCCACCAAATATTCCACGATATCTTTTCATAATACCAGGATAAATATGTTTGTGATATTGCATTACTAATGAACCCCAAAATTCATTTTCAATAGTAGCTCTTCCTAATTTATCATATACACCATGAATCTTTTTATTAACATATATAATTCGTCTTGTAAATTCTTTAAAAGTAGTATTTCCTATAGTACTATCTAATTCTCCAGTTGAAGGATTTATATTAAGTTTAGAATCATGTTTTATTCTAGTAACTCCACGACCATCTCCATTTTTGTTAAGTTTAAATTCAAATTGATCAATAAGTCTATCTTTAGTTTCAAATTCTTTTTTAGCTTTTTCTATAGCTGATTTTCTTCTTTTAATATATTCATTTGCTAATTTAGAATTATCATTTGCTTGTCTAGTTATTAACTGTATAAAATCCATACATATATCTTTTTTAAACGTATCATAATCATATTGAACTTTTTTATCTTTCTTTATATTTTTAATATAATTATTAAATAATGTAATTATAGAAGTACTATTAATTTTATATGAATCTCCCCATTCTGTTATAATTTCTTTTAAAGTTTCTATTTCTATATCTCTCATATAATCATTTATATTTCCAATTCTATATCCTCCATTTCCATCTTCATAAATTCTAGCATCTTCAATCATAGCGAGAGCTGCTGTATTTTGCATAAAATGTTCACCCATACTATTAGGACTAAATAAAAAATCATTTAATCTTCTAGCAAATTCAACAGCTGTCGCAGATTTAACAAGTTCTCCATTTATTTCATCATAATCTACTGCATTTATTAATTTTATTAATCCATTAGTAAAACTACTAGCGTCGTCATAATACATATCAGCAATTGCAGATAATACATTTGCTCCATATTTAGCTTCTGCTTTCCACCATGCTTTATTACTAAAATATTCTCCTGCAAATCGCTCTGCTAAAATATTAACTAAACCTGTACTTACGTTAGCAATACCACCATGTATATTTAACATCATATATTTAGAACTTGTAAATCCTTGTAACAAATTAGCAGCACCAGTTAATTTATGTTGTTTTTTATATTCATCATATATAACTCTTCTAGCAAATGTTTGCATAATTTTAAAAGCATGTTCTTGTTTTTCAGTTAAATATTTTATCATTTCAGGATTATTGCTAGAATTTTTATTAACAATAGGTTTACCTGTAATACGATTTCCTTTTATGGCGTCATTTTCTAATAAATCTTCTAATAAAAGATAAAGACTATTTTTTGCTTTATTTCTGGCTAAATAATTTTCTCCATTTAAAACTAATTGACTATATACTTCTCTCCAATTACGATTTAACATTGCACTATCTAACTCTAAATTATTTTTATGTATTTCTTCATTTTCTTTTTTAATATCATTTAAATATTTACTATATTGTTCGTCTGTCTCTCCTTCATTTCTAGGTCTTGCTTTAACTCTCTCTTTATATCCTTCATTTTTCAACAATTCAAACATTTGAAAATCTGGATCAGAATCATATAAATATCCAATTTCTTCATGCCATTTATCATTAGCAGAACTTCTATAATTTACACCTAATATATCTAATACAACATTTCTTCTAAATTTTTTATCAGCTCTATGTTCCATTAATCTCGGAGCATAAGTATCAGCAAAACTTCTTTGTCCATTATTAATAACATATTTTCTTGCTGTATTTATTAAAAAATTAAGCATTTTTATTTCATTATCGTTTAAATTAGCTTTTGAATATTTTTCATTTATATATTTTTTATCAGCAGTATCTTCTTTAAAATGAGAGCCATAAGTTTTATAATTTGGATTTCTATAGTCAACTTCATCATCATGCCTCGGATTTCTTTCACTATTATCAAATGTTGGAATATATTCATATTTGTTTCTACTTACTTCATTTTTAATTCTCATATTAGACCAAATAGGTATAGTTTCATATCGTTTAGTAAATTGATTATAAATATGATTTGCTTCAAACCATTCTTCAAAAGCTCCATTGTTAACCGCATTATCCCAAGCTTCTTTATAATATTCATTTGTTACATATTCAATATTTTCATCAATAAAATTTCTTGCAGCAGTTTTTTCTTTATCTATATATTTATCTTTTTGAGATTCAATAGGAGATCTATATCCATAAAATAAATATTCAGGCACATATGTATTATCTTCCATAACTAAATCACCAGTTTCACTATCATGTTCAACGAACATTTGTAACCATATTGCAAATTTTGCAGGTTCAGATGTTTGAAAATGAGATTTAACAGTTAAATAATCTGCTTTAAAAGATTCATTATCTGTAACTTTTTCAGTAAGCGCTTTAAGTCTATTTCTTATATCTTTTGGTAATTTTTTACCTTTTATTTCTCTAAGTTCATTTATTTTATCTCTTAAATTTCTTAATTCTTCTATATTCAAATGACTTAATAATAATATCATATCTATACCTTTAGAAGTAACAGCATTTGCATTAACAAATATTTTATTTATTTCTTTAATTTTTTCTAATTTATCAGCATTTTGAGAAAAATGTTCTCCACCATACACATCTAAATAAAATTTATCTTTATAAATAGGTTTTTTAAATCTAACTTGATTTATTAAAGCATCATCACTTAATATAGAAGCATTAGAGCGCAATTTAGAATTTTCCATAGCATTTTTAATACCACGTTGTTGTTCTAATGATAATTTTCTTCCATCAATTCTACCAAATTCATCAACAAAACCATTACGTTTACACCAAATAGTAATATTTTTAAAAGTAGAATGTTTACTTCCTCTTAAAATTTCATAATTTTTAGAAATTTCTTTTAATGTTTTTTCATTTATACTATATATAGAATTTTTATTTACCCATACATATGCTTCTTTATAAGAAGGATTTTCTAATTTAGCATTTAAAGAAAGTCCTGGATGAAGTTTATCAAATTCAGAAATAATATCTAAATAATGACGAATAGTTTTAACCCATGAATCAGTAGGCTCATATTCTTTATATTTAGAATTTATTTCTTTTAACGATTTTATATAATGATTAAGTATTTGTGCTTGTCTATCGATATAAATATTATCAGACGACATCGAAATTATTTCTCCATCTTCAGTTGTATCAAATTCACCTTTAGTTTCTTGTGTTAATTCAGATAATCTAGAATGTATTTCTTTAATTCTTTTTATATCACTTTCTGTCATAGCAGAAGCATCATATGTAAACCCAGATAATTCATCTTTAAGTTTATTATATTCAATAAAATAATTAATAGCATTTTCTCCATTTATAGTTTCATCACCATATAAAATTCTTCTAGTAGCTTCATTTATAGCATCATAATATTCTTTTACTAAAAGTTGTTCAACATTTTTAGCAAACCATTCATCTCTTTCTAATTTTGCTTTTAACGCTTGTTCTGAATATTTACCATATTTAGCCATTGCTTCTATATAATTATCTATAACAGTTTGTTTATCTTCAAAATATTTATCATTATATTTTTGTATATATTTTCCATGTTCATCTATAATTTTATTCATATCTATATTTCCAGATTTCATTATATTATCATATTTTTCTTGAAATTCTCTAACTGCATCTGGAGCTTCAATATCTCTAACTCTATCTATAATACCATAAACAAGTTTTAAAACTGTTTGTATTTGTTTATTATTTGTAAATCCTGCATCAGCAATTTGTAAATCAAACCAATTTATATCACCAAACTGAGTACGAAGTTTTATTAAATCATGTCTAATTAATGGATTATTTGAATATTTTTTAGCAATATAAATATTAAATATATTACTAATCGCTCCATTTTCACCATTAAGAAGATTATTATTTCTAATTAAATTTATAGACTTTCTTATAGTTTCTATACTTTTATTAATAATTTCATCCTCTACTTCAACGTCTAAACTAAATACTTCACCTATATCTCTACCAAAATTTTTAGCATTGAGAATTAACGCAATCAAATCATCATAATATTCAGGATATTTTAATAATTCTTCATATAAATTTGGATTACCAATATTAAAATCTTTTTTATTTTCTCCTTCACCTATAACATAATGTTTCATTCTATCTAAAAGAAGATTTGCTTCTTGTTCATAATATGAAGCTGCAGAAACAAATATATTTCTTTTATTTTTTATAACAGAATCTTTATCATCTACAATTAATTCACCAGTAGAAACTTTTCTAGCAAATCTTTGTATTATACTATTATCTGAACGTTTTGAGCGATTATACATTCTTTTTGCTAATTCTCCAGCAAATTTATCTATAGGTTCAACTTTTGAGTCTAAAGGCCTACTTACATCATCTTCATCTATAAGTAAATTAGTTACAGCTGCTTTAATTTTTCTTTCATTATCTTCTTCTTTAACAGCTTCATTTAATTCCTCATCAGTTTTATATCCAATTTCTACACTCAATAACATATGTTTATCAGCAAATTTATTTTTAAATAAATAATCTATTAAATTATCTTCAGCTTTATTAGAGGTATATTTTTTCTTACCACTTATAGCATTATCTCTTAAAATTCTTTTAAGACTTTCTAAGTTTTTACGTTTATAAGGTTTTATTATTATTGTATGAAGTTCTCCATCAACAAGTATATCTTGAATTATAGAAGTATTTTCTTTAAATAAATTCATTAAATAAGGATTTAAAGTTGCAGCAACAGTATATTTCTTTATATCATCTCCTTCTACAGGGGTTTTAATAAAATCAGTTATTTGTTCAATAAACATTTCTATTCCTTTTTTAGAACTTTCATCTCCTTTTTCTCCATTTAATATTTGTTGAAATTCATCATTTTCCATTTTTTCAGCAGCATAAACAGGAATTTTATAATTTTCTACTTTATCTTCAGCTGTCGCTCTATTTTCATATTTATATTTATCTAAATCTACAGTAGGTAATACTTTTATAATATCTTTAAATTGAGTTTCATAATACTCGTGTTTATATAAAGGATTATTCTCTTCTTTTACAGAATAATCATTATATTCATTTTCTTCTAATATTCCAATAGGATATAAATATATTCCATATAAAGCATTTTCTATTTCTATTCTTTCTACTTTATATAATTCAATTTTATCATTCTTTGATTTTATTTTTACAAATCCTTTAGTTTGATCAGAACCTAAAATTTTCTTTATCAAAGATTGATTTGGACTATTTTTATTGCCTACTTTTATTAAAACACTTCTATCAGAATTTGTACTATTATAAAATATACTTTTTTCACTTGAATTTGTATCTTTTGAAATAGTAGTATTTAAATTTAATTCTTTTATAAATGTATGATGTTGTCTAATAAATCTTTCTATAAATGTATTTCCAGATTTTTCTCTAATATCTATATCATGCAATTGAGAGCTTAATTCTTCTACAAAACTATAATTAGGATTAATTGTAAATCCATAATCATTATTAGATGTATAAAGAAAATCATTTGTTATAATTCTAGAAATTCCACCAAATTTAAAATTATCTCCTTCAACAATAAATGCATATTTAACTAAATCTGCAGCAGCTAATTTAATTAAAGGATTTTTACTAAATGCAGCTTTTCTAAAAGCAGAATATAAAATTTCAACATCATTACCAAATTTAACTTTCAGGCTATTTATGTTTACCCCGTAGAGGGAATAACTGCCACGAGAAATATAATTTGTTTCAATATAATTAAATATTTCAGCATTATTTCTAAAATGTAATTTAATCCAATCTACTTTTTGTGCAGGAGTTAATTTACTAAAAGCTTTAATTTCTTCTTTTGTAGGTTTTTCTATATTATTTACTTTAATATCCCTATATCCTTGTACACCAAATCCAAAAATTCTCATTTTTTCTCTATTCCAATAATTTGCATGAGGTGTAACAGTATTAGCATCGTTTTCTGTATTTTTTTCAGAAATATCTAAATTTTCAATATCCGGAATAAATCTATTATATTTATCTACAATTAAAGGTGTAACAAGAGTTTTATTTTCATTAAATACACTGCTTACAATATATTTTTTATATTCTTTGTATTCATCATTTGTTAATCTTCTACCTAATTTATGTTCTATTAATTCACATAAACTAAATGTTTTATTATCATTAAATAGTTCTACTAATCCATAATAACCTAAACTAAATTCAGGACTTTCTAAGTCAAATAATTGACTATTTATTACAACAGATGGAATTGTAGTATACTTTAAAAAACTTGCTAAATATTCATAAGAACTATCTTTTTCTCTTAATCCACTACGTTCAAATAAACCTGGATACAAAGATTGTAAAAATGGAATATCTTTATCATTTGTAATTTCAAATATAGCATCATTATTTGCATTAAATCCATAATTATATATATTTATTAAAGCTTCTTTAGTATCATGAATAGTTTGTTTTGCACCAAATTTATCAGGATTACAACATTGAACTAAATTTTCTATATTTTTTGTTATACCATTTAATTGAGAATAAATAGAAAGAACTTGAAATTGATGTAATAAAGTATCATTTCCATTTAATGCATTATATAAATCTTTAACGTTTATTATATTTTCATCAGAAAGTTTAAAAAATTCTTTTCCCTTTTTTATAACTGTTTTTAAATCAGAATAATTACTAACTTCATTATATCCAGCTTCATTTAATATTTGAACCATAGTTTCAACTATAGCATTATTATTATCATTTATATAAATAGATTTATTATTATTAAAATTTTTAACTAATTTAGTAATAGCAGGTTGAGCCAAAAATCCTATAGCTGTGCTATAATCTATTCCTAAGTCTATTAATGTTTTAAATATTCCAAATGTGTCTTCAGTTTCATTTATAATAGCACCTTCTTTTACAGCATCGAGAATATGAGCAGTTGTTTCAGAAGAATATACTGTCATTAAACGACCTAAAATATTGCGATTTGTAGTTTTACCATTATGTGAATGCCATCCTAGTTCATCATGAGCAACAATATATTCATCATCATTACTTTCTCTATATTCGTTATATAAGCTTTTTAAATTATCTTTTTTATCTTTTAAAGTTTCTCCTTCAAATATATCTTCATAAGATTTTTTATCACTATTATATATTTGCTGATTTAAATCATAAGCTACTAAAATAGGAGTTTTTAATTTTCCATGTATTTTATTAGAAACAGATAAAAATGTATCACGTTGTACAGATAGTGCTTTTAATCTAGCTCCCATAATAGCATCTTCAAAAAATTGAATTTGTGTTAAAGTATTTGCAACAGCTTGATTATGTTTTGATTTTATTGCTTCAAGTTTAGAGATAGTTTTATTAACAGCAGTTATATCATCAAAATTAGAACGTGACATATTTTCTTCAAATGAAGAATCATTTTTAAGTATCTCTAAAAAATTATCTATTATATTATTATTTCTTGCTTCTCTAATTTGTTGTTCTAATATAGGTAATTTTATAAATTCGTCATATTTTATAAGATTATATTCATTTGCTAAATCGTTTATAGCAGATAATAATGCAGCGTGATAAGATTCTTTTTCAGATTCTATTCTATTCCAATTATCAGATATATTATTTAATTCATTTGTAATAGCTTTTCTATCATTTATTATATCTATTAGTTCTTGTATAGAACTTTTAATTTGAGGATTAATTTTAGGACTTTTTAAAAATATTTTAAATTGTTCAATATAATGTTTATCTCTTATTTCTAAATCACCATAAGCATCATTTATTTTTTTCATATTTCTGCTAATCATTTCTTTTATATTAGCAGGTAATGATTGAATTAATTCATTTTGTTGTTTATAATTATTTTTAAAATAATCAGTATTTTGTAATTTAGCTTGTATATTATTAATATCTTTTAAAATATTAGATATATTATTTCTTTTTTCTTCATTTAAAAGTTTATTATCTTTGTTTAATGTATCTTGTAATGTTTTTATTCTACCATTTTTAATTAGTTGTTTTATATAAGCTATATATCTATTTTCTCTATCTAATTGAGTATCTTTATTATTTTCATTTATTTTTTCAAAATTTTTAGTTTTTTCATTATATCTAAAATTATGACATATACCATAAATAGAGTCAACATCAAAGTCAGAACCTGTTTGAGTAACCCATTCATTAGGAACAAATATTGTACTACCATAAATATCATCGACAAAACCAACAACTTTCATTATTGCAACAGATTGTTTTCCTTCAGTAGGAATACGATAGCCAATATGTTCTAATAATTTAGCATCATTTAATTTTTTAAGAATTTCTTCATCAAACTTTTGTTGTTCTTTTTCTATTCTAGTATAATATACATCATTACTTTCATTTTCTTTTTTAGGCGTACGTTTATATTTAGGAATATTCATACTCCAACGAGGAATAAGAACTTCTATATATGGAACATAATTTCCTTTCTCGTCACTATGATATTTTAATGTACGTATTTTTCCAGTAGTATCTCTAACACCTGTACCTACACCTGATACTTGTGCCATATGCCAACCTGGAAGAGTTTGTTTTCTAACTGAAGAATTAAACAAAGCTTGAGTAACACTTTCTTGTTTTTCACTATTTATATTCATAAAATTAGGCATTTTAGGATAGCCAGCAGTTTCATCTATTTCAAAATATTCTTTAAAATTACTATCCATTCCAAGTCTTTCTGCTTCTTGTAATGCTCTTATATAGAATTCTCTAAAATCAAGTAATTCTTTTCCATTGCTACGATTAACAATTCTTCCAGTATTTTTATCAATCATCCAACCCATATTAAAAAGCATTTGATCATAACTTGCTTTAATATTAGTTGAAAAATTAGTTATAAATGCGTTTACAAATTTATCTACATCTTCTGTAGCATTATCAATTATTTTCTTTGTAATTTGTAAACCTGCTTTATTAACTTCATCTTTGGTATGTTCAGCTACATCTTGCTGTTTCCAAAGATTTCTATAATAATAATCTTCTACTACATTATAATTATAATTTCTATTATCTCCATCTAAAGGGGAACTAATTTGAGAAATAAATTCATCATAATTAACAACTTTTTGATTATTATCCCAAAATGTTAAAATATCTCTATTGGCTGCTTTAGAAGTTTCTATTGTATTAACTTGATCTATACCAGCTTCAACCATAGCGTTATATAATTTCTCTAAATCAGTTCCAACTAATAATTCAGGAATAAGTACAAATTCAGCATTTTTTATTTGACGAGGATACATTGTTCCTGTCTTTTTATCTGTTTGTATATCAAAATAAAAATTCTTTTGTACTTGTATTCTTTTATTTATAGAATTAATATCAACGTCTGCAAGAGTTATTTCTTTAGAACGAAGTTTATTAATAGTTTCAATTAAATCTTTATATTCATTATAAGTGCCATCAGCATACCTACGTCTTATCCATTCTTCAAAAGTTATATACGATTGAGCATCATTAACTTTAGTTTTAGCATTAGTAAAAGCGTCACTTAAATAATTTACTAATCTATTAGCAACAGATTTAGAAACAATACCATCTGCTACTTTTTTATCCATAGTTTTTTGCAATTGTTTTTTAATAATATCTCCTTGCTCACTTGTTTTTACTGTATTTTCAATAGTTATTGCTCTAAAACCGTTTCTTGCATATATAGGAACTTGTTTAATTATCCATTTTTCTTTTCCATTTTCATCTTTAGTTCTAACTTTTATATTAGATGTAGTTATTAATTCTTCTTTTCCGTTATATTTTAAATTATGTATATCTGTTCCAGGTTGCTCATAAATATCACCACCATAATAAACTTGTCCACCAGCTTGAACTTCTTTTGCTCGTTTTAAAAAAGTACGTATATCATCTTGACGATTACCTTCATCGTCTTCAGACCATTTATTATAAAATTTATTATCACCTGTAATTATAGGTTCTGTGGCAAGTCTTATATAAGTTGTCGCTAAAACAAAATTAACAACATCTAAGTTTGTTTTATTTAATTTTTTAAGATTTATATCCAATACATTAGAATATTCATTTAAAGCATCTGTAGTATCTTTTTGAAATTCCATTAGCCAATCTGATACAACATCATCTAAAATATTATCTATTTCTTCAGTATATTTAAAATCTACAATAACTTTTTGTCCTTTTTTATTTATATTAAGTTTTATAATATCAGAATCTTCATTTATATATAAATTGTCTTTATCATCTGTATAAAATAATGAATTAGTATTTACATCCCCGTAGAGTGATAATTTATTATTTAATATGCTATCTACATCAAAATTACCAATTTTAAATAATTTATCAAATCTAAAGAAATTACCAACTAATTTTCCATTTTCTATTATTTTATTGCCTTTTCTATGAACTAAATTAATAAGTCCTTTTTTAGATTTAGCTATTTTCCAATTGTTTCCACCAACTTTATCATTATCTTCAGTTTCTATAACATTTCCTAGTTGATGTATATAATTATATAATTCAGATTTTAATAATTGTTTGTAACCTAGAAATATTTCAGAATTTTTATTTATTTTTCTTTCTATAGAATTCTCTTCAATTTCATTTTCTATAATATTATTTTTAAATATGCTTACAAATGTATCTGTTAATGTATCTTCTAAAAATTTATTTTTTAATACATATAAATTATTAATTTCACTAAATTTAAATATTTTTTTACTATTATCTACATATTCTATTTTCATTTCTAAATAAAATGTAGTATCGCCTTCTTTATAAATTATTGGAACAGTAGAAACCCCATTACTATTTTTAATCGAGAAAGCATAACTTCTATATGTATCATTATTTTTACCAATTAATGTTCTAAAAAATTTAGATTTGTCAAAATTATGTTGTTCTCCAAGTCTGTTTAATTTATTATTTAATTCATATTCAAAATCAGTTTTAGCCAATTCATTTATTTTTGTAACTTTATTATTATAAAGTGATATAAATTTTGCAACAGCTACAGAATCTTTTCCATCATAACTAAAAATATCATCTGTTTTAATAGGAGGAACAGACATTATATAATTTTTTTGAGCATCTGATGGAGTATCTAAGAAAAATGCTAATCCTTTTTCTTCTGTGCCTGGTTGATTAATACCATTAAAAAATGCTAAAAGTTGTGTAAAGAAATAATCACTTTTTGTAGCAGATTGATATGTTACTGATTGGCTATAATCTGTTTTTTGAATACCATCAAAAAGAAATATATCAAAATACTTTTTAAAATTTTCATTTACAACTATATTTCCTTCATTATCTTTTATAAATAAACCTGGTCTTATAATTCTACCTTTTCTATCTTTTAATCCATAAAAAAATGGATTTTCTTCTATTTGACTTAAATTACCATATCTTCTAATTAAAGTTCTACTTCCTTTTAAACTACTTTCTTTAATAGCCTCAAAAAGATTACTAATATGGCTATTTGCTATAAGATTAGAAGAATTATTACCATTTGCATTAGGTGAATTTAAATCAATTGTAGTAGTATTATAACTTGTTAAAAGTTTTGTTATTGTAATTAAAGAAGCTTTAATACTTTTTTCATTTTCTATATCAATTGTTTCTTCTAAACTAAAAGTTGGACGTATGGGAGATTTAAGATTTGTACTTTTTATAACATTATTAGCTAAATCTTCCATTTCTTTATCAAAGGCTCTTCTTTTTTCTCTATATTCGCTATATTCTTTATTAAATTTATCTCTTCCATTACTATATTTTTTATATAATCTGTCAATTTCTTTAGAAAGTTGTTTTACATGGTGTAATAAATTAAGTACATCGGCATAAGGAGCATTTTCTATAAAATCAGAAATTGCTGTAAAATTATAATTTGGTGCAATAGTTCTAAAAAAATCAATAATAGGTCCAATAAGTTTAATTTTTTCTTCATTAGACATATTTTCACTAATATTTAATTTAGAAATTTTTTCTTGTAATTCAGAAGAAACATTCAAAAAATTAATTGTATAATCATTACGCAATCTTAAATATTCTTTATTGACTGCGTCTGCATCATTATTACTTCTAGAAAATTCAAATTGATTTGTTTCTGGATTTATTTTTACAGTAGCTTTTTTAACTTTGTAATGAGCTAAATTTCTATATATATTTCTAGCAAAAACAGGATTATTTTTCATTTCTACAATCATTGGCATAATTCCATAAAATTCAGGAATTTCAGTAGCCATTTTAGTAAGTTTTTCTATAAGAGACTCTATAGAATTAAAACTATCTATAGTTTTGACATTTTTAATCAATTGAATATAAAGATTTTCTCCATCATAATTTTCTTTTACTCCTAAAGGATTATTTCTAGAATAGTTAGGAATTTCATTTTCTCCAGTTGTATAAGGAGAATCTAATTTATATAATACAGTTCCTAAATATATTTGAAAATTACTATCAATTAATTTTTTATAACTATTGGCTACTTTACCTTTATCCCAACCATTATCTTCATTTCTATCTTGTTCTGCATTTTCAAAATCTATAGCGTCGTCGAAATCTGTGACTTCATAAATATCATCAACGTCTAATTTTGAAAATTGTTGACTAACTTTATTAACTGTAGCTAAAGATTTTACTTCAGTAAACCAAATAGCATAATTATACATAACTTGATTATATAATGCAGTATAATTTTTAACTTCAGTAGTTCCAAATATTTCTATAAAATTTAATAAAAATGCATTTCGTTCAACAGCTTTAGCTTTTAATAAATCATTTATTTCTTTTTTATTTTCAGCAGCAGCATTTTTAAAATCATTTTGCAATTGTATCAATTCATTATTTAATTTTTTTAATTCTATTAATTTAGAACTTAAAATTTTTTCTTCATCTGTTAATTTATCAGAGTTATTTTCTATTTCTGATTCTTTAATTTTAATAAATGATGGAAGCACATATCCATAATATTCATCTTTTATTTCATTTTTAGTAATATCAAATATTTTTTCAATAGATTCATTTTGATGTTTTAAATAATTAATTCTTATTCTATTTGCAGTATAATTTTTTCCATATTCTAATGCAATTTGATTTTCAAATCCTCTAAGCTCATATCCTTCTCTTATAGCAGCATAATCTTTAACATTTTCGTTAGTTACTCTATAGTATCTGTTAAAAATTGCACTTAATTGATTAAAATTATAATTTTTTAATTCTTCGATAGTTTTAAGTTTATTATCTTCAGAATAATTTAATCGTAAATCGCTATTTATACTTTCTAAATATTGATTTGCAATTTTAACTACTTCATCCAAATGATGTTCTAAACCATAAGCAATAGTTATTGCTTTAAGTTTATTGTTTCCTGCAACTTGGTCACTTTCTATGACTCTTTTTATACTCGGAGTTATTATTTCCGATGTATTTAAATGAAAAATAAGACAATTCATAATTTTAATTTTTAGAGCATAACTTTTAGGAATATGCTCATTTATTATTAAATTATTTATTATTTATAGGATAGTGCGAAATAAAGCATATATTTGCGTTATAAACGCACTAACCTATAAAACAATATAAATCATTTACAAGCAAATTCAAATGCGCCATTTTTAATCATAGAGCTAATTTCAGCTTGTTTTGATATTCCGAACATCTGTGCAAAAGCCGTCATGTCTTTTGCTTGAATAGTCCGACTAATATCAACATTATCACTATTTTCTGCAACAATACTTCTTACATAAAGTTCATCTTCAATATAATCAGTTTTTGCACTTTTTATATCATCGTCTTGTATAATTCCAATATCAACTTGATCATCGCTATCGTCCATTATATTATAATCCAACTCATTCATATCATCAACAGAAATATCGTTATCGTTTTGATTATTAGATTCTTGTCCATTACCTTTGTTTTGTTCATTAGATAAATTTCCTTCTTCATTAGAATTTTGATTATTTTCTACTACTATAGGAGTTTCAACTTTTTCTTCTCTACCTATATTAGACAATAACCTATATTCATTTGCAAATATACTAGCGTTATTATTATTTTTTACATCACTTATTTTAAAATTATCATAAATATTAGTAAAGAATTTTATAATTAAATCTACAATTTTTTGCCATAATGTTCTATTTTCTTCAGTTTCATCTTTTATAACAAATTGTTCTTCTTTATATTCTTTACTATCCAAATATTTAATAATAGCTTTTTGAGACATAGACTCCATAAGAAATTCTTCTACTTTATCATCATCTATACTATTATCATTTATACTATCTATCATACTTAACAAACGTTGTTTTATATAACTTACATATTGTTCATATTTTTTACGTTTTTCTTCTTCAGTGTCTTCTTTATTACCTATTTTTAAACTCTTTTTATATTCTTCATTCGGTAAAATAAAAATTTCTGAAAGATCTATAATAAAACTTCTATGTTCTTTAGTTATATCTTTTGAATCTAAATCATTATAAAGTTCTTGTAAAGTGGCTTTATAAATTTTCTTTAAATTTGATAATACAATCTTTCTATCATTTTCTGAAAGTTCATCAAATTTTTTATGTAAATTTTCGTGAATTAAAAGTCTAACAAAATTTCTATCATTAACTTGACTTATAAAATTTTGTGTAAAATATAATTTTTTATTTTCAGTATTATAATATGCTTTATTTCCTTTCTCATCATTTCCATCATAATACGCCTTATTATCTATAAATGTTATTCCACTAGTTTTACCAAGTAATATGTTTATATTTGGTTTTGATATTCCAATAGCTTTTAAAGCTTTTTCAATGTCAAATGATTTCTTTTTTGTAGCAGAAGTTATAATTTTTACTAATTTATCATAAGATGGTACAATATCTTCTCCACTTACAGGGGAGCTAGTTTCTTCAATTGCTTTAAAAAATACATTTCTTGTTGAAAATTCTTCTAAATTATCAAAAGGATTTTCTAATGATTCATCTATTTTAAAAGCTTTTTCTTTAGTAACAAAATCAAAATAATCTGTATAAGTATAATCTTTATCAAGGTGTAATATCATTTTTCCATCTTTAAATTCTACAAATTTATTATTATTTTGTATTGTTTTATTTAATAAAGGAATAGAAGTATTAAATACAAGTTTATTACATAATTCGTTTACAATTTTATCTAATAATGTTTTTGAGTCATTTTCATTTTCTTTACTATATAATAATATTTCATCTTCAATACCATAAATTTTATTACTAAATATTTTAAAAGCATTATTAGAAGTATTTTGTTCTTCTATATAAAACGGAGATTCATTATTTTGTATTAAGCTTTTAATATAATTATAAAATTCACTAGCTTTTTCTTTAGTTCTTCCTCCTTCAAAATAAGTTTTAATAGCAGTTTTAATAGTATTTGCTACTGAATTATATAATTTATTATTATCAGATAAATAATTTCTAGTTTGAACCCAAGCTATAATAGGTTTTCCATTTGAATTATGTAATACAATACCTAAAGAATTAGCGTTAAATGCTGCAGGATTATCAAATTCTCCTTCTTCATTTTCTAATCTTATTTTACCATTTTCATCAACATAAGCTAATTTATTACCATTTTCTCTACTAAATTCTGAAACAGTTATATCCCTTTCTTTTTCATCACGTTTTATAGTTATAGTTTCTTCTACATCCATTTTCATTTCTGTATATTTTTTTTCTTTAAATCTAGATTGTAATTCATAAGTTTTAGAATAATTATCATACATTTTTTCTCTTAATTTAGTATATGATTCAATAAAATCTTGATTTAATCTAATTGGAGCATCAATTAATATAGGATATAAATATTGTTTAATAAGTTCATTAGCTTTTTCATTATTAAATTCAGTAGATTTATTTTTATAAACAATATCGGCATCTTTAAAATAATTTTCTAATAATTTTAATTCTTCTTCTGTATATGTAGTTTTATCAAAATCTGTTAATAATTCATATATTTTTGTAGCATTTTCTCCTTCTCGTTTTATAATAGGTAAGAGATGTTTATCAAAATTTGATATAATACCATCAGAAGTTTTTGTTAAATCAAAAAATAAACCTGTACTAGTTGCAGTATGACTTCTTTTGTATCTATTATTTTCTTGTTTTCCATTTTCTTTTATAGCATCAACTTTTGCAACAAAACCAACTTCTAAATGCTTATAATCATCTTTTCCAATATCTTCCATAGAAACTCCTTCAACATTAGGAACAATTCTATAACTTATACTACCTGCAGTATCATAAGCATAAATTTTACAATCAGAATGAGTCATATAATAATTTACTGCTGTAATATAATTATTATATGATTGTATAGCTTTTGCTCTTCTTTCATTCGCATTATTTATAGTTTTAGTTCCATATCTAGTAAACCATACTTCTATAGTATTATCCCATTTAGGTATTTCTACTTTTTTACCACTAAGTAATCTTTGTCCTTCTTGAGCCAATGTTGGTATTTGAGCATGAAACCAAGCAGTATTACCATATTGTGTATCTCTTTGACCTAATATATCTTTTTTTACTTTAATACTTGCTAATCGTTGAATTAATTCTTTAGGATGCTTTATATATCTTTTTATTAAATTTATATCATTTATAGAATATTTATTAATATTTTGTTGTAAATGTAATAAAATAGGGTTTATTAAATATCTAACATCTCTTCCATAAACATCTAATAAATGCTCAAATAATGAATCAACATTTATAAATGGTTTTCCATCAATATTTTGTCCATTAATTGTTTCAATATATTTTTTTATTAATTCTTCTGAAGAAGCATTTATTATTTTTTCTTCATCTTCTTCAGAAATTAAATTAGTTTTTGCACTTCTTACATTAAGTTTTAATAAATCTGAAACAAATTTAGCATATTTAGATTTAACCTCTACATTTTGTATATATTCTAATATAGAATTAATATACATAGCTAAACTAGTATTTATTATATTTTCTAATTCAGAATCTGGAATTATTTCATTTTGTCTTAATTCATTTGCATAAGCTTGTAATTCAGGTATAATTTTTTCATTATATGTTTTAGAATTAACACCGTTTTCTCTTAATTCTGCTTTTTCTTCATTAGATAATTTAGAAAACGTTTCTAATAATTTATTATCTATAGATATACGTATAATATCTCTTTTACTAATATTATCTTGAACAATTTGTCCTTTTTGAGCTCGTTCTTCTTCTTCTTTAAAAGATTGTTCAACTTCACCTGGAAGATTATTTTCTTCGTTTACTTCCCCTGTAGATGGATTATTATTATTATTATTATTATTATTATTATTATTGTCAGATTTTTCATTATTTTCTTTTTTATTTTCAGCTTCATTAACTTTTTCTTCTTGTTCATTATTATTTTGAGATTCAATAGTATCAACAGCAGTATCGTTCTTTTTTTGTTGGACTTGAGCAGCTAATTGAAATAAAGTTGTATGATATGAATAAAATTCGCTTCCTACTTTAAATAAATCAAATTGTTCTTGTATATTTTTAGGAGCAGTTTTATTCATTAAACTTTCAAAAGCCTCAGAAGGAGTTTCTTGATCGGTAATCCATTTTATAATATTATTTCTAGCATTAGTTAATCTATTATTTGCAAAATCTTGAGCAGTAGCAAAAAAATCATCATATGCTTCTTGTAATTCTTCTTGACTATCAATTTCTTCAGATTCTTTTATACTTCTTTGTAATTCTTGTTGAACTTTATCTTCTATTAATTCTTTAATCGCATCTATTGGAGTTCCAGTATCTTTTTGTAATTTTTCTATAGCTTTAGTTTCTATATCAGAAGCTTCTTTAAATTTAACAATTTTATTTTCAATATCTTTTATTATATCTCTATTTTTATTATTGTTTCTATTTTTTACAAAATTATTATAATCATTAATAAAATTAATTTCAATATTTTTTTCTATAGGATTTCCTTCATCATCATTTGAAAATTCTTTTTCATTAAATTTTAATGTAGAAAATATAAAAGGATTTTCTTTATCTTTTATAAATTTTGGATTTTTTCTTTGTAATAATAATCCATCAACAATTTTTTCTAACTCTTTAATTCTTGCATTATAAAATGTATCATTAATTTCTTTATTTTCTTTTTTATTTTTTAAATCATTTAATGCTTCTAATATTTTATCTAATTCTTTTTCAGTTTCTAATAAAATATTTCCATCATGATATATATCTATTAAATTATTATTATCGTTAGTTCTTAATTTATCGATTTCACTATCGATTCTATTTATTTCATCATTTACATTTCTCAAATATAATGAGTTTCTTGTAAGTTGTAATGCAAGTGCTTTTCCAAAATATTCACTATCTATGTCTATAGAACCAAATACTCTGTTTATATTGTCATAATATAATTCTTTAGTTTCTTTATACTTATTTAGTATTTTATCATATAAATTTGTTGTATAAGTATCATCATTATTTAAATTTTTTATATATTTGGAAAATCTTTCATCTGTAATAAAACTTTCTACTAAATCTCCATTTCCAATTTCTATTTCAGATGCTGCTAAATTAATCATTAATTCATTTATAATATCTTCAAGTACCATCCCTTTTTCATTTTCATCCATTTTTCTCAATCCATCTGTTGTTGTATAATCATTTTTTATTTCTTTTTTAGTTTCAATATCATATTTTTTATCTTGAGGATTATATCCTTGTCTCCAAAGTTCAAATTTATTTTTAAATGTTTCTAAATTTGTACCACAACTATTTATATGATTTTGTATAAATGATTCTTCATCAGATTCTAATTTTGCTAAATCTTCTTTAGACAATTTGTCTCCTTTATATTTTTTATAAATATATTTTCCTCCTTTTTCAATTCCTCTTCCGGCACCTTGAAAAACTATACCTCCAAGCATTCCCCAAAATCCTTGCTCCCATAATTTAAGATCTGCTAATTGAGATTCTAATGTTCTATTTGTATAATTTGGATTAAAAAATTTCTCATATTCAGCCAATGCATTATCTTGAGTAATACCTTGTCCTATTTCTTCAAGACCTTCTGTAAATTCAGAATGAGTAGCAATTTGTTTTAAAGCGATACGAGGATTTTTTGTATAAAATTTTAAAGCATCTTTTAATATACCTTTTCTTCCACTTTTTTCTATAACATTTTCTGCAGCACGTTCTGTAGCATGTGCAAAATTATCTAAAATTCTATTTTGAGCTTCTGATATACTTCTAGTTAAAGGTCTTTTTCCAAATCGTAAAATACTATTAAATTGAAGAAAATCAAATCCAATATATTTAAAATCATTAACAAACGTATAAGTAGCAGCTTTATCTGCAATATATTTTGCAATATCTTCATCGCTTTTTAAACTTCCGTTTTCATCATAAACAATTTCTTTATTTCTTTCATAAAATTCTGCTCTTTCTTTATCTGTCATTGTAGAAAATTGCTGCATGGCTTGTTCATATGTTTGTTTATATGTTTCGCGACCTTCAAGCATATCTTCCATTTGACGAGAAATAACAGTAGGAACAGCAGATTTTGTAAATCTAGATAAATTATTAGCAATAGTATAAGGATTTTCTACACCCATTCTTTGTGCAGCTTTTCCAAGAAATCTTCCACTTTTATGAAATAATCTATCTATTTTAGTTCCATTAGTAGCTAATTTTAATCCTTTTCCAGCTAAACTTAATCCTTTTGTAATAGTAAGGGATGGTATTAAAAGAGATGCAGTTGAACCTACAGTAACAAAATTATCCCACCACCAACCTGCATCTTTAACATCAAAAGATTTATCTGGATTTTCTCTATATATAGCTAAATCTTCTTTAAGCTTGTCTTGTGCAGCTGTTAAAACTCTGCCAAAATCATTATTCCAATCATCTTCTCCATAGGCTTTACCTAAATTTGCAAACCAATCATATAAATCACTAAAACCTAAAAGAGTTCCTAACAGTACTTCATTAACTGCAATTTGACTTATACTTCTACCAAATTGTTCCCATCCACTTTGAGTTTGTGCTATTTTTCTTTCTAAACTGTATCTATTATCATACATTCCAACACTTATACCATATTCTTTAGCAAGTTTAGCATCTTTATCAGAAATAGAATATCCAGTATTAATTCCATTAACAAATCCTGCCATTATAGAATTTTGTACAGCATTTGTTTTATGATTTGTAACAAATCCTATTTTATCTATAGAATTTTTATCAGTGTTTAGAAGTTCCAATTCAGATTTTTGTTCATTCTGAATTGGAACTCTAACACCATTAATATATTGATATTCAGTCATTATTGTTGAAATTTATTTTTATAGGCTGTTCTAATATTGCGTCTAGTTTCATCCACAGATTGTTCTCCTAAAATAGATAATATTTCTTGAGTTGTAGCTCCAGAAGCATTGTTATATTCAGTCATTAAAGAATCAAACCAATCTTCTGTTATAACACCCAAATTAGTATAAGTATTTAATTTATTTTGAGCAGTTATTACTTGCCAAAGTGCGGCTTTTGCTGCTTGCGGACTTCCAAATATTTGATTTAAATTAAATTGTGTGCCATTGGAATTATTATATAAATATACATAATTACCATTAAAATCTGAACCTACTTGATATGTTCCTTGAGAATTACTACCTTGTAATCTTACACTTTTTTTAAACTTAGGCATATGATAGCCTTCCATAGTTTTTATTTCATCTCTTGCAATAACACCTAAATCATTTTTATATGCGGCAATAGCTTCTTTTTCAAAAAAATTATTAACAAAAACTTTATATCCAGGATGTACTTGTTTACTACCGTCTTTATTTTCTCTAGCAGGAATATAAATTATATGACCATAATTTTCTCCATCTGTGGCAGGTTTAATAGATACTGCATCCGATTGATTTTCCATAGCATATGCTATATCTTGAATTATTTGATCTCTAGTGACATCATTTGTGTTAGGTTCGAATTCACCACCTTCAAATGTTTCTCTTTTAAATTCATTTCCGTTAATAGTCCATACAGGAAAATTAGCAGCATTAGTACCAACTAGTTGATTATAAAACGTTTTTTGTATTTCTTGTTTATTAAATTTAGTTTCACCAGCTTTAATACCAAAATTTACTCTATCCATATAAGCTTGCATTTCTTGAAAACTTCCTAATCCATTACCTGTTTTTATTTGTCCATTATCTACAAAAGCAAATGTATCTATATAATCTAACGATGAATGAACAGGAACATTATCTACAACGGGATTTTGATATTTAGAATTAAGTTTGTTATATCTATAATCAAATTCAATTAAAGCATATCCAGCTTTATTTAAATATCCTCCATCGCCAACATTATGAAAAATTGTTTTAACAGGATATTCTTTTGTAATAGAATTTATACTTTTAGCTAAAACCATAAAAGCGTTTTCATCATGAGGAATTGTAACAGTTCTATTACTTTTATCTACATATATACCATATTTAGTTAAATCTATTTTATTATTATTTGTATATTTTTCTAAAGCGTCGAAATACCATTCATTAAAATTAATAGTTTTACTATCTTGAATTTGTCCATTTTTAGTAAACAATTCATTATAATTTTTAATTATTTCTCCAAATCCATCAGGATAATAAGTATTATCTGCTTGTCCAACTGGATTAATATTAGGGGCACTACTTCTGAAAAAACCACTTTCATTAGGTTTATAAAAGTTTGAAGCTTCGTCCCACTTTCCACTAATTAACAAATTATAAAAATTATATTTTGCTTTATCTTTATCAGAATATCCCTCTATAGCATTCTTATAATTATCTATTTTTGTTTGTTGTATTCTTTCTTCATCATTAAATTTCATTAAATATTCATTATATCTATCTTCATTTATTTTTCCATTTTCAAAAGCAGACTTTACTTTATTTCGCCTATCATTATAATCTATCAATTGAAAACCATATTCCAATTGAGAATTAACATCAAAATTTTGTTCAGGCATAATTATCAATAATTAAAAAGTTATACCATCTTCTCCTGCCATATCGTCACTAGAAGCACCATTTACGCTTTCTGTTGTATCACTAGTTCTATTTGTAGTTCCAGCAGATTCTCCACCTAAATCACCATATCCAGGAGTTTCATTTATATTATTTTTTCCTCCACCTTTAAATAAATAAGGATTAAATAAATTAACATCTCTAGAAGTAACAAGTTTTCTATATTTACTACCCTCAATACTATTCACAAATGTATATTGAATAAACTCTAAAGGACTTCTTTCAACCCCACTAGCAGTATATAATCCATAATCTGTATTATCTCCATGTTCTTTAGCCCATTTAGCATATTTAATTTTTTGATTAATATGAGCTTGATAAGCTTGATTATGTTCATATAAACCTATAACACTTTTAAATAATTTATCACCTGTTACTTCTTCTTTCATATTTCCATATTTATCTATTATAGCAGCACTAACAATATCTTCACTATTTGCTCCAACTTCTTTTCCATTTATATCATAAAATTTAAGAGTCTCACCAGAAGTTACATCAGGTCTAGTAAATTTAATTACTTCTTCAAACATTTTAGTATCATCTATATAACTTACTGGTCTATCTATCGGCTCCCATTTACTACCTCCTATAATTTTACTTCCATCTTGTGAATATTTATCTTCATAATAATAAGGATTTTTATCAATATACATGTCTTTCATATATTCAGGAATATCAGTACGTTTTAATATTTCATCTTTAAATGCTTTATAATCTTGTTGCGCTCTTAATCTTCCTAATACTCTAGGATCGCTCATTATTTTACCACTTTTAGCAATAATATCATCTAAAGCGTAATACATATTTCCATATTTAATACTATCGTCAATTGTTTGTTGTAATTCATCTAATAATTCTTGTTTAGTTCCATCCTCTTTTTCATTAAAATCAAGTTGTCCAATAGCAGTTTGTAATTGACTAGCTGCTTCTACTGCTTTTAAATGACCAGCTTCTAATTTATCAGAAGTTGATATTAATTGGTCAATAGCAGCTTTTCTTGATTCAGCTGTACCATCTTGATATATATAATTTCCAAAAGTCATAATTGTATAAATTTATTAAACATGTGACATAGCTTCAACAGAATTTGGATTTCCAGCTAAAGCAGCTTTATATCTTAACCAATTATATATAGTATTTCCTCCAGCATTAGCAAATTGATTTACAATACCTGCATAAGTTTCTAACATTTTAGTTTCATTTTCACTACGTTTATCAAGTAATTGCATATTTAACATTGCTTTCTGATGTTCAACATTTTGTGCATTTTGAATATTTTTAGCAATAGTTTGACCTTGTTGCAATAAATTTTGATTAATTAAATTTGTTTCAATATTTTCTTTTTGTCCATATAATTTCATATTTTGTAAAGCAGTATTATATCGTGCGCCATGTTTTCTTGCTAAAGCTACTTGAGAACTAGCTGTATTTGCATCTATATCTCTTAATGTTAAACCTAAGTTTCTTCTATTTTCAGATAATTGAGGATTTATATTAAATCTTGTTTTTAAACTAATTAAAGGTATATCATAAGATTTAATACTATCTACAATAGATTTCATTTTATTTAAATAATGCGCATTAGATAGAACATTTGCAGAAGCTCCAGCCAATCCAGTCAATGCAGATGCTCCATGTAAAATAACATTACCTAAAAAATATCCTGCACCTTGAGGACCATATTTATCAGTTAATTTTTCTCTTATAGATTTCTTTTTAGCAGGAATATTATTTTCTGTTAGTTTATCTTCAGGTTTTGGATTTTCAATAACTCTATAAGGAGATTTAACTTTATCTACAGTTTTATCACCTATTTTATAACTTTTTGGTTCAAGTAATCCAGTTTCAGGATTAATATTATATTTAAAATCTGTAGCAATAATTGGAGTAACTCCTATAGGCATATCTTCTTTTCTTTCATACCATTTTCCGTCTGTACCCCAAAGTGCTCTTTTTCTATTATTTGATTGATATTGTTTCCCTGTAGAGGGAACATATCCTAAAAGACTTGCATTTTTTTCTTTGTTTGTCATACCACCATATTGTTTTTTTGTTCTTTGACTATTTCTAATTTTTTCGTCTAAATCTTTATTTTTATTTTTAAATGTATTATATAACATATTGTTTAAATATAATTTATCTTTTTGATTTTCTCCAGTTGCTATAAAACTGCTATAATTTTTTGTTTCATTTATAGGTATATTTTTTAATAAAGATTCTGCATTATAAATATTAACTCCGTTTGATTTTAATTTATTTAATATTTGTAAAGCATTAGAATCACCCATATTATAAGCCATAAGAGCTTTAATTGTAGTAACAGTATCATTTTCATTATTAGGATTATTTATCCAAGGTCTATTCATATATCCATCCATTAATTTATTTCTAACCATTATTGCTGTATCAGTATTTAAAACACTTTCATAAGAAATAGAATCGCCAGTTTGTCTATTATATTCATCTACGCCAATAGGTCTAATTTGAAATAATCCTCTTGCATTTTTACTATTTGTTGAAGTAGTGTCATATTTACTTTCAGCATAAGCTTGTCTACTAGCAACATCTTCTAAATAATTGTTTTCTCCCTCTAAAGGGGATTTATTACTATTTCCGCCAAATAATTTTTTAACAAATTCTTTTATTCCAAATTTAGCTTTTTTCTTACTGCCATCATCATTAATTCCATTAATCTGCTTATATTGTTCTTGTGCTGCAAATATTAAATTTGGATTAGCACCTTTTAAAACTAAATTTGCAGGACTTTCACCACCTAAAAATTTTTGTGCACTAAACACTCTTACTTCATTATTGTTTTTATCTTTTTTAACTATTTCTCCATTATCAACAGATAATTTAGCAATACCATTTTTTAGTTTTACATCTGTATCTATATCATCAGTTTTATTCGGATTTTTACCTATCATTAAATAATAATCATTTCCAATAGGTAATGCTAAACCTTTTTTTGTAGTAATATTGTTAATCATAATATTATATTAAATTTAATTTATTTTAATATTATATTTAAGTTAAATAAAATATTCATATTTAAAATGGCCATGTTAATACATTTTTATTATTTTTTAAATATTTATATACATCATCATCATTTGATAATTCTCCTAATCTTTTTTCTAAGTTTTTTTGACGCCAACAATCTTTATATATTGCAAATGTTTTTCTATTTTTGTCTCTATTAAATGTTGGAGGTTCAAGTTCATAAACTTCATTGTTTTTTAATATTTTTTTAACATTATGTAATTTATGATATTTATTTTCTTTAAATATATTTTTAACAGTTTTAACACCTTGTTTAACAGTTCCATATCCAGGAACAATATAAGGTATCATAGCTTCAGTATGTCCTTGACTAACATCTTTAAAAGGAAATAACATTTCGGCAAAAGGATTACCTGTTAATTTATCTAAATATCCTTCTACATTTTCTTTAATTACTTGTCCATAACTACGATTAGTTCCAACTGCTGATGGTACTGTATCACCACCATTTTTAAATAAAATACGATCAATACTATTTTGTTGATTAACTTTTTTAATTGTTTTCATATCATTTTATGTTTATATTTAAGATAATTTAATTTATTTCTTAAAATATTAATTTCTGCTCTCGCTCTGAAATTATATTTTAAGGCACCTAAAACTTCATCGGAAAATTGTTCTGCTATTTCTTTATGTGTTAAGCCTTTTGTTTCAGGAGGTAAAGTATTTGTTGGAACAATACACACATCATGGCTACCAATTATATCCGATTTAATTACCATAGCTCTTATTTTATAATCAGTATCTTTATATACTATACATTCTACTCCGTCATAAGCTATTCCTGCTTTAGCATAATCTTCAGCTTCTTGTTTATCATAAATTTTAATACCTTTTGCAAGTAATTCTTTTTTCTTTCTTTGAGTAGCAGGCCAGTCTATTACATTATGTTTTTTAACAAGACTCATATCTTCATATTCTATTAATAATATTCCAAGACCATTTGTAAATCTTACTCCATTACCTTTTACAACTTCATTCATTACCTCAATATAATGCCTACAAATAAGTCTTTTATATTCTTCAAATGAAATATTTTTATAAGATTGTGTTCGACTTATAAAATCATTATAATAATCTTTTATTGTTAAACTTTTCATGTTGTATAAGATTATATAATTTGACTTCGTTTTATTCGTTTTAAGACAATCTTTGTTGTCGCTTATTGTTTGATTTAGTTAATGTTTTAATTTTAATATAAAGCTAATTTTAGCTTAAATATAAAGAATTTAATTGTCCTCGACGGCGTTTTATTAATTCATTTTGCTGTCCATTATATATAGAATTTCTTTCATTAATTGTTTCTCTAATATTATTAAAATTAGGAGTTACATAATTATATTGTTTACCAATTCTACCAGCAGCTGCAAGTGCGAGTTCGTTATTTTTTAATTGAGCATTTGCATCTATTATATTACTAGTTATATTACTTCCAACTCCTAAAATAGAAGATATTAAATTTCCAGTATCACTTGCTCCCCATTCTGCTTTTTTTCTACATTTTTTAAATTTACCTCCCATTTTAGCTGCTAATAAAGATTTTTTAAAATCATCATATACATTAATATTAGAATTTATTTTATTATAATATTCATTTTCAGCATTTTGTTTATTTTGTGCATCTAATTTATCCATTAATTCTTTTTGCTGTTTATAATTTTGCATAGCAATATCTTGTTGTTTATTTGAATTTATTACAGAATTAATAATATTTCCAATGGCACTTACTCCAGCACCTATAAGTGCTCCCCAAAAGGCTTTTTTACGAACTTTTTTTGTACTACCACCACATTTAAATAAAATACCATCAACATTGTTTTGTTGATTAATTTTTTTAATTTTTTTCATATTTACATATTATTTGTTTGTTGAGTTGTATTTACAACTAATGATTGAATTTCAAATTTATCAGATTCATCATTAAAATTATTTACATTAAAACCAAATTCTATAATAAAATAATTTCCATATAATCTTGCTCTATCGTCTGCTTTTGTATAATCTTTTCCAGATATTTTAGAATAATTTATATCATTTATCTTATTTCTTATATTTCTAAACATATTCATTATCCAATCACCTAAATAATAATAAGGTAGGTCATAATTATTTCTATCGTTAAAATTTTGATTTTGTGCATTTTTAATATCAATCCAACCAGTATCAATATTTTCATTATAAATTCTTACATAATCTCCACAGAAAGGTATTCTTATATTTTCAATTGGATCATTTGTAAAATCAATACTATTTTGTGTGTTAGGATCTTCTGATTTAGTATATTTAAATAATTTAAACATTATATTTTCTAAAAATTTAATTCCATTATAATTATAATTATATACAAATCCTAATTTATTAGTTAATTCAATATATTCACTATTTTGATTTAATATTTTAAATATATTTTTTTCAAATTTATAATTATTAAAACATTTTATAGCAGAAGTTTCATAAGTAAGTCCATTATTTATAAATTTATTATTTTGTAACAAATATAATTTATTTTTAGTATTATATGCTTCTGTAAACCAAAATATATTTGAGTTTAATGTACTAATAAATGTATTTATTGCATAATCATATAATAGTATTAATAATTTTTCTTCGTTATTTACAATATAATTAAATTGAATTAATAAATTATTTCGTTCTACATCATTTGCAAATCTTACTTTATAAGGTTTATATTTTTGTAACCATTCTAAAATAGGATAATCTATATGAATTAATTGATTATTATCTAATCTTAAAATACGATTTATATCATTTTCATAAAATATATATCCAAATGATCCTATAATAGCAGCATCTTTATCTTGTAGACCTGCATAACCTTTATCTGTAGGCAATAATTCTTTATATGAAATATCTTTAATAGAAGATTGAGTAATTTGTAAACTTTCTTCTGTTGTAGCAAGATAATCTTTAAATTGTAATAAATAAATAGATTGTTCACAATGTATAAACATTGACTCTCCTAACACAAATAATTTTACTATTTTTCCTTTATTTTCAGATATTAATTTATATGATTCTACTTCTATTTTATTCCAAGTATTTATTTTTGATTCATCTCCATATACATTTGTAAATAAAATAGTGTTTGCTTTATTTTCAATGTTTCTATCATCAAATTTATAAAATGGAAATAATATAGATTTATGATAAGATTCTAAACTTATATCAAACAAATTTAATGAATTTATAGGTAATACATAAGAACAATCTTTTCCTATATTTCCAACACTTTTTATATATAGACTAGATTCACCAGTATTGTCTATAGTATAAAGTATCTTACTTAATAATTCAGCTTTTCTATTTTCGTCAATTGTAGTTCTAGGATTATTTATTTCAAGATTCCATTTAAACCCTCTTTCATCATATATATTTGAAGTTTTTGTATACATTACACTATCACCTCCAATAGGAAAATTGTCTTTAAATGTATTTATTTCTCCACATATATGTAATTCTTCATAAGTGTCATTAATATTTAAATAATAATTATCTGAATAATTCAATAATAATATAATATCTAATTCATTTAATATTGTAAGATTAGAAAATAAATCCCTATATCTATCATCTAAAGATATATCATAATCATTAACTTGAATTACAGTTCCTCTATCTGGTCTATGTGTAGATGGTTCTCCAGCCAAACATAATCTAGAATTATTTATTTTTAATAAAGCTCCATTTACTTTATTTCTAATTGCATCAAATATATTATAATTATCGTTTGTTGAATAAATTTCATATAAATAATTAAATACAGGTTTTGCTTTTATATTAAACATGTTATCATAAATAATTCCAAAATTTCTCCAATCGTTAGAATAATATTTATATATAAACCCTCTACATTGATATAAAACATTTTCACACGGCTTAGAACAACTTATATAATAATTTTTAAATATTTCTTTATTTATATAATTGTTATTATCAATTATATTCATTAATACAATATTATTTATTTTTTCTATAGGAGCTACAAAAAATGATTCTCCTAAAACATTTATATATCTTCCAAATCCAATATTACCATTTGTAACAACATTTCCATTAGATATTTCTAACAATCCTATAGATAAACAACTAGAATTAAAATCTTCAATCATTAATGTATTATTTATTTGAGTTCCATCTAAATTAAATTTCCATAAATTATTATTAACTTTATATACATTGTTTACTCTATAAAATATTGCATTTTCATCAAGTTTTATATTTTCTTTTATTACATAAAATCCTTTATATATAGAATAATCATTTCCTTCGCCCATTGCAGAATAATTTAATATTCCTGGTAAATATACTAAAGTATAATTATCATTATCTGCATTATTATCTCCATTTTTTAATAAAGTATTATTTTTTAATCTTATTCCAGTTGTAATATTTCCAAAATTATCTACTAAATGTATATAAAAATTATAAATTTGTAATGGTCTTAAAGATATATTTTTTGAATTATTTTCTCGTGTTATAAAAATAGGATAATAATCTTCAACATCAAAAATATTTTTATTTATTTGCATATCTTCATAATAAGAATTGCTTGAAAATGCAGTAAAATTACTAACATTTAAATCATTCCAATTAACTTTATCATCACTTGTAAGTATTCTTATTCCTTTTCCATAATTATTAGATAATCCAAGATGTGTTGATACTCCATAAATATTGTCAGTTAAAACTGAACCATTACTATTATATCCTATTATTAATTGAAATGCATATATTGCTAATTTATTATTTCCGTCATCTACAAGTTCTGAATTTAATTGTAAAGCTCGTCTTAAACCAGCTCTTCTATTATAACTTGCTATTATAGTTTCTGGTACTTGATTTAATCCTTCTGAAACATCATCTATATAATTTGTAAAATCATAAGATTCTATTATTCCATCATGATATATAACACCTAATAAATATATTTTTAATCCATTTTGTAAAAATAAACTTATTTCATTTCCAACACTTCTACCATTAAGCCATCCTTTATTATCAATTATATCATAAAGTATACTTGTGCCACTTAAATTTATTACTGATTTATTATTTATATATCCTTCAGCATTATATCCTTGTATTAAAATATATCTTTTTACAGCATTTATATCAAAATTATTTCCTAAAATAGATCTCAAAATATAATATTTATCTGCAAAAAAAGATTTTTTAAAATTTACATAATTTTGAAACCATCTATCAAATGAAATATTTGGTATTGATGAAACAGGAATTAAATTTACATTATTAGCTAAATTTCTATTATATTCTTTTAAAATATCTGTATAATTATTTTCTTTATAAGAAGCAATATATAAACGATTTTTATAAGCTATCATATTATTTATATTGCTTATATAATAATTAAAATTTTCAAATTCTTCTTCATAAACATTATTAATATCTAATGTATATTCATTTACAGTTGTATTTATTTTTTTAGTTACATACTTTTTTAAAGAAGTTCTATTATGAACTATAATTCCCAAAGAAAAATATGTATAATTAGTATCTAAATTATCAAATATTAATTTTAAAGTATTATTTATTATATCATTATTGTTATTTAACATCGCATTATGATCTTCAATAGTTTCGCTATCATTTAATTTATATCTTAATAAAACTTTTTTTTCTAATTCTAATAATATAAAATTATTTAATAATAAAAAATATTTTGTTTTATTTATATCATCTGTATAATAAGAAATATAAATATCTATATATCCAGAATAAAATTTACCATTTACTTTAGAAACATTTAATAATTTTGGTAAAGAAATTAAAGGATTATTAAATAATTTATTTTCTTCTATATCTATATTTTCAATTGTTCTTTTTAAATTAATAATGGAATAACCATTTTTAGAATTACTTTCCGCAAAAGAAATTATTAAATCTTCATTATTATATATATATTCTCCAACATATTTTCCACCATAATAAGTCAATGCTGAATAAACTCTATTTATTACTTTTGTTCGTTCATCATATCTAATTAATTCAACACATTTTGAACCATTTGGATTAATAACTTTAGACAAACTTTTATTCCAAACAAATAAAATTAATTCATTATTACATGGTAAAATATAAAGTATTTTATAACCTTTAATATATCCTACTAAAGGATTAATATAAACATCAGGATAAATAGATTTTAAATAATTCATTATAATTTCATTATCTCCAACTTCTTCAATATTTTGTAGAGCCATTCTATCATTACTCATTCTCATATTTATAGTATCATGAAGACTATAATTTGGAACACCATTTATGTGTTTATTAAGGCTCATCATAGGAACAATATTACCTAAAGCCTTCCATTCTTGTTGTTCTTGAGCCATAATTAAATTATTTAATTAAATAAGGTCATCAAACATTTTATATGTTGCTAATTGATGTTGATATTTAATTGCCTCTTCTTTCCATCTAGCACAAGCTTCTCTAGTGCCATTATATAATCTTTCTATATAATTATAACCGTCTGATAATTTCTTATTATGTTCTTCTAAAACTTTATTTTTATTTTCTAAATAATTAATAGCATTACATTGCTTATTAAATTTATTTGCTAATTCATTATACTTTTCACATAAATTATCAAGTTTTATTTTATCATTTTTTCTTTCTTCAATTTCTTTATCTTTTTCAATAAGTAATTTTATTAATTCAACTTTAGTTAAATTTTCATATTTATTTTTTATTTTATTTTTATTGGCACTTTCTTTTTCTTTTTCAACTCCATCAAAATTTATTTCTAGTTGAGTATCTTTATTTTTATTTATACTATCTACTATAGTTTTTTTAATATAATCGCATAATGTATTACGATTAATTGAATTATAATCCGGTAAATTTATTATAGCTATCATAATTAAAATATTTTAATAACCAAACGTTTCTTTTTTCATTCTATATTTTACTATTGTTTTACTATATAATTTTTTAATAAATAAATATATTCTAATATATAATGCAGTATGTTTTTTATAAAAATCAAGTTCATTTGACAAATTACTAATTATAGTATTCTTTTCTTTATATATTTTTTTTATAGTTTCTTCTAAACATTCAATATTGTATTCACAGAAATGAGCATAATGAAATAGTTCATTTTTATTTAATTTATCAAATTCATCATATTTACAATGAATTACAATATCGCTAATTGCATTTGAATTAACACTTTTTTCATTTAAACAATAATCCTTGCGACAACCCGCTTTTACGGATATTTCCATAATTTCTTCTGTACTCATAATATTTTTAATAATTTAATTTCTTGGGTCAAAAGCTCCAATAAAGAAACTACTTCTCCATAAACGAGCAAGTTCTCCATTTAAAGCATCTTCAACACCATGATTGATATAACTTCTTTTTGCTTCTTCCATCAGAGATTGAGCTATATAATATGGATTTGTACCATATTGACTAGCATGTAAATTCATTACAGAATGTTTATAACCTCTAAGAAGCATTTTATAAATACACCAATATGCTAAAAATTCTATAACTTTAGCATTATCAGGTATTTCTGGAAAATCACAATTATAAATATTACTATGACAAGTATTAACTTCATCATGTTCTACAATAATATAATCTGTATCAAAATTTAATTCAATATGTTTGCAATCTACTAAAACATAATTTCTTCCTTCTACAGGGGAACTAGAATAAACCTCAGTTACATTATATCTACTACCATCTCCACCATTTACTTGTGTGATAACAACTTTATCTGGAACTTCAGAAGGATTACGATTTTCAATAATAAATGTAGTGTTAGAACCATTGCTTGCAATTTTTTGTATTTGATTCCCTGTAGTGTGATCATCTATTTTTACACAACAATCATTATTTTTAATATCGTCAAGTTCTTTAATTTCACATCCGTTAGCATCATAAATTTTAATATTTCCTTTTAATTCGCATTTGCTATAAGCAACTCTTCCTATAACCTTAAATTTTTCTTTTACTCTTTTTGTTACATTAATATCTAACAAACCAAGTCCGTCATGAACCCATGCACCAACTCTTGGTATCCAATCAGAATTATCAGGATTAAAATCATTATCAATTTTAGCGATAATTCTATCAATGTTTGTTACTTTTTCTTTCATTTAATTTTACAATTTAATTTTATTTTATCTAACTAAATTAGGAGTTGGAATTTTATCGTCATCTCTTACTACATTAACATTAAATGTTTCTAATACTAATTTTTTAACATCATCAATCATATCTTCAGGTAAGAAATATTCATAATCGTCATCTATTTTATAAGTACCATCACTTCCTGTTTCCATTTCTACAATTTCTGGTTTTTCAAAAGGAGCTTCAATAACTATAGAACCAATGTCTGCAAGTTCATTTTCTTTTATAACATTAATATATATATAATCATTAATGTAATCATATGTTATAGAAGGACAAAAACCAGGTAAATTAGCATAAAATTGACTACTAGCTTCTCTAACAAAAGGAATAACAATAGGATTTTTTACACCAACAGTTTTAACTGCACTAAAAGGTAAATTATTAGTAAGTCTTGTAGGTCTTGGTACTTTATTTAAAGTTCTTTTAATTATACCTGCTCCTATTTTATAATCTTTATCACTAATACCAGCACTAGCATAATCTATATCACCATCACCAACGTCAACAAGAGCAACTCTATATCTTTGTTGTATAACTCTGTCTATATAGCCATGAGTTTCATAGCTATGTCTAATTAATTTATTCCTTGCATGAATAATCGCAAGTTTAATCCCTCGACGAGTAGGGATATTATCTGCTCCTTGAACACTATGAGCAATTTCAGAAACTAATTGATTAATACTTGCCATATCTTTATAATTGTTAATTGTGATACAAAGATACAAAAAATTTTTGACATTTGCAAATTTTTCGACAACTTTTTTTCAAAAAAATTTATTATATGCTGTATCATATCTAATATCATATACTTTATTATATAATCTATAAATAAAAAAAGTAGCTTATGCAAAAGCACAAGCTACTGTCTTAATATGGTTAAAAACAATTGATTTAGGTTATCGAGTTAAATAATTTCTTAATTCTTCAATATCATCTTTAGTAAAAACTAATTGTTTATCTATAAAAGGAATATCTATAGAAATTTTACCATTTCCAATAGTCAATCCATCTAATAGTTCAGGATATGATTTAGAATTAGCAGTAATTAAATTATTAGCCATTTCTCCAAGTATTCCGTCAACATCTATCATACCATTTTCATCAGACAAAAGAGATAATAATTTCTCCATTTTACAAATTACTTTTTTAGATACTCTATGAATAACTGGTCTAAAAACCATTACAACAGAATTATTAATAGACATTTCGTCTACTTTATTATTTATAAATTCTGTAAGTCTTTTGATAACATCTTCTTTATTTAACATAACTTTTATTGTTTAATTGAGTTAATAAATTCATTATAAGTTAAATTGGGATTGATTTGAACAGCTGTTTGAAAACGTTTAAATAATTCAATTTCTTTATTAGATTCTTTTATAATAGCAGATTTCTTATCTTTAATATTAAGAAGTTGTTTTTCAAGTATTACTTTGCCTTCTTTAGAATTAGCAACTTTATTTTTTACTGAATCAACTAAAGCATTTTGAACAAGTTTTTGAAGCGCAGTATCATATTTTATATAATCTTCGTCTTTACTTAATAAAACTTTTTGTTCATCTGTAAGACTATCTATTTCTTTATCAATTTGCTCCCATAATTTCATTCCTCCCTCTACAGGGGAAACACCACCTGAAAGTTTTTCTTTAATAGCATTTAATTGAGCTACTTGTTGATTTATCATTGCAATATTTTGCTCAACACTTACTGTAGGTAAATATGGAGATTGACCTCCAATATTAAAATTTAATGTTTCTGGCATAACTTTATGAATTTATTGTTAAACAATAGTAGTAGGAGTATTTCTACTCCTACTTACTTTTAATTAAGCACCAGCAGCAGAACTAGCAGTTGCAGTAGTTGTAGGAACAGTTAATACACCTTCAATCATACGCTGTGTACGAGCCATAAGATTAAAGTTATCTCTCTGTCCACAAGCAGCAATAGCTGCAGCAGTGACTTGATCACGATAAGGACTAATAGCTTTAAGAACAGCTACCTCTGTTTTGAGTTCGCCAATCTCTGAAACAAGTTGATCTTTAATATCACGAGTTTCTTTATAATTGGCAAAAAACTTATCGTTAGCGTCGGCTTTGACGGCTGCGATTTCTTTGTTTGTAAATACATAACTATCAAAGATTTTTTGATTAATACCAACTACATCATTAAAACGATTTTCCTGAGCACGAAGAGCATTACCCCAAATCTGATTTGTAAGCATTAAAACATCAGCATTTTCTTTTGCAAGAATAGCATCACGTTCATGCTCTGCATGATGACCTCCACCAAACAAATCTAAGCCATGACCGTCACGACCAAATAAAGCTAAAGCAGTACCAGCGATACCTAAACCAAGAGCAGTACCAGCTACACCGCGAGAAGCACCTTTCTTACCACCCACCATAGAACTAATGGCATCGGTAGTTTCTTTATCAAGAATACTCATAATTTAATTAGTTTTTAAATTGTTAATAAAAATTGTTTTGTAAACGTTTACGATACAAAGATACAAAAAATAATCCATAAAAATAGCACGCTTACAAAACTAATTGTAAACGTGCCAAAATCAACGATTTAACCAAAAAATGAATTAAGAATGAGTTTTTCTATATTCAATAGCAGCTTTCATATCTTTTTTACTCCATCTAAGTTCTTTAAATCCAAGTTCTTTATAACCAGGAGGTATAAGACCCATAGAAAGATAAGTATTGAAACATGATTCGCTACAATGTAAAACATAATCACATAAATATCTTTTACTATATCTTCTTGTACCATGATTAATTTTATTAATTGCTTCTAACGCTTCATTTAATTCTTCTTCATTTTCAGTAGTATCTCCTGAATCAATATGATTAATCATTTCTACAAGAGCTTGCCTTATCAATTTTAATACGGGTTTCATGTTTAATATCTTTTATATGTGAATAAGTTGCAGCAATTATAGATATGCATCCTATTGTACAGTAAAATAATAATATAAAAATATCATCTGCAGGAAGAAAATAAATAGAATCTAAAATAACTACAAAAAGATTTATTAAATTACCAGTTATTAAATATCTGTGCCATTTACAATATCCTAATTTAATACTTAACAAATACATTAACATTATGAACAATAATGAATTTCCTGTAGTGAAATCAAACAAATATAACACTTTGTTATCTATATCTAAATATGATAAAATATTATTTAATATCATTATCAGCATTTGTACAATAGGAATATACTTTATTAATATAAGTAATAATTTACTTATTAGAAGATTTTCCTCCTTCTTCATAACGAGTTCTTTTAGCTGTTGAGTTTGCAGACTTTTTACTGGCAACACCCATTCCACGACTACCTTTTGACATAATTGTTTTATATTTAAATTGTTTAACATTATGAACATCTAAATCATTATTTAGAGTTCTATTATCGCTACAAAGATAATAAATATTTTTCAAATATGCAAATTTATTTGCAGAAAAATTTTATTTTTGTTTTAAGACACTAAAATTTTATTGTTGATGATTTATATTACTTTGGTATTTTAATTTAATTAAAAGCTAATTTTAGCTATTAAAATTAAAATTTATAACCAAAAATAACTGCCGACTAATTATAATCGACAGTTATTATCAATTTCATTATATTAAATAGTAACAACTCCATCAATACAAATAACTTGACTTACTTGAGTATTTGCGAATATATCACTTCCTAATGTTATATTATTCCAATTATCCATTGTACTATTGTATTTTACAATTTTTAAATTAACACATTCTGCAAAAGCATAATCTCCAATTTCAATAATATATTTTTGTATAACTATTTCTTTTAATCTTGTTCCTTTAAAAGAATTATTTCCTATTCTATAAAAATCTTCATATTCTGGTAATTCAATTTCAATTAAAGAAGTTATATCTGCAAAAGCGTCGTCTTCTATTTCAGTTAAATTATTATTAAATACAAGAATTCCTTTTTCATTATAAGTTAGTGCTGTATATTGTTCTTGCATAGAAGGATAAATAATATTTTCATCAGAAGATTTATATCTTATTTCATTATTTTTAACAGGTTCTAAAATTCTAATTTTCCATTGTAAAGAGCTAATTACTTCTTGCAAAGTTTGCAAACCACTTGGTGCACCTGTTTCACCCTTAATGTGGATTCCGTCGTAGTTACCAACACCAAGCAAATAAACTTGTCCTGATTGCATTATTTCGAATGCGTTCTTTCTTGCATTGTCAGCAGTACCGATACCTGTAGAATGAACCGTATTTCCTGCATTACCATCGAAACTATCAGTTGCGTGGTGCGAAACATTATAAGAACCTTGTGCGTGTTCTCCATTACATAATGTTTTTGTTGCCCTACCTTCAGCGTGTGAATTATCACCTTTTGCAAATGTCAGCCTGCCTTCTGCGTGGGAAGCAACACCATAAGCAATTGTTGCCAATCCTTCAGAGTGTGCATAATCACCTACTGATGCTGTTCTACTGTCAGCCGCTTTTGGATTAGTTGTTGCAGAAGCATAATTACCACCTGTTTCTGAATCATTACCCTCAGCGTGTGAAGCATATCCATTAGTAACTGTTAGTCGTCCTTCTGTATGTGAATTTACTCCTATAGCATTAGTATTAAAACCTTCTGCGTGTGATTGAATACCTGTTGCAAAACAAGTAGTACCCTCAGCATGTGAAGCGCGTCCTACAGCATTAGTATTGATACCTTCTGCGTGTGCCATAATACCTGTAGCAACAGAAGGTGCACGAGTTGCACCACTATCATCTATATATCTGTCTCCTTCAGAAAAAGCACCACTTGATGTGTTAAATCTATAACCAACTGCTTTTATAGCATTGTTTGCGATATTAATATTATTTCCTGCTGAATAAGTTGTATCTGTTGCAGAAACTACACCATTTGCATCTATTGTTAAATTATTTCCAATTTTAATACCTCCTAATACAGAAGAATTAGCAGTAGGTAAAACATAATTACTTAATCCATCTAATTTAATTTTATCAGTAGAAGACATTAAACCTGCTGTAGTTTGAGTAGCATCGCTATAAGTTGTATCTGTAGCAGATATAGTACTACCATTTATAGTAATATTGTTACCAGCAATTAAAGTAGATTGTTTAGAACTTATTTCTGTTTCTATACCATTAACAATTGTTCCTATTTCTGATTTAGTATAATAATTAGACAAATCTATAGCAGTGTTTCCTATTAATTCCCAATTATTGTTAATATACATATATTCATTATAAATATTTGGAAAAGTTCCAGTAGGATTCGAAAGGAAATATATCGTATTTTGATCACCTGTTTCAGGTAATTCAGTTACAATTAAAACTGCAAAACCTGCACTTTGTACAGCAGATATAGTATTTCCTGTAATTATTATATTTGTACCAGCAATTAATTTATCTTGTTTTCCACTCCAAAGACTTTTTAAATTTGTACTATCTGATAAATCTTTAATATCAAAATCAGATCCTTCATAAGTTGTATCAATTGCAGATATAACTCCATTTAATATTGTAATATTTTGACCAGCATTATAAGTTGTATTTGTAGCACTTATTATATTACCTTCTCTTATTGTTATATTGTCTCCAGCAATTAAAATATCTTGTTTTGAATCAATTTCAGTATTTAAATAATTAAATCTTTCACTTATATAATTTTTATTATAATAATCTGATAAATCTGCAGATATAACATTATTTTCTATTATAATATGATCTCCTGCAATATAACTTCCTCCACCTCCTTCAATTATAATATTTTTATTACTATCAAATATTTTTTCACCATTTATTGTAGCAAATGGAATATTTCTACCTTGAAATAAACTATTTCCATTTAATCTATTAAGTAAATTAACATTTACATTAATAGAATTATCTGGACCAAATACAACAGTATCGCTTTCTTTATAAGTTAAAGATGTTCCATTAAACAATTTATTTATAGCTTCAACTATAGGTTCAAATATATCATACCAAAATATATTTTCTGGTGGTATAGGATTAGCAACAAGGCGCCCTGTTTTAGGACGCCTATTGCCATAAATATTTATAGATTTTCTAGTTTTCATAATTCTATTTTATTTTAATGTTTCATCAAATTCTTTATATCCTATTTTAAACTTTTTCAAAATAGGTCTTAAAACCCAACTATAAAATACAGGTGCCGCAATTGCAGAATTTAATAAAATTTTATAATCTTCATAACCAATTAATATATAAACTAATGTTATAACAATAATACAACAAACTAATACAATTCTTTTAACTAATGTAGAAACATTTTTATCTTTATTCAAATAGTCAATTAATTTAATTACACCATAAGTTAAAATATTAACTATTAACATATATGCAAAATCAAAATTTGCAATAATGTTATCTATTACACCTTGAACGTATTCCATAATTATTTTCTCATAATATTATATTTTTTTTATTAAAAAACTTTATTTCCAATATGACCACATCTAAAACGTGTATCGACAAAAGTTTTATATCCCAATGCTTCAGCACGTTTACAAAAAAGAATATCTTCTGAACATATTTTATCTTTTTGCCAAACATAATCAAAACATAATTTATCTTGCTCACTTTCTAACATTTTTTTAAATACATCAATTTTAACTAAAGTACAACCAAATCCACACGCTTTAACAATATATAATCCGTTAACTTTAGGTAAATCTTTTTCTAATATATTTGGAATTATTTCAGAATTTGGATCTTGAGGATTTGTTCCAAATAATTCACAAATATTTTGTCCCTCAACTTTTTTAATATAATATCCAGTAACAATATCTTTATCGTCTTCAATAAGACATTTAAGAATGTCTTTATATAAAATAATATCAGAATCTATCCAAAAGATGTAATCACATTGTTGTTCTAATGCTTTTTGCACAAGAATATTTCTTGCTTGATGAACAGCATAGCCTTGAACTATTTCTAATACAGCCTGATAACCATCAGGTATAGAAAGATTGTATATAGTTTTAAATGTTTCAGTTTCGATAAATCGACTTGTCGGAACTGCTAAAAGAATCTTTTTCATAATTATTTATTTTTGATTGTTAATTTATAATATTTCATGGAATGAGCCGTCATTAAAATCAAATTTCCAGTCTTTATTATTATTACTAAGTATTATACCTCCAGATGAAATATCTAAATAATATGGGTCATTTTCTATATGAATTTTTCCTGTTGAATTTTGGTCAGTAGTTGCAATAGTAATCTTATTGCTAGCTTGTATATTAATTTTTGAATCTCTATCGTCATTAAATATTTTTAAAATATCATTATCTTTTTTAATATAAGTATAATCAGAATATAATAAATTAATATTACTTCCACTTAAATTAATATAACTTCCGCTTAAATTAATTTCATTTGCACTTTTTATTTCTATAATGTCTTCATCACCGTTTATCACAATTGAATTATTATTATTTGAATTACATATTCTTATAGATTCTACATCATTATCTGAACCTTTAATGGTAACAGTTGTTCCAGAAAGTGTAATATCTTCCACATTAACATTAAGTTCATCATTACCCGATATATTAATAGTGTTACCACTTATATTAACATTACTGCCAAATAATAATAAACTACCTGCGCCATTAGTACCAAAATATATATTACTACCACCATAAAGAAATAAATCGCCAGATGTTATACCTATATAATTAGTACCACAATTAATAGTAACATCACCTACATGAGCTATAGGTCCAACAGTAGATCCTGATATATGTGTACTACGTAATTCTATACTACCACCAAGACTTATAGTACCACTAAAGTTTATACTGCCGCTACTATCAATATACATAACATTTCCGCTTATAGCTAATCCATTACTTCCAGATAATACAGGATACGAATTATTAATTTTTACATTTCCTTTTATGTTTACACTATCGTCGTTAAATACAATTCCTTGATTTTTATTACTTTTTCCTATATAAAAATCTGCGCCAGTTATACTTTCTATTGAACCTGTAGTTGTATTAGCAAATCTTATTAAATTTCCACTACTTGCTATTAAACTACCTAAAGGATTTTTTAAACTTACAGTAGTTATATAATTTGAAGTAGATTGTGTAAAATAATCACTATTAAAATCATAATTATTGTTTATTATAATACTGCCGCTAGCATTAATTCCACCATATTTTTCATATCTTTGTTCTTCAACCAACCAAAAATATTCATCATATTTATTATCACCTGAAGCAATTCCATTAGATACAAGATAACGAATATTTTCTTCTCCAACTAATGGTAATTCTTCAACTATCCTAAATTGAATATTTTTAATTAAATCTAATCTTTCATTTATAGTATCAATTTCATTAAATATACTTATTATTTCTTCTTCATCGTATTTTTTTACAAGACCTTCGTCAGCAATTGTTTCTTGCCACCAATATTCTTTAACTATACCTTGAGCAGTTTCAATACAAATAGTTAAACCTATACTACGTTGAGTAATAGGTATTTTAAGACACGCCTCTTCTAAATTTCTATAAATGCCATATTTTTCATCTATAGAAACAGCAGGAGTGCGATTTTCATTTAATGCCTCATTTCTTAATCTAAAACCTATACTTTTACTCATAATTATTCAACTTTTTGTAATTGTATAAATAGTTTTTTAACATTTGTTTTGTCATTATTAAAATATATAAACATACCATCTTCATTATAAATTGGAGTTATTATCGATTCACCTAAAGGGGAATTATAATAAACTCTATTTACAGAATATCCTTCTGGACAATTTATAATAAAAACATCGTCTGTTAAATCTGCATTAAATAGTAAATCATCATCGTCGTCTATATAAATATAATTTTTATTATCAATAGCAAAATAATAATTATACATATTATCAGATAAATATTCACTAATAAATTCTATAAAATCATCTTGAGTATTAAGTTCTTCTTCTTGCATAATTTGTTCAAAAGACTCATAATCTTCTAAAACAAAAAATGAACAATTTCCAAACAATACTTTAGGAGGTTCTTCTTCAAAATCTAATGTAGAATAATAATCTAAATCAAAATCAGTATTATAATTTGTATTTAATCTATTTACAACATCTTGAATAAGTATTAATGCAGAACGTTGATTTATTTCTACAGAAGCACAGGCTACATTAAATTCAATCCAACAAGCTAAAAGTTTTTTTCCTTTACCTGAACAAGCAGATGTACAATCTTCCATTATACTTATTCCTTGTTTAGTCATAAGTCTTAATAAAGTATTATAAACCGCTTTCCATTTAAAAGGCACTTTTAACATATAAAATCCATTTTGTTGTGTCATAACTATGTTATATTAAATAATTATATAAATTTTCTATACTCTCTTTTGTTTCATTTTCAGTACTTAATAAATCATAAACATCTTTCATTTTATAATTTATCCATAATATAAAATTTTTACAAATATTATCAGTTTTATTAACAATGCCTAAATTAGACATATTATTATTACTTATAACAGACTCTGTATATAAGTCTAGCAATTTATCAAAATTAATCATTTTAAAGCTTTATTTTGCATATAACTAATATATGTTTGAAATCTTATTGTAATTTTATTAATATATCCCATCATTTTATCTTCACGACTAAGACTTGGATTATAAATAGAATCTATTAAATCAGTTTCAATTTCTTTTAACCAATGAGCATCAATGTAATCTGAAATTCTACCATTATTAATAGAATATAGAGAAAGAGTTTGAAAAACTGTATAATATGCAGAATTTGCAGCATTGTGAATATTAGCAAGAACACTATCTTTATTAGTATCAAGATGATTACTAATTAAAGTTCTTTGCATAAAATTTATAAGATTAAAAGCTGCATTATTGAAAGAATTGTCTATTATAATTTTACACTTTTCTCTATTTTCAGCTTCTCTCTTATTGTATATTTCATTCACGACTGTTTGAATATCTGTTATTGCTTCTACTGTTTCTGTACTAATTTTAGTTTGATATTTTTCTTTTCTAACTCTTATAATTTCTATTATAATAAGATATAAAGCAATTACTATAGCAGGAGCTATTCCTTGCTCTAAAGCATTTAATAACAATTCCATAATAAAATAATAAAGAGGAGATTATTGATAACGTTAATTATCAATAACCCCCTCTACTATTTAAATTATACACTAATATTATTCTATTTGTACAATATCAGATTTGTATCTGTTACCCTGTAGAGGGATTGAACAAATATCATTTTATTATTAGCTTGCTACAACAAATCCTTTACCTTCTGCACCTGCTGCTACAAGACCTTGATACATACTATTGATAAGACCTGTACCAGTACCTGTTCCATGAGGCATTACAATAGTAACTTGCTGATGTACTGTTTCTTCATGAGTTTTAAAGTCACGAGGTTCACCACAGTTAATAACAAGCATATCGAAAGAACCTGTAAGAGCTCCACCATTAGGATTAAATGGATATTCAGGATAAATCAAATCTGCACCATCTTGATAAGTGTATTCGAAACCTGCATCGGCAGCAGCTTTAGAAGCTAACTCTGCAATTTTCTTTGCATCTAATCCTCTACAATCTTTAGCGGGAGTAGTTACGGCTACAGTTGCCGTTTCCAATAAATCTGTTGCTTGAATTGTATAATCTGCAGTAGGCTCAGAAGCTGTAAGTGTGATTACATTACCAGCAACAGTAGCTGTAAGACCATGAGAATTTTTATTTGCATTAACACCTTTTGCAATAAGTGCAGCAACTTGAGCGTTGGTCATAGCTTTAGTAACATGATCGCTTACTGTCCAACTTGCACGTTCATTGAATTGAACACCTTTCTTTGTAATCAGCAAAGTAACATCACCGACTTCATCGATTGCAGAACAAGTTACAGTAGCAACAAATGTAGTTCCAGGATTATATTCTACACCAGCTACTTTACATTCATTCATATGTAAAGGAAGAACTACAGGACCACCATCTTCTTTAGGACGACCAAGAATTACATCAAACTTACCTTTACAGCCACTAGTCAAAGCTACTCGATTACCAGAGCCATTTAAATAAGAAAAAGTAAGTTTACCTTTAACCCCCAAATCGTTTATAGAACCACTAGTAGCACCACTAAAAGTAAATGCACCACTAGAAATACCTAATGAGGTACCATATAACATTTGATACATAATATTATAATTTTATTATTGTTTAACTTGATGTGTAGTAGCACCTACACTTTCAAAGAACTTTCGAACAGCTCGTTCGACTATTTCTTTATGCACATATACAGGAAGATCACAATCTACATTATCGTCAAGTTTTACAACTTTAGGATTATTGATAGCATGAACAAATATTTGATACGGCTTATTTCCATCAGTGTAAATATGAAACTCAGCTTTAATTGTTGTATCACTATCTATAAGACAGCATGGTTCAAATTTAGTAGGTTTATTACAATAATCATTGAGTATGTAAGCTAATTTAGCAGGCTCAATTATTCTGCAAGGATACCTATTACCATCAGACTCATAGTTAATATCAGCACCAATAAATGCAAGAATTTCTTTTCCACCTCTTTCCATAGACATAATATAACATCCATTCACAGGTCTTTGCTGTACAACTTTTGGAATTTCAGTATAAAGAGTTCTAAGAGCATTATACGGAACAATAGCATTATCTCTCAAAGAACGTTTATCAGCATATTGAGTACTACCATTTGCTGCTAAAGTTTCTCTACAGAAATCAATAATTGCTGCATTTAGATAGTCATCAATTTCTTCTGGAAGTATAGCACGATTATGTTGCATACCTTTTTGCTGACCCAATGTACGAAACAAAGTGTGCATTTCAGAAATAGTCATAACGAGATATTTTTAAAAATTCTTTAATTTAGCTTTATAAGCATTTACAAGAGATATGTTCTCAGGATTTTTAAACCAAGCTAAAGCCTCACTCATATTAGCACCTATCAAAACACCATCTGTAGAAACTATATTCTGATTGTATTCAGATTTTACAAGTTCTCCACGAGCAATTAGCATTTCAATATCTGCAAGTGTTCTAACATCTTTATTGGAATAAATCTTATTGAACTTATCAGGTCTTTCAGTAGCAAACTTGTGAAGTTCATTTTCTTTATCCATACGATCTTTTAGAACAGAAGTAAGAATAGGCTTAGCATTTTCTGCACAATATAAAGTATAAACTGCATCAAATAATGCACTATCACCAAGTAAAAGAACATAATTTGAAACTGCTTTATTAACAAGTTCATGTTGCTTACGTTTTCTTTCTTCTTCTCTAGCATTGTCTTTAATGTAAAATCTAACATTAGCATCGGAATTTATAAATGCCATGTCTTTAGCAACATCAGCATAAAGTAAACAGTGTCTATACATAATGTAATCTTCAACATTTAAAGGCATTCCATAAGAAGCTTTTTCTCTCTCAATAGAATCTAATTCGTTAATACGCTGTTTTAAAGCTTTACGAAGTTCAGCAAGATTATTTCTGTTAACCATTGAATATCTCCTTTCAACTTCGTCAATTTTAGCCTTAATTTTCAAATAATCTCTTTTATGATCATAAATGAAAGTAGTATCAAATGTAACACCTTGTTCGTCAACAGCAATACGAATATTATTCAAATACTGTTTAACACGAGTAAGGAAATTATCATTATTAGGCATTATACCAACGATGTTAGGAAAATACTTATTAGTTTCATTTTTATCTGCCGCAAGTCTACGAGAACTTTCTATACAACTACCAATATAATCTATTCGTTTAGGCATAGTCAAACGATTTGCCCTACGAAATAACGAATAGTGCTCAACTAAAGCAACTGTTACACTAGATTTATCTTCATAACGAGAATCTAAATCTTCAACTTCAACTTTAGTAGTAGGTACTGTTGTTGGTTGTGCAGTAGTAGCTTTATTGTCATCACCATTTGGATTAAATGTAAATCCTGACGGTTTATTAGATGTTTCAGCCATAATTTTATGATTTTAAAAATTTTAAAGAACACATTTAATAAGGAACATCTTTGTAGAATTATTTACTTGAAGTCCAAGACTACTCTTAATATGGAATTCGCTCTTATCAATTTCAGTTGCAATGAAATTAGACTCAGGAACTCCCCAAGAAGCAGGAACATCAGTCAGACCTTTAAGAACTTTAGCCTTATAAATCTGACCCTTTTGACGAACCAAACGAACATTCTGATGTCCATCATAAGTACTGAAATCAATAAATGCAGCTTGGTGAGAAGTGATAGGATAATGTGTACGAGGATGAACCATACCATTCATTTTAGCAGTTTCTGCAATAGTACTCTTATCAAAGAAAGAACAATGCTTAATTGTAACAGTATGACCATCAATAGTCTTATAAGCACGGAAATAAGCTCCATATTCAAGACCATACCCATTGCCTTGAATTTCTTTTTCTCCAAGAGGAGTCAAGAAACCATTTTCTTTAGCGTCTGTTTTAATAGCCTCATCAAAATCTTCCATGAAGCCTTTACCTGCCATAAGAACAATATTCATATGACCAGTATCAGTATCACGATCAAGTACATCACCTACACTATGTTTAATCTTTTGAATAGTCAAATATTCTCCGTAAGTATCATAGTTAGATTCACGACAAATCTCTAACATACCTGCAGTATGAGGAATCGACTTTCCATTATCACGATCTTTCAAAAGAATTTCACCTTGAGCGTTACGGTTATATTCAGCAAGCCATAGACGCTCTTCATTCATTATACGCTGTTGAAGATCAAATTGACGCATCTCTTCATTAATCCAAAGTTTAGAAGATTTGCCACTTTTATCTTTAAATTCGTATTTAGTAACTACATTAGCAAGGTTACCAGCAATCTCTTTAGTATAACGTTGATATTCAAGTTGAGAAGTCATTTTACCAGGACCCATAGTATTACTACGATTACCCTTTGAATAACTTTCAGAAACTGTAGGTGCAGTTAAACTCCAATATTTACCAACCTCGAGATTTTCATCGCTTACAATAGCTGTAGGATCAGGAGTAGTAAGACGTACCAAATAACCATAACCATAAGGCGTAGCACCAAGATCTTTTTGAATACGAACTTGAGTTTGACCGTCAGGAGCCATAAGACCATATTGCTCAATAAAATTATGTGTAGCAAAATGTAACTCAAATTCTGTACCTCCAATACCAGTAGCACTGTTAACTTTAGCAGCATAAGTAAGTTTATCACTAAACTTCATACGACCCATAACAGACCATGTCCACTGATTAGTATCGATATCTACTACACCACCTCTACCTTGACCTTCTGTCATAAAGCTAAGCGGGAACCGATCATCATCCATACCATAATTATAAGTAAGGAATGAATTAATTTCAACAGGCTTAGTTAATTGAAGATTAGCAATACTTTCTTCATTGCTATACCCTCTGTCGTCATACTTGCCATGTTGAACGACACGCATTTTATACATTGCCATAATTTTTAAATTTAATTGTTAAAAACCTAAATCAATTACTTTATTGTTGTCATTACTTTTAGGATTAAATCTACGTGTTGTGTTTTTGTTATCTTTAGCTTTAAAACGAAGTGTTTTTACTTCTTTTTCTTTTATAGCCATTTCAACTAACGAAGAATAATCTCCACCAGTAAATTTCAAATATGCTTTTAAAATATTGTCTTCGAAATCTTTCTTAGGATCAGTTGCTTTGCAATCTTTAGCATATGCTGTTTCTCCATTTCTATCAACTGCCGAAATATAGTTTAAGAAATCAGTTGGAGTAGCCATCATAGCTTTACCATTACGTACAACTTTAATTTGTTCTGGAATTTCATATTTGCCTATTTTACGGCTTTTAATTGTATCGCTTACTTCTTTCCAAAATTCAGCAATTTGCTGTTGTTCTTTATTGTAAGCTTCTTGAGCAAGTCTCGCCGTTTCTTCTTCACGAGCTTTATCACTTTTTTGAAGTCCTTCAAGCTCAGTTTTAGCAGTACTCAATAAAATACCTGAAGATTTTAGATAAGCAATATAACTTTCTACATCACCAGTACGTTTTTGTTCTTTCCATGCTGTTCTAATTATATCTTCTTGTTGTTTTTCATTATTATCATCGATTGTAATTCCAGATCTATCTTCTTTAACATTCCATCCTTCAAGACTATTTCCATTAGCAACATAATAATTAATAGCTTGTAGAGCAAATGGATATTTCTCAAATAAAGTGTTAATAGTAGCTTCTTTAATTTCATCAATTTGCTGTTCAATTACATCTTTAACATAATTTTTAACGCCTTCTACATTATCTTCATACTCAATTTCTTTATCATTTTCATCTACAATTTGATATCCTAAAGCTTCTTTTATATTATTAAGATTTAAAGCATTTTTATCTTTATTATCATCATTATTATTAGTATCTTCATCTAAACTTTTTAAATACTCTTGAACATCTTTAGATTCTTTAAATACTTTTCCGTCTTTATCAATCAAATCTCCATTTTCTGCAACAGTATATTTATTTTCACCAATTTCAATAATTTCTCCAGGATGAAGTTCAATATCATTTTTATCATTATCATGATGGTCATCATCATGATTATCGTGGTTATCGCCATTGTTGTCATTGTTTTTATCAATGTCATCAATAGGATTACCATTCTCATCTACCTGTTTATTATCGCCATCTAAATTATCTTTATTATCTGGCGTTACAGGATTACCATTTTCATCAAGCCTAACATCATCATTGTTATCTTGATTATTTCCATAACCTAAATCCATAAAATTATTATTTAAATTATATTTAGTTGTTTGTACTGTTGCAAAGATACGAAAATTATTTGAAATATGCAAATAATTATCTATAATAATTCAAACAAAATGACTTGTAATATATAATACCATATATAATATAAAGCCGTATAAACGCATTTGTATATAAAGTAAATAATCTTATCAACTGACAATATAAAATAAAAAATATAGCTAAAAATAGCTTTTTAAATAAAAAAATAGTCCGTCTGCATATTCACGCAAACGGACTAAATTATAATAAAAGTCTTATATCTTATTTTTTAGTACCTTTATCATATTTATTTTTATTAGCTAAAGCAATTCTATATTGAGTATCAATTTGCTTATCTTTTAAATTTTGATCACGAATCTTTAACAAAGTATCTATTCTCTGTTGTTCTCTATCTAATCTAAGACGTTCTCTATCATTTTCCATTCTAGCTTCATTTAATCTATCAATACCAGCTTGTTGTTGGTTTTGTCCAACTTCTGCATTATAACTAATCATATTTGCATCAGCTCTAATTAATTCAATATTTTCTTTAATTTGTCCTTCAAGTTCAACAGTCATTCTATCTTGTTCACCTTTAGCAGCAATAACATCTAAGTCATGTTGTTCTTTCATTTGTTCAAGTTCTATATCCATTTGTTTTAATTGTTGTTCATGAGCTTGCATTTCTTCAGAGAATTTATTCATTAGTTTAGTTATTTCAGCAACATTATCTCCTTTTATTGCAGCAAGCGCAGATTTTAAATCTCCATTTTGTGAAGCATTAAAAGCAAATTGTTTAAGTTGTTCAAGCTTTTCACGTTCTTTAGAACTATTCTTTGCTTTAATCAAATAATCAGCATATATATGTTCATTAATGTTAAGACTTATATATTTGCGTTCTCCATTTTCATCTCTATATGAAGTATTTAATCCATCAATCCACGCTAATTTACTCATATCTAAATCTCTAGCATAATCTCTTTCACGAAGCATATCTACCATATATTCTATAATTACAGAGCCCATACTACCTCTAGCTATAGCTTCTTCAGTTGTTCCTTTTCCAGCAGATGTCGCTATTTCTCCATATCTTTGAGGAGTCATATCAACTTGATTTTTAGCAGCTTGTTCAGTTTCTATCATTAAATCAGTAAGTTGTTTTATATAATCTCCAATATCAGCGTTTAACATACGTATATTTTGAGTTCTTAACATTCCTGCATCATTACTATCATCTAAATATAAAGTGCCTTCTGCTAATGCTTTATATAATTTTTCTTCAGCATTTTTTCCTAATAAAGACATAGGTAGAAGTAATATAGAAAGTTTATTTCTAGCTATTGCCATTTCGCGAGCATAAGCAACAATGTTATAAAATATTTGATATGGTAGTACTTCTTGAACAATACTAAATTTACCATATCCTGGAAATACTTCATTTATTCCATTATAAGGTAATTTACCATTTCTATTATAAGCTATTGCTCTAGCCCCGTATGGGTAAATTGCATCATGTCTTCCACCAATTCTAACACTTTCATATACTTGAGGAACATATATCCATTCTATATCTATATCACCTGCTTCTTTATTAAATTTATATCCATCAACTTCTTGACGAGTTGTTATTATTCCTATTTCATTAACATAAGTTACTATAGCAACTCTACTATATGACCTCCATACTACATGCCATACATCATATAATCCATTATTTGATTCTCGTTCTAATACATCATTTGGATTATTTTTAAATAAATCCCTATATTCTTTATTATTATATTTATCGCATATATCTCCGTAATAACTATAATATTCGCCATAAGTTAAATCTATTGCTCCTGGATATCCTTGCTTTGCATAATATTTTTCAAGAAATTCTCTATCTTTATCATCAAAATATTTATCATATCTATCCATAATTTCGCTATATGTTAATTTCATACGTCTTGCAAACATTTCATCATCTTCTGTAAAAAAGTTATCTGTAGGAACAGGATAAGCATCTATTACTTTAACTACTTCTTTAATTATATTTTCTTTATCTACATCTCCATAAGTAT